>JBFWML010000085.1:0-2543 GCA_050251635.1 Campylobacterales bacterium | reverse complement strand
AAGATACTCGATATTGCCCTGAAACCAGTGCGGTTCGGTCAGCACCGAAAAGGCCGCCGCGCCGCCCGCTTCGTACCCCTGCGCAATGGCGACGGGATCAAAATCTTCGCGGATGACCCCCTTGGAGGGGCTGGCCTTTTTGACCTCGGCGATGATTTTATAGGGATTTTCCGGCGTGGATTTGAGCGCCTCTTTGACGTCGCGGGGGTAAAAGGGGTTCATGCTCATGGCACGGCCGATCACCTCTTCGGGCAACGCCGCCTTGCGCTATTTTAAATCTTCGCGGGTTTTTTTGAGAATTTCGTCGAGAATCATTTCTTCTTCTTTCGGGATTTATCGTAGGCTTTTTTGATGGCGTTAAAGTGCTCCTGCACAGTGGCGTCGTTGGGCACGCCCTCCTTGACGAGCTTGATTAGCTCGTAGGCTTTGGCGTAGTTGCCCAGCCGGTAATGGCCCCAAGCCAGCGAATCGGTGTAAAAGAGGTTGTCCGGTTCGCTTTCGAGCGCACGGGCCACCAGCTCCACGCCCCGCGCTACGTCGATGCTGTAGTCGATGAGTAAATAACCCAGATAGTTCAGATGCACATGGTAATCGCTCTGGGCCACCACGGTTTCGAGCTTTTTGACCGTTTGCAAAACCAGCTGCCTGTCATTGGGGTTGCCCGCCTCATAGGCAAACATCGCGTGCAGAGCCAAGTGCTCGATATCGCCGCGCTCCTCATACAGCCGCAGGGCCACCAAAGAGGCTTTGGCGTAAGCCCGCTCGTACTTGTACACCTCCAAAAGCACCAGATCGTTAAAGCGCGTCTCCTCCAGCCAGCGAATCAGCGCCGCGTGCTCCTTTTGAAGCAGGTAGAGTTCGACCAGCTTTTGACCCACGATCGGATCGGGACGCTGTTTGTAGATGCGCTTATAGGCCGTGATAACGCCGCCGATATTGCCTTCGCGGGCGTAAATATGCGCCAGCCGCTGACACAAAAACTCGCTGCAGCCATGCTGAATAATATGCGATTCGTAATAGGCCAGCGCCTCTTTGGTATTGCTCAGGCGCTCATAAAGAATCATGGCGATCTTATCCACCGCCGCCTCGCTCGGATCGAGCGCGTAGGCGCTTTTGTAATACTCAAGACCCCGGGCGTTTTCGCCGCGCAGGGCGTGTAGATCGGCCAGCAGCAGGTAGTCTTCGGCGACGCGATCGGTCTTGATCAGCTCCTGCGCCGTTGCGATCGCGGCGGTAAAATCCCGCTTGCCCGTGTAGGCCAAAGCCTGATAACGGCGCATCTGACGGTCTTCGCCGCGCTCTAAGTGATCGGCGGTGATTTTGACAACCCGGTCATACTCCCGCGCCCGCAAAAGCGCCTCCACCCAAGCGTTCCTAAACTCGACCTCGCCGGTTTTTTTATACAGATGCAGATTGTACGCCGCCGACGCGTTGTAATCCCCGCGCTCTTCGGCATCCATAACCATCATCACATACAAGTCGCGCTCGGCGTATTCGCGCAGTTGCGGCACGCCCGCGGCGCATCCGCCCAGCAGCGCGGCAATCAGGGCAAGCCCAAAAAGTTGCCGGATCATGCGATCACCACGCCGGGACAACTGGCCTTGAGAAAATCCAGATGCTTCAAAGCCGACTCCCAAAAGGGAAAAGTACGGCACTGCCCGGGCCGCGCTTCATAGATGCGGCAACGGCCCGAAGGCGCGTCAAAAAAATAGCACTCGTAGCCGCTTTCGCCCTGGCGCTCGCGGATGCTCCACCCCTCGCGCTCCAGCCGCAGATAGCAGCCGCGCACCACGGTTTCGCTTTCGCCCAGCAGAGCGCACAAAGCGGCAATCTCTGCGTCGTTTATCCAGATATGCCCCTGCTCGCCCGTGCAGCAGCGGCCCTTGCACGCTTCACAGGCGGCGGGGTTGAAGGCGTAGGGGTAGCCCGCTTCGCGCATCAGTTCTAGGCCACGCACAGCGTGCCTGCCTTCTGCGCGATGGCGTTCATGGGGGCGGAGATTTGGCTCTCGTCGTGCAAAAACAGCGGCGGCAAAGTCTGCGTGGCCTTAACCAGCGACTTTTTGGCATGGATCAGCACCAGCCGCGCGGGAGTGCTTGCGTCGCGGTGGACAAACTGAACGGTTTTGAGGTGGTAACGCTGCTGGCCCAAGAGTTTAATCACCGGGTAAAACGCCGCCGCGTCGTAGCAAAAAAACAGATCGCCGCGCGGGTCGATCAGCCGTCCGGCCTGTTTTAAAAACGCGTCGATCGGCAGCGCGTCGCCGTAGCGGGCCAGCCGCAGCGACGGGTTTTCGCTAGGCTGGGTGCGCGGGTGGTAAAA
Organism: Campylobacterales bacterium; assembly: GCA_050251635.1. Taxonomy (GTDB): domain Bacteria; phylum Campylobacterota; class Campylobacteria; order Campylobacterales; family SZUA-545; genus JBFWML01. The sequence goes on along the minus strand of JBFWML010000085.1, from coordinate 221 downwards.
GGGCGGGTTGCACACAATCGCGTCGAACTTCGTTTCGCTGGAAAACTCGCGGAAGTCGGTGTGGTGAAACTGCGCGTTAATGCCGTTCATCTCGCCGTTTTCGCGGGCAAAGCCGATCATCTCCGCCTGCACGTCCACACCCGTCAGCTCCACGCCAAAATCCCGCGCCAGCAAAAGCCCCACCACGCCGCAACCGCAGCCCACGTCCAGCAAGCGGCCCT
>JBFWML010000084.1:0-2550 GCA_050251635.1 Campylobacterales bacterium | reverse complement strand
TATCTATTCTCTTGATAATTTTAATTCGAAGTAGCAGGGGCACGTTTGGCTCGATCGCGGGCGATAAGCACCTGGAGCAACAAGGCGATCTTCTTGGTTTCCGTGGCGTCAAGATTCTCTAGCCAATGGCGGATTTTTTCTTGCCGATCGGGCTGCGCGAGTTTTCTAAATGCCTTAAAAGCCAGTTCGGACCGCTCTTGTGCGTTCACGTTGTTTCGTTTTCGTCGGGCAAGATAAGCCGGTAGCCGATATGCGGCGTGTTTATGATTGAGGTTTTTCCGATTTTGCGGCGCAGCTTGACCAGTACGCTCTTGAGTGCCGATTCGCTCATTCCCTCTTCGGTCCAGACCGTCTGTTCGATTTCGGTTTTACTGACCATCCGGTGCCGTTGCGATAGCAACAGTTCAAGCAGCAGCCGCTCTTTTCTGGGCAGCTCAATGACTTCGGAGCGTTTTTCAAGCGTTCCGCTCCGGCGGCTATAATAAACCCCCTCGCCCAATGACACCTTGAGCGATCCGCCTTTTTCAAGTTGCCGCAGACATTTTATGAGCGCTTGAGTCAGGGAGTCGTAGGTGAAGGGTTTGACCAGGTAATCCACCAAAGAAAGCCGAAGCGCATCAAGGAGATACTCCTCGCTCACATGTGCCGTAATCATAATAACCGGCGTATCGTGCCCCTCTTTGCGGATGGCGCGTATTAGCTCCAGCCCGTTCATTGCGGGCATATTTAAATCCGCCAGAATGATGTCGGGTTTTTTATCGGCGAAGATTTGCATCGCCTCCAGACCGTTTCCGGCCTCCCATACTTCGGCACAAAGCTGATTGAGTCTTTTGCTAAGTTGCTTGCGCATGACGGGGTCGTCTTCTGCATATAGAACACGAAGGAGTTTGAGGTTTTCTTGATTTCCGGCATCCATGCCGGAGAGTTTAGCGAATTATCGTGCAGTTTCTGGCGATCCGCCCGCTTGTATCAAGCAGTTGTCCAACCTGTGACAAAGTTGACGCAAAGGTGTCTCCCATTTTTGCCGTTGCGGCAACACTGATCGTGCAGGAGAGCTGCTGTCCGGCCAGGGGAAATCTCTTCTGAGACACCAGCGATCGGCATTCGCTGAAAATGTCCGAAAGCAGTTCACCTGCCATATTGACCGCCAATACGCAAAATTGCCCGCCGCCCAAATAGCCTACCATATCCGAACGCCTGAATCTGGCCTGCAAGGTGCTGCCCGCCAGATTGAGCGCCCGAACACCCGCCTCATGGCCGTGTTCCGAAACCAGTTGTTTGAAGCCGTCAATTCGCACCAGTGCGACACTTAAGGACAGATGTCCGCGTACCGCATTGTGGAACAACACTTCGCCCGCCTGCATCAATACGGCTTTATTGGGCAATCCGTTGATTTCGTCATCAAAACCCGAATAGTCAAAACCCCCTGAACCGATCCGGTCTGCCGCAGTGCCCCCTAAAGCCGTCATGCCCCACTCCCTGTGTGATGGTTTCGGGGTAATGATAATCTTTAGAAGTTGCTTTGAGGTTGCCCGGCCGCTTCTAGTAGGCGATTTTTTTCGGGCTGTTTTGCCAAAGGGTCATCACCTCTTTGCACGCCGGTGAGTCAACCTGCTCTACTGTCAGCCAGTTTTTCTTGCTCTTGCTCTCAAAGAAGCGGTAGAAGGCGCTGTCGTCAAAGCCGATCGAAGCCGCATCTTGCCGATCGACGCCAAAAACAACCCGCCCTATTCTGGCCCACAACACCGCGCCCATGCACATCGGGCAGGGTTCGCAAGTGGTGTAAAGTTCACAACCGCTTAAATCAAAACTGCCCAAACGCTTGGCGGCTTTCCGGATGGCCAGCACTTCGGCGTGGGCGGTCGGATCGTTGCGCTTGATAACTTCGTTGTGTGCCGATGCCAACAGGGTGCCGTCCTTAACGATAACGGCGCCAAAGGGGCCGCCGTGACCGTCCAGTACGCCCTTTTGCGCTTCGCGTGCCGCCTTGGATAGCCACTCTTGCGTTTTCATCAAATCACCCTCCCCCGTTTAAGCGGTTTTTATAAAAATGGCGTTAATATTCCGCTTCTGCTTTACGGGATGTAGCGCAGCCTGGTTAGCGCGCGTCGTTCGGGACGACGAGGCCGGAGGTTCGAATCCTCTCATCCCGACCATCTTTTCCACTCTTTTTAAAAATCAACGACTCAAGCATTAAAAGACGAATGGGTGATTTTACCTGAAATGTTTGGGGGATTTGTTTTGTTTGTAAATGGTGCGGTCGAGAGGACTCGAACCTCCATGGGTTGCCCCACTGCCGCCTGAAGACAGCGTGTCTACCAGTTTCACCACGACCGCATATTTGAAGGCCGTAATACTACTCGGCCTTCACTTAAAGAGCGCTTTAGTTGCGTGCGCCCAATCTCGAAATGTTTGAGAATATCTGCTGCCGGCGTTTTGCTCAGATCGGCATGGCACTCTTTTTTAAGCGTGTCGCGAACCTGACCGCTCAGGGCATTGACAATCTGGTTGAAAATGGGTTTTGGAAAAGCCGCCCACCACTCATCGTGG
>JBFWML010000083.1:0-2714 GCA_050251635.1 Campylobacterales bacterium | reverse complement strand
TTTGGGTCTGGCCTATATGATTTCGCTCGCGGCATCACTAATTGTGGCCGTGACTCTGACGCCGGTTCTAAGCCACTACTTTTTGCACCTGAAAAATGAAAGTGCGCATAGCCGATCGCCCCTGATTGGCACGCTGCACCGTCTTTACGAGCGGCTGCTGCTGAACGTATTGCCCCGGTGGAAAACGGTGGCGCTTTTGGCCGTGCTGGCCTTTGCGGGTAGCCTGACTGCCCTGCTTGGCGCGGGCCGGGCCTTTTTGCCGGAATTTAACGAAGGAAGCCTGACCGTCACGATTGTCGCCCTGCCGGGCACGGCGCTGGAAACCAGTGGCGAAATTGCCCAGGAAATCGAAATGGCGCTGCTTGGGTTTGACGAGGTGGTCAACACCGCCCGCCGCACCGGACGCGGTGATTTGGACTCGCACTCGCTAGGGGTGCACGTTTCCGAGATTGAAGTAACGCTACAGATGGACGCACGCAGCAAAGAAGCATTCCTTGAGGCGCTCAGGCAGCGGCTTTCGCAAATCGGCGGGGCGGATATTTCCATCGGGCAGCCCATCTCGCACCGCATTGATCATATGCTCTCAGGCTCCAGGGCGGCCATCGCCGTCAAGATTTTCGGCGAGGATATCTACGAACAAAGGCGGCTGGCGGAGTCGATCAAAAAAATCGTCGAATCGGTCGAAGGCACAGTCGATGTGATGATCGAAGAGCAGTCGGATGTGCCGCAAATGGTATTGAAGCTTAAGCGTGACGCCATGGCCATATATGGCCTGAGCGCTGACGAACTGGCCGAAACCATCCAAACGGCCTTTTACGGCACCAAGGCGACGGCCGTTATCGAGGGCAACGCCATAAGGGATGTGGTTGTGCGCTACCGGCACGATCAATCGCTCGATGCGGAAAAAATCGGCGCTGCGCTCGTGATAACGCCCACGGGGGCACAACTGCCCCTAAAGACCTTTGTCGAGATTAAACAGACCCGTATGCCGGCGCAAATCAGCCGCGAAAACGGTGTTCGCAAAGTTGCGCTGATCGCCAACGCCGCCGGACGGGATCTTGCAGGGGTTGTCGAAGAGATTCGGCAGAAAGTGGAGGAAAACATCGCGCTTCCAGCGGGCTACCATATTGAGTACGGCGGACAGTTCGAAAGCGCCGAACGCTCCGCCAAACGGCTCATGGCAGCCGGCGCGGTGGTTCTTGCGGCGATCGTGCTGCTGCTGTTTATGGTGTTTGGTTCGCTCCGTGATGCGTTGCTGGTTTTGGTGAACCTGCCCTTGGCGGTGATTGGCGGCGTGGCCGGGCTTTATCTTTCAAGCAAGATTGTCTCGATCGCAACGCTGATCGGCTTTATTACCCTCTTTGGCATTGCCACGCGAAACGGCGTCATGATGGTGTCGCATATTCAAAGGCTGATTGATGTCGAAGGGGTGACAAATTTTAAAGAGGCGGTTGTGCGCGGAGCCAAGGAGCGGCTCGTGCCTATCTTGATGACCGCCTTCGCCGCCGGATTCGCAATGATTCCGCTGGCCCTAAGCGCCTCGGAAGCGGGCAGCGAGATTCAAGCGCCCATGGCCGTTGTTATCTTTTTTGGCCTACTCAGCTCGACAATTTTAAACATGATTGTTCTGCCCGCACTCTACTTTCGCTTCGGGCACTACAAAAACAGGTTAGCCCAGAGCGAATCGGGGGCTCCCTAAAGACAAGGCCGGGGAGTTACTCCCCGTGCCCCATCGCCTCGGCGCGCGCTAGCAGTTCTCGTGCACCCTGGGCGATCAGTTTGTCGGCCAGTTCGCGGCCCATGTGGGCGTAGGCTGATTTATCGCCGCGCACTTCGGCGGTGATGATTTCGCGTCCGTTGGGCATTCCCACCACCCCTTTGGCGTAAACGCGGCCGTCGTTGAAGAGTTCGGCGCTGACGCCGATGGGCACTTGGCAGCCACCCTGCAGGGCGTCCACAAAGGCGCGTTCGATGGTGGTTTCGACGGTGGCTTTTTCGTCGATCAGCGGCTTAATGAGCGCGAGTACTTCAGGGTTATCCCGCGTCTCCAGACCCAAAACCCCCTGCCCCATGGCGGGCAGCATCACATCCGGATCGATGGGGCGCACATACTTGACCGCACGGGTCAGTTCTAGGCGCTCCAGCCCCGTGTAGGCCAGCACAATCGCGTCATACAGGCCCGATTTGAGCTTTTCAAGGCGGCTGTTGATATTGCCGCGGAGGTTTTTAACCATCAGATCGGGCCGCTTGGCCAGCAGCTGCATTTTGCGGCGCAGGCTGGTGGTGCCCACCACGCAACCCCGGGGCAGGTCCTCAAGGGAGGCGTATTTTTCGCTCACCAGCGCGTCGCGCCGATCGCCCCGCGCGGTTACGCCCGCGAGCATAAAGCCATGTTCAAACTGGGTCGGCACGTCCTTGAGGCTGTGTACCGCCAGATGGGCCTCGCCGCGCAGCATCGCCTCTTCGAGTTCTTTGGTAAAGAGCCCTTTGCCACCGATTTTCGCCAGCGGCACATCCAGAATAATGTCACCCTGGGTTTTAAAGACTTTGATCTCCACCTCAAGCCCCGCATGCAGGGCCATCAGGCGGGCTTTGATGTGTTCGGACTGCCAGAGCGCCAGCTGGCTGCCCCTCGAAGCGATCACCAGCTTCCGCATCACTTTTTACCCAGCTCTTTTTTCAAGGCATCCAGCGCGGTGTGGTCTTCGTCGAAC
>JBFWML010000082.1:0-2846 GCA_050251635.1 Campylobacterales bacterium | reverse complement strand
TGGTTTTACTCTCCGGTGGTTATTGAGTGGTGGTCATACCCAGCTCCATTCCGAACCTGGAAGTCAAGCACCACTTCGCCGATGATACTGCAGCCGACGGTTGTGGGAAAGTAGGGCGCTGCCGGGGTTAAATTCTTTTTAACTCCTTTTTCTTCTTTATTCAAATTCACATTTTTTCAAGCAAGGAAGCAAAGCCATGATGATGGTTCCCTGCCACCCCGATAAATCGGCTCTGCACGGTTTGGGACTTTTTGCTTCTGCGCCTATTAAAAAAGGCACCATCGTTTGGCAGATGGATCGCCGCATTGACATCTATTATTCCGCCCACACCTTTGAAACTTTACCTGAGGGTTTGCAGCAGTTTTTGCTGGTTTACGCTTACAAGATCGAAGAGGATGGCGAACATTGGTATGTACTCAACGGCGATCATGCCCGTCATATGAATCATTCAAGCGAACCCAATGTGGTTACCGACCCCGATAATCACTATGTCAACATTGCCGCCCGGGATATTGCCGAGGGCGAGGAGTTGTTGTGCAACTACCATGAGTTTAATCTGGAAGAACGCTCTATGGCGTTCCTGAAATAGCTATCAAAACCGCTCTTCGTAATAGCCGATAAACTGCTTGGCGGTGCGGCCGCTGCGGCTAGCCCTCAAGGCGGCGAATTGCTTGGCTTCCCGTATAAGTGCCGCTCTATCGCCTTGGTAGGCTTTAAAATGCTTCTCAATGAGCGCTAAATAGTGGGCTTCGCCACCGCTATAAAAGGAGAGGCTCAGGCCGAAACGATCAGAAAGCGACAGCTTTTCCTCTACGACATCCGCATAGTGAATTTCTCCCTGCATGAGGGTTGTTGCCATGTTTTCGCTGGCGTACTCCGGCAGCAGATGGCGCCGGTTGGAGGTGGCGTAAACCCGCAAATTTTCCGGCGGCAGTTCGATGGATCCCTCCAAAATCCGCTTGAGTCCTTTGTAGCCCTTTTCGTCATTTTCAAAACTGAGGTCATCGCAGAAAACGATGAACATGAAAGGCAGTTGCTCGATGGCATCGGCAATCTGCGGCAGATCGGCCAAGTGGTCACGATCGACTTCGATCAAGCGTAGCCCCTCGCTTCGCAGTGCATTAAAAACCGCCTTAATCAAGGAGGACTTACCCGATCCGCGAGAGCCCCAAAGCAGGGCGTGATTAGAGGGTTTACCGGCTAAAAACCGCTGTGTATTGGCCAGAAGCAGCTCTTTTTGGGCATCAATATTCAGCAGATCGGCGGGCATGACGGGATCGATGCGCCGAACTGCCTTAAAGCCCTGCGCTTCGCCGCGCCAGATAGCCGCGTGCGTCTCTTGCCAGTCAATACTCATCGCAATGCTCCCCAAGGTGGATGATTGGATTATAATGCAGCCAGTCAAAAGAAGGAGAGAGCATGAAAACTCTATTGGCGGCCACGGTAGCGCTGCTGTTTCTGAGCGCCTGTTCCAAGCAGCCCGAAAAGCAACCTTACCAACCCTCCCACCAGCAGCAGATCGAGGGTTCCGATCGAGCCATTCGCGCACTCGATCGGGAGAAGTATTAGCGGGTCAGTTTGTGGCCCGCCTCTAAATACATGGGGTTGATCTGGTATTTGCCGCCGGCAACCTCATGGATGGAGCGGTAGCCCATTTTGGAATCCTTGTAACAAACCACGTCGCCCGTGCGCCCGGCCAGCAGGCCGTCGATGGCGAAGGTGACAAACTCGAAGGCCATCAGGCGGTCAAAAACGGTGGGGCTGCCGCCGCGCTGGATATGGCCCAGCGTGGTGACGCGCGACTCCATGCCGATCTCCTTTTCCAGCCATTCGGTTAACCCCTGTGCGAATTTCACCCCTTCGGCTACGATCGCAATAATATAGGTGCGTCCATCGGCCACCTCTTTTTTAAACCGTTTTTTGAGGCTTTCAAGGTCATAGGGCAGTTCGGGAATCAGGCAGATTTCCGCGCCGCTGGTGAGTGCCGAAACCAGCGCCAGATAACCGCAGTCGCGGCCCATCGTTTCGATGACAAAGGCGCGTTTGAATGAGCTTGCGGTATCGCGGATTTCGTCGATCGACTGGCGGATAACGTTCAGCGCCGTGTCGGCCCCAAGGCAATAATCGGTGCCGAAAATATCGTTGTCGATCGTGGCCGGAACGCCCGCGAAGGGCACGCCGAAATCCTTGTAAAACACATCCAGCGCCCGAAAGGATCCATCGCCGCCTAAAACGACCAGTTGATCAATACCGTGGCTTTTGAGGTTGTCGTAGGCCTGCTGGCGGAAGGCTTTGTCAAAAAACCGTTTGGAGCGGGCGGAGCGGATCACCGTGCCGCCCTTGTAGATAATACCCGCCACATCGGCATGGGTCGCCGCTTTGATGCGGTTGTCGATCATGCCTTCGAGGCCGTCGTAGATCAGATAGGGTTTGAGCCCCTTTTCCAGGCTGTACTCCACAAACCGTTTAACGCCCGGGTTCATCCCCGCGCTGTCGCCGCCGGAGGTCATAATCGCAATGCCCATACAACTGCCTTATTTAAAGTTTTTGACGAGAATCGTTTTGCCCAGCTCGACGCCGGGTTGATCGTAGGTGTTGACCTTCATGTGGTGACCCGTGAGCGAAGTGAGCAGTTCGTACATCATAAACAGCGCGCCCAGATGCCACTCATCGAGCCGATCGAGCATAAGCTCATCGCAGGGAACCTGTTGGCTTTTGAGTGCCTGCAGCGTGGCGTCGGCCTGCGCGTTGATCAGTTTTTCAAACCGGCAGCCGTTAACAAAGTCGTTTTTCTCAAGGCCCGGCAGGGTGATCTGCGGAATGCTCAGATCGCTTTCAAAATCCCG
>JBFWML010000081.1:0-2846 GCA_050251635.1 Campylobacterales bacterium | reverse complement strand
TTCCGATCTCGATGCTCGCTTGCATACCGATGGGCTCTGACAGCGCCTTTTCCAGCTGATTTTTGACAAGGGCGTCCATAAAAAAGAGGGCAAAAACCGCGATCGGCGCCGCAAGCGCCACAAAAACGCCCGCCCCCCACCAGCGCACCTTGCCCGGTTTTTTGGCGTTTGCCGCCGCCGTTTCGTCAAAGGCCAGAAAGCTGCGCACAATGGGCAGCTTGCCCGTAAACCGCGAAACCGGGCCCCGGTAGGTCTTGGCTACCCACTCAAAGAAAAAATAGGCCGGAACCGCCAAAATCAGGCCGCTTACCAAAGAACCCAGCACCAAAGAGTCGTTAAAACCGGTCAGCTTCAGCCACGGGTTGTTGTAAAAAACCGTCCACATTCCCTCCAGCGCGGGGAGGGTGAGCAGCCAGTAGCCCAGACTTTCCATGAGCGGATCGGCCAGATAGGCCAGCCCGGCAAAAAAGCCGATGCTGACGATAAAAACCCCCAGATTGACATTGATCAAAAAGGCCAGAAAGATAAACAGCAGGTTGTGCAGACTGAAAACCGGCGTCAGGCCGGGAATCAGGCCAAGGGCCGCCCCCAGGCTGATCTGCCAGGTGTGTTCGCTGGAGTTCAGCGCCTTGATGAGTTTTCTAAAAAAGTCAAACATTCTCGCTCCTTTGCAGGCAATGGCCCATTTTAGCCCAGCGGGGCTGACGTCAACCGATATGTAAAATAAGAATATCGATAAAGTCTATCAATTTAAATTACTTTTAAGACAACACCCCCTACACTGCAAAAGTCAACTATTTTTTACCATATATTCCGCAACAGGGGGCCCATTGATGAAAGAGTTTCTGTTGTGCGAAGCGCCCCAAGAGCTTCGCCCTTACTTGGAAAATTACTTCGATTTTGAAAAAAAAACAGGCCGCTATCTTGTGACGGACCGGGAGGGCGAGGGTGAGGTTTACGCTCCCGAGGTCGCGTGGTTTATGGCCCGTAGCCGGGCGGACGGCCGCGTTCTGGCCCAAGGGCTTAAAACCCTCTATGAAGCACGGGCGGTCAAATTCGATCGCGCCCTTGAGGAGCGGTTTATTCAGCCCGTGGGCGATCGGCTGGTGATTTTGGGCGATGCGCAGCGTTGCCGGACGCTGGCGGAAGCATTCAAGGACGAGTTCGACATTACCGTTGCCCCCAAGGAGGCCCTTGAGGGGCTGCAGGGCCGTCTGGGCGATTTTTCTTTGGCTCTGGGCGATCGTTCAGCCGGGGCCGATCAAGTTGTTTTGACCGACAAGGACGAAACGCTGGAAAAATACCTGGGGGTTTTGTGCGCAGCGGATTTTGAAACCCCCGGCGCACTCAAAGAAAAGCTGCTTTCGCGCAAGGGCGAATACGGTTACTACAAAAGCGTCAGTTACGATGCCACCCTGTGCCAGACCCACGGGCGCATCAGCGGCGCGTGCGGACTGTGCGCGCAGCTTTGCCCGACGCTGGGCGTAGTGCGCGACGACACAACCCATACGCTGGTGTTTAGCGATATCGACTGTATGGGCTGCGGCGGTTGTATTGCCGCCTGTCCCAGCGGCGCGGTCGATTTTGCGCGGATGCCGCTAAACGCCTTTGAAGAGCTGGCCCCTTTGTACGAAAACAGCGTAGTGCTGATGATTCCCGAAGAGATGCTGGCCAAAACCGCCGTTCCGCTGCCCGCCGGGGTGGTGCCGCTGCTGATCGAAGGCCCCAAGTTTCCTAGCGAAGCGCACTTTATGGCGCTGCTTCAAGAGAGCGGATCGCAGGTGGTGTTCCATAGCGAAATCGTCTCTAAGGGCACCCGCGACGCGATCAATCTAATGAACGGCATCTGGCAAAAGCTCTACGGCAAAGACGCCGTGCTGCTCAGCCAAAACGACACCGAACTGAAGTCGGCGCTCGATCTGGCCCAACCGGTTGCAGGTAGTCGCCATAGCCTGCGCGAAGATCACGAATTTAAGCGCGATCAGTTCGCCGCGCGGCTTAAGGCGGCTGTGGGCGGGGACAGTTACGGCGTTGTGCCCGGCGGCGAATGGGTGCGTTACGGCACGGTTGAAGTCAACGAAAGCGGCTGTACTCTGTGCATGAGCTGCGTCACCGCCTGCAACACCACGGCGCTTTTTGTGGACGAAGCAAACGGCGCTTTGATGGGCAACTTCTCCAAATGCACCCAATGCGGCGAATGCGTCAATCTCTGCCCCGAAAAGGTGATGACCCTTCAATCCACCGGTATCGATCTAACTCCGGCGTGGTTTGAGGCCAAAAAGCTGGCGCAGGACGAACCCTTCTGCTGCGTCGAATGCGGCAAACCCTTTGCCGGAAACAAGTCGGTGATGAAGATCGTCAATATGCTCGAACCGCTCTTTATGGCGGACCCGATCAAGGCGCGGACGCTGCGCTGCTGCCCCGACTGCAAACCCAAAGTGATGCTTAAAGCGATGATGGAAAAGGATTTGGCATGAACAATAACGATCAAGCGGCGATTAATCAGGCCCGTGCGGCGATCTACGGCCTATTGGGTCTGCTCTTTGTGGAGGGGGCTGCCGAAGAGAAAAAAGAGCGGGTCAAAGAGGGGTTAAACGCCCTGATCGCCTCGCCCTTTGACGACGAAGCGGCGCTGGCGGCGCAGGAGCTGCTGGCCCTTTTAGAAAGCGTCTCCCCCGGCGAAGAGTACGCGGATATTTTCCTCAGTCCCTTTTCCAAACCCACGGGGATTACCGCGTCGTTTTATTACGAACAGCGCGAAGCGGGCCGCACCTTGGCCCGCGCGCGCGAAATCGTGCAGCAGACCTGTTTGCGCCGGGATGAAACCAAATTTTTGGCCCCCGAAG
>JBFWML010000080.1:0-3488 GCA_050251635.1 Campylobacterales bacterium | reverse complement strand
TGCAAGTGGGGCTACAAGCTGATCGGCCGTGACAAAACAGCCATGAGCGCCGTGGTGGAGAAGATTGTGGGCAACAAGGAGTACACGCTCAAGCCCTCAAAAACCAGCGCCAAGGGCACTTTTATCAGTTTGCATCTGGAGGTGCTGGTTTTCAGCCACGAGGAGCGCACCTTTATTTATGAGGAGCTTCGCGCCAGTAAAGGTTTTTTACATATCCTCTAGGGGCGCTCGCATGCGTCGTGGTGGGTTTGTTTGTGCAGTTCGTTCACCTCGTGCTGGAGGGTTGAGCGGATTGCCGAAAGCACGTGTTTGGCCAAAAAATTGTCGAAGTGAAGTTCGTGTTCGCCGCATTTAAGCGTGAAGTTTTTGCGGTTGAAGTGGTTGTCCAAGGAGAGAATTTTTGCCTCCAAGTCCTTGAGCCGATCGGCGGTCTCGCCGCATGAAACGCTTTTTTCCTGCTCGTACATCCCAAACTCCTTTTTCTTAGAGAATAAGCATAGCATCCCCATAGCTATAAAAACGATAATTTCGCTCGATCGCCTCGGCGTAGAGCCGTTTGGTTGTTTCCAGTCCCGCAAAGGCGGCCACCAGCATAATCAGCGTCGATCGGGGCAGGTGAAAGTTGGTCATCAGGTGGTTTACCCGCACGGGCGGATTGCCCGGATGCAAAAACAGATCGCATTCGCCGTCGCTTTGGCGGGTGCGGGCGTAGTATTCGACCGTGCGGCAGGCGGTGGTGCCCACGGCCAGAAGCGGTTGCGCCGAATCGATCAGCCGCGCTGCTTCGGCAGGGACGCGGTAGCGCTCGCTGTGCATGGGGTGGCGGCGGATATCGTCGGCCTCCACCCCGGCAAAGGTGCCCAGTCCCACGTGCAGCGTCACCTCCGCCCAGGGGTGCGCGCCCCGCACTTGGGAGAGCAGCGCGTCGGTAAAGTGCAAGGAGGCTGTCGGCGCGGCGACGCTGCCGGACTCCTTGGCGAAGCGGGTTTGGTAGTCGCGCTCGTCTTGCCGGGTATCGCTGCGTTTGATATAGGGTGGCAAGGGCACATGGCCGATTTGTTCAAGCAGCGCCAGCAGCCGATCGAGCCCGATCGAAGCACCGTTTTCATAAAAGCGCACCAGCCGATCGCCGCTTTCCTTCAGGGCGGTGACTTCGGCCTCAAGACCCGCCTCAAAAACAAGGCGGCTGCCGATACGCACCTTGCCCCGGATGCGGCACAAAAAGCCTTCTTCCCACGGGCGGATAAAGAGCAGCTCGCTCTTGCCGCCGCCGTTCCTGGTGCCGAAAATTCGCGCTTTGATCACGCGGGTATTGTTGAAGATGAGCGCGGCGTTTAGGGGAATAAAGCTGCCGAGATCGCCCACGGTGGCATGGGTGATGCGATCAAGAGCGCGATCGTAAACGAGCAGCTTTGCGCTTTCGCGGGGGCTGGCCGGATGGGTGGCAATCCGTTCCGGCGGCAGCGTAAAGTCGTAGTCTTCGAGCCGGAAACTCAGGCGGCGGCCTCTTCCTCTTTGGGGGCGGGGTTAACGGCTTTGACGATCAGGATCGAAACGCCGTAGAGAAACACCAGCGGAATGGCCATCAAAAACTGCGTCAGCACATCGGGCGGGGTTAAGATGGCGGCGAAGACAAAGATCAAAATAACCGCATAACGGAAAAAGCCGATCAGGCTTTTATCGTCGATCAGGCCGATTTTGGCCAGAAAAAAGCAGACTACGGGAAGCTCGAAGGAGACGCCAAAGCCGAAAATCAGCTTAAGAAAGAAGCTTAAGTACTCCCCGATACTGATCATCGCCGTGACCGAGCCTTCGCCGAAGTTGACCAGATAGGTAAAGCCGTAGGGGAAAACGATGTAGTAGGCAAAGGCCGCGCCGATTAAAAACATAATGGTCGTGCCCAGCACAAAGGGGACGGCCAGCGCCTTTTCGTTGGAGTAAAGCCCCGGCGCGACAAAGGCCCAAATCTGCCAGAAGATATAGGGCAGGGTGATCAATAGCGCCGCGAAAAAGGAGACGATCACCGCCGTGATGAACTGTTCGCCCATCTTGTAGGCGATCACTTCCGAGCCTTCGGCCAGCGCGTTGTAGAGGGGTTGTGCGATCCAGTTGAGAATCGGCTCCCAAAAACTAAAGCAGGCAAAAAAGCCCACGAACAGCGCGACGATGATTTTGATCAGACGGCTGCGCAGCTCTTCGATATGGGGTTTGAGATCTTCAAGCATCCGTTAGGCCTTGGGTTGGGAGTTTTGGGTTGAATCTTTTTTCTCGAAGGAGACGGGCGTGGCGCTCTGGCTCGGGGTGTCCAGGGAGAGATCGCTAAAGAGGTCTTTCACCTCGCGCCCGGATTTTTCGACGCCGGTCGTTTCCATAATGGCTTTTGTTTCGTTTTCGATTTTTTCTTTGTAGGTCAGCGCGTCGGATTTGAGCTCGCTCAGCTTGAGTTCTTCATCCAGAGCGCCCTTGGCGTCGGTGAGCGATTTTTTGACCTTGCGGAAAAACTTGGCGGTTTCAACCATGGCGTTGGGGAGTTTTTCCGGCCCCAGAAAGATAATGGCGACGATTGCCACTAAAATCAGTTCGCCCAGTCCCATTCCGAACATAAGTATCCTTTGGCGTTAGAGGCGGCCATTATAATGCAGGGCGGTTTAACCGCGGGTTTTAGAAGTAATGCGAAAACAAAAGACAAGAATGCCCGCGTAAGGCTTTTTGCGGCCGCCTGCGCGGGGGCTTAGGTGAAAAAATAGCGCGTTAGGTGAAAAAACACCGGCGCGGCAAAGCTCACCGAGTCCATGCGATCCATCATGCCGCCGTGGCCTTGGATGAGCGCGCCCCAGTCCTTTGCACCTAGGCTGCGTTTGACCCCGGAAAGCACCAGACCGCCGAAAAAACCCATTAAAACAATCACAAATGCCATACCGGCCGATTCAAGCGGGGAAAATGGGGTCATCCACCAAAGCCCCGCGCCGATCAGTGTGGCGCTCAAAGCTCCGCCGATAAAGCCTTCGACGGTTTTAGAGGGGCTGATCGCGGGCGCGATTTTGCGTTTGCCAAAAAGCTTGCCAAAGACATATTGAAAAACATCGCTTAGTTGAACAACCACCAGCAAATAAAGCAGCAAAAGCGCATTCTTGCCTTCATAGCCCGGAATATCCAGCATCAGCAGGGCCGGTGCGTAGCTGATGGCGTAAACGGCGATAAACAGACCCCACTGTATTTTGGAAATACGCGATAAAAATTCTTGGGTGTCGGCGCTAAGAATCATAACCACCGGCAGAAGCAAAAAGACATAAACCGGGATAAAGATCGAAAAAAGCCCATACCATTCAATACCGATTAATAGATACTGCATCGGAATAAAAAGATAAAAAGAGAGAACCAAAGAGGCATGATCCGATGGCCGCGTCGGGGTGAGGGTGATAAATTCCCGCAGGGCAAAAAACGAGATAAAGGCAAAGAGCACAAGGGTGATTGTAGCACCCAAAGAG
>JBFWML010000079.1:0-3701 GCA_050251635.1 Campylobacterales bacterium | reverse complement strand
CTTGCTCTGGAACTGGGGGGTCTTAAGGGCGTGCGTTTTTCCAAGCTGACCCGCACCACGCGCTTTGAGCTGTAGCCTAACGGTTAAATTTTCTTCTCCATTTTCAAAGGCTCCGTGGCTATAATCTCTTCATCTTCCCACGGAGCTTTTGATGACCTCTCTCGACAAAACCACCGTTTCGCAAAACCCCAAACTCAACAACCCAAAAACCCTTGAGGTAATGACCCGCGTTCTAAAGGCCAACGCAAACGAAGCCGCCGCCAACCGCGCCTGTTTTGACGACATGAATCTGCTCACCATCAACCTCATGAGCGGCCCCGGCAGCGGCAAAACAACCCTGCTGGAAACCACCGCCCAAAAAGCGGATTTCAGCTTCGGCGTGATCGAAGGCGATCTGGAAACCGAGCGGGACGCCGAACGGCTGCAAAAGCTGGGGGTTCGCGCCTACCAGATCATGACCGGCACCTCGTGTCATTTGGACGCCAAAATGGTGCAAAAAGCCATCCCGCAACTGGGACTAGACGGACTGCAAGTGCTGTTTGTGGAAAACGTGGGCAATTTGGTCTGCCCCGCCAGCTACGATCTGGGCACTCATCTAAATGTTGTGCTGCTCTCCACCCCCGAAGGCGACGACAAGGTGCTCAAATACCCCGTCATGTTCCGCACCGCCGATCTGGTGCTGGTGACCAAAGCCGAACTGGCCCCCATGTTTGATTTCAGCATCGATCGCGTTCGCAGCGAGGTCAAACAACTCAAGCCCGAAATCGAGACGATCGCGCTTTCGGCCAAAACCGGCGAAGGGTTTGACGCTTGGCTGGATTTTGTCAAAAGCCATCTGAAGGGGGCCAAATAATGTGCCTCTCCATCCCCTCTAAAATTGTCTCTATCAACGAAGAAAACAACAGTGCCGTGGTGGACACCATGGGCGTACGCCGCGAAGTCGGGCTGGATCTGATGCCCGAACCGCCCGCGATCGGTGATTATGTGCTGATCCACGTGGGTTTCGCCATGAATAAAATCGACGAAGAAGATGCCCTTGAAAGCCTCAAGATCTACCAAGAAATTCTCGAAAAAATGGACGCCGAGGAGCAGCCGTGAGCACAACCGAAACGGCGCTTTTTGACGGCTACCGCAATCCGGCGCTGATTCGCGCGCTGGCCAAGGAGATCGCCGCCGAAGCTAAGGGCTTGTCCCCGGTCAATATCATGGAGGTGTGTGGCGGCCACACCCATGTGATTATGCAGTACGGGCTTAATTTGCTGATGCCCGAAAATGTGCGCTTTGTCCACGGCCCCGGCTGCCCGGTCTGCGTCATGCCCAAGGAGCGCATCGATCACGCCATGGCGCTGGCTAAACTGCCAAATGTCATTTTGGTCACGTTGGGCGATATGATCAAAGTGCCCGGCTCAAATGGAAGCCTAGCCAACGCGCGCGGCGAAGGGGCCGATGTGCGCTTTGTTAATTCACCCACCGACGCGCTCAAAATCGCCCGCGAAAATCCGGATAAATCGGTCATCTTTTTTGCGATCGGCTTTGAAACCACCACCCCCATGACCGCCGCCATTGTCGAAAGCGCGCTCAAAGAGGGACTAAAAAACCTCTTTTTTCATATCAACCATATCACCGTGCCCGAAGCGGTCGCCGCGCTGCTTGATTCCGACGAGTGCCAGATCGACGCGCTGATCGGCCCGGCTCATGTGAGCGTGATTACCGGGGCCAAAATCTACGCTCCACTGGTGGAGCGTTTTCATATTCCCGTGGTGGTTAGCGGTTTTGAGCCGGTGGATATTATGGAGGGGGTTTTACGGATTGTCCGGCAGAAAAAAGCGAATGAAGCCAAACTGGATAACGAATACACCCGCAGCGTCAGCTTTGAGGGCAATACCAAAGCCCAGGCCTTGGTTGATCGCGTTTTTGAAAAACGCGAACATTTCCGCTGGCGGGGTTTGGGCGATATTCCCTCCAGCGCTTTAAGGCTCAGACCAGAATTTGCCGCGCTGGATGCCGAAACCCGCTTTGCCGAAGCCTTGCCCCAAAAACCGATCGACGATCATAAAGCCTGTTTATGCGGAACGATTTTACGCGGCGCAGCCAAACCCACCAACTGCAAACTCTTTAAAACCGTCTGCACCCCGCAAAACCCCTACGGAAGCTGTATGGTCTCTTCCGAGGGGGCCTGCGCCGCCTACTACCGCTACGGCGAAAGCGAGATTTCATGAGCCGCGTCACCCTAGCCCACGGCGCGGGCGGGCGCGAAACCCGCGAACTGGTCGAACGGGTTTTTCTGCGCGAACTGGACAACCCCATTTTGCGCCGCGCCGAAGATGCCGCCGTGATTCCTCCGGCCCGGCTGGCCGTCTCCACCGACGGCTTTACCGTTAGCCCGCTCTTTTTTGCCGGCGGCGATATCGGCAAGCTTGCCGTCGCCGGAAGCTGCAACGATGTGGCGATGATGGGGGCCAAACCCCGCTACCTGAGCGCCTCGTTTATTATCGAAGAGGGTTTTTTACTGGCTGAACTAGAACATATTGCCCGCTCCTTTGCCGACGAGCTTAAAAAAAACGGTGCGGAGCTCATTAGCGCCGACACCAAGGTCGTTCCGCGCGGTAAAGCCGACGGTTTGTTTATCACCACCACCGCATTGGGCGAAGTGCAAAAAGAGGGGCTAAGCCCGGCCAATCTGCAAGCGGGAGATTTTATCCTTGCCAGCGGAACCAGCGGCGATCACGGCGCGGCAATTTTTGCCGCCCGCGAAGGGATTGAGTTGCAGGGCGATCTTAAAAGCGACTGCGCTTCGCTCTGGCCTTTGGTCGATCGACTTCTCAAAGCCGAGCTGCCCATCCTAGCCCTGCGTGATGCCACCCGTGGCGGATTAGCGGCCGTATTAAACGAATGGGCCATCAGCGCCAATCAACCCATCACCGTGAATCAACCGGATATTCCCGTCCGCCGCGAAGTACAGGGGGCCTGCGAACTGATGGGTTTTGAGCCCTACTCGCTCGCCAACGAAGGGATGATGATCGTGGCTGTGCGAGGCCGGGAGGCTGCATTGAAAGCCTGCGATTTGATGCAAAACCACGCCCTAGGCGCAAACGCTGCACTAATCGGCGAAGTAACCGGAAAATACGCCGGCCGCGTTGCGTTAAAAACCGCTCACGGCACAGCCCGCTTTTTGGATATGCCCTCCGGCGAACTGTTGCCAAGGATCTGCTGATGCACGAATACTCTATCGTTCAAGCACTGCTTGATTTATGCGAGGACGAAGCCAAAAAAGCCGGAGCCGTCAAAGTCAACACCATTCGTATCAAGGTCGGCAAACTCAGCGGCGTCGAGCCCGAACTGCTCAAAGCCGCCTATGACGTATTCAATGAAGAAAGCTTCTGCAGAGGGGCCAAGCTGGATATGCAGCTTCAAAATGTGGTCATCACCTGCCGCGACTGCGGCAAAGAGAGCGAACTGGAGACACTGACCTTCGTCTGCCCCCATTGCCATAGCGAATCGTTTGAAGTTAAAGACGGCGAAGAGTTGATGTTAATGAGCCTAGAGATGGAATAAGCCATTCTGGTGCTAAGTTTTTAAAGGTATTTAATCTGAATAAAGAAAGATAAGAAGGAGCCTCATTAAGAAGACCCCCGGCAGCGCCCTACTTTCCCACAACCGTCGGCTGCAGTATCATCGGCGAAGTGGTGCTTGACTTCCAG
>JBFWML010000078.1:0-3883 GCA_050251635.1 Campylobacterales bacterium | reverse complement strand
GTACGCCCCCTTTGGCAAGGAGCATCTGGAAAAAATCCGCAATGTGGATTATCTGCTCGATCCGCGCTTGCAACTGATGCAGGAGTATCTCATCCGCTTCAGACCGCTGGCGGCGCAGCCCTTTAAATTTCAGATGTCCATCAACGCCGACAAGTTCCACTCCGGCGCCGAGGTGATCTTAAAGCCCGGCTCCGTCATCAAGAACACCCCCGACATCAAGCAGCAGCTTTTTCTTTACTTTAATAAAGTCAAACTCAAAAACGGGATGTTTATCTACCTGCTCGACGACGCGCTGCGGCACAGCATGAACAAGCTGGCCGAGCTGGCTACCGGAGAGCCTTTCAAGCAGGAAATCCGCATCCCGCTGGCGGCGTGGCCGCAACCGGTTGAGACGATCGATGACCGGATTATCTGGCACTACCGCCAAAAGGGGCAGGGCGAAAGCGAAGGCGATCGCGTCAATTATGCCGATCGGGGCTTTGTCAAGGCAGTGGCGGCGGGCGAACTGCTGGTGGAGTATATTCAACCCAAAAACGGCAAGCCCGGACGCACCTTCGGCGGCCGTTTTATCGAGGTGAGCGAACCGAAGGTGGAGCACTACCCCGACTTTGGCGTGGACGAAGCGACCGTGGAGGTCAAAAGCGAAGAGGGCGTTAAACGCTATTTCGCCAAAGACGAAGGCTATGTCAAGCTGGAGGGCAATGTGCTCTCCATCGACAAAACCGTCACCGTCGGCGACATCCGCATGAAATCCACCGGGAACGTGCGCGCGGGCGTGGATAAAGAGGTCAAGATTCAAGTGGAGGGCAAAGACCCCTCCGAGGAGGTTATCGGCGCGGACATGGTGGTTGAGGCGATGGAAGTCAACGTCAACGGCAGCGTGGCCAGCGGCGCGAAGATCAAGGCCGAAAAGGTTTTGATTACCGGACAGACCCACCAGAGCAGCGAGCTCTTTGCCAAGTCGATCGACGTGAATGTTTTGCGCGGGTTGGCCAAGGGCGACGAGGTTAAGGTCAGAAGTCTGGAGGGGGGTCGGGTCGAGGCGGTCGATGCCGTGATTGAGCAGGCGGTGGGCGGCGAGGTGAACGCCAGCCACGTCACCGTCGCCAACCTGCGGGGCAAGGTTCGCCTAAACGCCAGCAAGTCGATCACCGTCAAGCAGGTGACCAAGGGCGAAAACCGTCTCAGCATCGATCCGATGGCCAACGAGGTCAGCGCCAAAGCCATCCGCGCCGCCCAAGCCGAGGTGGACGGCTTTAAAAAAGAGATCGAAGACGCCAAGAAGGCGATGGAAAAAAACCAGAGCTATCTCAAAAAAAACCAAGAGAGCTTCAAGCAAATCCAGCAAAAAATTCTCGAAGACAAAAAAGAGGGCCGCCCGCCTTCGGAGGCTTTCATGCGCATGGCTAGAGAGTTTCTGGGCACACTCAAGAAGCAAGAGGCCCTTGAATCCCTGCAGGGCGAGCTGGAGGAGAAGATTGAAGCTAAAAAGATTGAGATCGAACGTTTCGACAAGGAGGTGCTGGAGGCGGTGATTGTGAATGAGTCGGCCACATGGATCGGTCACAACGAGATTCGCTACCGCCTGCCGGTGCTGGGCAAGGAGTTTTTGCAGGTGATCGGGGAAGGGGATCGGGTGGTGCGCATCCGGCTGGTGGAGAACCAGGAGGGTGAATACGAGCTGATGCTGGTACACGGCTGATGATGCGCATTTGGCTGGCGTTGTTGTGCGTTGCGGGTTTGGCATGGGGCGCGGAGCGCTATTTCGAGCCCGGTTTTGAAACGGTGACCGAGTTTGCGTTTCAAGAGGCGCTAGGCGAGGTTGTTCCCCGCTCGATTGTGCTCGATCCGGTGCGCGGCGCCGTGGTGAGCGACGAAGCGGGACACCGGCTGCTTAGCCTTGCCTGGGGGGAGTCGCAATGGCGTGTGCTGGCCGGTTTTGAAGGGTATGGCGATCGTAACGGCATCGTCGCAACGGCGCGGTTTGCGCTGCCTCAGGGGGTGGCGATCGACACGGCGGGCGATTTGTATGTGGCCGATGCGGGCAACCAGAAGATCCGAAAAATGATCTTCGACGGCAATGTGAGCACCGTGGCCGGCAGCGGCGAAAAAGGGCACCAAAACGGCCCGGCCGCTTCGGCGCGGTTTGACGGCCCCTCGTCGCTGATCGGGCTTTTGGGCGGCGGCATTGCGGTGGCCGATACCTTTAACCACAAAATCCGCCGGATTGACGCAAGCGGGGAGGTGTCTGATTTTGCCGGAGGCGAAATGGCCTTCATCGACGGCGCGCGGGAGGCGGCCCGCTTTGCCGGGCCTGCCGACTTGGCTCTGGACGCCGCCGGCAATCTCTATGTGGCCGATACCTTCAACCATGCGGTCAGAAAAGTATCGCTGGACGGCTGGGTGCAAACCCTTGCGGGCGCAGGCGTGGCTGGCTATCAAGACGGCAAAAAAGGATCATTCAACTATCCGCTGGGGCTCGCGTGGCATCCGGCCGGATTTTTGCTGGTGGCGGACTCCCGCAACCATGCCCTTCGCGTCGTGGCCGCCGATGGCAGCGTGCGCACCGCGATCGGAGCAAAAAAACCCGGCGAAAAGAGTCCGCTGAAGGAGCCGACCGCTGTAGCCGTCGATTCGCAGGGGCGTATTTTTCTGCTTGATTCGGGCAACCGCCGCCTCTTGCTGGTGCGTTACGTTCCCAACTGATTTATCCGTTTGCTGGCACAATGGCGCTTCAATTTTAACCTCAGGAGAAATGGCTATGGCCGTCAATACCAAAGAACAATTTGAAAAAACCGTCGAAACCTTCCAAAAAAGCGCCGACTGGCGCGAGCCGCTGGCCTTCGGCGTTTGCCGCGTCGATGTGGCCCGCACCAACAACGAAAAAGTTTTGCAGGCAACCTACCCGCTGATTAACTGGAAAGAGAACTACAAAAGCGCCGCAATCTACATGGCTGCGCTCAAGGCGGCGGGCGTCAAGCTGGATATCAGCGGCAGCGAAGCGGTGGCGGAGGTGAGTATCGCTTTTATCAACGAAGCGCTCAATCACTTTAGCCCCTTTATTGAAGAGACGGCGGGCGATAAGCATAAAAACGTACAGGTGCTGATGCGTCTGGCCGAGATCGGCGAGGAGCACGGACTGGAGCCGGGGGAATACCGTGTGGTGTTTCTCTTTGCCGACGAAGCGCCCAAAAGCGTCGAGTCGGTTTATATGAAACTGTATGCGCTCTCGACGGGCAAGGCGGCTTTGCGCAGCCTCAACCTGACCGGCGCCTTCGGCGTGCTGCCCAATGTGGCGTGGAGCGATAATGAGCCGATCGATCTTGAGTGGCTGCGCGAAAACGAGATCGAACTGAAACTTCGGGGCGAATATCCGCGCATCGACTTTGTGGACAAATTCCCCCGCTATCTGCAGCATGTTATTCCCGCCGATAACGTCCGCGTGCTTGACGGTTCTAAGGTGCGCATGGGTGCGCATTTGGCACCGGGCACAACCATTATGCCCGGCGCAAGCTACGTCAACTTCAATGCCGGAACCACCGGACCGAGCATGGTCGAGGGGCGCATCTCTTCTAGCGCGATCGTCGGCGCGGGCTCCGATGTGGGCGGCGGCGCATCGATTCTGGGCGTGCTCAGCGGCACCGACGGCAAGCCGGTGACCATCGGGAAAAACACGCTGCTGGGCGCCAACTCGGTCACGGGTATCCCGCTTGGCGACGGCTGCATCGTGGATGCGGGCATTGCCGTTTTGGAGGGTACGAAAATCGTTGTTTCAAAGACCGCCGCCCAAGAGATTGCCAAGGTCAATCCCGGGTTTCATGCAACCGGAGAAGAGCAGCAGGTGGTTAAGGGTGGCGATCTCGCGGGGCTGCACGGCATCCAC
>JBFWML010000077.1:0-3916 GCA_050251635.1 Campylobacterales bacterium | reverse complement strand
TATGGATCGACCCGCCGATGACAATCACCAGCCAGCCTAAAAGACTCATAAACCAGTCTTTCATGGCAATGGCGATACCCGCCGAGATAAAGCCCAACAGCGTCACGAAATAGAGAATATTGTTGATGTAGTTAAACAGCAGCACCAGCACAATAATAAAAAAGGCCACGATATTGGCCGCGCGGTTGACGCTAAAAAGCCGGTTGCCGTCGTCGATCGTGCGCTTGGCGATCAGCTTGGATAGAAAGGTCAATCCGATAATCACGCCGATAATCACCAAAATATTGATCAGCTTGACCGTCTCGTTTTTGATCTGATTGGTCACCTGCGCCTCTTGGGCGGCAAAGCGCTTCTCCTGCACGCTCAAGGCGGTGGAAAACACCTCATAGGTGTTGCTCAGCGACGCGATCATCGGCGTCAGTTCCTCGGCGCGCTGGGTCATCAGCCTGGACTGGTTCTGCTCTTTGGATTGTTTATATAAAGCGGCGGCCTGCTCCATGTGCAGTCTGCGTTCGCTTTGAATCTCCAGCGTGGCGCGCAAGGAGTCCAGACGGCCATAGGAGTCGCGGAGTATTCTCGAGCCTTCGCGCAGGAACGACAAGCCGCTCAAAATAGCAAAGGGGTTGCGCACCTCCGGCGCATCGCCGAAGGGATCGACCTTTGTCAGCGCCTCGTAGGGATTGGTGCCGATTTCGCCCAGCAGCTCCAGACGCGCCTGAAGGGTCTCGAAACGCTCCTGAAGCTGGGCATGGCGCTGTCTGGAGGCCGCGTCGCGTTTGGTTGAAAGACGCTTGAGATCGGCTTGAACCTGATCCTTTTCCGCCTTGAGCTGAAGATAGTCGCGGTGATCGTAAAAGCGCTTCACCCAGATATTATCCGGGTCCAGACGCCCTTCGAGCTGCTCTAGGCGCACGAGGTGTTCTTGCAGCTCGATCCGCTGCGCCTCGGCAGTGGCCGAAGCGGCCTCCTGATCGGAAACGGCGGCAAACAGCGGCGCAATCAGCAACAAAAACCCGGCAAGCCGTCTCATCAAACTACCCCTTAACTGCTTTTAGAACCGATGCCTGCGGCGCGTCGTCCACCAGCGCGTAGCCGCCGATGCCCTTGGGCAAAACAAAGGTGATTTTACCCCGGCTGGTTTTTTTATCCAAAAAGAAAGCGTCATAAAAAGCCGCGGGATCGGCCACGGGATAGGACAACGGCAGTTCATAGCGCGCCAACACTCTTCGCACCCGATCGGCATCTGCAACGCTCAGCAATCCCAGCTCCACGGCAAGATTGTTGGCCATCACCATCCCCATGGCGACGCACTCGCCATGCAGATAGGTTTCATAGCGGGTTTCTCGCTCGATGACGTGGCCGAAGGTGTGGCCGTAGTTGAGCACCTGCCGAAGACCCGTCTCTTTTTCGTCCTGCGCAACCACGTCGGCCTTGAGTTGAACGCTTTTGGCGATCGCCTCTTGGAGTTGGGCAGGGTTGCGCAAATCGCTTTGCTCAAGCCACTCGAAAAAGCCGCGATCGAGCGTTGCGGCCATTTTGACCATTTCAGCCACACCGGCGCTCCATTCGCGCTTGGGCAGGGTTTGCAGCCACGCGGGGTCGATATGAACCGCCCTGGGTTGATGAAAACTGCCAATCAGGTTTTTGCCATAACGGTTGTTGACGCCGGTTTTCCCGCCCACGGAGGCGTCCACCATGCTTAGAAGCGTCGTGGGTACCTGCACAAAGCCGATGCCGCGCTGATAGATCGACGCGGCAAAGCCCGTCATATCGCCGATCACCCCGCCGCCAAAGGCCACCAGAAGGCTTTTGCGGTCAAAGCGGTGCTCGAAAAGATGCTCCAAAATCATCTGGAGCGTCTGCATCGTCTTGTGCTGTTCGCCGTCGGGCACGGTGACAACGCTCACTTCGGGCGCGTCAATCCGCGAAAGCAGGGCTTGAAGATGCAGGGCCGAAACGGTCGGGTTGGTCACCACCGCCACTTTGTTGTTGTGCGCAATGCGCCCGATCGGGCCGAGCTCGATCGGATAGCTGTCGTCAACGGTTTTTTTTAGGGAAATCTCAATTGTCATACGCTCTCCTTAGAGCACCGGAATAAAAATCTGATAATGCTTATCCAGCAGACCGTAAAGCTTTTCGACCTGCCGGACCTTGAACACATCCAGCCAGCTGCGGTGAATCAGCGAGGCTTCAAAGGGTAAAAACACCAGCGAGTTTTCTTCCTTGCGCAGCGCGCGGATCGGGTTTGTTTCGCTTTTGCGGATTTCAAGGCGCTTGGAGTGAATCAGCGCCAGATTCTCATAATGCTCCACGATCGCCGCCGACTCCTCGCCGTCGGATTCGGCAGAAAAAAGCACCATCGAAAGGGCCATCTGGGCGGAGAGATCGAACATGGCCGAAGAGATGTTTTCCAGCATCGGATTGGCCGAGAGCATCACGCTGGCGGTTTTGAGATCGGCCATCGATTTTTCCCCCAGCTTGAGCACCGGGCGCTTGGTTTTAAACAAAAGCCGGCGGTTCTCCTCCCTGGCGAAAAACTCCGCGCTCACCAGCGTCAGTCCTGCGTTCAGACGGCTCACCTCCGCCGAAAGCTCCCGCTCCACGTCAAAGGCGCCATAGGCCACATCGACCACGACATCCAATGCGCGGATGCTGCGCAAAGCGGCGAGCAGATCCAGCGAATCGGGATTGATCACCTTGATAAACAGGATTTTGTTCTTAATCCGCCGGTGCAGATTCAGTGCGGCGTCGAGCTCTTTTTTGGCCAGCGCGGCGCGTTTGCGCGAAATATCCAGCAGCAGATAAAGGTTGCGGCCATAGGGCGCGGGAAACTGGCCGGTTTCGATCTTGATGGCTTTGTAAACGCTTTTTAAAATGCTCGGCTGGCCGATCAGCAGCAGATTATCGCCGGGGCGGATCATCAAAGAGGGGCGCGGAAGCACCAGCTCGCGGTTGCGGTAAACGGCGGCGATTTTCCATTTTTTCTGCTCGATGTTCGAAACGTGACGGTAGGCGTAACTGCTGCCAAAGGGCACCTGCGCCTCAATAATCTCCCCCTGCCCCAACCCCACATACTGGGCGCTGACGGGAATGTTGGGGATCAATGCCATCAGGCGGTTTGCCAGCAGCTCCCCGGCTTGAACCACCTGCAGGTTTTCATCGGTTTCATCCAGCGAAAACCCGCCGAAATCCAGCACCGAAACCGGAAGCTCGCGGCTAAGGTGGCGCAGGTTTTCATAGGCGCTTTGCACATCCAGCGCATTCTCCATGACGATAAAAGCGGCAACATACTCTCTGGAATAGATGCTTTCGAGTTTTTTCAGGCTGGTGGGGTCAAAGCGGTAAAAGCGGCAATGGATGGCGTCGGTTTTGGGGAAAAGCCCCTCTTGGTAGTAAACGATGTCGTAAACGTTGCTGTCGGAGTAGGTGTCGATCAGCCGTTTGACAAACCGCACGGCCACCGCGCCGTCGGCCATGACGAGGATTTTTTTCATCGATCCCGCTTCAGGGTTTCAATCTCTTTTTTGAGCGCTTCAAGCTCTTTTTTACATGGGCATTTCTGCGGCCCGAACATCGCCCACGCCGCCAGCGCAACCACCACCCCAAAAAGCAGCTCTCTCAGGTATGGTATAGTTTCCACCGGACACATTATTGGGCGACCCCCTTGCAAAAAGTGGGGTATTCTACTCAAAAAGGGATTAGGGTGAAAAAGACCGCGTTGACGGCCTTGGTGCTGGGTTCTCTTGCCAATGCCGGAGCCGATCAGCTCATACTGCAAAACCCGGACAAGGTTTATAAGCAGCTGGGCAAACAGTACCGTTTCGGCGAGCCGATCGAGCGTCCTAACGGGGCGAATAAAACCGCCGTCAGCCCGGAAACCGGCCCCGAAACAAGCCCGAATTTACCGGAACCCGCC
>JBFWML010000076.1:0-3934 GCA_050251635.1 Campylobacterales bacterium | reverse complement strand
AATCTTCGCACGCTTGCATCACGGGCGCTTTGGCCAGAGGCGGCGGCGGAGCGTTGGGCTCGCCGGGGGCCAGCGTGCGCACGGTGTTTGTCACGCGTTTGAGCACCTCCAAAAACACGCCGATTTCATCCAGCAGCACCGCGTTGGTGTAGCGTCCGGTCAGCTCCAGAATCAGGCTGCTGCGGGTGGCTTTGTAGCTGCCGGTTTTTTCGAAGTCCAGCTTGAGAATTTTGTCCTGCCCAAGCAAGGCGGCATCCGTCAGTTGCGCTTGGGTGAGATATTTTTGCGTCAATACGTCAAAGGGGGTGGCCCAGTCGCGTCCCGTCAGGGCCGGTTCGTGGGGGGCGATCAGACTTTGCGACGGCGTCAGGTCGATAATCCAGCTCTCCTTTTCAAAGGCCAGCCAAAGACGGTTTTCGCCCACCCGCCGGATGCGCCGCAGCTTGCCCTGGGTTTTAAGATGGGGCAACAATGCGGCAAGCATCCAGTATTTCACGACTGCTCCAGTTTCCACGCCGGGGTGAACATATCGCCGAAATCCTGTGCGTAGGCGCGGCAGGGCTCGCAGGTGCGCACGCCCGGCAATGCGGCAAAGGGGGTGCCGCAGGTGTCGCATTCGATAAAGGTAAAGGTTTTCAGGGTTTTGGATTCGCGCCGCACGTAAGCGCGCGCATCGATCGTTTCAGGCCGGATGATCGCGCCGGGTTTGCACACGCCGGCGCACAGTTCGCAATCCACGCAGCGATCGGCCTGCAAGGTGAGCGCCGCGCCGCCGTCCGCCCAGCTTAGCGCGCGGGTCGGGCAGATGCGCACGCACTCGCCGCAGGCGGTGCAGGCATCGGACACGGCGCGATCGGCAATGAGCGGACTTTTGAGCGCGCCGAGCTTTGCAAAGTCCAGCCCGGCCAGTGTGTTTTGCAGCAAAATACGCCGTTTGGGCACGGGGGTTACCGCCGAGTCAACGGGTTTGTGTTCGTTTTCGCTGCGCACGGCGGTTTTGACGGCGGTGTGAAAAAGCTTCTTAAAAAAGCCACGCCGATCCCCTTCGGTTTTGGCACTTTGCATCCCGATCGACGGCGCAAAGCCCAACTCTTCAAGCAGCCCGTTGGCGGTTTGAATCTGCGTGCTTGTCTGCGCTTGCAGGCGGTTGTCCCGGTTGTGTTCGCACCCTTCGCAATGGGCTAAATCGCAGACAATCTCCCCTTTGCCCCGCAGTGCCATCACCGCCAGATGTTCCGCCCCGAAGACGGCCAGGCAGGGGGTGTTTTCGCGGCAGCTTAGGCGGGTTTGGCCGCTTTGGGAAAAGACCAGCGCGAAGTGATCTTCGTCAAACCCCTCCAGCGCCATCGCCTCGGTGGGGCAGCCCCCGACGCAGCCGCCGCAGGCAGTGCAGCGCGGCTCTTCAAAGCGGATGCGCCCGCCCTTGACGCTAAAGGCCCCGGTAGGGCAGATGTCGATACAGGCGCGGCACGGTGCCCCCATATGATCACTAATAAGGCACAGGTAGCGGTCAAACAGCAGCACTGGCCGCCTCGCTTAGATGTTGATAATCCGCCAGTAAAAACTCGGCGGCAAATTCGCACAGCTCCTGATAAAAAGGGGTGTCCGCCGCATCACCTTGGGCCAGCAAAAACGACGGCGCCCACTGAAGCAGATGATCGGCTAAAAAGGCCTGCTGGGCTTCGCGTTCTTCGGTGCCGATCAGCGCCTCCATAAAACCCAGTTCGATGGCCAGATGATCGGGGGCGTTGAGGTGGGTGAGGTTCATATTGATATGAAATCCGTGGCGGCGGTAAAATTGCATGACCGGGTTTTCCAGCCCAACGGGAATCTCCTTGCTGTTGTCCCGCATGGCCGCCTCGATCGGCGGGGTGTAGAGCAAAAAGAGCGAAGTGAAGTCCACATTGAGCGCGTCAAGAAGCGTCTTTTCGGGGGTGTTTGCAAACCACGCGGCGCTCTTTTCGCCGATATTTTCCAGCAGTTCGCTCTGACTTTTAAGCTCCGCGACCGCTTGATCGTCGAGTTCCTTGGAAAAAAGGCGTGAAAGCAGGGCGTATAGATTTTTTCGTGCGGAATCGTTCATGCTTATGATCCTTAAAAAATAAAGGCAGATTTTACCCAAATGTTCTACCGGGATTTTTTAAAACCGTTTCTCGATCGGCTTTTGGCGGTGCTGCTGATCGCGGCTTTTTCGCCGCTGTTTTTGTTGACCGCGCTGATGGTGCGCGCAAGCCTTGGCAGCCCGGTTTTGTTTACGCAGACCCGTCCGGGCAAAAACGGCGCGCCCTTTAAAATCTACAAATTCCGCACGATGACCAATGAAACCGATGCCATGGGCGCGCTGCTGCCCGACGAAGCCCGGCTCAAGGGCGCGGGCAAGCTGATCCGCAGCCTGAGTCTGGATGAACTGCCGCAACTGTTTAACGTGCTGCGGGGCGAAATGAGTTTTATCGGCCCGCGACCGCTTTTGATGAGTTATCTGCCCCGCTACAACGCCTTTCAATCCCGCCGCCACGAAGTCAAGCCCGGCATCACCGGCTGGGCGCAGGTGCATGGCCGCAATACGCTCGATTGGCAAAGCCGCTTTGAACACGATGTCTGGTATGTCGATCGTCTCTCGTTCTGCACCGATCTGAAAATTCTGTTTTTAACGATCTGGAAGGTGTTTAAACGCGACGGGATCGCCGCCGAAGGGCAGGCGACGATGTTACCCTTTTTGGGTAACGGCGATCGGGTGTATGTACTCGGCGGCGGCGGCCACGGGCGGGTGATCGCCGAAAGCGCGACGCGGATGGGCTTGCGCGTCGAAGGATTTATCGACGCCGATCCGGCTCGCGGCATCGGTTACGAAACCTTTTTGCAAAAAGCCGCGCAGGAGCGCTTCGGCGTGATCCCTGCCGTGGGGAACAACAAAACCCGTCAACGTCTTTGCGAAGAGCTGCGTCGGGACGGAATCGGGATTATGACCGTGATCGATCCGTCGGCGATCGTCAGCAATCACGCCCATATCGGCGAAGGGTCGGTGGTGCTGCCCGGCGCGGTAATCAACACCGGCGCGCGGATCGAAGAGGGAGCGATTATCAACTCCGGGGCGATTGTCGAACATGACTGCGTGGTGGGCGCCTACGCCCATATTTCGCCGGGCGCGGCGCTGGCGGGGGAGGCGAAGGTGGGGCCTTTGAGCCATATCGGGCTGGGGGCGCGGCTGATTCAGGGCGCAAACGTCGGCAAAGCGGCGGTGATTGGCGCGGGGGCGGTGGTGCTGGGCGAAATTCCGCCCTTTGTCACCGCCGTGGGCGTTCCGGCGCGGGTCATTAAAATTAATGAGGATGCATGAACAAACGGATTTTTCTTTCGCCCCCGCATATGGGCGGCGCGGAGCGGGATTTTATTGACGCGGCCTTTGAAAGCAACTACATCGCCCCCGTGGGCGAAAACCTGACCGGCTTTGAAAACGACATCAAAAGCTACACCGGCGCGAGGCACGCGCTAGGCGTTGTGAGCGGCACGGCGGCGATCCACTTGGCGCTGCGGGTGCTGGGCATCGGCGCGGATGAAAAAGTGGCGGCCAGCAGTTTTACCTTTATGGGATCGGTGTCGCCCATCACCTTTATGGGCGCGGAGCCGGTTTTTGTGGATAGCGACGAAAAAAGCTGGAATATCGATCCCAATCTGTTGGAAGAGTGTTTTAAAACCCGCAAACCCAAGGCGCTCGTTTTAACCCACCTCTACGGTCAATGCGCCGATCTGGCTTCGATCGGCGAGCTGTGCGAACGTTACGGCGTTATTTTGATCGAAGACGCCGCCGAATCGCTGGGGGCAACCTTTGAAGGGCGTCACACCGGCACCTTCGGGCGGATGGGGATCTATTCGTTCAATGGCAACAAGATCATCACCACCAGCGGCGGCGGGATGCTGGTGTCGGGCGACGAGG
>JBFWML010000075.1:0-4365 GCA_050251635.1 Campylobacterales bacterium | reverse complement strand
TTTACCACAAACCGATGGCCGAAGGATGGGACGAAGCGGCTACCGCCTTTTGCGAACGGTTTAATGTGAGCCTGATCGGGCGGAGCAAAGGGGTCAAAAAAGTCGTCGGGCGGGATTATGTGACCGAAACCGTCGAGATCGAAGGCCGCCTGTGGACGTATAAGCAGATCGAAGGATCGTTTACCCAGCCCAACGGCTACGCTAATCGCGCCATGATCGGCTGGGCGCTCAAGCACACACCCAAAACCGGGGGCGATTTTTTGGAGCTTTATTGCGGCAACGGCAACTTTACCCTGCCGCTTTCGACGCGCTTTGGTCGCGCCGTGGCGATCGAAATCTCCAAAAGCTCCTTGGCGGCGGCGCGGGAAAATGCCGAAAAAAACGGCGTGGATAATATCTTTTTCGCCCGGATGGGGGCCGAGGAGTTTGCGCAGGCGATCGCGAAGGTGCGTCCCTTTAACCGCCTGAGCGATCTGGATTTAGACAGCCTGAATTTTCAAGCGGCCTTGGTCGATCCGCCCCGCGCCGGGCTTGACCCTGATTCGCTGGCGCTGGCTAGCCAAATGCCCAAGATGATTTACGTTTCATGCAACCCCGAAACCTTGGCCCGCGATCTGCGGCTGCTGGAAAACACCCACAGGGTTAAAGCGCTGGCACTGTTTGATCAATTCCCCTACACGCCGCATTTGGAAAGCGCCGTGGTGCTGGAAAGAAAATAATGAATTTCGGTTTTGAATCCTATCCTTTCGAAAAACTCCGCGCCCATTTTGCGGGGTTAACGCAAAATCCCGTCCTGAAACCCTTGGCGCTAACGATCGGTGAACCGCAGTTTCCCACGCCGCCGATCATCCTGGATACCCTGTGCGAAAACAAAGCGGCCTTCAGCAAATACCCCGCCAGCGCAGGCATTCCTGAGCTTAAAGCCGCTCAGATCGGGTTTGTCAAGCGCCGGTTTGACGTGACGCTGAACGAAAGCCAGTTGTTGCCCACGCTGGGTACCCGCGAGTCACTTTTTAACTTTCCGCAGTTTCTGCTGTTCGATCGCAAAAATCCGGCGATCGCCTATCCGAACCCTTTTTATCAGATTTACGAAGGAGCGGCCAAGGCGTGCCGCGCCCAAAGCGTTCTGTTGGACTTGACCGCCGAAAACGGCTTTAAGCCTGACATCAACGATCCGCGCCTTGAAGGCTGTGATCTGGTCATTCTCAACAGCCCCAACAATCCAACCGGATCGGTGCTGGGTCTGGACGAGCTGATCGGGTGGGTCAAAAAGGCTCAGACCTGCGGTTTTGTATTGCTGGGTGACGAGTGTTACAGCGAAATCTACGATGCCGCGCCGCCGCCCTCGCTTTTGCAGGCGGCGATCAAAGCGGGCAATCCGACCTTTAAAAACATCATCGTCATGAATTCGCTCTCCAAACGCTCCAGCGCGGCGGGTATTCGCAGCGGTTTTGTGGCCGGGGACGCTGAAATTCTCAAGGGTTACGCGCTCTATCGCACCTACGCGGGTAACACGGCGGGCGTGCCGCTGCAAATGGCCGCCGCCGCCGCGTGGGGCGATGACCTTCACGCCGAAGCGATCCGCCAAAAATACGCGCAAAATAGGCAACTGGCGCGAAAAATGCTTAACGTCGCCGTGCCGGAAGCGACCTTTTATCTGTGGATATTTGTCGGCGACGATCTGGCGGCGGCTAAAACGCTTTATGAAAACTATGCGCTCTCGGTGCTGCCCGGCACCTTTTTAAGCCGGGGGGCCGATCGGCTTGGCTACATCCGGCTTTCGCTGGTGCATGAACCCAAAGAAACCGAAGAGGCACTAAAGCGCGTGGCGGCCTTTTTGAAAGAGTGGAAACAATGAAAATTCATTTTATCGGCATCGGCGGCATCGGCATTTCGGCGATCGCCCGGTTTATGGCTCACGAAGGGCACGAAGTCAGCGGTTCGGACGTTGCCCATAGCCCGATGGTCGAAAAACTCGAACACGAAAATATCCGCATCAACGTCCCCCATGACGCCTCGGTCATCGCGGATCACGATCTGGTGATCCATTCGGCGATCATCAAACCCGATAACGTCGAAGTGGTCGCGGCGAAGGCCAAAAATATCCCCGTTTTACACCGCCGTGATGCGTTGAAACTGATGTTGAGCGAAAAGGAGGTGTTCGCCGTGGGCGGTGCGCACGGCAAAAGCACCACGACCGCCATTTTGGCGACAATCCTCGATGCCACGGCGCTCATTGGCGCGGAGGCCAAAAACTTCGGCTCCAACGTCCGTTTTAAGGGCGGCAAAACCGTGGTGTTCGAAGCAGATGAGTCGGACGCGAGTTTTCTGCAATCAAACCCCTATTGCGCGCTGGTGACCAACGCCGAGCCGGAGCATATGGAGTACTACGACTACGATCTCGACAAGTTTTACGGCGCTTACCGTGAGTTTCTGGGTATGGCGAAAATCCGCGTTATCAACGCCGAAGACCCTTTTTTGGGCAAGTATGAGGGCGACGCGATCCGGCTTTATGCCGCCCGCGACATTCAAAACCTGCGTTACGAGGTGATTGAAGGCGAACCCTTCACCTGCTTTACCCTGAGGGATTTGGGCGAGTTTTGCGTTTGGGGCTTTGGCGAACATATCGCATTGGATGCGGCGCTGGCGGTTTTGGCGGCGATGGACAAGCTGGATGTGGAAACAATCCGGCAGCGCATTCAAAACTACCGGGGCATTAAAAAACGGTTTGACGTGCTTAAACGCGAAGCGGATTTTGTGCTGATCGACGACTATGCCCACCATCCGACCGAGATCGAAGCGACTCTGAACGCGGCTAAAACCTACGCCAAATTATTGGGCTTAAGCAAGGTGACCGCCATCTGGCAGCCCCATAAATACTCCCGCACGGTGCACAACCTCGATCGGTTTGTGGAGTGTTTTGCCGGTGTCGATCGGCTGGTGATTTTGCCGGTCTGGGCGGCGGGGGAAGCGCCCGTGGAGCTGGATTTCAAAACGCTGTTTGCCCGCTATAACCCGGTGCTCGCGCCCGACTATAAAACCGCTAAAACCCTCTGCGATCTAAGCAGCGGACTGGTGATCGGCTTTGGCGCGGGGGATATTACCTATCAGTTAAGAAACGCCCTCAAAACGAATTAAAAACCCCTTCCGATCGGGCACGAGTCCAATCTCGCCCCGGTGGGCCTCGATAATCTGTCTTGAGAGGATCAGTCCCAGACCGTGGCCTTTGGTTTTGGTCGTGTAGAACGCCTCAAAAATCCGCTCCGGGTTTTCAAAGGGTTTGCCGCTGTCGCACACCTCCAGCGCATGCAGACCCTCTTCGTCCCGGTAGCCGATGGTGATGCATCCCTCTTCGTCGTCATGCTCCTCGATCGCATCGATCGCATTAAAGAGCATATTCTGAAGCACCAGACCCAGCAGATCGTAATCGGCGCTGACGGGCACAGCGGGCAGATCGAATTCAAAGCGGATCGGCTTGCTGTAGGAGTAGTTCCCCACCGCCGTTTCCAGCTCCTCTTTAAGTTCGGCCAGCGAAAAGCGGCGCGGGTTGAGGGTGAAACCCTTGGAGAAGAGCAGGGTGGCCTTGACGATCCGCTCCACCCGCCAGATGGACTTCTTAATCTCCAATACCAGCGGCTTGGAGCGGATATCCACGCGGCCAAAGAGCGTGGAGGCCAAAATCGCGACCGATCCGACCGGGTTGCGGATTTCGTGGGCTAAGTGCGCGGCCATCTGACCCATGGCGATCAGCCGTTCGTTGCGGCGGCTTTTGGTGTTGTCGGTGGCGACGATGATCGTTTTGTCGTTTTGTTTGGAAACCTGCAAAATATAAAAGCGGTTATCCACTTCGATTTCGGTGTCGTTTTGTTCCAGCCGGATGGAGGCGGGGTCGATCCGGGCGGCGCGGGCTTTTTCGTTGTTTAGAAGAATCGAACCGTCGGCGTTGAGTACCCATAGCGCCGTTGGCAGCGCGTCGATCACCCCTTTGAAAAGCTGAGTCAGTTCGTTGAAATTGCGTTCGGCAATGTAGGTTTGATTAATAAGATGTTCAAGGTTTTGAAGCACATCGTTTTGAGACCAGTCCGAAAGGGAGCTGAGATCAGGCTTGTTCATGCCGGCCTTTTTGGGTGGTGGGCCCTGCAGGACTCGAACCTGCGACCGATCCGTTATGAGCGGACAGCTCTAACCACTGAGCTAAGGGCCCGGAAAGTTGCGGTAAAGACGGGGAAAACGCCATGATCAGTCCGCCGAATGAAGGGCCGAAGTATATAGAAAATTAAACCTGAAAGCAAGCAGATTTTCTATCATGGCAAAGAGGATCATAAAGTTAATAAACGAACTTCCGCCGTGGCTAAACATTGGCAA
>JBFWML010000074.1:0-4670 GCA_050251635.1 Campylobacterales bacterium | reverse complement strand
CTTCCGATCTCGAACTGGCCCGCACCGCATGGGCATCGGCTTCGACCTTTAGAAACTCCGACAAACGCGGCGGGGCTAACGGCGCGCGCATCCGGCTCGAACCCCAAAAAAACTGGGAAGCCAACGCCGGATCGCAGAAGGTGATCGACAAACTCGAAGCGATCCAAAAAGCCTTTAACGCCGCCCAAAGCGGGAACAAGAAGGTCTCTTTGGCCGACTTGATCGTGCTGGGCGGATGCGCGGCGGTCGAAAAAGCCGCCAAGGATGCGGGCTTTAACATTGCCGTCCCCTTTTCGCCGGGCCGCACCGATGCCACGCAGGAGCAGACCTTTGCGCCGTCGTTTTCGCACCTGGAGCCGATCGCCGACGGGTTTAGAAACTACCAAAAAACCCAATACGCCGTCTCCTCCGAAGAGCTTTTGATCGACAAAGCGCAACTTTTGGGGCTGAGCGCGCCGGAAATGACGGTACTCATCGGGGGAATGCGCGCCTTGGGGGCCAACGCTCAGGAGAGCAAACTGGGCGTTTTCACCGACAAACCCGGCACACTCAGCAATGACTTTTTTGTCAACCTGCTCGATATGAACACCGTCTGGAAACCGCTGAACGAAGACGAAATGGAGTTTGAGGGCAGCGATCGCAAAAGCGGCAAAACCAAATGGCGCGCCAGCCGCGTTGACTTGGTTTTCGGTTCCAACTCCCAACTTCGCGCCATTGCCGAGGTGTACGCGCAATCTGACTGCAAAGAGAAGTTCGTCAAAGACTTCGCGGCCGCGTGGCACAAGGTGATGAACGCCGATCGCTTCGATCTGCGCTAAACCTGCAAACCCCGGTCTTGATGCCGGGGTTTTTATTTTTCAACGCCGTAACAAATCTCCACAAACTGCCCGTAAACCTTGGATGCCAACAGTTTAAAGGGCGGTTTAATCACCCTGCGCGGGAAAAAGGGCTTGCCGCCGCCCAGCGTCACGGGGGTTATCTGCACAATCAGTTCATCCAGCAGCCCCGCGTCGTAAAACTGCGCGGCCAGTTCGCCGCCGCCCACAATCCACAGATTTTTACCGTTTGCCACCTGCGCCATTTGGGCATAAACCGCCCGCACGTCACCCCCGGCAAAACGGATATTTGCGCCCTCGATCGACGGCAGCTTGCGGCGGGTCAACACCCATGCGGGTTGTGTGTAGGGCCACGGTTCGCCCTTTAGGTGGTTTTGCAGCCATTCGTAGGTGTTCGACCCCATAACCAATGCGCCCACCTCTTGAATAAACGCCGGATAGCTGGTTTCGTCGGTGCTGCCAAACTGGAGTAGCCAGTCCAGATTGTGATCATTGGTGGCGATAAAACCGTCCAGACTGGCGGCGGCGTAAAACTGCGTTTTCATGGCGTCTCCTTTTGTTCGATTGTGCCCGCCGGGGTCTGAAAGTTCCAAGCGGCCCTGTTTTACAATAGGCAACCAAGGAGCGCGCATGGCCTTTCTCCACACCACCAATCTGACGCGGATTTACCAAAACGGCGAAGTGCAGACCACCGCGCTTGATAGCGTGACGCTGACGATCGAAAAGGGCGAGTTTATCGTGGCTAGCGGCCCCAGCGGCAGCGGCAAAACAACGCTTTTAAACCTGATCGGCGGGCTCGATCGCCCCACGCGGGGCGACGTGGTGCTGGAAGGCCAGAAGATCAGCCATATGAAAGAGCGGCAGCTTTCCAAAGAGCGGCTCACGCGCATCGGTTTTATCTTTCAGGCTTACAACCTCATCCCCGTTTTGACGGCGTTGGAAAACATCGAGTATATCCTCACTTTGCAGGGGGTCGAAAAAAGCGAACGCGAAGCGCGGGCGGTGAAGATGGCTAAGCATCTGGGCATCGATCACCTGCTGCATAAACGGCCCACAGAGCTAAGCGGCGGGCAGCAGCAGCGGGTGGCGGTGGCGCGGGCGGTGGTGAGCGAACCGGCGCTGATTCTGGCCGACGAACCTACCGCCAATCTGGACTCCAAAAGCGGCGAAGATTTGATGGAGCTGATGCGGACGCTCAACGAAGAGAAAAAAATCACCTTTCTTTTTAGCTCCCACGATCCGATGGTCATTGCCAAAGCCAAACGGCACTTGTACCTCAAAGACGGGCGCATTGAAAAGGACGCTTAGTCTTCTGATTACCCTGCCCCTGTGGGCGATCGAAGGCGATCTGCGCATCAGCAACACCAACTTTCTTTTCGGCGGCGACGGCGAAACCTACGACTACAACCGCCTACGTTTTGAAGGGCGCGCCGATGCGGGCGAAAGCCTTAGCCTGCGCGGCACGATCGACAACGAACACCTGATCGGCTCGGGCTATCTGCAAAGCAGTGCCTACCAAGCGGCCAGAAACGCCGAACTTCCCCTCCCCTTCGACCCGTACCGTTACACGATCGAAGAAGAAAATCAGGCCAACCGGCTCTATCTTTACCGCCTTTACGGCCGCTACGAAAGCCGCGCGGTCAGCGTGAACGCCGGGCTGATTCGCGTGCCCTTCGGCGTAGGGCGCGTGTGGACGCCCACCGATCTGTTTAATCCGCTCAATATCCACAGCCTCGAAACCGACGAGCGCCTCGGCGTGGCGGGGGTTCATGCCGTTGTTCACACGGGGGATTTTTCGCGCCTTGAGCTGGTGGGCACGGCGCGACAGGATTGGCAGCGCGACAAAATCGGCGCCATGCTCAAGGGGCCGTGGCTAGGTTCGCAAACCGGCATCAGCCTCATTGACGCGGACGGCTTTAAGATGGCGGGACTGGAAAGCGAATGGCATCTGGGCGAAACGGGCGCGCTCGGGCGGTTTGAGGGGGGCTGGTTTTTTGACCATGCCGATCAGGAGGACTATTTTAAAGGGATGCTCGGCTTCGACCACGGTTTTGTAAACGGCCTGACGCTGGCGTTCGAAGCGCTTTACGACCAATCGGGCAAGGATTTGGAGCGCGATCGCTATCTGGGCGCAACGCTTAGCTACCCCGCCGACGCGCTTTTGACGCTTTCGGGGGCCTTTGTAGCCAACCTGCAAGACGGCAGCCTCTTTGCAAGCCTCGCCACTGCTTACAGCTTGGGCGACAACACCAATCTGGGCGCGGGGGCCAATCTCTTCGAGGGCACAGCAAACAGCGAATACGGCAGTCATGACGCCTTGCTGTTTCTTCGGCTTTCGCATTACTTTTAGCGCCCTGAAACAGAAAGCAAAATTACTTTACAATCCATAAAGCTTTTTTAAATGTTGCCAGTGGAGTCTTGTTTATGCAGCAAAGTACCGACAACCGTCGCCCCATCAAAAGCCGATCGGCGCTATGGGCGCAAAAATCCGCGCAGGGCTTAGCCAAACTGGGCGTAACGCCCAATGCCATATCGGTTCTCAGCATCCTCTTTGCCGGTGCCGGGGCCGCGCTTTTGTTGGCGGATACATCCCCAATCGTGTTGATTGCAACAGCTATTGCAATCCAGCTTAGGCTGATATGCAACCTTCTTGACGGCATGGTCGCCATCGAAGGCGGCAAAAAAACACCGGTGGGGGCGCTTTACAACGAAATCCCCGATCGCTTTGCCGACTCCTTTTTGATTGTTGCGCTGGGCTACGCCGCGGGACTCGAATGGCTGGGATGGGCCGGTGCGTTGATGGCCATGTTCACCGCCTACATACGGCTGATGGGCGGGTCGCTGGGCTTGGCGCAAGACTTTCGCGGCCCCATGGCCAAACAGCACCGCATGGCCGTTTTAACCGCCGCATGCCTTATCGGCGCGCTTGAAAGCGCAACGCTCGGCAGCGTCTATGCCCTGCAAACGGGAGCGTGGCTTATCTTTTTGGGCTCGGCCCTCACGGTCTTTACGCGGCTATCCGCCATTGCAAAGTTGCTTCAATGCAAATAGTCTCGCTGCTTGTTTCCCTGATTCGCCTAGTGATCGGTGCTTATCCCAGATGGCAAGGTTGCGAGCCTAGCACAAAACAACGAATCTATTTTGCCAACCACACCAGCCATATGGATGCGCTGGTGATTTGGGCGGCCTTCCCCAAGCCGATGCGCCGAAGCGTTCGTATTGTGGCGGCCAAAGACTACTGGAACAAAAGCGCGCTTCGCCGCCACATCGCCACCCAAGAGCTCAATGCCGTTTTGATCGAACGCGGCATCAAAACCAAAGAGCCGCTTGCGCCCATCGAAGCGATCTTGCGCGCCGGCGAATCTTTGGTTATCTTTCCCGAGGGCACCCGAAGCAACCAGCGGTTGCCCGGCACTTTCAAAAGCGGTCTTCACCGCCTAGCAGAGCAGTTTCGCCATGTCGAGCTGATTCCCGTTTATCTGGAAAACCTCAACCGCAGTCTGCCCAAAGGCCGGTTTTTACCGGTACCCGTCACCGCAACCGTACGTTTTGGCACGCCGCTTGAGCGGATCGAGGGCGAAACCAAGGAAGCGTTTTTAACACGAGCCCGCTTGGCTGTGGAGGCACTGGCATGAACCAAGAGTATCTTATTTTGTTTGCGGGCCTTCTGGCCATTTTGTCGCTCTCTAGCCTGACCGGCTTTATTCTTTCGCGCACCGTCAGGTCCGAAAACGGCAAAAGCGTAGTGGACAACCTAAACGCGCGCACCAAAGCGTGGTGGGTTATGTCGGCGGTTTTTGCGGCGGCGGTCTCTTTGGGTGCTACAATCACCCT
>JBFWML010000073.1:0-4912 GCA_050251635.1 Campylobacterales bacterium | reverse complement strand
GTTAATGCCAGTGCGTGCTTGGCGCTTGCGTACTTCAAAAGTGCCGAAGCCTACGAACTGAACAGAGTCACCCTTTGCAAGTGCGGCTACGATGGTATCCAGAACGGCGTTGACAACGCGCTCTGCCTCCGCTTTGCTGGTGTCTGCGCTTTCGGCTACCTTGGCGATAAACTCGGGCTTGGTCATTGGTGTCCTTTCTGTGTTGGATGAACGAGCGCTATTGTATAACTTTTTTCTTAGAGATCAAGGCTAGCGCCTGTTTTTTTATGAAAAAACACAAATTGGTGTCATTTTAAGAAAAAATTAATGGGCTAAATCGTCTCCCAGCGGGGCGTTTCGCCCGCCGCAAGGACAATCACCCGCTCCACGCCGGCAAGCTGCTCCAGCGCCGATCGAAGAGCGGGGGTGGGTTCGATGGCGCAGACGCTAAGCTGCTTTGCGTCGCTTTTGTTCAAAAACCACACAATCACCGCCTGCGCGCGCGAGGCGAGAAAGCCGTCCTCCTTAAGACCGTGCCACCCTTCGGTTTCGTCGGTCAAATCGGGAACCAGCAGCGCCGCGTTTTGACCGGCAAGGGAGCGGACGACGGTTTTGACGGCCCTATCGTGGCGGCCGCCGCCGGGGGCGTGCAGCAGCACAATGTGTTTTTCGGGCTTGGGCGGCAAAAACAGCATCGCCTGCAGCGCCGTCTCATCCACGCCGATAAGCGCCACCTCTTCAATCGTTTCCATTAACTCTCCTTTTCAAGGGCGTCGGGTTCAAGCTCCAGCGCCACCAGCAGCCGATCGAGAAAGTCGATCTCCGGCAAACCGCTTTCGCCCATGGCGCGCTCCTGTTCGGCGACCTTTTTGGCCAAATCAAGAAACCCGCTGTTGAGCAAAATCCCCTTTAAGCGGTGCAGGCACTGGCGCAGCGCGTCGGGCTCGACGGTGGCGTGCAAGAGCGCCTTGAGGCGGCCCAGTTCGCTCAGCAGGCTGGAGGCGGCCAGTTCGCTTAGGCGCGCGGCGCTCTCCTTGCTGTGCTCGCGTTCGTAGTAGGTGCGGATACGGGCTTTTAGGGTCATGGTTTCGGGCTCCTCGGTTTTGGCGCGTCTGGAAAGAAAATGCGAAAGCACCTCCGCCACCCGCTCCTTGCGGATGGGTTTGGTCAGGTAATCGTCCATGCCTGCGGCCTTGGCCTCGGCGGCATCCTCGGCAAAGGCGTTGGCGCTGATGGCCACGATGGGAATCGCCGGATTAAAGAGCCGGATTGATCGCGTAGCCTCGATCCCGCTGCAGCCGGGCATCTGAATATCCATAAAGACCAGATCGAACTTCTCGTTTTTGAGCCGCCAAATCGCCTCCTCGCCGCTGCGGGCGACTTGCAGATCGGTATTGAAAAAGCGTTTAAACATCTCCCGCGCCAGCTCGGCGTTGATCTCCACATCCTCCACCATCAGGATGCGCGATCCGCTCCAGTCGCCCATCAGTTTGGCGCGGTCTTTGACCTGATCGGCCAGCAGGCGCATCAGGGTCGATAAAAAGAGCGGTTTGGCCACCACCGCGTCGGCCTCTTCGCTCG
Organism: Campylobacterales bacterium; assembly: GCA_050251635.1. GTDB lineage: Bacteria > Campylobacterota > Campylobacteria > Campylobacterales > SZUA-545 > JBFWML01. The sequence continues at coordinate 3,352 of JBFWML010000073.1, read as the reverse complement.
CACCTCCGGCCATCCCCACCGCCACCAGCATCGTCGAAGGAATCAGGTCGCGCAGGAGCCACAGAATATGCACGGCGCGATCCTCCAGCTCGTCGCAGGCGACCAGCGCCAGATTGGGCGCGGTGCGGCTGCGCAGATGGCGCTCCAGCTCCGCGCCCAGCGCCTGCCCCGATCGCTGGGGCGAAAGCCGCCGCACGCCCGCGCCCAGCCGCTCGGCTTCATCCATCAGCAGATGCAGCGCCGAATCGTCGCCGATCAGCAGCAGATTAAAGCCCTCCAAACGGGTCTGTACCGAGCGCGTCTGCCCTTTTTGCAGCGTCATCGTCACCGTAAACCGGCTGCCGTGGCCCACCTGCGACTCGACGCGGATTGTCCCGCCCATGCGTTCGGCCAGCGCGCGCGAAAGGTACAGGCCCAAGCCCGTTCCCTCATAGCGGCCGCCGTGGGCGCGGCGGAAGGGTTTGAAAATCTCCGCCTGCTGCTCCCGGGCAATGCCGATACCGGTGTCCTCAATCACAAATTCCAGCGCAATCTGCCCCCCCGCTTGAAGCTCGTGGCGCTCCAGCTTCAGCCGGATAAACCCCTGCGCGGTGAACTTGGCGGCGTTGCCCAGCAGGTTGACAAAAATCTGTTTGATCCGCATCGCATCCCCCAGCAGGTTAAACGCCAGCCTCGGCGGCTCGATATTGAGCGTGACCTTGGGGTTGACGCGGGAGGAGACGATCACCCCGCACTCAAGCAGCAGTTCATCCAGATCCAGCGGCGCTGGGGAGAGATCGAGCTGCCCGGCTTCGATCTTGGAAATATCCAAAATATCGTTAATCAGCGAAAAAAGATGCTGGGCGCTCACATCCGCCTTGCGGAGAAAATCCCGGCCGTTTTCATCCAGCGCCGAGGTTTTGAGCAGATCGAGATAACCCATGATGGAGTTGAGCGGGGTGCGGATTTCGTGGCTCATGGAGGCGATAAACTGCTTTTCGGCGTGAAGCGCTTTTTTCAGACGCTCCTCATAGGCCCGCTGATCGGTGATGTCGGCGCTGATGCCCAACACTTGAGTTTCGCTGCCCATCATCACCGGACGCTTGATGGTTCTAAACCAGCGCACCGATCCGTCGGGCCGCGTAAAGGATTCATCCAGCGTGACTGTTTCGCCCCGCTCCAGCACGGCTTGATCGGTCTGTTCAAAGACGCGGTTTTCCGTTTCGTCGGCGTGTACGGTTGCGTTGTTCTGGCCGCTAATGGCCTCCTTGGAAAGTCCAAAGAGGTTAACCACCGCCTGATTGACCAGCGTAAAACGGTTGTTTTGGTCCTTGACGAAAATCAGGTTGGGATCGGTGTCGAGTACCTGCTCGATCAGCGCCTTTTGGGCCACCAGCTCCTCTTCGATCTGTTTGCGATCGGTGATGTCCATGGAGTAGCCCAGCAAAAGCCGCCGATCGCCCTCGGGGCAGACAATGACCGTCTTGCCCGAATAGAGCCAGCGCACCCGGCCTTCGTGTTCGATGCGCTCCTCCCGAAAGAGCGGGCCGCCCTCCTTAAAAACCGCCTCGTCCCCCTCCCGCAAAAGCCGCGCCACCGGTTCTGGGAAAATCTCATAATCGGTCCGCCCGATCGCCTGCTCTTTGGTTAGGCCGACCGTCTCCAGCGTGGCGCGGTTGACAAAAAGCAGCCGCCCCGACTCGTCCTTGAGAAAGATATTGATCGGCAGACGGTCAAAGAGCTGCTCATAGAGCGCCACGCGCCGTTCGGGTGTGAGCTGCTCCTCAGACACGGGCAGTTCCCTTGGAGACATCCCGGCCAATGGCCTGCCAGCGCTGCCAGTAGTGCGTCACCAGTTTTGCCACCGCCGGGTTGACGGGCAACCCCCCTTGAACAAAGCGGGCCAAAAAGAGCCCCGCCTCTTGCTTTAGCAGGTAGTGGCGGGCCAGATCGGCATAGACGCGCCGGTACCATGCCTGCACCGCCTCAAGGGCGCCGGGCGAAAGATCAATGCCGAGCCGCCCCTCTTCAAACCGCGCCGCGCCGCTTTCGAATAGGCCCGAAAGATGAATCAGCGCCTCGTGGTAATAGGCGCTCACCTCGGGGCTTTCGCGCCAGCCGATCAGCTCCACCGACCGCTTAATATGACAAACCATCAGCTCGGCCAGCAGCGGTTTATCCCCTTTGCTTTCAAAGTAGGTCATCAATCCGCCGGCGGTGGCCTTAAACTCCTCGATCAGCTTAAAAAGACCGTTTTTGTTCATGGCCGTTTCGGTGGCGTCGTCCATCCAGAGCACGTGACCCAACTCATGGCCCACGGTTTCGATACGGTAAATCTCCATCCACTGCGTGCTTTTGCGGTGCAGCAGCGTGCGGTAACGCTCCAAAAACTCCGGCTCGAAAATCTCCTCCTCCAGCGCCATAAAGGGCCGCATCCGGGCCGTTTGCAGCACCGAATCGGCAAAGGCGAAAATCTTTTTGCCATACGAACGGCTCACCTGTTCGTCGTTGGGAACCACCTGCGCGGAAAAAAGCCCGTCTAAGAGCGCGCCGTAAAAAAGCAGCGGACGGCCCATAAAAAGGCGGGTTTTTTCCAGCGAGTTCTCCGCGTGAAGCACCGCCTTTTCGCCTTCGGGCATCCCCAGCGCGTGGTAAACCCCGCGGGCCATTTGGGCCACGGCGGCCTTTTGGGAGGCGTCGGCGCGGCCGGGCAGCGACAGGCGAACATCCCACTCGGGGGCGACGGCCCGGCGGTAGGCGTCTTCGTAATATTCCAACGGGTGTCCGGGCTGAATCGGCCCGCCGATCGCCATCCACGCCTCATCCACCGCGCGCCACGCAATCAGGGTGCGGCTGCGCGACTCTTCGCCCAAGGCGGCAATCAGCGCGCCAATCCAGTTTAGCCACGGGGTTTTTTCGTTGAAGCGATCGTCCTCTAACCCTTCGAGCCTTTGGCGCATCCGCCCCAGCGCGCTTGTCACCTCGCCCACCGCCTGCGCGAAGGCCTGCGCATAGGTGAGGATTTTGCCCCCCTGCGTCAGCACCGAATAGCTGCGATCGGCGGCCGCCCCCGTCTCGTCGGGATCGTGCAGGCGGTTGGCCTCCAGCCAGGCCGCGGCGTGCTGCGCGCCCCCGGCGGCCTGCTCGATCAGGCGGTGGCTTTCGCCGATTGTCTCCAGCCAGACCGGATGCCAGCGGTTAAAGGCCAGACCCGTTTCGTGCATGCCGCTAAGCACCGCGCGGTAAAAGGGGGTCAGCAGCGCTTCGGATTCGATATGGGCGATCAGCGTTTGCTGGCGCGATTCATGCAGCGCTCTTGAGGCCTCTCTGGCGGCTGCGCGGGCGGTTTTTTGCTTTGCCTCATCCTGTGGCC
>JBFWML010000072.1:0-5450 GCA_050251635.1 Campylobacterales bacterium | reverse complement strand
TACCGCCATCCGCAAAGGGTGGGACAGGGTGGGGGAGGAGACGGTCAAAAATCCCGCGCTCAAGGTGGCCAAGGATGCGCCCGTGTTTTTGGACGATGCGCCGCTTTTGCCCCCTGTGCAGAACCGCTATATCCTGCTTTATAAACCCGAGAACTACGTCTGCTCCCACAAAGAGGAGGGTAACTACGCTTCCGCATTGGAGCTTGTTGACCTGCCGCACCGCGATCGGCTCCATTTTGCCGGACGGCTCGATGCCGATACAACGGGATTGGTGCTGCTAACCGATGACGGCGAATGGTCGCACCGCGTGACCTCTCCGCGCAAGCAGTGTGGCAAAACCTACCGGGCGATTTTGGCCGATCCCTTGCCGATCGACGCGCTCAAGCAGCTTGAATCCGGCGTGGTGCTGCGCGGCGAAGAGAAGCCGACATTGCCCGCGCAGGTCGAGCCGCTCGGCCTGCGTGAGGTGCGGCTGACGATTTTTGAAGGCAAATACCATCAGGTTAAACGGATGTTTGCCGCCGTGGGCAACCGCGTCGAAACTCTGCACCGGGAACGGATCGGCGCCCTGACGCTCGAGGGCTTGCAACCCGGCGGGTGGCGGCATTTAAGCTCCGAAGAGCGCGCGCTTTTTTAACGTTTTTGGCGGTACATCTGCCGATCGGCATACTCCATGAGGCCGCCGAGATTATCGCCGTGATCGGGGAAGCTGGCCACGCCAAAGCTGGCAGTCACATGGATGGGTCGATCGGCATCGCCGAAATGGGTTTGCTTCAGCAGCGCGGAGAGCTTGGCGACCACCCTTAAAGCGCCGTCATGATCGGTGTGGGGCAGCAGTAGCACAAACTCGTCTCCGCCCAGCCGCGCGGCCAGATCGCTTTCGCGGATATGGTTTTTGAGCAGCTGCCCGATCCCGCGCAGTACGTCATCTCCGGCGCGGTGGCCGTAGGTGTCGTTGACCGGCTTAAAGTTGTCCAGATCGACCATGACGATGGAAAAGGGATTTTCGTAGCGATCCGCGCGGCTAATCTCCAGCAGCGCCGCCTCCTCGAAGCGCCGGCGGTTGTAAAGCCCGGTGAGGTGGTCAATCAGCGTTAGCGCCTTGAGCCGCTCCTGGCTTTGGTGAAGCGAAGCGGTCAGGTGATTGAAACCCTCTTCGATGTCTTTAACCTCCTTGACGCTGCTTTTGAGATGCAGCGATCGGGTCAGATCTTCGCTGGCAATAATCTCGCGGATTTTCTCAATCAGCTTTTTGAGGGGATCGACCAGATGACGGCGCAGATAAAAATAGAGAAAGACAAAGACGCCGCACAGCATCACCACAAAAACCAAGAGCAATACATTGAAAATCCGCTCAAAGGAGAAGCTGAGGACCGAAAAGGGCAGGTGGATGTCGATCACTCCGGCAACCTGCCCCGCCTTGGCATTGCTATGACAGCTGAGACACTCCCGTTTTAAAACAACCGGATACAGAAAGCGCATTTTCGCCGGACCTTCGACCATCAGCAGCTCTTCTCCGCCCATGGCCTCCAGCAAAGGGCCGTCGGGCGCGCGGGTGTCGCGCCGCAAGCCGTATTGGGCCGAGACGACCGAAGTGCGGAAAATATCGATCTTGAGCACCGGATCGACCGCGTTTAAACGCTGGATAATCGGCGTAATTTCCTCCTGCGTCCACCCCTTTGACATGGCCGAATAGAGCGCCTCGAAGGCCATTTTGCTGGTCTTGCGCGCCTCCGAACGCGCGTGGGAGTCGAGCATCTGCGCTTGCAGGTAGATGCCGTAAGCAATCACGATCAACAAGCTCAGCAATGCCGAACCCATCACAATACGGCGGATGTGCTGATCGTAACTGACGGCTTTAGACATCAAGGGCCTTTCTAGCGCATTGTTTCCTAATTGTAGCAGCACAAAACGGGCCAAGGCGCTTTTTTGCTATAATCCCGCGATTTTTTCCCCATAGAAAGCGGTTACCCATGAAAATCAGAAACATCGCAGTGATTGCCCACGTTGACCACGGTAAAACAACCATGGTTGACGGCTTGCTGCGCCAGTCGGGCACCTTTGCGGCCCATGAACAAGTTGAAGAGTGCGTTATGGACTCCAACGCGCAAGAGCGCGAGCGGGGCATTACCATCCTCTCCAAAAACACGGCGATTCGTTACAAAGATCACAAGATCAACATTATCGACACCCCTGGACACGCCGACTTCGGCGGTGAAGTTGAGCGGGTTTTGAAGATGGTTGACGGCGTTTTGCTGCTGGTGGATGCCCAAGAGGGCGTGATGCCCCAAACCCGCTTCGTGGTTAAAAAGGCGATCGGCTTTGGTCTGCGCCCCATCGTGGTGGTCAATAAAGTCGACAAACCCGCCGCTGAGCCTGAGCGCGTCGTAAACGAAGTGTTCGACCTGCTGGTGGCTATGGACGCCAGCGAACATCAGCTTGAGTTTCCCATCATCTACGCTTCCGGTGTGAACGGCTACGCTAAAAACACCATGGAAGAGGAGGGTAAAGACCTTCAGCCCCTGTTTGAAGCGATTTTACGCGAAGTGCCCGCCCCCACCGGCAGCGCCGACAACCACATTCAGGCGCAGGTCTTTACGCTGGATTACGACAACTATGTGGGCAAAATCGGCATCACCCGGATTTTTAACGGCAAACTCAAAAAGAACCAGACGCTCATGCTGGCCAAGGCCGACGGCGAAAAGATCAACGGCCGCATTACCAAGCTGATCGGCTTTCACGGTTTGGCGCGTATGGAGATCGAAGAGGCTCAGGCGGGCGATATCGTTGCGATCGCAGGTTTTGAGACGATCGACGTGGGCGACAGTCTGGTTGACCCGGCCAACCCGATGCCGCTGGACCCCTTGCACATCGAAGAGCCCACTCTGTCGGTTCTTTTCTCGGTGAACGACTCGCCGCTGGCAGGCACCGAGGGCAAGCACGTGACCTCCAATAAACTGCGCGATCGTCTGGAAAAAGAGATGCAGACCAACATCGCCATGAAAATGGAAGAAGAGGGCGAAGGGAAATTCAAGGTTTCCGGCCGCGGCGAACTGCAAATCACCGTTCTGGCGGAAAATATGCGCCGCGAGGGGTATGAGTTTTCCATCGGCCGCCCCGAGGTGATCGTTAAAGAAGAGGAGGGCGTTCGCAAGGAGCCCTTCGAGCACCTTGTGGTGGATGTGCCCGAAGAGTTTTCCGGCGCGGTGATCGAGAAGCTGGGCAAACGCAAAGCGGAGATGAAAGCGATGATCCCGATGGGAACCGGCTACACCCGCATGGAGTTCGAAATTCCCGCCCGGGGCCTGATCGGCCTGCGCACCCAGTTCCTGACCGAAACCAAGGGCGAAGGGGTTATGAACCACTCCTTCATCGAATACCGCCCCTATAGCGGCAATGTTGAAAGCCGCACCAACGGCGCGCTGGTTTCCATGGAAAACGGCGAGGCGGTTGCCTACAGTATTTTTAACCTGCAAGAGCGCGGCGTGATGTTTGTTCACCCGCAGGATAAGGTTTACGTGGGGATGATCGTCGGCGAACACGCGCGCCCCAATGACTTGGACGTGAACCCTATCAAGGGCAAGCAGCTGACCAACGTGCGTGCTTCGGGTACTGACGATGCCATCAAGCTGGTTCCGCCCCGCGCAATCAACCTGGAAATCGCTTTGGAGTGGATTGAGGATGATGAGGTGGTGGAGGTTACCCCCAAGAACATCCGTATCCGCAAAAAGTATCTCGATCCCAACGTGCGCAAGCGCATGGCCCGCTAAGACTGCCCCCGAGGCTGCTCCTTTTTGGGGCAGCCTCCCCTCTAAACAATAATTTTTCTTCTTGACCTTCATCCCCCTTTTTCGGTAATGTAAACACGCGAATTATCAAGGAGGATACATGGCTCACGAAGGCTTCCACGAAGAGAATCTCCCACCCGAGGTCAAAGACTTTCACAGGGTTATCCAAAGCACCATCGAAGAGCTTGAAGCGGTGGACTGGTACAACCAGCGCGCAGCTGTCGCCACCGACCCCGAGGCCAAAGCAATCATGGAACACAACCGCGACGAAGAGATTGAACACGCCGCCATGGGACTGGAGTGGCTACGCCGCCAAAACCCCGTTTTGGATGAAGCGTTGCGCGCCTTTTTGTTTAAAGACGGCCCTATCGTCGGCGCGGAGGCGGCCTTTACCGGCAAAGACGGCGGCACGGCAGAGCAGGGCGGTTCACCCGCGCCTTCGGGCGGCGGCCTGAATATCGGCAGTTTGAAAAAAAGGAAATAAAGATGGATATTCTCAAAAGAAACAAAGCCCCCTTCTCTGCAGCGGTTTGGGGCGCACTGGAAACGGAAGCGGCTGCGGTGTTCCAGAAACATTTGACGGGACGCAAAGTGGTGGACTACACCGGGCCTGCGGGTTTGGGTTTTGCGGGGGTGAACACCGGCCGCGCCGTGGCGGCCAAGGAGAAACTTGGCAGCGTAAGCGTTGCGGTCCGCGAAAACCTGCCGGTTTTGGAACTCAAAGTCCCCTTTGTTGTTAAAGAGAGCGAAATCGATCTCATCTTGCGCGGCGCGCCGGTTTTTGATAACACAAGTATTGTTGCTGCGGCCAAAGCATTATGCGACGCCGAAAACGCACTGGTGTTTGACGGCTACAAAAAAGAGGGGATCGAGGGCATGGTCGGCGCTTTGACTAACCCCGCCGTTAAAGTCAAGGGCGACGATATTCTCCCCGGCGTGGCCGAAGCGGTCAAAGAGCTGGTCAATGCACAAGTGGATGGCCCCTACGCGCTTTTGATTCAGCCGCAGTACTACGGCAAACTCTTTAGCGTGGCGGGTAATGCGGGTTATCCGCTCACCAAAAAGCTAAGCGAACTGCTCAAGGGCGGTGAAGTTCTGCCGGTTCCCAGCCTGAAAAAAGGCGCGATGGTCGTAAGCTTGAGGGGAGGGGACTACGAGATCCTCGGCGGTGTCGATATTGCCATGGGTTACAACAAAGAGCTGGCCGACGGTCATGAGCTGTTTTTGTTTGAAACCCTGACCTTTCGCGTCAATACGCCCGAAGCGGCCGTTGCGCTGGAGTGGTAATCTTTCGGAGCCCGCTTTTTGTGGCGGGTTCCTCTTGAGGTTTTTGAATGTCATTTTCCTGCCAACACGATCAAAAAGGTCACTGCAGACTCTTGGATAAACCCTGCGATCCCGGTATGAAGGGATGCGTCTTGTTTGGCCGTTTCACCTTCGGCAGCCCGCAGTCGCCGTCAAACGAAGCTGTTAAGCGACGCGAAGCCAACAAGAAAACAAAAGAGTCTTAGGTTTTAATATATTGGTTAACATAATATCTATTCTCTTGATAATTTTAATTCGAAGTAGCAGGGGCACGTTTGGCTCGATCGCGGGCGATAAGCACCTGGAGCAACAAGGCGATCTTCTTGGTTTCCGTGGCGTCAAGATTCTCTAGCCAAT
>JBFWML010000071.1:0-5527 GCA_050251635.1 Campylobacterales bacterium | reverse complement strand
ACTAGGAAAATAAGACGTTCAATATCCGAAGACATTGAAGTCGGGATTGTTTATGTTTTTAACGTTCGTCAAACGAACGGAGCTGTTCCGTTTTATCGTTTGGCTTGCTTAGTTGTCAAGGAACTGCCAAGGCGTCAGGTTTCTCTTTCGAGGCCCCCGTCGTTTGGTAGGGCGGAATTCTACAAGAAAATGGGGAGGGAGTCAAGGGGTTTTTGGAAGATTTTTACACTTTTTTTGAAAAAGAAGGAAAGAGACGCAGGCGCGGGGCTTTCGCCCCGCACGGGAAGAGGTTTTAGAGGGATTCGGGTTCGTGGATGTCGTATAGAATGTCGTCCCACGGGTGGCGGTACATGGGCATCGCCAGCCGTTTTTCATCCAGCGCGTGACCGATAAAGCCGATCGCGCGGCCCAATACGAAGAAGGCGTTGAGCGCCCCGGAGTTGATGAAAATGTCGATCTCGTCTTCAGGATAACCGAGCGCGTGCCACATATCGACCATCAATACGCCGATGGTGCCATCCACGTTAAGGATCAGATTGTCCTTTTTGGAGGTGGTCAGCTTTTCCACTTCCAGCGCGTAGTCGAGCAGCGGGGTGGCCGGGAAGTTCTCGGCTACATATTTCTTCAAGCCGCTGACGCGCAGATCGGGATTGCGCACCGATTTAATACGGTGACCGATGCCTGGGATCGGAATCCCCTGCTTTTTCATATGTTCCAAGAACTGCTCGGGAGTGAGATTGTTCTCGTAGGCATATTTAAAGTATTTCGCCGCATCGTCGATCGCGCCGCCGAAGCGGGGGCCGATGGTCAGGATGCCGGAGATGACGCAGTCGGTGATGTTTTTACCGGCGCGGGCGGTGACCTTGGCGTTGTGGGCGCCGGAAACTGCGGGACCGTGATCGGCCACGGTTTTAACCACGGTTTCAATGAAGTTGGTCGCCCACTTGGGATAGCGCTTCTTAAACCACAGCAGACTGATCACATCGCCGATGCTATAACCGGTGTCCGGCGTGGCAACGGCGCTGATGGGAACGCCGCAGTAGGTGGCTTCATCGCCGCGATCGTCGCTGATAGTGCAGATAAACTCGGTGCCCTTGCGGACCTTGCCCTCTTTTTTGAGCTTGGCGTAGTCTTCGGGGATGTTCGGAACAACCGGCTCGACGATCGGCTGGGCTACGCCGGATTTGAGCAGGTTGCCGTAAACCTCTTTGATGACGCGGGGCAAATCGTTGAAGCTTTCGGGCACATGGATGCCGGCGGCCTTCATTGCCTCATTTTTGGCGGCGGCGGTTTCCGCATCGGCGTTGGCCGAAGCGCCCGCGTGTCCAAACTGTACGCTGGTGGCAAAATGCTTGGCGATCGTGCCGATACACCAAGCGATCACCGGCTTTTTGATCTGGCCGGATTTAACCGCCTCGATGATCTTGTACTCTTCGGTGCCGCCCACTTCGCCCAGCAGCAGCAGATATTTCACCTGCGGGTTTTGCTCCATGCGCAGCATATGATCAATGAAAACAGAACCCACAAAGCGGTCGCCGCCGATCGCCACGCCCTCGGCGATGCCGTCGGCATTGATGGCGATGATGTTGCTAAGCTCGTTAAACAGACCGCCCGAGCGGGTCACCAGACCGCAGCTTCCGGCGCGGTGGAGTTTGGAGCTGACGATGTTTTCCAGCGTGCCGCCGACGTTGGCGATCTTAAAGGCGCCCGGCGCGATGCCGCCCACGGTTGCGGGGCCGATAATCAGCTTGCCCGCCTTTTTGGCCGCGTGGTTCATGGTGCGGGCCATGCGCTCGGGAATCCCCTCGGCGGTAACCATAATGGTTTTGAGCGACGGATAGGCCAACGCTTCCATCGTGACGTCATAGGCGGTACGGAAGGAGGCGAAGTTCAGCAGCACGTCCGCCTTGGGGAACGCCTTGACCGCTTCGGCGGTCGTGCGGTAAACGGGGACGACCACTTCGCTGGTGCCGAAAAAGAACTTCTCGAACTTGGCGTGACTGGTGGGCGAAACGATCACCGCAACCGACGGGGTTTTGCGCCCGATCACATAGTCGTAGTCGAGCATACGCTGGATGGCACTGGCGTTGTTGTTCCAGAAAATGGCTTGTGTTTCTTTAGTAAAAAGGGCTGACATAATATCTCCTTACTTGCTTTCCAGCGCCATGCGCACGATGTCGGTGACGTGGGTTTCGGGTCCGTAAACTTCGATGGGTAGGCCCAGTTTCTCGGCGGCCGCTTTAATGTTTTTCAGGCCGATTTCGTAGTTGGGGCCGCCGCGGCGCACGTAAATTTTGGTGCCGACCGCTTTCATTTTGTCTGCCATCTTTTCAAAGGCCTGAATAATGCCGGTGAAGGTTTTGGCTACATCGGTAAAGTTGGCGATCGCGCCGCCGATGAGCAAAATCTTGCCCTGACCGCCGACATGTTTTTCGCGGGTCATCAGATCGATAACGGTTTCAGCGTAAAAGCGCGTTTCGTCGGTGGTGGGGTTGCCCGAATACTCGCCATAGTTGGACAGCTCATTCACACCGATCAGGTCGGCAATCGTGTCAGCATACACCACCGACGCGCCGCCGCCGGCCACCATCGTCCAGACGCGGCCTTTGGGGTTAAGGATGGTCAGCTTCAAAGAGGCGCCGGACTTTTCATCCGCGCTTTTGATCGCCTTCTCTTCGGGGCTGAGTTCCGCCATGCCAAACGCCGTGGGGTACTCCATGTCGCCCCAGTTTTTGGCCATCAAATACCCGGCGGTGTCGTCCACGCGGGCCACAAGGTCGAGCAGATAGACGTTGTTTTCGACCATCACGATCGGGTTGATCTCCAGGTACGCAAAGTGCATATCGCGGAAGAAGTTATAAAAACGCACCGCGAATTCGCCGAAGCGGGCTTTGTCGGCCACATCGGAAGGAATATTTTTCTTGATCAGATCGGCAATCGCTGCATCGGTCGCGTCCACGGGGATTTTGATCTCGGTGACCTTATCCCAGTTCTCTTCCACTTCGATACCGCCGTGGGCGCTGAGAAACAGACTGTCGGTTTCATCGCCCGTGGTGGCGCAGATGTAATACTCCTGCGACTGCTCATGGGGCACAAAGGGCTCGACCACAAAGTGGGTCAACTTGCCCGACTGACCGCTTTTGAGGGTGGTGACATCCTTGGACTTTTCGTCGATCCACTTGACCGAATCGGCCAGCTTAACATCGCCGGGTTTGCTCACCTTAAACTGAACCAGTCCGTTGACGCCGCGCTTGCCAAACAGCATATCGGGCTTGGCGACTAACGCATCGCTTTTAAGCCACGCATTCTCTTTGGCTTTTTCATTCAGATCGTTACCGGAAGTAACGAGAACCGATTTAAACGCATAGTTAAAAGCGTCACCGAAATAGCTATCCCAGACTTTCGAGAAGAGGGCTTTGCCGTCATACTCTCTAATCGCTCTTTGTGCCACCGTATCTCCTTGGATGGGTTTGTAGAATTGTAACATCCGAAGCGTTTTACCAAGAAATGTTGAGAGAAAAGAAAAGATAATTTTTTGATTGCTGGGAAAATACGTAACATCTAGCTTTCGTGATGTATATATTCGTAACACAATCAGAGGATCGGCACTAAGGGCGAAAGGGGTAAGATTTGCCCCATGAATCGACAGCAGACTATCAAAGTCGAAGGCAAAAACTACGAGATTACGCTACACGAAAAAAGCGGCGATCTCATCACCAAGGCCTTAGACGAGCTGCGCAAACGCGGCGAAAATATCAGCGCAAAGCAGCTTTTAGAAGCCTACCTGACCAAAGCCGTCGCCTGTGAAACGCTCAAAGAGGAGATTGCCCGGATTGAGGCCTCTTTGGGGGAGCTTGGATAAGGGCAAGCTGCTTTAAGATCCGCTCCCGCCGCTGCGGGTGGGTTGTCTGCTCCAGCAACCGTTGCAAATCATCGGCGATCAGTTCGCTGCGCCCCTCCCGCGTTCTCACATAGGCCAGCACCTCTAAAAACCAATCGTCAACTTTGATCGCGCCGAGCATCTTGGTTTTTTCCGGCATCGGCTCGATTTTCGCGGCAAGTTCCATCATCCGATCGCCGCTGTCCGGCACCCCATAGGAAAGTCGAATCATGGCTTCATGGAAGAGCAGATCAAAGCGATCAGAGTTGTGTTGCTGTGAGAGATGAAGCAGTTTTAGAGCGCGCATGGGCTCTTGGGCGACAGAGGCGAGATAGCCCGCCGCATAGTGAACCGGAACCGTAAAGTGCGGATCGAGCGCGATTTGGGTCTGGGTGACGCGCTCAAGAACAGCCGCATCGGCCTTCTCCCCCAAGGCCGTCTCGTCAATGCGGTGGCTTTTGAGCCAAATATAATCCCCTGCAAGACTCCGGCCAAAGCCGCTGACGGCGCTGAGCAACCCGGGATCGGCAAACAAAAGCGCGCTCGGCGGGGCCGATTGAGCCTGAGGCCTGGGCGCCAAAGCCGCCGCCAAAAACACGGCGGCCGCCAAAAGCGCAAAAATCCGCATCAGAGCGCCTGTTTTTTAAAGCGCCAGACCGACAACGCCGTCAGCGCTCCGCCCAGCAACACTGCATAAAGAGCCGGAAACAGCGCAAAAATCAAAAAACCGGGTGCCGCACCGGCAACCGAAGCGCTTTGATGATCAAAAAATGAGAAGTTGGGCAGCGCTACATAGAGCACTCCGGCAAGAAAAGCCCATACGGAACCTCCCCCCTCAGGCGAAGCATAGAGATAGAACTCATCAAGCCCATAGCCGATCATAACCAGCGCCGCCGAGTAGAGCACACAGGAAGCGGGAGCGAAAAAGCGCGACAGCGCCAACGCCAAAAACCCCGCCAAGCAGGCCGACAACCCATAAAGCACCCCCTGCCACGCAACCGCCCAGGATGCCACAGCAGCATTGACCGCAAACAGCGTCACGGCAAGGGGAAGCACGGCTAAAAGCAGCGATCCAAACCGTGCCGCCTCATATCGGCCCCGGCCTATGGGCGCAGAAAGGGGCAGCCGGGCGAGTTTAAGCAGCTGTTCGGATTTGGCCAACTCATAGGCCCAAAGCAGCATGAGCAGATGCAGCCAAAAAGCCTGTGACGTCAGCATCAAATCCCAAAAAAGCTTGTACGGTTGACCGATATCGGCCAAAGACAGAAAAAAGGAGATAATGGAAGAAAGAACCAGAAGAAAGAGAATCGCCTTAAGAAGGCCCGAACGCCAGAGCGTCCGGGCAAAGAATAAAACCATCAGCCTATCTATTAATAAGCAGTCGTTCGAGTTGTGATGGTGCCCGAACCCGGACTATAAAGCCAGCTTGTGTTGGTGTTGATATCGGCGCTTGTGTCGGTTACGCCACGGCTTGCCGGTCCGGCAATAATCGTGTTGTTGACATCGGCACCCGTGCCTGCCTTTGTAAACCACTGGCCCCGGCTACCCGGTTCAAGGACGATTGCCATGGCCCGGTCAACACCCTCGGCTTCTTGCACAGGGGCGTTCCATGCAGCATTGACGCTCAACGAATTAGGGAAGCCTGAG
>JBFWML010000070.1:0-5604 GCA_050251635.1 Campylobacterales bacterium | reverse complement strand
ACGCCTTAAGTCCGGTCACGTCGATTCCCACATCGACCTTAACCGTCCGTCCTCCCTTGAGCGTGACAAACTGGGCGCTCTGCCGATACCAGCGGCCCGTCGCCTCATCCCTCATTTCATATTCATGAACACCGGGACTGTTTGAATGTTTCATCCGCTCCATGGGACACCACTCGCACAATTGGCGGCTGGTTCTAAAAACCTTGTAGCAGATGCTGCCCTCACACCCGGCCTGATCAAACGACTGATTCAAGAACAGAATTTCGTAACTCTCAGGATCAATCATCGAAACGCGAACGTCAGCGTCCAAAAAAAGTTCGGTTAACTCTTCAAATTCGGGCCTTTGTACCATGCCAACCCCCTTTTTTGAAAAAATTATCCGAACCCCTTACGGTAAAACTACTCATTTGAATATTAAATATTCATTAAAATTTATCCAATTGGGGACAGAAATTCCATTTTAGGTATTGAAAACAGTAGTTTGTTTTAGGCGGTCAACAGGCCGCCCATGAAGATTGGGATTATTCGGGGATTATTCGGGGGTTTTCCTGAGCCATTCAACCGAATACAAATCTCGCCGCCGGGAGGCCAGATTACGCACGCTGCCCTTGGCGCGAATCTCCTTGAGTAACGTCATATCCAGGTCGGCCACCAAAAGCATTTCGGTGTTGGGGGTGGCTTCTGCGGCGATCGCATCATGGGGAAAGGCAAAGTCCGAAGGCGTAAAGACCGCCGATTGCGCGTACTGAATATCCATATTTTCCACATTGGGCAGGTTGCCCATGCTACCGCTGATCGCCACGTAACATTCGTTTTCGATCGCCCGCGCCTGAGCGCAGAGCCGCACGCGCAGATAGGCGTTTTTGGTGTCGGTCCAATAGGGCACGAACAAAATCTCCATCCCTTCATCGGCCAAGCGGCGGGCCAGTTCGGGAAACTCCACGTCGTAGCAGATGAGAATGCCGATTTTGCCGCAGTCGGTCTCAAACACCCGCAGTTCATCGCCGCCCTGCACGCCCCAGTAGCTGCTTTCATCGGGTGTGATATGCAGCTTTTGCTGGCGCTCCACCGTGCCGTCGCGGCGGCAAAGGAAGCTGACGTTGTAGAGTTTTTTATGGCGGTAAACGGGCATGCTCCCGGCGATGATGTTGATGTTGTAACTCACCGCCAGATCGGTCAGTTTTTCCACCAGCATATCGGTAAAGCGGGCCAGATAGCGGATGGCTTCGGATTCGGCTTCGCTGTCCTTGGACGACAGGGCCATCAGGGGGGCGTTGAAAAATTCGGGAAACAGCACAAAATCGGCGTTGTAGCCCGAAACCGTATCCACAAAATACTCGATCTGCGCCTGCAACTCCTCAAAGGAGGCCACCGTGCGCATCTGCCATTGCACCACGCCCACTCGCACGGTGGTTTTGGAGGGGGCTACCTCCACGGTGGGCTCTTCGTAGTCAATGTTAATCCACTCCAGCAGCGTGGCAAACTCCCCCGATTCCCGATCGCCGCGCAGATAACCGGTAACCACCCGCCGGACGTGAAAGTCATTGGTCAGCTGGAAACTGAGCACCGGATCGTGAATCTCCTTGCGGCGCACCATTTCGATGTAGCGCTGCGGGCTCATTTTGTCGCGGTAGAGGTGATAGCCCGGCATCCGCCCGCCGACGATCATGCGGCGCAAATTGAGTTGCTGACAGAGATTCTTGCGCGCATCGTACAGCCGCCGCCCCAGTCTCAGCCCCCGCTTGGACGGGTCAACGACAATTTCAATACCGTAGAGGGTATCGCCCTTGGGATCGTGGTTTTTGATAAACCCGCCCCCGGTAATCTGGTCGTAGGTGTGTAGATCGCCGTAAGCCTTGTAATCCACAATCAGGCTCATCGACGCCGCCACCAGCTCGTCGTCGTATTCGATGCCGATCTGCCCTTCGGGAAAACGGCTTAGTTGCGAAGCAAACTGCGCCTTGGTCCAGCCGCCGCCCATATTGGGATAGATCGGGTCCATAATGCGTTTGATCGCCGCAAAGTCTTCGCGTTTAAGATGGCGGATAACCAGTTTGTGTTTGGAGAGTTTTTTGTGGGACAAGAAGAACCCCCGTGTTTTACACGGAGGTTAGGCAAAAACGGTGACTATTTGGCTTCTTTGTCGAAGGCCTTCCAGTCGCGCTGGCTGTAGGGCTTGAGATCGGCCAGCTTTTTCATCATGTACTCAAAGTCGCGGGGCAAAAGCGCCTGTTCGCCGTCGCTGAGCGCTTCGCAGGGGTTGGGGTGCACCTCGATAATCAGGCCGTCCGCGCCGGCGGCCATGCCCGCGTAGGCCACGGGGATCACATAGGGGCGAATCCCGGTGGAGTGGGAGCTGTCCACAATAACCGGCAGGTGGGAAAGCTCTTGCAGGTAGGGAATCAGCGCCACATCGAGGCTGTTGCGCATGGCGGGTTCGTAGCTGCGCACGCCGCGCAAGCACAAAATGACGTCCTTGAGCCCTTCGCTCATGATGTATTCGGCGCTCATCAGGTGCTCTTTGGCGGTCGAGGCGATGCCGTTTTTGAGGATGACGGGCTTTTTAAGCTTGCCCACCTCTTTGAGCAGGTTGAAGTTCTGCATATTGCGCGCGCCGATCTGGATAACATCGGCGTATTTGTACACCACGTCGATCTGATCCATGCTCATCACTTCGGTGACGATCGGCAGGCCGGTTTCCTGCTTGGCCAGTTGCAGCAGTTTCAGACCGTCTTCGCCGCTGCCCTGGAAGGTGTAGGGGCTGGTGCGGGGCTTAAACGCGCCGCCGCGCAGCATGGTTGCGCCCGCGGCTTTGACCGCTTTGGCGGTGGCCATGACGTACTCTTCGGTATCGACCGAGCACGGCCCGGCAATCACGCAGGTGTGGCCGCCGCCGAGCTTTACGCCCTCAACGTCGATCACGGTGTCGCTGGGGTGGAACTTGCGGCCCGCGAGTTTGTACGGATCGCTCACCTCCAGCACTTTTTCAACCCCGGACAGGGTCATCCACGGCTTGCTGAGCAGATCGCTCTTATCCCCGATAATGCCGATAACGGTCTGCAATGCGCCCTTGTCGGCATGGGCCGCGCCGCCCCACCCTTCGATATGACGGACAACTTCGTTAATTTGCGCCTCGGTGGCGCCCATTTTCATGACGATAATCACTGTGTTTCCTTAACCGTATGCGGTTTTTTAAAAATGGCGACGATGCTACCCAAAAAACCCTTAGTGCATGTTTTCCATCAGGATAATGAAGGTGGTGCCTTTACCCACGGTGCTTTCGCAGCGGATCGAGCCGCCCAGACTTTGGGTGACGATGTTGTAGATAATGTTCAGCCCCAGCCCGCTGCCGCCTTGACCGCGCTTGGTGGTAAAGAAGGGATCGAAGATTTTGGGCAGCACCTCGGCGGGAATCCCTTTGCCGTCGTCGATAAACTCGAACCGGATTTTCTTTTCGTCCTCCTTGGAAAAACGCAGCTTCAGGGTGCCCTCCTGCTGCGGTTCGTAGGCGTGGATAATCGCGTTCATCACCAGATTGGTGACAATCTGGCTGAAGGCACCGGGCAGCGTGTGAAAACACAACTCCTCGGGGCAATCGACCTCCATTTTGAGTTTGGTCTTTTTCAGCTGCGGGGTGAGGCTGGTGAGAATTTCGCCCACATAACCGCGCACGCAAACCACCTCCTGCGATTCGCTCGACTGGTTGACCGCCACCCGCTTAAAGCTCTGAATCAAATCCGCCGCGCGCTGAAGGTTGGCCAAAATCGTACTGCTCGATTGTTCGGCCACCTCCAAAAAGCTCTCCAGATCGGACTTTTTGATCCCGCCCGCGCGGAACTGATCGCCAAAGGTTTTGGCGCTTTCTTGCAGGTGCGAGGCGGCGGTGACGCCGATGCCCACAGGGGTGTTGATCTCATGGGCCACCCCGGCCACCAGACTGCCCAAGGAGGCCATCTTTTCCGACTCGATCAGCTGAGCTTGCGCGTTTTTGATAATCTCCAGCGTTTCGTGCAGCTTGCGGTTTTTCTCCTCCAGCTCGGCAGTGCGCTCGCCCACCTTCTCTTCGAGCGACCGGTTGAGCTCTTCGAGCTTATGGCTCTTTTCGGCGGCGTGATCGAACAGGGTTTTCAAGGCCGCTTTCATCTCGTTGAGCGACACCGTCACTTTGCCAATCTCATCCTCGGCCCGCACAATCAGATCCGCCGGGCTTAAATCGCCACGGGCGATGGTGTGGGCAAAGGCAACCGCTTCATCCAGCGGGCGGGTGATGCGGCGGTAAACAAAATGCACCGCCAGCACAATCACCACCAGACAAATAGCCATAATGATCGAAATGGCCCAGACCCCCAGATCGATGCGGTCAAAAAAGTCGCCGCTGTCGTCGCTAAGGCGGGCGCGGACCGCTTGCAGCTCTTCGAGCACAATCTCTTTGGCCTCCCGCCAGCGGGGCGTGTCCTCGCGGTTGAGCAGCGCATGGGCTTCGCGCTGCTTGCCCGCATAGGCCAGCGCCAGCACTTCGCCCCGGGCCTCAAGCATCTGCGCCCACAATTCGGCAACGCGGTCAAGCCGGGGCTGAAGCGGCCCGGAGGCCAGAGCCTTGGCCCGGGCAAAGGCTTCGGCAAAGGCGATGTCGGCCTTTTTGCCGTTTTCGACGGCGATCGTGTCGGCGGGGTTGAGAATGACATTGCGCACCGCCTGACCGCTTTGAAGCCCCTGCGCGTAAAGTTCGCTGACCGACTCGATCAGCGCCATGTCGTGATCGGTGAGCTGACGCGTGCCCTCTTTGATTAGATGACCCATCAAAAGCACCAGCACAAAAACCAGCGCCACCCCGCCGATGGTGGCGGCGGTGATAATCTGTAAAAGCTGTTTAATCCTCATGCCGCGTCCTTAAACCGTTCCCGGATCGCCAGAAACTCATCGAAATTTTCCAGAAAAATCTCCACCAGCATGGGGTCGAAATGCTTGCCCTGCTGGTCGCGGAAATACTCCAAAATCCGGTCCATCGACCACGCGGGCTTATAAACCCGGTCAAAGCCCAGCGCGTCAAACACGTCGGCGATCGCCACAATGCGGCCAAAGAGGTGAATCTGCTCTCCGGCGATGCCGCGCGGATAACCGGTGCCGTCGTATTTTTCGTGGTGATCGCGGGCAATCACCGCCGCCACCTGCAGAAGCTGGCGCTTGGAATCCTTGAGCATCTCGTGGCCCAGCTCGGCGTGGCGCTTCATCGCTTCAAACTCTGCGTCGCTGAGCTTGCCGGGCTTATTTAAAACCGCATCCTCAATCCCCACCTTGCCGATGTCGTGCATGGGAGCGGCCAGTCTTAAAAGCTGCGCCTCCTCTTCGCTCAGCCCCGCCTTGATGGCCAAAAGATAGCAATACTCCGCCACGCGCCGCACATGGTTTCCCGTCTCCTTGGAGTGGGTTTCGGCGATGGTGCTGATGCGGCTGACCACCTCTTTTTGGGTCTCTTCGATCTCTTTGTTGAGATGAATGTTGTCAAAGGCCACGGCGGCGTTGGAGCAAAACAGCTCCAGCAGGTTCTTCTCCCAGTCGTCCAGCTTGCGGCGGCCCTCCATGTAGATCAGGTTGTCGGTGCCG
>JBFWML010000069.1:0-5705 GCA_050251635.1 Campylobacterales bacterium | reverse complement strand
CGGTTTTGAGCAAACCGCTGGAAAACGGCGAACATATCTTTATCACCAAACGCAACAAACCCATCGGCATCACCCTGCCCCTGAGCGACCGCATTTTTAAAAGCGGGCTGGTGGAGGCGCTGGCGATCGACGCGTGGCACGAAGGCAGCATTTCGCTGGGCAAACTGGCCGCCATGCTGCAAAAAGACAAACTCGAAACGATGCAAATGCTCTCCGATCTGGGCTACGAGCCGATCGATTACGATCTGAATGACGATCTAAAAACCCTAACCGCCCTTACCGCCCGATGAAAGCCTGTATTGTCAGCGACACCACGGCGCTGATTGTCCTAGCCAAAACCGGCAGACTGGCGCTACTGGGCCAACTGTTTGAAACGGTTTTTATCCCCGCCGCCGTCCGTGACGAGATTGCCCGCAAAAACGACGCGGTGGCAGAGGCGGTGCAATCGGCCCCGTTTATCCAAACCGCGCCCGTTCAACCCGCCGCGCTTTTAACCACCCTGCAAATCGTGCTGGACGCCGGAGAAAGCGAAGCGATCGTGCTGGCGCTGAAAAAACGACTACCGCTCCTGATCGACGAGAAAAAGGGCCGCCAGATCGCCCAAACCAAAGGGGTTGCGGTGATTGGCTTACTGGGTGTTTTGCTGCTGGCGGTCAGGCAAAACGCACTTACCGCCGCCGAAGCGCGGCAGGCTTTTGAAGAGGCTGCTACGTGTGGATACAGGGTTTCTAAACAACTGGCCGATAGTTTTCTGGCTCAGCTTAGATAATCACTCCAAGCCGTTAGCCCGCAAAATTTCCAGCAACCGCTCTTCGCTAATGCTTGCCAGTTCGGTTTTGGTGTAGATGTCCAGCAGATAGATTACGCCCTTTGCGTCGCGGAAAAAATAGACCGCCCGAAACCCGCCGCTTTTTCCCGTGGGGACTGACGAATTAGGCAGACGCAGCTTGTAACAACCGCCGCCCAGATCGACCCCGGCTTTGGGGTCGCGCTCCAGTTCCGCCTGCAGCAGTTCCAAATCTTTGTAAAGCAACCGGAATTTTTTGTGCAGCCGCTTGGCCGAACGGGAAAACTCAGGCGTCGCAATTAGCTCGAAGCTCATCAATCAACCCGCCCAGCGTCGTTTTGGGCGCTTTGCCCGCCTGTATAGCTTTGGCCTCTTTGACCGACCGATCGAAGCGGTCGTAAAGCAGCTTGGCCTTTTGATCGGCCACATAGGAGCGAATCGCTTCGGCGATAATGTCGGTGCGGTTGAGGGAATAAAGCGCGGCCAGCTCGTCGGTCTCTTCCACCAGATACTTCGGCAGCCGGATTCCCACCTGCTGCTTTTCCAGTTGGGCGATGTCGTACATGACCAAACCCCTTTATGGTGCGTTTGACAATAGTATATACGATTGGGGTGCTATTGTCAAAAGTGCTGAAGTTGGCATAAAGCCGGATATTTAAGGTTGAGATGGCAGAATCTTTGGGTTAAATGGGCAGCAGAACAATAGAAAAGTAGCCTGACCCATTTTCTCATTTTTTGTGGGTGATTGAATTATCATGATTGGGGTGGGATGCCGTTAATTAGATTAATTACATTTATAGTTGTATCAGCAATGATACTTAAGGCGGGAGATATTGAGTGGAGCACAATCGATTGTGACTCAAAAGAAATGTTTTATGTTGCTAAAAAATCATACAGTGAAGCATATTATAGTATTAGAGAAGGCAAAGGCGGGTTTTCTTTTCTGAAGACGGTTGGCCCTTCATCAAAGGTTGACGGACGTAATAATTTGACTTGTAAAATTCCACTGGAGTTTGAATATTTTTATGGTTTCGCTTATCAATCTGGAAAAGTTACAGTGATAGCGGAACTGGTTTCAGACAAATCAAACAAGGATGCTAAACCAACAATAAATATAACGCTGGAAGACCTTCAGATCGTGCCGGGAGGCAATATATTGACTGACAAAGATTTTATAAAACAAGAATTGGATAAATAAGGTTATGAAAAAACTAGTTAGTTTTATCTTTCTATTCTTGTTAACGGTTGCTTTAAATGCAAATAATGAGAAGCCGCTCAGGTGTGATTCTGGGGAAATTGAACACATTGCAAAGAAATTAACCGGATCCATGATTGATTATAAATGGGATAAACGATTGGGCATTTCACATATCAAACTACATAAAAAACCATCTCAGATAGCAAGAAAACCGGACTTGCTCTGCAAGGTGCCTATTGAGTTTAGGGTGGTTTCTGGAATTGTGTATCAAGTTTTTACCGTTGACGTGTTTGTAAAAATAATTATTTCTAGTGAAAAAAAAGGGACTGCGAAAGCGACCTATAAAGAGATTAAATTAATGAAAGAAGGAAATATCTTAACTGATGAGTTTGGTGAAGATTACGAGTAAAATTAACAATTGGAAATGTGGGAAATGTGAAATGGGGGGGGAAATAGTAAATGAGTAAATGGGGACAGGCTACTTTTTTATATTAAACCGCTATGATGCCGATTCGGTGCGGCGTTTCTGCCGCTTTCAGCTTTGCCTTTAATGTTCGTGCTACGCTTAAAACTCAAGACCTGTTCAAAGACACCCAAATCTTTGCACACAAGGAGCGTCCAATGTCGGCGGCAACACAAACCATTGTTCCCCACCTGTGGTACGACAAAGAGGCCAAAGAGGCGGCGGCGTTTTACTGCGCCCTCTTTCCCGGTTCTGCAATCACCAATATCTCAACGTTACGCAACACGCCCTCGGGCGATGTGGATGTGGTTTCGTTTAACCTGTCGGGTTACGATTTTATGGCAATCAGCGCCGGGCCGGTGTTTAAGTTTAATCCGTCGGTGTCGTTTATGCTCAACTTTGACCCGTCCAAAGACCCCCGTGCGCAGGAAAATCTGGATGCGTTGTGGCGTGGGCTTTTGGAGGGCGGAACGGTGCTTATGCCGCTGGATAAATACCCCTTTAGCGAACGCTACGGCTGGGTTCAGGACAAATACGGCCTTTCGTGGCAACTGATTTTGACCGATCCGGCGGGCGAAGAGCGGCCTTTGATTATCCCGATGGTTCTGTTTACGGGCGCGGTGTGCGGCAAAGCCGAAGAGGCCAGCGACTTTTATCTGTCGGTTTTTCAAAACACCCGGCGCGGCATTATGGCCCGCCACCCCAAAGGGGCCGAACCGGACAAAGAAGGCACCGTCATGTTTACCGACTTTATGCTGGAAAACCAGTGGTTTGCCGCTATGGATAGCGCCCACGAACACGGCTTCGGCTTCAACGAAGCCGTGTCGTTGATGGTCTATTGCGACACCCAAGAGGAGATCGATGCTTTCTGGCGCAAGCTTTCCGCCGTGCCCGAAGCCGAACAGTGCGGCTGGCTGCGGGACAAATACGGCCTTTCGTGGCAGATCGTCCCCCGCGCGCTGGATGCCATGATGCAAGATTCAAACCCCGATCGCCAAGCGCGGGTGACGCAGGCGTTATTGCAGATGAAAAAGCTTGATCTGGCCGCGTTGCAAAAGGCGTATGACGGAAAGGTTTTCGTCACCAAAACCTGATTAGATTACAATAGCTTAACGTCACCCGAAAGCCGCGCATGGAAATCACCCTTTTGCTTCTGATCGCCCTGCCCCTGTTTACCGCGCCGCTACTGGCTCTGTTGCCCCGTCCGCTGCATGGCCCGGCGCTGGTGGGCACGGTTTCGCTGGTGATGATGGCGGCGGTTTATGGCTGGGCACATTACGTTGCGCCTGTTTCGCTGACCCTGCCCCACGGGTTGCATCCGCTCTTGATCGGGTTGGATTTTGCGGTGATGGCGCTCTTTTTTTATGCCGGGGTCAAAAACCATCATCCGCTGGTGTGGGCGATCGCCCTCCTGCAACTGGCGCTATTTAGCTGGCTGGTGTTTGGCTTTGAGGCCGCGCCGCTGGCCGATCTGCGCGTCGATCGGCTGGGGCTGACGCTGATGTTGCTGGTCAGCGTGGTGGGCGGGTTGATTGCCGTCTATGCCGTGACCTATATGCGGTACGAGGAGACCACGCAACTAAAACGCCAAAGCTTCGCCGCGATTTTGATCGCCTTTTTAGGCGTGATGAACCTGCTGGCCGTGGCCGATTCGATCGAGCTGTTTTTCTTGCTGTTTGAACTGACGACGCTGGCGAGCTACCTGCTGATCGGCTGGCGCGGGGACGAGGTTGCGCGGGAAAATTCGCTGCGGGCGTTGTGGATGAACCAGATCGGCGGCGCGGCGCTGCTGATTGCTATGCTGGTTTTGGCCGCGCAAAATCTGCCGCTTTATTTCTCGCCGCTGATCGAGGCGGGTTCGGTGGCGGGCGGCGTATTGATTGCCTTTGCCTTTTTGAGCGTGGCGGCTTTGGTTAAGGGCGCGCAGATGCCCTTTGATCGCTGGCTGCTGGGCGCAATGGTCGCCCCCACGCCTGTGAGCGCCATTCTGCACTCGTCCACCATGGTCAAGATTGCGCCGTTTATGATCCTCAAATTCGCGCCGCTGATCGCAGGAACCGCGCTGGGCGTAACGCTTTCGTTTTTTGGCGGTTTTGTCTTTGTGGCGGCGGCCTTTTTGGCGCTGGGGAAACGGATGTTTAAAGAGATTCTGGCCTACTCCACCATTTCGCTCTTAGGGCTGATGATTTTGCTCTCAGCCATCGGTACGCCGCTGGCCATGACCGCCGCCGTGACCTTGATGCTCTTTCACGGCGTGGCCAAAGCGATGCTCTTTATGGAAGCGGGTGTGCTGGAAAAACTGCACCATCTTAAAAGCGTCGAAGATATGGGCGGCCTGCTGACCAAAGTGCCCGTGAGCGTCTTTTTGATTCTGCTGGGGTTTGCCAGCGTCACCTTGCCGCCCTTTGGCGCGTTGGTGGGTAAATGGGTGGCGCTGGAAGCGTCGCTTTCGGCGGCTTTTGTCTTTGTATTTATTGCGCTAGGCAGCGTGGTGATTACGCTGCTGTATTTCAAGGTGGCCGGATTTATGCTGGGAAAAAGCGGGCAACAAAGCGGCCTGAAAATAGAATTTCAGCCGCCGGGGTTTGGCTGGGTTAATGCCGCTCTTGGGGTGCTGCTGGGCTTAAGCGCTCTGTTGATCGCACCGGTTTTAACGCTCCTTATTAGCCCCGTGGCCGCCGAACTTTCCGGTCAGGCCACGGGTTTGGCGCTGAGCGGTCTGGGGCTGGTGATGCCCGCCGGAACCCTGCCCTTTTGGCAGATTGCCGGATCGCTAAGCTTAATGCTGCTTTTGCCCTTGGCGGCCTTTTGGCATTTGCGCGGGGTCGATCGGGCGCGGGAATATAGCGGCGGCGAGCGGATCGAAATGGCCCCCGTCACCTTTTACTTTACGCCCTCAATCCGGCTGACGCAGGTTTTAACCGGCGGCGGAATCGCCTTTTTTGCCGCAACTTTGCTCGCGGGGGTGCTGGCATGATCGCATGGCTTTTGGTTGCTCTGGCCCCCGTTTTGGGCGGGCTTTTGTACGGCGTGGAACGCAAGCTCAAAGCGCGGATGCAGCGGCGCAAAGGCCCGCCGATCATTCAGCCCTTTTACGATTTTTTCAAACTGATCGACAAACGCCCCATGATCGTCCATTCGCTTCATGCATGGCTTGGGGTTTTGCACTTTTTGGGGATGTGGCTGGCGGTGGCGGCGGAGGAGTTTTTCCGCGCGCTGGTGACCAATATGCGCATTAGCGCCCATATCACCCTTTT
>JBFWML010000068.1:0-6622 GCA_050251635.1 Campylobacterales bacterium | reverse complement strand
AGGCTGGCGACACTGCACAACCTGCACTATTACCTGACCCTCATGCGTCAAGCCCGCGAAGCGATCAACGCGGATCAATGGGCCGAATTTAAACGGGATTTTTACGCCAAACGGGAAAATAAAGCATGATTTTCGGACGGATCGATTATCTCAACCTGTTGCCCTTCTATCTGTTTTTGAAGCGCTACCACAACCACCTGCTGCGGCTCAGCACCGCCAAAAAGGGGCCGCCCAGCGCCATTAACCGCCTGTTTAAAACCCGCCGGATCGACGCGGGGTTTATCTCCAGCATCAAAAGCCGGGGGCAAAGGGGCGCGAATCTGGGCATTATCGCCCGCGGGCCGGTCACCAGCGTTCTGGTCCTTGAGGGCGAATTTACCAAAGACCCCGAATCGGACACCTCCAACGCTTTAGCAAGGCTGCTGGGCCTTCAAGGCCGCGTTGCCATCGGCGATAAGGCGCTAAAACTCTACTGCGAAGGCGCAAAGGCGGTCGATCTGGCCGAGCGCTGGCAGCAACAAACCGGGATGCCCTTTGTATTCGCACGGCTTTGCTTCAACAATCACGGTCAGCGGATCAGGCGGCTTGAAAAACAGTTTTTGCGCCATATGACCCGCCGTATTCCGCAAACCGTCCTGAAGCAAAAGGCGGCGCAAAGCGGCATTCATCCCGAAGCGATCGTCGCCTATCTGCAACGCATCGACTACCGTCTTGATCGTAAAGCCGAACGGGGTTTAAAAAAGTTTCTGTTTCTCACCCGACATCTCAACGCCTGAAAAAAACATCCATGAAATTTCTCTTTCTGCTCCCCGGCCACCAGTACAACGATGCCATTTGGCACGCACAGTCCCTAGCCAGCGCCCTCAAAGCCCGCGAGCATGAAGTTCTCTTTGCCCTTGGCGAGCACGCCGGCCTGATTGAACTGTTTGAAACCGGCGGCTTTGCGGTTGAACCGCTGTTGGCGGCCAAGGGCGGACTGCTAAGCCGGATGCGGCAATCGAGGCGGCTTAAACGGCTGTCTAGAACCTGCCGGCCCGACTTTATCATTACCTACGGCAACCCCCCGGCCGGATGGCACCATTTTAAGGGTGCGCGAAGCGTCGGCGTAGTGTGGGAGTGGCAGCCCAAAACCCCCTGGGTAAGCCGCCTGTGGCGCACCGTTGCAGCCTGCGAGCAGATTCGCGGACGCCTGCTGGATCGTTACGGACTCACCAAGGACCGGATTTACACCATCCACGGCGGTTTGGATCCCGTCGGCGCGCCTTCCGCCAAACGCGACACCATACGCAATGAGCTGCGGATCGAACCCAAGAACATTTTAGTGGGCATTCTGGGTGCCGTCAACGAACACTCCGGGCATGATCTTTTACTGCAGGCCATGGCCAACGACTACCACCCCAA
The DNA here is from genome assembly GCA_050251635.1 of Campylobacterales bacterium. Taxonomy (GTDB): domain Bacteria; phylum Campylobacterota; class Campylobacteria; order Campylobacterales; family SZUA-545; genus JBFWML01. The sequence goes on along the minus strand of JBFWML010000068.1, from coordinate 5,221 downwards.
CCTCAAACTGCTTGCGTGGGTGGACACCCCCGAGGAAATTGAGCGTTTCCGGCAACTGGCCCGCCGCTACAATATCTCCTCCATCGCCCATGCGCAGGTGCGGCCCCATGGCTGCATCGAATCCCTTCAGGCGCTCGATTTGGGGGTTATCGCCGATCGTAAACCGGCCGGCGTTGCCCGCAAGGCAATTGAGCTGATGGCCGCCGGTGTGCCGGTTGTTTCTGCCGATCGGGGTGCCGATGCGGAGGTGTGCAGTCCGGAAAACCGCTTCGAGTCGGGCGTGGCCGCATCGTTGATGGATCGAATCATCTCCCACGGTCCCAACACGGCGCGTTTCGATCGGCAGCGGGTTTACGACGAACTGATGCTTTTGTTGGGCGAAAACGAAAGGGCGGCCGGATAAAATAGGGCATGAAAAAATTGCTTTTGGTCTTACTGGCCGTCTTTGAACTGTGGGGGCAGCATTATGCCTACGAGGTGCGCTGGGACGGCACGCTATGCACCCTTTCGGGCGGGAGCGATCGGCGGATTCTTCGCAAGGCCCCCGTGCAGGGTGCCTGCCACTTTCCCATCCCCATTCAGAAGCGGTGCCTCATCTCCGCAGTTTCAAACGCCAAAACCGCGCTCTACGACGGTGACAAGATCATCCTGACACCCCTGTATTCCGGCGAAGCGGCCCTTGCCGATCTGTGGTGCGAAAGCGGACGTTAGGAACGGGGGTTGCTTTAAAGAGCAAACGCCAAAGGTTAACGATATGAACTTTTTTCGCTATACGCTGCTTGCGCTTTTGAGCACTTTGACGCTCACGGCCGACAACTTTTTGCTTCCCGCCATGCCCGAACGGCAGCTTCCCATGGACGAACAACCCGAAAAACCCCAAAGCGCGCCCGCCCAACCGCTACCGCCCATTGAGCCGGTTTATCCCGGCAACGGCGACCGGGTGATGGCGGTTCAAAAGGTTGAGTTTTGGGTACAGATGGGCGCCTTCCAGCACGCCGAAGGGGCCAAGGCTTTGGAGACCAAGCTCAAGGCCCACGGCCTGAACGCCCGGCTTTTTAGCACCGATCTTCACCGCGTTGCCGTTGGCCCCTATGCCTCAAGGGAACAGGCGGGCCGATCGCTTGAGACCCTGCGCGGCATCGAAAAAGAGGCGTTCTTGACTACGCCCGATCGTCTGGTTCGGTAGCAATCCCCAAAATCAACCGGACCACATGGCGCAGCCGATCGGCGTTGAAGGGTTTGACAATCCAGCCCACAACGCCCGCCTTGCGCCCCTTCTCTTTCATCTGCGCCGAACTCTCCGTCGAAAGCACCAAAATCGGCTTGTGATACCACTGCGGTTCGCGCTTGATGATGTCAATCAGCTCAAGTCCGTTCATTTCGGGCATATTGATGTCGCTAATAAGCAGATCGTAGCCGGTTTTCCCATCAAGCAGATCCCACAAAAACTCCTTGGGATTGAGGCGGGATTCATAGACGATCGCACCGGATTGAATCAACGGATCAAGCGCAAAGCCCACCGTTTCCAAAATGGTTCGCGAATCATCCACCAGCACGATTTTTTTCGGATTCACTCCCACTCCTCGTTTTCATAACGCTTATGTCCGGAACGCTGATAGCTGCCCACGCGGCGCATCTTTTCCAGGCGGTTCATCTCCCTAGGAAGCCATACCGACATCTCGGCCATATCCCCTTCCGGTGCGGCGGCGCGCAACCGTACCGACTCCGCAAGACGCAGCATTTCGGTGTAATAAGGGCTGTAGAGCGCTGCCGTTTCGGTCTGTTCGAGCTTTTTAAGCGCTGCCTGAACCCCTTGGCAAAAATCCGGCCAACTTGCGGCCGGGTCGGAGGCGATCGCCGCCGATCGGCGCAAAAAGCGGTGCAGCTCCCTTGCAAAACGGTTGCGCTTAACCGAATCTTCCCGTTGACTCACGCCGCAACCTTTTGTGTTATTAAGATACCGCCCGCCAATATCGGCACCATGCCGATCCACTGCAGCAAGGCGGGGCTTTCGCCCAATACCCACCACGCAAAAAAAAGCGTAAAGAGCGGTCCGACGGCGGTCAGGGCGCTTGCCTTGGTCAGCGCGATGCGGTGCAGACCCTCGACCCAAAAAATTTTTGACGCGCCCATCAAGACAAGCCCGTTGATTAGAATCAAAGGCCAAACCGAAAGCGCCTCGCCGAATGCAAACGGCTGCGTTGAAAAAGCCGTTGCCAGCAGCCACAAAAGCGGAAGACTTAAGGCCGAGCGCACAAACAAAATGGTCTGCGCGCTCACATAGCGTCTTGCGCGCTGCTGATAGCGGTTAGCCACGGGTGCGCTCATGGCGGCAAGCAAAACCAGCCAATCGCCCGGATTGAACTCCCAGCGTCCCGGAAACAGAATCAAAACCGCACCCATGCTCATCAGCGCAACACCCAGTAGATGAATGGGCGCGATCGGCTCTTTTTTAAATAGATTGAAATAGACAAACGCAAAAAGGACCTGCATAAATAAAATCACGGCGGCATTACCCGCCGTTGTATGCTCAAGACCCGCAAAATAGAGAACGAAAAGCATCATAATCCAAAAGGAAGCCCAGCCCAGATCCTGCCAGGCAGCCCGGCAAAAGAGTTCACCCAAGCGGTTTTGGCGGTAAAGAACGACGGCAAAAAAACAAGCGGCGATAAAAGTGCTTAAAAGAAGAGACCAAAGAGGCGCCAAGGCGCTGTAGGTGAGGATAGTCAAGATGGGCAGCCACGCCCACAGAAAACTTTCGGCCAAGATGAACAATTCACCTTGGCGCTCTTGGCTTAAACGTACAAAACGGCTGCGAAACTGCACGCCCAAGGGCAACAGCCCTTAGTCGCGGGGACGCGGGCTGTTGTAGCTGCGCGGAAGACGGCCGCCGCGGTCACCGCCGCGATCGCCCCGATCGCCGCCCCGGTCGCGGTCATAGCTGCCACGGTTTCCGCCACCGCCACCGCCGCCGTAGGGCCGGCGATAGCCGCCGCCCTTCGAGCCGCCGCGGTTGTAACCGCCCTTGCCGCCAAAGTCGCGGCGCTGATCGCTCAGCAGCTTTTCCAGTCTTGCCGCGCTTACACCGATGCGATCCGGACCGCTCACATCCTGCTTTTGGATCAGCAAAGAGAGCATCTTCAACGCAACCTGGGGCATATCCATCTCTTCGGTCAGCGTCGAAAGCAGCGCTTGCGCTTCATCGCTCAGGTGGGCGTGCAAAATCTCGTGCACCAGTTTGCCCGACTGCGCCACCTTCACTTCACCCAACGTGGGAACCAGCTCGTGACGAATATCGGTGCCGACAATCTTTTTGATGCGCTGAAGCTCTTTGAATTCCAGCGGGGTTACCAAGGTGACGGCAATGCCCTTTTTCCCGGCGCGGCCGGTTCGGCCGATGCGGTGAACGTAGCTTTCGGGATCGAAGGGAATGTGATAGTTAAAGACATGGGAAACATCTTTAACATCCAGACCGCGGGCAGCAACATCGGTGGCGACGAGAATTTCGAGCTGACCGGATTTAAAGCCCTTGATCACCTCTTCGCGGCCACGCTGTTCCATATCGCCGTGCAGGCCTTTGGCTGAATAACCCTTAGCCACCAGCATGGTGCTCAGCCTGTCAACCTCTTTTTTGGTGCGGGCGAAGATAATCGATTTTGCCGGCTCCTGCGCGTCGATCAGGCGCAAAATCGCGTCGTCGCGCTCGTACTCTTCAATAACGTAGTACTGCTGAGCGATGTCTTTGTTGGTCGTCTCTTCGGCGGTGACTTTAACCGAAACAGGGTCTTGCAAAATCCGGCCCGCCAGTTCGCGAATGGGCGCGGGCATGGTGGCCGAGAACATCAGCGTTTGGCGCTCGCTGGGCAGATATTTGAAGATGTCCTTGATGTCGTCGAGAAAGCCCATGTCGAGCATTTCGTCCGCTTCATCCAGCACCACCATCGAAGGGCTGAAGTTTTGCAGGCGGCCGGAACTGAGCAGATCGAGCAGACGGCCGGGAGTGGCGACCACCACCTGCGCGCCGCGGCCGATCAGGTCGATCTGGCGGTAGGAGGACTGTCCGCCGTACACGGTCACGGTGCGGACGCCGGCGTAGCGGCCCAGTTTAAAGAGTTCGTCGCTGACCTGCGTGGCCAGTTCGCGGGTGGGGGTGATCACCAGCAGTTCGACGGCGTTGTCGCGCTCGATACGGTTCATGGCGGGCAGACCGAAGGCGGCGGTTTTGCCGGTGCCGGTGTGGGCCTGGCCGATCAGGTCGCGCCCTGCGAGAATGTGGGGAATGGCTTCGGACTGGATGGGGCTGGGGGTGGTGAAACCGGCTTCGGTGACGCCGCGCAAAATCGCGCTCTTGAGGCCAAAGGTTTCAAAGGAATCGTGGACTGTCGTTTGACTCATACGGTAGGGGGTTCACTTTCTTGGTTTGCCGACCCGACCGTACATTCCTGTTTCACGCTCAAAAAACCACACGGTCGAATCTGGAGCCGGATCATACCATTTACGGGCCACGGGAGGCCTTAAGCCAAAAGAGTAATTTTATTAAAGAACCCACTGCCAGTACAGCGTTGCCACCAATACCAGCAGCAGCGCGCCCAGCAGACTAAAGAGCGTGCCGTAGGCCGCCATTTGGCCCACCCGCACGGCGCCGCTGGAGAGCGCGATCGCATTGGGGGGCGTGGAGATCGGCAACACAAAAGCAAAGCTGGCGCTGATGGTCGCCACCATCAAAAACAGCTCTACGTCAAGATGGCCTTGCTGCGCCAGCGAATAGACAATCGGCAGAGCCATCGAGGCAAGCGCCGTATTGCTCACCACCAAGCCCGCCGCCATCATCATCAAAACAATGGCCACCATCGCCACCGAAGGGTGCAGCCCCGTCAGCACGGACATGGCGCCGGCAACGGTTGTATCAAATCCCGTTGACTGGAAAGCCATGGCCAGCGCAAAACCCGCGCCGAAAAGAAAAATAATCTCAAAGGGAATTTGCTTGCTGTCAGCCCACTCCAAAAACTTAAAGCCGGGCAAAAACACCAAAAGACCGAAGCCCAAAATAAGCGATCGTTCATCCAGTCCCAAGCCGCCGTACCACGGCTTGAGCGGAGAGTTCAGCAGCAACAAAAGCGCCAAGGCAAGCAGGGTCAGCCCGAGCTTCATCTGCTCCCTGCTCATCGGGGTGAAATCGCTCAGCTGGTAACCCAGCGCCAGTTTCGCGGTTCCCAAAGAG
>JBFWML010000067.1:0-6671 GCA_050251635.1 Campylobacterales bacterium | reverse complement strand
CCGCTTTTGATTGCCGGGCTGCTCTGCTCCACATCGGTAATCACAACACCCAAGGTGATCTCATCGAGCTTCAAGCGCTCTTGCCAAACGGGGGTCAGGGTTTCTAGAATCAGACCGTGGTGATAGAGACTGCGCGCGCTGCGCGTTGCCTCGCCCTCCAGTCTGCCCACCCGCATTGCCGCTTCCTGAATCCGTTTTTCACGCAGGTAGAGCAGCACCACGTCACGATCGGCAATGAGCGTTGAAAGAATCCGCTCAAAGGAGATAACGCTATTAACGATGATGTCATCGGCCAGAATAATCAGATCACCCTTTCGGATTCCGGCGCGATCGGCAGGAGAGTGGGGCTCGACGGCCGTAACCAAAACCCCCTCTTCCCGTCCGAAATAGCTCTTCATCTCCTGACTCAAATCCGCCACGGCAATCCCCAGCCACGCCTCTTTGACGCTGCCTGAACGCTGAATGCGGTTTGCAATCTCCTGAACCCGGTCGATCGGCAGAAAAAACCCGCCCTGCGTATCTCTGCGGCTCATGCCGCGCAACCGCACGGGAATGCCCGCCAGTTCGCCGCGGGCATTGATAATGGCACCGCCGATATTGCCGCCGTGGATAAACAGATCGCTTTGCAAAAGCCGCTCTTGATCGCGGTAGCCCGTGGTGGAGACAATACCCATGGAAACCACCGGTTCCAAACCAAAGGGGTTGCCGATCGCAAAAAGCAGTTCACCCGCCTGAAGGTTGGACCGGTTGGCAAAATCGGGCTTGGGCAGGTTTTCGGCAATAATCTTCAGCACCGCCAAATCGGCAGAGAGATCAGAGCCCAAAACCCGCGCATCATAGGGTTCGGGATGTCCGGGAACCACCACTTTGACGCTTTTGCGGTTTTCGACAAACTGCGCGCTGGTCACAATAAGGCCGTCCTGGGTTAACACAACCCCCGAACCGATGGAGCGGCGCAACTTTTGGCTGCTAAGCCCCAATTGCGGAAACTGCAAATAGGGCCTAAACCACGGATCTTCCACAAAGGGACTCGCCACACCCGCCAGCTCGTCTTTGGGGGTCATCAGGTAGACGACCGACTTGGCCGCGGTGTCGATCATGGGCGCATAAGAACCGGGGACGACGGAGGAAAGCTGATCGATCCGTCCCGCGTCCGCCGATAGCGTTGCCGCGCAGGCTATCAAAGCCGCGCACAGCATTTTTTTCATTTTTAGATTACCGTTTCAATCGATGGTGACGGTCTGCCGAGGAAAAAGCCCTGAGAATAATCCACGCCCATCTCTTTCACCCTTTCGTACACCTCCGGCGTACTGACAAATTCCGCTACCGTTTTGGCGCCGATGCTCTTTGAAAACTGGACGATGTTGCGCACAATCATTTGACTGCGGCCATCGTGTTCCAGATTTCTGACAAAACGGCCATCGATTTTAATAAAGTCGAGGTCGATCGAAAGCAGTCTGGAAAAGTTGGAGTGTTCCGCCCCAAAATCGTCCGCCGCAATCAAAAAACCCATTTTTTTCAATCTGGAAAGTTGTTCCGTCTGAGAACTCGCCTGTGATGCCGTAATGCTCTCCACAATCTCCAAGGTCACCTGCGAGGGCTTGAGATGGTGTTTTTCAAGACGGTAGGAGAGGAACTCTTCAAGATAGCCTTCCTGCAGATCACTATCGGTAATATTGAGGGAAAAATGAATGCCTTTACCCTCAAAATAACGAAAACTGTGGGCAATCATCGCCTTGGTGATCGACGTTAAAATCCCCGAAACCTCGGCAGCTTCCAAAAAATAGTAGGGATCGACGATGTTGCCCACCTCGTCTTTTAGCCGGGCTAGACACTCAAAACGTTCGGCTTTGCCGGTTTTATTGTCGATGATCGGCTGAAACCAAGGGGTAATCGCCTCTTCTTCGATGGCATGACGGACGCGGGGAATCCAGTAGAGGTTACTCTCCTGTCTCTTGAGGGCTTCCAGATCGTCGGCGTAGGTGCTGTAGCGGTTGCAGCCGCGGCTTTTGGCCTCCTGCAGGGCCGTCATGGCGCGGGAGAGCAGTTCGGGGCCTTTTCCATAGGCGATCCCCACGGTAAAACCCATTTTGATTTCGATCTCGTCATAGTAGATGTGGCTTTGGGTGGCAAAGCCCAGAATTTGCTGGGCCAGCGCCTCGCCCTGCCCCGTCTCGGGGTTGTCGATCAGATAGACAAACTCATCGCCCGCAAAACGGAAAAGTTCGGCATTGTTGGGCTTGTTGACCCGCATCATCAAGGCGGTCTGCGCCAGCACGTAATCGCCCGTCTGCGGTCCGTAAACGTTGTTAACCAAGCCGAAGTTGTCGATATCGACCATCAGCAAGGCCTTGTTGCCCGGCTCCTTGAGCGAACTTTGCAGGCGGTTTCTGTTTAAAAGCCCCGTGAGCTGATCGGTATGGCGCAGCTTGGAAAGCACCTCCTCCTTGCGGGCCAGATCGTCTCTTAAGGCCGTCAACTCCGCCTCCAGCTCGCCGACGCGAACCTCCAGCTCTTCAACACCCCTGTTTTGCGTTTCAAACTCCACTGCGATATCCCTGCTTTTATCTGTTTATATCCGTGATGGAGAGTTTAATACTTTTTTTCTTCACTTGTAGCTTAGGGATGCTCCATCTTGAACGATTCGGACTCCACCTGCCGGCGTAACTGCTGATTCTCATCCTGCAGCACCATCATGGCGGTTTTGGATCGTTCGATCTGCAAGCTGGTGAGATAAATATTGTTCGCAATGTAAATCTTGGGCAAAAAGAACAAAAAACCAACGGTCATAATAATCAGCACCGGCAGCACATAGGGGTCAATCCCCCGTGTGATCGGCTCGGTCTCGGCAATTTCAAAGAGGGGCTCATGGGGTGTTTCAATACTCACCGGCACTCCTTGTAAAACAAAATCCGCGCAATTTTGCGCTGCGGCTTCTGGGGTTTTGATCGATCTCCTCCTCGGTGGCAACCCAGGGCTTTTTGGTGAGGGCGTAACCCAGCGCATGATTGGCCCCGCAGGTGCACCGCCAGCTTCCCGGAGGACAAACACACGCTTGAGACCACGCTTTAAACCGTTCCTTCACCATGCGGTCTTCAAGGGAATGAAAGGAGATAATCCCAACCCGCAAGTCCGGCCGCGCAAGAGATTCGATCGTATCCAGCAGGCGTCTTAACTCGCCCAGTTCGTCATTGACCTCGATGCGGATTGCCTGAAAAATCCGCGTTGCGGGATGGATGCGTCCCTTGGGAAAACGGCTTGTGATCAGATCGGCCAAAGCCTTCGCGCTTGAAAAGGGGCGGCTTTGCACAATCAACCGCGCCATCTTGTAGGCAAAGGGCTCTTCGCCGTAGGTCTTAAAAATCTCCGTCAACCGCGATTCGTCGTACTCGTTTACAACAACAGAGGCGTTTAACGAACGGCTCTGATCCATGCGCATATCCAGCACCTCGGAGGCAAAACCAAAACCCCTTTCGACCCGGTCAAGCTGCAAAGAGGAAACGCCCAAATCCGCCAAAATACCGCTAAGCGGCTCGTTTGTCAAAGTGGGCAATACCTCGGAAAACGCACCCTTTAGCACGCGGAAGCGATCGCCAAAGGGGGCAAGACGTCCGGCGGCAAAACGAACGGCCGTTTCGTCGCGATCGATGCCGATATAGGACAGTTGGGGAAATTTCGTAAGCAGCAGCTCGGCATGACCGCCGTAACCGACGGTACAGTCAACCAAAACCCCCGGCTTCGCCCCCTCAAACAGCGTCACCGTCTGCGAAGCGAGAACGGGAATGTGGGGAATCGTACTCATGCCAGAAACGATCGGATCAGCCAGTCCATCGCTCCAAAAAGCGGGAGTCGCAGGTCGGTCATTAAGATCACCACCAAAACCGCCATCCCCCACATCCCGACCCGGTCAAAAAAACGGCCCACGCCGCCAAACCCAAGGGCGGCGGCAAAGTGCGCCAGCGCGTTCGAACCGTCCAGCGGAGGAATGGGCAACAGGTTAAACACCGCAAGCACCACATTCCACAAAATCAGATAAAAAAGCAGCTGCTGCACAAAGGAACCCGGCGCAGCAAGCCCCACCAGTTGCGCCGCCACAAACGCCACCAGCAGATTAAAGAAAATACCCGCCAGGGAGACGACCACCATCGCCATATGGCCCCGCTCAAGCACCTTCCACACATTCACCGGAACGGGCTTGGCCCAGCCAAACAAAAAAGGTGCGCCCGTCACCAGCAAAAAAGCCGGTACGGCGATCGTGCCGACCGGATCGATATGTTTTAAAGGATTGAGGCTAAGCCGCCCCTCCTGCAGGGCGGTGGTGTCGCCATAAAAGAGCGCGGCGCGTCCATGCATGATTTCATGGCCGATAATCGCCACCAAAAGCGCCGCGATCATTGCGGCGGTTTTGAGTAGATCGAATCCGGCGAGAAACTCGGTCATTGGAGCCGTTGCTCCAAGGTCTCAACCGACCGGCCGATACGATCCCAGCGCACCTTATACCGGTTGCTCTCCCACGCCCTCTGGCACGCCTCGCCCAATGGCTCCAGCTCGCCGCATACCCGCTCAAGGGCCTCGTAGTCGGCCAAGAATGCGCCGCGCCGCGCCACATCGTCATAACTGCGCGACTCCCAGCTAAAGTACATAAACCACGGCTTGCCTACGATGTGCTTATAAGAAACGCTGCCCCAAAATCGGCTGTCGTTAGAGTGGTCGCGGTTATCGCCCACCATAAAGAAGTGATCGGCACTCACGGTAATGGGCCCGAAATCGTAGGTCTCCACGGGCAAAATCGCCCCTTCGCGGGCACGGTAGTCGTAACGGACGCCCGGATGCTTGATGCGGTAAGGGTCAGCCACCCACAGCTCGTCGCCGAAACGGACAATCTGATCGGGCAGGAAGTTTTTACGAATATACGCCTCGCCCTCATGGGGCCGGATATAGAGGCGATCGCCGCGCAACATGACGCCGTCGCCACCCAGGGCCACACACCGCTTCACGTAGTGGATTTTCGGATCGTGCGGGTAGCGGAACACCACCACATCGCCACGTTCGGGCCGATCGCCCGCAAACAAATGGCCGTCCCCGTCAAAATCGGGCAGCAGGGGAATCTCCAGCCAGGGCAGATGGGGAATAGGAATACCGTAGGAATACTTCTTTACCAAAAGGTGATCGCCCTCGTGGAGCGTGTTTTTCATGGAGCCGGAGGGAATGACGAAGGCTTGGGCAAAAAAGAAGATCACCAGCAAAACGATAATGATCGTTCCGGTCCACGTGTTAGAAAAACGGTAAAGCTTGAGCAGATTTTTTTTCATGGATTATTTCTTTGTATGGGCGGCGCGCATTTTTGCGGCGGTTAGCGTATTTTGAAGCAACGTAGCGATTGTCATCGGTCCGACGCCGCCGGGAACGGGCGTAATCGCGGCGCACTTGGGTGCCACGGCGTCAAAATCAACATCCCCTTTGAGCTTGCCTTCCACCTTGGTGGTGCCGATATCCACCACGATCGCCCCCTCTTTGACCATATCTGCGGTAATCAGCCCTGCCTTGCCGACGCCGACTAGCAAGATATCCGCCCGCCGTGTATGCTCGGCCAGATCCCGGGTGAAGATATGGCAAATATCCACCGTCGCCCCGGCGTTAAGCAGCAGCGCCGCCATCGGTTTTCCCACGATATTGCTCGCCCCGACCACCACGGCGTTTTTGCCCTTGACATCGATGCCGTTGGCGGCCAGCAGCGTCATGACACCCAGGGGCGTGCAGGGAACAAAGGCCTCCAGACCCGTCATCAAGCGGCCAAAGTTATGGGGGTGAAAACCGTCCACGTCCTTATGGATGGCGATCTGCTCCAAAAGCGCCGTCGCATCGATCTGCGGCGGCAGGGGAAGCTGCACCAGGAGGCCGTCGAGATAGGGGTTTTGGTTGATCATCGTAATCGTATTGAGAATCTCTTGCTGGGAGACCGATTCGGGCATTTTATGCACCACCGAATAGATGCCGACCTCTTCGCACGCCTTGGCCTTCATGCCCACATAGGCGTGACTGGCCGGGTCATTGCCCACCAAAATCACCGCCAATCCGGGCACGATGCCCTGCTCGGCTTTGAGTTTTTCGATTTCGTCTTTTATCTGGGTTCGGATAGTTTGGGAAAGGGTTTTTCCATCGAGCAGTTTCATTGCAAAAAGGTTCCGTTTCAAGGCTTTTTGAAAGGGTCGATTGTAGCAGAGTTCTGATAAAATGGGCGTTTGTAAAGGTTTGACGGATGTTGAGGCTATCGGTTTTTATCGGCTTATTGATTTTGTGCGCAGAGGCGTCAAGCGCCTTTTTGACCGCCAAAGAACACGGCGCGATGGTTTACCATCAACCCAGAGGCGTCTCTTGCGCAAAGTGCCACGGAGGGCGGGCCGAAGGACGCACGATTGCAACCTACACCGTAAAAAAAGAGAGCAAAACCCTTTTTGCGCCGCCGCTTAGGGGGCTGGATGCGAAAAACCTTAAAAACGGTCTTGAACGCCACCGCGGTGGACCGCCCTATCATCTAAGCAGCGAAGAGTACGAAAGCCTGGCGGCCTTTTTACAGGCACCCTGACCTACTCCAGCCGTTTGCCCTGCTCGTAAACCCGCCGCGTTCCATCGGCCCGCACGAGGGTTCCGGTATAAAACTCCCCGTGGCT
>JBFWML010000066.1:0-7432 GCA_050251635.1 Campylobacterales bacterium | reverse complement strand
AAAACGGCAATATCCGACGGCGCTTCGGAAGCTTCGGAAAGCTTGAGCAGTTTGATTGTCAGCCTGTCACCCTTGACGATCAGCTCTTTTTCGTAGGTTTCGATTTGGCTTGGAATTTTTGTTCCGGCGTAGAGTTTCGGCGGCAATAGGTTTGGCAGCCGCTCAAACTTCACCGGGTTGGCCGCAATATCCGAAAGAATCGATCGGTGGCCGAGGATTTTGACCCCGTTGCGCCCTTCAAAGTGGCTGGCGGCCAAAATCCGGTCGTCGTGGTAGTTGGTCAAAATCACATGGCTAACCGGTTTGCCCGTGCGTTTTAAGATCAGCGCTTCAAGCTCCTGCGCGAACCGCAGCGTCGGCCCGGCATCCAGCAGCGCGACGCTTGGGCCCAGATCGGCCCAGCAGATATTGGAAACAAAGCCGCCGTTTTGGGCGTTCGGCCCGTCGATCGCGCCGATGACGCACTCGATGCCCTCGGCGGCTTTTACGGGCCTAAGATCGTAGCTAAAAGCCCACAGCCCCAGCGGCAAAAGGAGCCAGAGCAGTTTTCTCATTCGGTGATCTTTTGCAGGCTGGCTTCGATCAGGGCTTCGGCTTTAAGCAGCTGGTCGATCGCTTCGCCGTCGTCGATGCTGAGATGATCGATCCAGTTGTAAACCGAGGGGTAGATCATAATCGCCTTGTTGTCCCCTTTAAGCTGGTAAACCGCAAAGGTGCAGGGGCCAAACACGCCCGCTTCGGGCCGGGTTTTGGTGACCACGTAAAAGACCGAGAGTTTGCAAATGGAGTAGGTGGAGTAGAGATCGAAGCCGGCTTTATTGGTGAGCTGATCGTGCAGGTTGTTGTAGTTGGCGATGACAAAACCGTTCACGTCAAACTCCCCTTCGAGCATCATCTCCAGGTCGTCTTTAAGCCCGGCGGGGTCTTCCCCTTCGGTGTCGTAGTCGTAGCGCACCAGATAGGGTTTGCCGCTGTTTTTGGGTTTGTAAGCAGGGTCGTGAACCTGCGCGCCGGGCAGGGCTTTGTTTAAGAGGGCGATGTTCTCTTTTTCGTAGGCGGCCAGCTCTTTGGCGCCGCCCTTCATGCCCAGAATTTCGCCCATGGTTTTGGGCTTGAGAAATCCGGCGTAGAAAAAGCCGTCCTTTTCGTAGGTGGCAATGGTAAAGGGGGCAAAGGCGCCGATATTCGCGTCGATGGCGCTGAGGGTTGAGACATGTTTTTTGCTGTGGACGTTGATCAGGTTGTAACGCTCGAAGTAGCTGTTGCCAAACTGCTTTTTAAAGGGGCCGACCATATCGCGGTTCTCCCCGATTTTGTAATCGGCGGCTTTAAAGGTGGCGACAATGGCGCTATTGAGCGCGGCGTAGTCGCCCTTGGTTTTGAGAAAATAAAAGGGCGCTTCCGCTGCAGATAGAACGCTCAGGGTCAGCAAAAAAACGGCAAAGAGTTTAACGGGTTTCATGGGGTTCCTTTGTTCAGGGTTTAAGATGAATCCAGCCGGCAAGTTTGCGTTCGGCAATCTCCTGCAATCCGGCCTGCACGGTGTCCATGTCGTCGATAAGCTGCTCTTGGCTGAGACGGTAGGTTTCCATCGTGTTGCGGCAGGCAATCAGCGCCACGTCCATCATAATGAGCGTCTCCATCCGCTGAGAGAGTTCACCGCTGTTTTTTTTGGCGTAGGGCAGGGCGGGGCCGTAGATCACCACGGCGATCTCCACAAAACCGGGTTGATAGGCTTTGATCAGGTTGTTGACGGCGGCAATGGCGCCGGAGACGGTTTTTTCGTCGCCGCTGTTGATCTCGATCACCAGCTGGCGCGGGTGTTCCAGCGTGGGTTTAGGATGGCTCAAAACGGTTTCGCCCGCCCACAGGGGCAGCGTTAACGCAAGAAAAAGAAAAAAACGGGTCGGTTTCATCAAGGCTCCTTTTTGGCGGCGTCGATCAGATCGCAAAAATCCTTGACGCTCCAAGCGCCGGGAATCTTTTTAACAACGGCGCGGGTGTGGGGATCGACAAATAAAAAGGTGGGGGTCATGCTTACCCGCGCGGGCAGGGCCGGATCGTTTCGCTGCATCCGCACGGGGATGAAGTGCGCTTCGATCCGCTGCGACACCGCCGGGTCGATCAGTACCGAACCGGTCATGGTGTGGCAGTAGGGACAGTCGGGCGATTCGGCCATCACCATCACCCGTTTGTTTTCCGCGCGGGCTTTACTGAGGGCCTCTTCGTAATCCATCCACGGGGTCTGGCCCCATACAAGCAGGGGAAAGAACAGGGGCCAGAGCCGTTTCATCTTAGCATTTGCCCTTCAGATCGGGGCAGCCGCAGCCCATATCGGTGACGCGGACGTTTGACTCCATGGGAACGCTGACTTTGCTGCGGCCCCGGAGGTAATCGCCCGCAATGTCGTACACCGCGCGCTTTTTTTCCCGCAGGTTCGCGCCGTCGGGGTGGTTTTGCAGGTTGCCGCCCCAGGTCGAAACCGCGTAGGTTTTGGAGGGGTCGATCGCCTTGCCGCCGATTTTAAAGTTGCTGATGCGCTTGCCGTAGCCGTTACCGACGGTGATGTCGTAGGTGGCGTTAAACAATCGGCTCATATCGCCGCCCTGCTGCAGCATCGGGTCGGGGTTGAAGACGTTGTCGGAAATATCCTCCAGCAGCTGCAGGATGGTGTGACCTTTGAGATCGAGCGTGTACACCTCGGGGTAGGTGATGGCGCTCATTTCGTACACGTTGTCCATCAAAATATCATCCCCCGGCAGCAGGGTTGTGCCCCAGCGGTAGCCGGGCGTAAAGACGATGTCCGCATCGGTTTCATTGCGGATCGACTCGCCGATCAGCGCATCGAAGGTTGAATGGAAGGTGTCGCGTTTGTAGAGCAGCCCCTCGGTTTTGCACAGTTTGGCGTCGAGCTCTTTTTTGTAGGGCGCGTACATATCCTCCACAAACCTGGCCGTGGCCGCATCGGCTTTGATCAGATTGGAGGCGACGGGAATCAGCTTGTAGGTGTAGCCGTGTACCTTGCCGCCCCGGGCGTCGATGTCGAGCCGTCCGATATATTTGCCGTGGCTTCCGGCGATGACGATCACCGTGCCGTTAACGACGATCGGGCGCGGAGCGGGGTCGTGGGTGTGACCGCTGAGGATAAAGTCGATGCCGCTCACGCGGCGCGCCACCTCTTGGTCAACCGAAAAGCCGTCGTGGGAGAGCACCACCACGCAATCGACCTTTTTGTCGCTGCGCAGTTCGTCCACATACCCCTGCAGGGTGTCGGTGCGCACCCCAAAGCTCCACCCTTCGGTCAGATGGCGCGGGTGGGCCGTGGCCGAAAAGGGAAACGCCTGACCGATAATGCCGATCTTCGCGCCGCCCACCTCTTTGATGGTGTAGGGGTTGAAAATCAGCTCTTCAAAGTTGTCGCTCATGGGATCGTTGTCGATGACGTTTTGGGAGATAAATTCGCCCTTAAACAGCTCGATCAGCTCCATGACGCGCTCTTTACCGTAGGTGAACTCCCAGTGGGGAACCATCACATCCACGCCCAGAAGGTTTTGCGCTTTGACGATCGCTTCGCCGCCGGTTTTAAGGGCCACGGCGGTGCCTTGCCAGGTATCGCCCGAATCGAGCAGCAACACGTTGTCGCGGCCCCGATCGCGGCGCACTTCGTCGATGATCGTTTTCATGTGGGCAATGCCGCCCATTTTGCCGAACTTGCGCGCCAGCGGTTCAAAATCGACATAGGTGTCAAAGTAGCGGTCAAGCCTGGTATTAAGCCCGTAGTATTTGCTAAAACGTTCGCCGCAGATAAACCCCGGCGTGCCCACCAGCTCCTTGGCGGAAATGAGCGTCGAAGGCTCGCGCCAGTAAAGGGGGCGCAAATGCGCGTGCATATCGCAGATGTGCAGCAAGGTTGCTTTACCCGTGGGTTTAAAATCCATAATGTCCGAGGCGGTGATGTTTTCCGGGTTGCCGGAGGCGGCCAGCAGACCGCTTCCGCTGCCAACCCCCGCGCCCAGCACCGCCGCCAGCGCTAAAAAGTCCCGTCGTGATACGTCCATCTAAGACCCCTTAGCGTTTCAGGCCCGGAAGCTGAACGCTTTCGCCCTGAGCCATGGCGGAGACGTAAACTTCCAGCGCCACCATCTCTTTGCTGCCTTCGGGCAGTTTGGCCATGAGCGAGTTGTTCATGCAGCCGCGAAAGCGTCCCTGCAGCGTGACCAGCTTGCTCTGCGTCATGCGGTAGGCGGGCCATGTGGCGGCGGATTTAAACTTAGGATCGCCCAGCGCAGGCAGAATCTGCATTCTCAGCCGCGTGCCGATGGTTGCTTCGCTGTGGCAGCTGTAGCACGAAAGCCCCCGGCCGCCGCGGCGGGTGTGGTACACCTCTTCGCCCAGCTTGAGGTACTCTTTGGTGTGCTTGTCGCTAAGGTCCAGATTGATCGGCTCTTCGTTGGCGAGGGATTTGACATAGGCGCCCATGTAAACCATCTCTTTGGAAGCCAGTTTAAAGGGCTTTTTGCCGTTTTCGGCCATGGCGGCCTGCAAAAGCTGATCGATGCCGACAACCATGCCGATCTTTTTGACGTACTTGGGATAGGTGGCCAGCTCTTTGGCCAGATTGTCCTCTTTGACGCCCATAAATTTCGCCAGTCCCGCTTCGCCGCCCACGTTGTTGCTTAGCAGCTCTTCGCCTTCCATCAGGAAGATTTCGGCGGGGTTGTTTTCGGTCATCTCCTCGTACATCGCCTTGTCGGCTTCGGTCATGGAGAGGTCCTCTTCGGCCATCAGGAAAGGCGCGCCCATCAAAGCCGCCGCCAAGGTTAGTTTAAACAGTTGGGTTTGCATGAAAACTCCTTTTAGGCAGCGGGGTTAATCGCAATGCTCTGTTCGACCACTTCGCCGAGATTGTCTTTGATGACCGCCTTGAGTTCGCCCTTGCCGGCAACTTTGTAGTTCACCTGCATAAACGGGTCGCGCGAGAGGGTTTCCCACGTGATCATGCTGGTGATCAACTTGCCGTCGAAGTAGAGTTTGAGCTCTTCGATATAGTGGGCGGGGATCGCCTTGCCGCTCTCTTTGTCGCGGCGGATGCCGGTTTCCATCGGGTGCAGGGCGATAATGTTCACATCGATCACTTCGCCGACTTTGTAATCTTTTTTGGGTTTGAGTTTCAGCATAACTTTTGCCATGGGGTTATCCTTTTATGTTTTTTAGAATTCAGCGCGAATCAGCCGCAGCCGCCGATGGTGACCTTGACCTCTTTTTCCGCCCGGTAGAAGCTGCCGTCGGAAAGCTCGGCCAGCGCGATCACCTTCTGGCTTTCGCCCAGTTTGACGCGGGTGGAGAAGTAGCCCTTGCCGTTGGCGGGGGTCAGCAGAACCGAAGCGCAGCGGCTGTTTTGGTTCTTTTCGTTAATGACGTGGATCGCTTTGACGTAGTTTTTGTCGTCCATGGGGTGATCGACCTCGACCTTAACGGGAACCACCGCGCCGTTTTCGGCGATATCGGGGGCGGTGAGGGTGATTTTGCCGCTCTTGACCGCTTTGCCGCCGGTGAGGACCTTGATGTTCTCTTCGACGCTCATTTTATTGGGGCTGACGATCGGGGGCAGTTTGACCTCGGCGGGTTTGGGAGCATCCGCGCCCAGAAGGTTGGGCGCAAGGCTCAAGGCGGCGCCGACGGTTGCGGTGGATTTGATAAACAGGCGTCTATTCATCATGGGTAAGTCCTTTGTTTATTTTTTGGAGAGGATGTAGGAGGTGATGTCGCACACTTCCCGTTCGTTCATCAGACCGGAGGTGAGGTTCACGGTCATGTTGGTTTTGGCGTTGTCGATGCGGGCATCGGCGACTTTTTGGAAAACCCAGTCGGGGCTGCGCGCGCCGGATTTGACGAACAGTTCGCTGTAGTTGGTCAAGTCCGGGCCCACATTGCCGTGGCCCTTGGAGCCTTCGATCTTGTGACAGGCGACGCAGTTGCCAAACTGCTTGAGCTTGCCGTCGGCGGTTTTGACCTTGGCCTGCTCGCTGTTGAGGTTGTGGAAAAAGAGTTTTCCGTTTGCGACGCGCTCGGCATCGGTGGTGATACACCCTTGGGGCAACTTGTAGGTTTTGGCCGGACCGAGCAGGTCTTTAGCGATGATCGCCTGAGCATCCGGGCTTTCGACGGCGCTTTTGAGATCGGCCGACAGGGCCGAAACGGCTGTAAGAACTGCCGCAAAAAGGGCTACGCTGAGCCTTGCTTGTGGTTGCACACTCGCCTCCTTAAAGTTTTCGTAACGCGAGCAGTTTAATTTACAAATGTAAAGAAGTAGTAAAAAGAACCGGGTTTATTGCGGATTTTGAGTATTAAAGCGGTAGGTGAAAATCGTACCGACGCCCAAACGGGATTTGATGCCGTAACCCGCGCCTTCACGATCGAGGATGCGCCGCACAATGGCCAGTCCCAGCCCGAAACCGCCCTTAAGATGGCTTTCCCGGTAGTAGCGCTGGAAAATCCGCTCCGGGTTTTTGATGCCGACCCCCCGGTCTTTGAAGCGCAGATAGATCGCGTCCGTGCGGTAGTAAAGCCAGATATGAATGGCCGAATTTTCGTGGCTGTATTTAATGGCGTTGCTTAAGTTGTTGTCGATCACCCGTTGCAGCTGGATCGGGTTGAAATAGAGGGGAATATCCGGTTCGATATGGGCGATTAGCCGAATGTGCTTAAGCCCCGCAATTTCGCGGAAATAGTCGATGCGGCTTTGCAAAAAGGCCGAAAAATCCAGACTCTCCCTGGGGTACTCCACCCTATCTTCGCGCACCAGATACTCCATGTCGTCATAGACGGTGGCCAGCGTTTTGGCGGCGGCTTTAATATTGCGCATCTGGCGGTTTTCGGCGTTTTTGCTCAAAAACAGATCGGCGCTGAGATTGATGATGGTCAGCGGCGTCTTGATCTCGTGCATGGAGTCTTTGATAAACTCGTCCAGCATCCGGTTGATCTTACGGAAGGGTTCGGCAAAGTTGTGCAGCACCAGCCACGAAAGCGCATACACAATAACCACGATCGACAGCGCAACGGTCAGCACCTGTTTTTGCACCACGTAGCGGTGTTCGGTCTTGCTGACCACCAGCTTGTCCGCGCCGAAATAGCGGCCGGGGGGCAGGGTAAGCACATAGTAGCGGTAGCTGCCTAGGGTGTGATAGCCCGCCTCCAAGGAGCCCAGTTCGTGCAGTATCAGCGAAAAAATCTCCCGGTTGTCGGCGTCAAACAGTCCCGCTTCATAGGTGGCAAAACGGGGAAAGTTGAAATAGGGCTCGTGATCGGGGTTGTACTCCTCCATGCGTTCAATAATCCCCAGCGCCACGTCTTTAAGCTCCACGGCGCTTTTGGCTTCGTAGATCGATTCGGTCAGCGTGTAGTACACATACAGCGGCGAAGAGAGAATGGC
>JBFWML010000065.1:0-7806 GCA_050251635.1 Campylobacterales bacterium | reverse complement strand
CAGTTGCCACACAAGTTTTTCCTTCTACCATCCAGCTGTCCCACAGGCTGACGCTTAATCGCCTCAGGCTACTTTCGATGTGTATTCGATTAACTCTCCGGAAATATCCTACTGAGTGGCAACTTTGGGATGATACGAGGCTACATTTATGCATCCAAAGCCGCTCTTTTAACGTAAATATTCTGCCGCCTTAACCTTAAATACCCGCCTGATAACGGCCCCGCTGCAGCGTTATGCCACGTACAGGCGAAGCCTAAAAGCGCGGTTGTTAGACAATAAGCGTCAGCGCGAAAGCGCAGGCAGGGCCAAAAAGCGCCAGATAGCCTGCGGCTTTGGGGGCATAGGCAAGCAGCGCTATCAAGGCAAGCGCCGAGAGGGTTAAAAGCCCAAACCACCCGGCCAGTCCGATCGAAAAGCCCCAATAAATCAGCGCGGGCCACAAGGAGGCAAGCAGAAAAACCCAGCCCGTTGCCGCAAGCACACGGCCAGACTCCTGCGTGTGCTTACCCCGCATCAGGTGTACGCGGTGCCGCTCCTGGGTGAGCGCAAGGGCAAAAAAGCCCACATATGCAAGGGTTAGCGACAACAAAAGCATGTTATTCCCCCTCTTTTGCGCGTTTGGCGCGAATCAGCGCGTACACGCCGCCGCAGAGTGCCAGCCCCACTGCAAGAGCGGTCAAATCAAAGGCCGCAATCAGCCACAAACCCTCTGAAAGCGTCACCCCAAGGTGGCTTTCGGTGGTCAAAAAATTCAAAAACGGCAGCAGCGTCCACAAAAACGCGGCGATCGCCGTCTGCTCGATCCACGCCTTTTGCGCGTTTCGCGCCAGCGCATAGACAAGCATCAGCGCCCAAATGCCGAAAAACCAGCCGATCTCGGCATCGGCGCGCGCCTGCATTGTTGCCGGAAGCAGACGGTTCGCCCAGAAAAAGGCCGCCACAGCCGCCATCAAACCGGCGATCGCGGCAACATTGACCTTGCTCACCAGCCAAAAGCCCGGATGAAGCCTTTCGCCCTGACGCCGCGATCGTTTCGCCACCCACAAAATCAGGCCCGTGGCCGCCATCGCTGTACACAGCGCGCCTGCTAAAAAGAAGAGCCAGCGCAGCGGGGTGTCGGCAAAATGCACGCGGTGCAGGTTGTTCAAGACCATATAGGTTTTCATCCCCGCGCTAAGCTCCGGCTCAACGTGGGCAATCCGCTCCCCCGTAACGCCGCTAAAGACCAGCCGTTCGCCGTTGCGCCCGCCCGCCGTAAGATCTTCGCTCACACGCGGCCGCAGCTCCACGGTTGCATGAGGCCGGTTGGGATTGTTCACGGTAATAAAACCCGCGCCCAGCGGCCACACCTGCTTTGCTTCAGCCAACACCGCGCCGATCGGGCTAAGACCGGTTTCATCCGTTGCGGCCTTGGGCGCCTTGATGGAAGGCTGCGAAACCATCTGGGCCATCAGCTTGCGCGAATCGCCGTCAAAAAGCAGATTCGCCCCCCAGGGCATCAACAAAAAGAGCGAAAGCACCAGCCCCGAAAGGGCGATCATCAGGTGATAGGGCAGCGAAACCACCCCGGCGACCACATGGACATCCAGCCAACCGCGCACACGGCTGGCGTCGGTGCGAAAAGCGAAAAAGTCCTTGAAAATCCGTTTGTGGATAATCACGCCCGTGACTAGCGCCACCAGCATTGCCATCGTAAAAATCGAAACCACCCAATGCCCCGCATCGTGCCCCAGCCCATAAAGCCCATAGTGGAAGCGGTAGAGAAAATCCCCGCCCGCCGTGGCTCTGGGAGTAATCACCTCGCCCGTTGCGGCATCCATCGCCACCCGTTTAAAGCCCTGACGGCCCTCCTGGCGGCCTTCGCGCCACATCAGCGTCGCGCTGTAGCTTCGCTCGTTTGGCAGCTGAATCATCCAGCTGGGCGCATCGGGAGCCAGTTCGTTGAGTTTTATCAGCGCCAGTTCGGCGGTCTGTTCGCCCGGCACCGATCGGTGCAGCTCCGGCTGCATCCAAAAGGTGATCTCGGTTCTAAAATAGGCGGTCGTACCCGTCAGAAAAACCGCAAACAGCACCCATCCGGCAAGCAGCCCCGCGTAAGCGTGCAGCCATGTCATCGACTGACGGAAAGTCTCCCTCACGCAAGCCCCCTTGCCAGCCACAATCCATAGGCCAAAGCCGCCAGCCCCAGCGTGGGCAGCACAACGCCCGCCCATGCCCTCAGGGCCGTCGAAGCGGCAAAAACCCAAATAACCGCCGCCGCATGAACCGCAAAAGAGAGCATCGTGGCAAAGGTCACCGCATCGGCTTCCGGTCCCCCAAGGGCCAGACTCATAAAAAGCGTAAAGACGGAGGCCAGCAAATAGCCGCCAAGCACGGCGGCGATCGTGCGGGAAAAAACCGCAAGCCGGTAGCGGTTCTCCTTGTGTAAAAGCTTGGATGCAAAGGGGGTGTTCATGCTACTCCTTTAAAAGCGGGCGTTCAAACTCACCCAGAAGCTGCGGCAGGCCTCTTTGTTGTTGTAGTCATCAAAGTGCAGCGTTTCGTTTTTCCCCGAACCGCCCACGTTGGTGTCCGTATAGTCGCCGTCGCTATTCAGGTCTCTAAACTCGGTGCGGTAGGTGGTGAAATCCTTATCCAGCAGGTTGTTGACCCGCGCATTGAGCGTCAGATAGTCGTTGATTTTGTACGACCCGCCCAGATGCAAAACCGAGTAATCCTTGTAATAAAGCGATTCATCGGTAATCACATGCTGCCCGCGGTAGCGTTTGGCGTGGTTTTCCGAAAGCACGAAAAAGTTCAGCCGATCGGTCGGCTGCCACTCGATCGCGGCGTTATACATATGTTTGGCGCTGTTGCCCAGCGGCAATCCTTCGTCTTCGCCGCTTTTTTGTTCGCTGTCGGTGTAGGTGTAGTTGGCGCGCACGGCCAGCGCGTTCATCACCTGCCAGCGGCCCGCCACCTCATAGCCGTTTAGGTCAACCTCGTCGATGTTGACCTTTTTGCTGGAGGAAGCGTAATTGAGATCGGCATACTCTCCGGTGCTGACGCAGGTGTAGTCCGTCCCCGAGCCGCAGGGCTGGGAGGTGATTTTGTCTTCGAAACGGTTTTGAAAGAGCGTCACGTTAAAGTTGCTGCCGCCGGAGTTTTGCCAGTAGATCGCCGCCTCGCGGCTGGTGCTGATTTCGGGCTTTAGATCGGGGTTGCCGAACATCGGGCTGGTGCCCTGACCGCCAAAGCCGGTCACGCCGTCATAGAGATCGGTGGTCTTGGGCGCCTTGTAGCCGGTGGAGATACCGCCCTTGAAAGTCCACTGATCGTTGAGGGTATAAACGCCGTAAACCCGCGGGCTGAGGTGACTGCCAAACGCCTCGTGATCGTCGTGGCGCAAACCCAGCGTGAGCGAAAAGGGTTCAAACATCGTCCAGGTATCTTCGGCAAAGAGCGAAACCATATTGTGCTCCTGCGTGCCGCCCGGTTTTCCCTTCTCCATGCCGAATACGCCATCTTTGAGTTCGCCGCGGGTAATCTGGGTTCCGACCACCAGCCGGTGATCCCCGGCCATCTCTTCGATGGGCATATCCAGCTTGGCATCCACCGTCATCTGGTTGCTCTGCATCACCCTTTTGGGGCGCGGCAAAAAGGTCTCTTCGGCCAGCTCCTTGCGATCGGCTTCGCTCATGCCGGCATAGTCGCCCGTGGCGTTGATCATCTCCAGCAGCTTTTCGCGCTCGGCTACCGTAAAGGGCAAGGTGCGGCCGTTGTTGTTGGTCTCCACGTAGGCCAAGGAGACAAAACTCTCGCCAAAATCCCATTCGCCCTCGTGGGTCAATGCCCAGGAATCCCGCGTGAACTCTTGCGTGGGCGCATAACCCACACGCGGATTTGCCCGGGTGCGATCGCCGGGGGTTGAGCCGTCGGCCGAAGCGTTGGAGGTTCCGCCGGAGGCCAGCCACAGCGAACTGATATTATCCACCGTGCCGACGGGATAGATCAGATCGCCGTTATCGTCTCGAACCGGTTTGTTGTTGTACTCCTGCCTGGAGGTGTCCACATCCAAGGTGACGCTCTGCTTTTCGGTCGGTTTCCAGGAAAGCGTCGCGCCCAGAGCCTGATTTTCGTTGTCCACGGTTTTTCCGCCGCCGCCAAAGCCCAGACTCCGGTCCACCTCGGAACCGTCCGGCGCATAGGTGGGCACGTAGGTGGGGCTGGAGGCGTCCCGCTCGTAACGGCTGCCGCGAAGGCCCAGCCCCAACTTGTCTTTAATCAGCGGCCCTTGAACGCTAAAGTCGATTGTGCTGTCATCGCCATAGTCGTCGCTGCTTTGAAAGGTGCGACCCAGGTTGAGCGATCCGCTCCACTTATTGCCGACCTTTTTAGTAATGATGTTGATGACGCCGCCCATCGCCTCGGCGCCATAGAGCGTGGAAGCCGGGCCGCGGATAATCTCGATACGCTCAATCGCCTCCAGCGGCGGGATATGATTGAACTGGTTGCCGCCGAAGCTGTTGGGGTAAATATCGCCGTGGTTGCTTTGGCGTTTTCCGTTGACGAGAATCAACGTATAGTCCGAACCCATCCCGCGCAGCGAAATAGTCCCCTGCCCCGTTTTGTCGCGGGTTTCGCCGATATCCACACCCTCCAGACCGCGCACGGCATCCAGCAGCGTTGCATAGGGTTTCTTGCGAAGCTCTTCGCCCGTGATAACCGAGATCGACGCAGGCGCATCGGTGATCTTTTGTTCAAATCCCGCCGCCGAAGTGACGGTCATAGAGCCTAAATTCTGGGAACCGGCGTTGTCGGCGGATGCCATCAAAACAGTTGCTGCCGCCGCCGAAAGAAAAGCGATACGCTTCAAGGTATCTCCTTGGTGGTGTTTTCAATCGTTTGGCTGGCGGCGGCTGGCTCGATCGTTGGCGGGATGTTAGTATTTTTTTCCTGAAACTAAATTGAGTATTGTTATCAATACTAACCTGTAGGGATTGGGAGGGTTATTTGGTCAGAATCAGACGATCGTTGGCGGTGATGCGCAGGCGGTAGCGCTCGCCGTTGTGGACAATGATCGCCTCGCGGCATTCGCCCATGAGTTTTCGGCTTTCGTGAACAAGAGCCGTTTCAGCGGATTTGGAGTCGGGAGCGTTGTTTTTCGGTTTTTCCATGGCTCGATTCTAACAGGAATGATAACGATTGTCAATATAATGCTAAGCGCAACTCTCAAACCCGCTCTGCTACAATGGCCGTTAGCAAAATTATGAGGTTAACCATGGCTCCTGAGTGGATCAAAACCCGCCCCATCGCCCATCGCGGCCTGCACGACGAACGCCGTCCCGAAAACTCGCTGGCCGCCTTCAAGGCCGCTCAGGAGGCGGGTTACGCGATCGAGCTGGATGTGCAGCTGATGAAAGACGGCAATATCGCCGTGTTCCACGACGACTTTCTAGACCGCATGACCAGCAGCGAAGGGGACATCCGGCAGATGACCGCGCTGGAACTGCGCGAAACCCGCCTCAACGGCAACGCCGAGCCGATCCCCACGCTCGATAAGGTCTTCGAGCAGATTCACGCGCCCATCTATATCGATGTCAAAAGCCACGGCCCGGCGGGCAAGTTCGAACAACGGCTGCTGGCGCTGATTCGCCACTACAAACCCGATGTCGCCGTCGCCAGCTTCAACCCGCAAACGGTGCTGTGGTTCAAGGAAAACGCCCCGGACATCCCCCGCGCCATCATCAGCTACGACTACAAAGACTCCGATCTGGGCCTGCTGGAGCGCCGCAGACTCAAAAACCTCAAATACAACCGCCGCCTCAAGCCCGACTTTATCAGCTATGACCTGCGCGCCCTGCCCTTTTGGCGCGTCTGGATCGCGCGCAAACTTTTTAAAATTCCCGTCGTGACCTGGACGGTCAAAACCGAAGCGGATTTGGCAAAAGCCAAAAAAGTCGCCGACAACTACGTTTTTGAAGGCCTCCGTCCCGTTACCGGCAACGGCTAAGATCAGCAAAAAAGGCATCCCATGAAAAAACGGGTTGTGATTATCGGCGGCAGTTACGCCGGTATCCGCGCACTGGAAAATCTGCATAAACGCAGCGATCTCGAAATTACGCTGATGGACCAAAACCCCTTTCACTACCTGCAGCCCGAGGTGTACGGCTATGTGGCCGGAAGCTTCAAGATCAGCGACGTCATTATCGATCTGTACACCCTCTGCGCCAGCTACGGCCCCAATGTCAGCTTCTGCCAAAAAGAGGTGCAGACCATCGACTTCGATCGCCGCACCGTTTACGCCTGCGATAGCGAGATCACATACGACTACCTCATTATCGCCACGGGCGCGCGCACGTGGTTTCCCGAGAGCGTCCACGGGCTGGGCGACGTGTACACCGGCGGCATCAAAAGCGTCTCCAACGCGCTGGTGTTTAAGCAGCACTTCGAAAAAAACATGTTCAAGATGATCGAAAGCGAGGGGCTTTGCGGCGTCAATCAGCACTTCAACATCGTCATCGGCGGCGCGGGACTGAGCGGCGTGGAGACCGCGGCGGAGATGGCGTGGTACGCCAAAAGCCTCTACCGGGATTTCGGCTACCTGTGCGAAGGGGTCAACGTCGTTTTGGTCGCCAGCGGCCCCAACGTGCTGGACCGGGCCGACCCGTATCTGGTGGACGTCTCCGCCAAACGGCTCGAAAGCTTGGGAGTCAAAATCCTCTACAACCGCCGTGCCGTGCAGGTCACGCCCAGCGCCGTCAAGCTCGACGACGGCATGACGCTTCCCATGGATTTTCTCATCTGGACCGGCGGTATTATCGGCAGCCCGCTGGCACGCAAGCTCGATGTGCCCAAAACCGATCGGCACTTTATTAAAACCGATGAATTTTTCCGGCTCGAAGGCCGCCCGGAGGTATTCGCCATCGGTGACGCGGCGGTACTGACCGATCCGATCAGCGGCAAGCCGATGCCCCCCACCAGCCAAATGGCCGAGCGCACCGCCGAATACGCCGCACGGACGATCGGGCGGGTTCAAGACGGCTTGGCTCCCAAAAAAGAGCCCTTAAAAATGCAGGGAATGTTTGTGGCGCTGGGCGGCCATTACGGCGCGGGGGTGCTTATGGATAAGATTCATGTCAAGGGCTACGGCGCGCATCTGTTTAAACAGGCGATCTTTAAGGCCTACAAATGGCCGCTGCTCTCGCGCTGCCAACGGGGCTACCGCCGCATCAAAGGCTGAGGGTTAAATACCCCGGCCCATTAACTGCACAAACTCCTTGAGCAGCCCCGGTTCAAAATGGCCGCTCATCTCCTCTTTCATCACCCGGAGCGCCTCAAAGGTTTTAAACGCATCCTTATAGCTGCGCTTGGTCGATAGCGCGGAGAACACGTCGCTAATACCGACAATCTGCGCAAAAAGCGGAATCTCCTCGCCCCGCAGTCCCATGGGATACCCCTCGCCGTTGTAGCGCTCGTGGTGATGCACGACGGTGGCGTAAATCTCCGGGTCCTGCTCATCAAGCAGCATCAGCATCTGGCCGCCCAGCTCGGAGTGCTCCATCATCCGCCGGAACTCGCCCTCGCTGAGCTTGCCTTTTTTGTTGATAATCGCCGTGTCGATCCGGCTTTTGCCGATATCATGCAAAATCGCGCCGATGGCCAGTTTGCGCAGCCGCTCAGGCTCAAAGCCCAGCCGCTTACCCAGCCCCACCGCATAGATCATCACATCGACCGAGTGCGAAAAGGTGTAGTTGTCATGGGAAGAAACCTGCAAAAGCGACTGAAACGCCGTCGAGTCCGCCAGCACCATCTCAAGAATAATCT
>JBFWML010000064.1:0-7835 GCA_050251635.1 Campylobacterales bacterium | reverse complement strand
CAGTTGCCACACAAGTTTTTCCTTCTACCATCCAGCTGTCCCACAGGCTGACGCTTAATCGCCTCAGGCTACTTTCGATGTGTATTCGATTAACTCTCCGGAAATATCCTACTGAGTGGCAACTTTGTGGATGATACGAGTAAATGGGGACAGGCTACTTTTTTAATAAATGGGTAAATGGGGACATATAAATGATAAATGGATAAATGGGGACAGGCTACTTTTTTAACACAAAACAACAATCAACCATCTTCTCTTTACTTCCCGCAATCCCCTTGATACAATAGCCCCATGAGCAAACTGGACAAAATAAAAGAGTCACTCAACTCGTTGCGGATAGGGTTGAGTATCGTTAGTGTTTTTGTTTTGAGCTTGGGTGGTGCGCTGGGCGGGATGTACCGTAGCGGCGATTTGGATTTTGTGTTCTGGTTCTCGGCGGTGCTGATGGCTGGTTTTATATTGACCGGAATAGTTATTGTGCGGACGATCAGAAACAAAACAGATGAATTGGAGGAGTTGTGATGGCCGAACTGGTTTTAACTGTGCTGGGCGTTATGGCGGTTTCGATGTTTTTCTATATGGCTAAAGCTTTCGGGGGAAAAGACCACAAGCCCCATACCCACTAAAAGCTCCCTGCACGTTTTGGTTTGGCGTGTTCGATCGTCATACTGTTCGGATTGCCGTCTTTGAAAAACGGAAACTGGCTACTTTAAGATTGAGCAAGATTGAGGGTCAGGTCTTGAATTTTAACATTTTGGGTCTCCACCCGATTCGCGATGTTAAGATTCAAGACGCGACCACAGATCGCGACCCCAGATCGTGCTAAAATGCCCGAATCCAAATCGAAAGGGTTAGTCATGCCAGTTGAAACCGCGCAGATCGATAGCCTTCCCCTTTCGGACAAAATCCAGCTACTTGAAGGCGTCTGTGATGCGCTCTACCGCGAGGGAAAGCAGTTTGAATCGCCCGCATGGCACGAAGAGGTGCTCAAGTCGCGCGATGGCGAGTTTCAAGATAAAGACAAATGGCTTTCGCTTGAGGAGGTCAGATCGTCGCTTCGAAAATGATCTACCGTGTTTTTCTTCTTCCTTCCGCCTACAACGACCTTGAAGCTGCCAGAGATTTTTACAATTCCATCAGTTTGGGGCTGGGTGATTATTGCACCGATACGCTCTTGAGCGAAATCGACTCGCTGGTGTTTTTCGCAGGCATTCACTCCCGGCATTACGGCCATTTCAGGCTCTTATCGCGCCGTTTTCCCTATGCCATCTACTACAAAATTTCGGGCAGCTCCGCCATTGTCACCGCCATTTTGGACACCCGCCAAAACCCGGCTACCCACATCAATAGGCTCGCCTAATCCTGAACGCAAACAACACCGCCAAAATCCCCGCATAAATCAGCGGTTCAAGCATATCGGCTTTGACCATCATGGTGTAGTGGACAACCGCCAGAATCGCGGCGGGGTAGATGAGTTTGTGCAGTTGTTTCCAGCGGCGGCCCAAAACGCGTTGCGCGGCGGCGAAAGAGGTGGCGGCCAGCGGCACAAGCAGCAAGAAGGTTAAAACGCCGATCGTGATAAACGGGCGTTTGATCACATCGGCCCAGATTTCGGCGGCAATCAGCTCCCGATCGAGCACCGCGTAGATGCCCACATGAACCGCCGCGTAGGTGAAACTCAGCAGCCCCAACGCGCGGCGCACGAGATAAAGCCGGTACCAGCCAAACAGCAGCGCGGCGGGCGTGACGGTGAGCGTCAGCCACAAAAACCGCAGCGCCCAGTCGCCGTGGCCCCGGATTAGCGCCTCGACGGGATTGGCAAAGCCGCCGTCCAGCGCGGTCATCCACAGGTAAACCCCCGGAATCAG
Organism: Campylobacterales bacterium; assembly: GCA_050251635.1. GTDB lineage: Bacteria > Campylobacterota > Campylobacteria > Campylobacterales > SZUA-545 > JBFWML01. The sequence goes on along the minus strand of JBFWML010000064.1, from coordinate 5,967 downwards.
ACCAATCGCAAAAACCAGCCAGCCCATTAGTAAAACCGTTTTAAATCCATGCCGCCATAAAGCGACGCAACCTGATCGGCGTAACCGTTAAAGGGCAGCGTGTCGCGGCGGGCCAGCTCGCCGATGCGCCGTTCTTTGGCTTGGCTCCAGCGCGGGTGATCGACCGCCGGGTTAACGTTGGCGTAAAAGCCGTATTCATCCGGCGCGGCGATATTCCATGTGGTGCGCGGCTCCTGTTCGGTCAGGCGGATTTTGACGATCGACTTAATGCTCTTAAACCCGTATTTCCACGGCACCACCAGCCGCAGCGGCGCGCCGTTTTGGCCCAAGAGCTTGCGGCCGTACAACCCCACCGCCAGCGTGGCCAGCGGGTTCATGGCTTCATCCATGCGCAACCCCTCCACATAGGGCCAATCCAACACCCCGCGCCGCTGGCCGGGCAGTTGCGCCGGATCATACAGCGTGGTGAACTCCACATATTTGGCCTTGGAGGTCGGCTTAAAACGCTTGAGCAGATCGCCCAGACCAAACCCCACCCACGGAATCACCATCGACCACGCCTCCACGCAACGCAGGCGGTAGATGCGCTCTTCCATTGTGTGCGGGCGCAGCAGATCATCCAGATCAAACACCCCCGGTTTTTCCACTTCGCCTTCGATTGCCACCGTCCACGGGCGCAGTTTCAGCGACCCGGCGTTTTTGGCCGGATCGTCTTTGCCGCTGCCCAGCTCGTAGTAGTTGTTGTAGGTGGTCACCGAATTCCAGCCCGTCAACGCTTCATCGGTGGCAAACGCGCCCTTGGGCAGATTGGGATAGTCCGGCGAACCGGGCGCTTCGGAAGCCTTGGGGGCAAACAGCGCCGCGTCGGCCCCGGTGGCGATCATCAACGCCCCCGCCGCGCCCAGCTTTAAAAACTCGCGCCGTTTTTCGTAGAGGCTTTCGGGGGTGATTTCGCTGGATTTGATGCCGGAATTCATGGCAACTCCTTGAGGGGTTTTGGAGTATGGTTTTGTCCATCATACCCAAAGCGCGAAGGGTCGATCGTGAAAGTCCATGTTTTTCAGCACGTTGCCTTTGAGGGCATCGGCAGTATGCAGGCGTGGCTAACGGCCAAAAACGCCGCCGTCGGATATACCCGTTTTTACGAACCAAACGCCGCCCTGCCCGCCTTGGACGGGCTTGATCTGCTGATTGTCATGGGCGGGCCGATGAGCGTCAACGACGAAGCCGATCTGCCGTGGCTAGCGGCGGAAAAAGCCTTTGTCCGCAAAGTGATCGAGCGCGGCACGCCGGTGCTGGGCGTGTGTTTGGGCGCGCAACTGATCGCCAATGCGCTGGGGGCCAAAGTCTATGCGGGCAAACAAAAGGAGATCGGCTGGTTTGACATACAGGCCGTGCCGTCCGAAGGGGAGGTGTTTCGTTTCCCCAATCGCGCAACCGTTTTCCACTGGCACGGCGAAACCTTCGACCTACCCGCTGGCGCAACCCGGCTGGCCCAAAGCGCCGCCTGCGACAATCAAGCCTTTCAGATCGGGCGCAACGCGATCGGCTTGCAGTTTCACCTGGAAACCACCCCCGAAAGCGCCGAAAGCATCATCACCCACTGCCGCGACGAACTGGTAAACGGCCCCTATATCCAAAACGAAGCCGCCCTCCGTGCCGCGCCGAAGCAAAACTACGAGACCATCAACCGGCTGATGTTTGGGGTGTTGGATTATTTAATGGAGAGACCATGAGACGCAAAGAATTCGAACTCACCGACCAAGCCGAGATTGACGCGCTTTTAAATGCCGCAGAATACGGTGTTTTGAGCACGATCGACGAAGCGGGTTTTCCCCAAACGTTGCCTGTGAATTTTGTGTGGCTGGAGGGAAAAATCTGTTTTCACGGGGCCAAAGCGGGCGAAAAGGCGGCCAATATCGCCCGCAATGCCAAGGCGGGCTTTTGCGTGACGCGCCCGCTTTCCTTGATTCCGTCGTACTTTTCCGATCCGGTTTTGGCTTGCCCCGCGACGCAGTACTTTGTATCGGTGGTGGTTAAGGGCGAAGCAGCGGTTGTCGAAACGGCCGAAGAAAAGGCGAAAATTCTCAATGCGCTAATGCAAAAACTGCAACCCGAAGGGGGCTACGCGCCCCTAAGCGCCGATGATGAGCGGTATGCCAATATGCTCAAAGCCACGGCGGTTTATACGCTCACGCCCAGCAGTCTCACCGCCAAAGCCAAACTGGGGCAAAATCTGCCCCAAGAGCGCCTTTTGGGGCTGATCGGCCAGCTAGAAAAACGCGGCGGCGAAAACGACCGGGAAACCGCCGCGCTGATGAAGCGGTTTTTATAAGGAATTTGATGCGTTTATTACTCATTGCCGCGCTGCTTTTTTTGCTGGGCGGTTGCTCCCTGCTGCAAAAAACCGTGCAAAAACCCACCGCGCAGGTGGCGGGCGTGGAGCTGCGCGCGCTCGGTTTTGAGGGGGCGCGGCTGGTGATGCTGGTGGATGTGACCAACCCCAACGGTTTTTCGGTGCCCCTTTCGGGTTTTGACTACAAACTGGAACTGATGGACACGCCCGTTCTAAGCGGCAACAACCGCCAAAAGGTCAACCTCAAGGCCAATGCGGTGACGCGCATCGAGGTGCCCGTGGACCTGCGTTTTGCCCAGATGTACGCGGCGCTCAAAGAGAGCTTCAAAGCCGCCGAAGTGCCCTACGGCATTCAGGCCGCCGTAATTCTGGATGTGCCGGTGCTGGGGGATATGCGGCTCAATGTCGCCCACAAAGGCGCGCTGCCCGTGCCGCAACTGCCCAAGATCGAGGTGCTTTCGGCGGGGCTGAAGAACCTGACTTTTACCACCGTAGAGCTGGATCTCAAACTGCGCCTGCACAATCCCAATGTTTTTGACGTGAAGCTGGAAAAACTCAACTACAAACTCAAGGTCGAAGGCAAGCTCTGGGCCGGGGCCGATCAGTCCAAAAGCGCCACCGCCAAAGCGGGCCAATCGGCAACGATCGAACTGCCCGTTAAGCTCCGCTTTCAGCAGATCGGCAGCGCCTTTTACCGCAAAATGACCGACAAAAACGCCAAATTCGACTACACGATCGAGGGCGATTCGCTAATCAAAGCGCTCCACCCGCTGCTGGGCGAGGTTCAAATTCCCCTCAGCGAAGCGGGCAAACTGGCGGTTAAGTAGCCGCCGCATCAATGCCCGGCCTTGAGATTAAAGGCGATCATCCCCCAGTTAACCGGCCAAGCCGCCGCAAAACCCGCCGCCGCGCCCGCCAAAAGCGCGCCGTAAAATGCGGGGCTGGTTAAGCCGCTGGTCATGCCGCCGAGCATGTAATCCACGGTGTTCATCGCCGCCTCCATCACACCAATGGAAACCGCCTCCCCCAGCCAGATAATCTTGAGCGCCGCCGCCACGGAGATACCCGCCTGAACGCTCAAGGGCCGCGCCGCCATCCACAGCCCCGTCACAAAAGCCAGCACAATCGCCAGCGTCATCGTCTGCCACACCGGCAACCCCAGCGTTGTGCCGATCGCCAGCCCCGCAAACTCGCCGATCAGACAGCCGAGCAAACAATGAAAGGTCGCATGGGCGGCCATAAGGGCATGGGACATTTTTGGATTGTTGTGATGGGGATGATGTTCGTGCATGAAAGCCTCCTTAAAACTCCAGCCGCTCCTCGTCGGGCCGCTCGAAATACAAAAACCAGATCACATAAACCACCGCGCCGATACCCGCAAAAAAGTAGCCAAAGAGCAGTTTGCCGATGCTGAAATGTTTTTTGCGCACAATCAGCGCACCCGCTTTTTCCTCCACCGAGTACCCGTTGAAAAGATACAGCTCCTTGGCGCGTTTGAGGCGGTCTTCGGGCGCTTCAAACTTTTGCAAAAAGGCCTTGAACCGCTCTCGGTTGGCGGCGTGATCGGCGGCCTCTTTGCGCAAAAACAGCCAGCCGAACACCGGAGAAAAGAGCATCACAATCAGCATCACCACCGTTGTCATGGCAGCCCTTTGGATAAAATGGGCTTGATTTTAGCATCCTTTTTAAAACGGCCCGTCTTAAGCAAAAAAGGAGCGCCATGCCCACCACCGAAACCCTCTGGCACGAGTACCGCAACCGGATTTTCCGCTTTTTTGCCGCGCGGGTCAAAAACAACGCCGTGGCCGAGGATTTAACGCAAGAGGTTTTTGTGCGCATCCACCGCAATCTGCCCGCGCTTAAAGAAAAGGCGGCGCTGGCGGGCTGGGTGTTTCAAATTGCGCGTAACGCGCTGGCCGATCACTACCGCAAAAGTATGCATTTTTCGCCCCTGCCGCCCCAATTGCCCGACGAACGCGACGAAGCCGCCGAAGCAACCCGCGCCGCCCGCGAAAATCTGGAAAACTGCCTAGCGCCATTGATCGACGCGCTGGAAGAGCCCTACAAAAATGCCGTAAAACTCGCCGATTTGCAGGGCCTAAGCCAGCGCGAACTGGCCGCGTGCGAAGGGCTCACGCTGCCCGGAGCCAAATCCCGCGTGCAACGGGGCCGCGCCAAACTGCGCCGCCTGCTGGAGCAGTGCTGCGAATTCGAAACCGATCGCCAAGGCAACGTGGAAGGCTTTCGCGTGCGCGATCCCGAATCCAATTGCTGCGCATCCTTCAAAACATAATATTCATCGGTTCACACCCTCTTAAGGAACTGTTTGTGCTTGTTTTTGCAAGGAGGTGAAAAATGATGATTTCATCAACACAAACCGCACAACCGGTTAACTTTGCTTTGGCGGGCTGGCAGCGGGTTGTCGAAACTCAGCTGGCAGAAACCGGAACCGTCCGCGAGAGCGATCAAGTTCTTCTGGGATTTTTACAAGGGCTGGATGCAAAACTAAGAGAACAAGGCATCGATCCGCAAAAAGTCAATATGCTCAACATCACATACGCCTTAGGGCTGGATGATAATCTCAATAAGGCGATCGAGAAATTTGAAAGCTCGCCACTCTATCTGGCAATGGAAGAACGGGGAAGACAAAATGCGGAAAACTCCAAAGCCCGGGGCGCAAAACCTACGGACGACCCGGCTCCAAAACTCGATCTAGACTCCCTGGCAATCATTCCCGGGATTTTAAACCGAACGCCCGTTTCCAGTCAAAGCGAAATGATGACTAGGCTCCAAGAGTATTACAATCCGTTTAATACTCTGGCATCCAATCCCGAAAAAGTCAACGCGGCCTATGATAAATATGTCTCGGAACTGAACGCATGGAAAGCTAGGAGAAACAGCAATCCGGTTGATCGCAGGGACTTTGATGCCGAAATCCAAAGAAACACAAAACACTGGGCCGAGCAACGAGATGTTTACGCTGCGGCGTTAGAAGTGGCAAAGAGTTTTGATTTTTTTACGAAGAATGAGTTTGTCGCGTGAACGGGTGCAAGCGATTTGCACCCGCTTGACAGGATTAGCGAATCGTCAACTGAGAATGGACATGGGCTGTTCCATCATCAAGATTGATGGTGCTAAAAATCTCATATGTTTTCGACCCGTTAAAATAGGGGTCGTAACATTGAACCCATTCATTACTCTCAGTATCATATCCAACATGAACACAACTAATTAGATCGCCATCAGGTGCGTATCGAACCGTATACCCCGTAAATCGACCCCTTGCTTCAGAGGGCTGGAAGGATTCATTGGGAATGCGTACGATAAAAATTGCATCATAGCCACTGTGATCTTGAAGTGTTCGCCCCACATAACGCAAACTGTTCATGTGCGGAGGGGCATCCCAATAAGGATATTCAACATAGTCCCATTCTGGATATGTTGAATAAGTCATTGCCAATATTGCGTGCGGGGGAATGACGTTGTCAATCCAGTCAGCAGAAGCCGAAATGGCGAACACCCCTGACATCAGAAGCGAGACAGGAAGCCGTAGGAAACGATTCATGGTGAACCTTTCGTGTTTTGCTAGCGGTATTTGATCTGCAAATAAC
>JBFWML010000063.1:0-8589 GCA_050251635.1 Campylobacterales bacterium | reverse complement strand
ATAAAAGGTCATGTTTTTTCCTTTATCGTTTTAAATTCCAATAGAAATTTTTGCGTTACTGGCTTCGCGGCACAAACGCTTCGGCCTGTTCACGGGGCTCTTGCATGGAGGCCAACAACTGCGCAACAAACGAAGCGGGCAAATCGGGATTATCCAGCGCAGCACGCCCCACGCGCGCCCAAAACTCGATCTGCCCCGCAATGGTGCGGTGTTCGATCGGCGCGTCGGCCTTGGCTTGTTCGTGGAGTTTTTGATCGATCTGGACCGAGACGTTTACACCCATAGCCACTCCTTTGCCGCTTGCGAAATCCTACAGGGTTTGTTGTTTCTTTAGTGGGTCCGTAATATCTTTGCAATGCTCATCGTTTAAGAATTTTTGTGTAGTAGTAATAATAAACCCGTTTTGATGACTATTCTCGACCGCATACTCTCGCGCAATCCTCACAGGCACCTCAATCGCTTTTTGAACTTGTCCCGATTCACCAAAAAGAATAACCACCAAATAGTCAAATTCCCAAGAACGGATTACATTCAGTTGGGTCGTCATGCCTTTTTTAATCTTACGCGATTTTATCTGATAGAGGTGCCCATCACGGTCTTCGACATCTGCGCTGGCCCCGGAAATCTTTAAATGCTTGCCTTCATAGTATTGACACGCAAGGTATTCTGCGTATTCACCGACGATATTGCTTGTGCGACCAAGCTCTTCTGCAAGCCTGTTGGAATAGTCGTTGAACTTTGTCCACATTTCATTGATTGATTCCATCTTGGTGCCTACCCAAAAAGCTCACTATGGGTTCCCAACCGCGTTAGGGTGACCTGATCGCTTGCAGTATCCACCCAATAAATCAGCAACATATCGCCGCCAAGATGGCACTCCCTAAAATCCTGCCATTCGCCCTTGAGCGTATGGTCCTGCGCTTGGGACGGTAACGGTTTGGCCTCTTTGATCAGGGCCAGATAGTCAATGAGTTTTTCAAACTGTCCGTCAGTTAGCCGCACCGATCGGAAGTCTTTTAAAAAGGCTTTGTGGCGAAGGATTTTAGGCACGCTTGAGCTCGTCCGGATCAAAAGCCTCAACATGGCGGCCTTGGCGCACCTCTTTCATGATCTTTTGGGTTTTTTTGTTGGGCAGTTCGATCTCAAAGGGGATGCCTTGGCGCAATTTGACCTGATGCAAAAAGAGGTTAACCGCTTCGCTCAGAGTCAAACCCAGTGCCGAAAGCACCTCTTTGGCTTCGGCTTTGGCCTGCGGATCGAGTTTCATGCTGGTGGTCTGTCTCATAGGGGCACCCTTAATATAATACTTTCGTATTATTGTACCAAAACCGCCGGATCAAGCAAACCGTTAACTTAGTTGCTTCACCTGCCGGTAGCGAAAGAGTAGTTTTTTGGCAGCGCTGAGCAGATCGGTTTCGCTTAAGGCCGGGTCCCACGAAAGGCTGATCGCTTCGCGGGCTTCGGTGTCGTTAAAGCCGTAGTTTTGCAGCACAAAGGAGGGCACGCCCAGCCCCAGGCTGCACCCTTCGCCGTTGGTGATCGCCACGCCGTCGATTTTGAGGGCGTTGACCAGTTGGCGGGCGCGTACGCCGGGCAGGCGGATCAGAAGCGAGTTTGCCAAAACGGGGCGATCACCCTCCAAGAAAGGCGAAATGCCCGCTTCTGTGAAAAAGCCCAATAACTGCTGCCGTTTTTGGGGCGAAACGGGGCCGATCGGAGCGCCGATCGTTTTAATCCGGTCGCCGCCCATTGCCTTGAGCGAATCAACATCGTTGATAAAAAAGGTGTCTGCCTCGCAGGGTTCCACCGCCAGGACAAAGCCTTGGTCGAGCAAGGTTTGTGCAGCCCCCTTTTGCAGTTCGCCCCGCACAAAAAGCGTCTCCATCACCACGCCGCCGCGCTCTTTTAAAAACTCCCGCAAAGGATAACTGCTGCGTGTACAGACGGCGATCGGCGCTGTAATCCCCGCAAATATCGCGGCGTAATCGGGCGGGGTCTGGGTGTGTTGCCAGTCCAGACGAATCACCCCTCGCCTCCAAAATGAAGTTTAAACCGCGCATTGGCGTAGGCGATCACATCCTCCTGATAACGGCGGTAGTGTTCCAGTAAAGTCCGCGCTTGGGGGGTTAGGCTCGATCCCCCGCCGCTGCTGCCGCCCCGGTGGCGTTCAACCACGCCCGCGCCGAGGCGCTTTTCCATCTCTTGCAGGTGCAGCCACGCTTTTTTGTACTCCAGCCCCATCGCTTCGGCGGCGCTTTTAAGCGATCCGTGCGCTTCGATCAGCTCTAGCAGTTTCATTTTGCCTTCACCGAAGGCCAACGCCCCCTCTTCGTCCGCCAGCCATACTTTGGCTCTAGGGGAAAGCCCTTGGATGATGGGCGCGGGCTCGGGCGTTTTTTTGCGTTTTTCGCCGCCAAAACACCCCAGCATACAGTCGCTAATGCGCACCCCCATTTTTTCGGCGGTTTTTCCCACCTGCGGCACGCTTTCGCCGCTCTCTTTGGCAATGGCCCACGCCGTGCCGCAGGGCAGTCTCCCCTCTTTGAGCGACGCGGAGATTTTTTCTTCGAGTTTCATGGCTTGATCCTCCCGGAGTGGGTGTAGAGATTCATCTTGCGGCCTCTGGCAAACCCAATCAGCGTCACGCCGTGCTCCTGTGCGGTTTTCACCCCCAAAAAGGTCGGCGCCGTGCGGGAGATGACGATCGGAATGCGGTGCATCACCGCTTTGATAACCATTTCCGAGGAAAGCCGCCCGCTGACGATCAGCATCGCCCGCTCCACGGGCAACCCCTTCAGCCGCGATTTGCCCGCAACCTTGTCGATGGCGTTGTGGCGGCCGATATCCTCCGACTCCACCGTGGTGCCGTCTTCGTAGGAAAGAAGCGCCTTGTGAACGCAGCCGGTGAGGCGGTAAAGTTCACTTTCGTCGTAAAAACGGCCAACGGTTTCGCGGATATGATCCAGCGTAACGGTCAGCTTGGTGTCGATAAAGGGCACCTGCACATTTTCGGCGGTGTTGCCCGTCACGCCGCCGCCGCAACCGGAAACCAATGTTTTTTCTTTATAGAGGTGTTTTAGGCTCTCTTCGTCGATCCGGGCTGTGATATGCACCTCCAGCCCGTCGGCTTTCAGTTCCAGCTTCTCAATATCCTCAACGCTTTTGATCACCCCTTCGGACATCAAAAACCCGATCGCGTGGGCATCCTGATCCTTTGGAATGCACATGGTCGAAATCGCCTTTTGTCCATTCAAAAAGATCGAAACGCGGGTTTCAAGAATCACCACATCCTCTTCGGCATCAATCTCGTCGCCGTGAACCTTCTCGATCCAAACGTTCTTCAAATATTCCATATCGCTTTATCCTAAAAAGCCGCCGGATCGCTCCGGCGGCACTAAATTTACGCTCTGCCGACAGACTTCAAATCCGCCAACACCTCAGGATCGAGTTGCTCCAAATGCTCTCTGGGGAACCTGCCGCTCCAAAGGTAACCCAGATTACCTTTAACCGCAACGGCGGCGGAGTAAACAAAGTCCAACACAAAGAACATAATCAGCACGCTGGCCCCAAAGTGCAGGTACAACAGCGCCCGCTTAAACTGGATAACCTCCGCGTGGGTAATGCTGCTCGGGTGCATCAGCCAGATCAAAAATCCGCTTAAGAGCAGTCCCGCGCCCATGGCCACGAAGAAAAACCAGATCACCCGTTTCATCGGTTTGTGTTCGCCCGGCAGGAAAAACGCAAAGGTGCTGTTTTTCCGCAGGATGGGCGAGTCCTTAAAGGTCATGATCGAAGCCAAAAGCCAGATGGGAAACCACACCAGCCCCGTGACCTCATGCATGCCCCGCAGGAAATAGGGCAGCGCCCCGCCTTCGCTGCGCATCGCCCAGGTGATATTAAACCCGGTGATGATCAAGACCACCATAATGGCTACGTTCAGCCAGATAACCGCCCGCTGAAAGGGGGTAAAGACCTGTACCGTATCCTCAGGCTTGGTGATCACCGCCGCTTTGCGTCCGTATTTGGCATACATCCACGCAAAGATAGCGATCTCCGCAACAAACACATACCAGATAAAGAGCTGACGCTCGTTACTGGCCCGGATAATCTCCGGCGCAATGGACGTATAGGCCGGCCCGAAGGCGGCGTTGACCATCGCTTCGTAATGGGTGGCGGGCGGGGTGAGTACCCCCGCGATCCCGCCGCCGGTTACGACTTGGAGGGTATAGGCAATCAAATACCCCCAGTCCATAATCATCAGCACACCCACAAAGAGTATGCCGACGACGCCCAGCCCCAGCGCCGTATAGAGGTACGCCCGGTTGCGCTGGAAGAAGGTTTGGTTACTTGCCATAGGCCTTATCCCAACCATAGGGCGACTTTACGACGCCTTTGCCGCGGCTCATCACCCGCTTGGCGTAGATTTGGGACACTTCGTCGCTGTCGCCCGCGAGAAGCGCTTTGGTCGAACACATCGCGGCGCAGGCCGGGACCTTGCCTTCGGCGATGCGGTTCTGACCGTACATGTGGAACTCTTTTTCCGAGTGAGTCTCTTCCGGCCCGCCGGCGCAGAAGGTGCATTTGTCCATCTTGCCTTTGGTGCCAAAGGGCCCGTCTTTGGGAAACTGCGGCGCGCCGAAGGGGCAGGCGTAGAGGCAGTAACCGCAGCCGATGCACTTTTCTTTATCGTGAAGGACGATGCCGTCTTCGCGGATATAAAAACAATCGGTGGGGCAGACCTGCTGGCAGGGGGCATCGGTGCAGTGCATACAAGCCACCGAAACCGAGACCTCCTTGCCTTCGATCCCCTCGTTGATCGTCACGATCCGGCGGCGGTTAACGCCGACGGGCAGCTCATGGGCGGCTTTACACGCGACACTGCAGCCGCTGCAGTCGAAGCAGCGCGCTTCGTCGCAATAAAATTTCATTCTTGCCATGGCTTACCCCTTACGCTTTCTCGATGCGGCAGAGGCCGCCCTTGGTTTCGGGGATCTGGGTGATGATGTCATAACCGTAGTTGGTTACGACGTTCGCCGCTTCGCCGGTGGCGTAGGGCTTCGTACCCGCCGGATACTTGTGGGAAATATCCTCCCCTTGGAACATGCCCATAAAGTGGAAGGGCAAGAAGACGCTCTTTTCATCTACGCTAAAGCTGTACTTGGCCTTGACTTTGATTTTGCCGCCGTCGGGGCCGTGTACCCACACCATTTCGCCGTCGCGCACGCCGAGGCTTGCGGCCAGATTGGGGTGAATATCCACAAACATCTCGCCGTTGATTTCGCTCAGATACTTGCTCGCCCGGGTTTCGACACCTGCGCCGTTATGGGTGACCAGACGGCCGGTAACGAGGTTGATCGGGAACTCTTTGGACCAGTCTTTAGAGAGCTGCAGCGACTTATAACGCGTATCAACGCGGAAGAAGTTGGGCTTGTCTTCAAAGCTCGGATACTTCTGCGCCAGATCGTGCCGGATGGAGTGCAGCGGTTCGCGGTGCAACGGAATGTGATCGGGGAAGTTCCACACGATCGCCCGCGCTTTGCCGTTACCGTAGGGGGTCAGACCCGCCGCCACCGCTTTGCGCACCAGAATGCCGCTGTGATCGTTGGCCCAGGATTTACCCTTGACCGTCTCTTTTTCGGCGTCGGTCAGTTTCAGACCCAGCGCTTCGGCGTTCTCCGCCGTGACGGGCGCATGGCCTTTGCCGCCGGGGGTGCCCACAGGCGCGTTTCCGGCCAGAAGGCTTACGCCGTCTTTTTCCAGACCCCAGTTGACACGGAAACCCATGCCGCCTTTGGAAACCGGTTTGGAGGTGTTGTACAGCACCGGGCTGCCGGGGTGTTCGGTGGTCCAGCAGGGCCACGGAAGACCGTAGTATTCGCCCTTCATCGGGCCGAAACCTTCAAGGGTCAGAGAATCGAACATATGCCAGTTTTCCTGATGTTTTTTCAACCGTTCAGGGGTGTGGCCGGTCATGCCGATCGACTTGATCGCCTTGGAAATTTCGCGGGTCGCGTCTTCGGGCCACTTGAAGTTGCCTTTGCCGTCGCCCAGCGATTTGACGTAACCTTCGTAGAAACCCAGCTCTTTAGCCAGCGCGAACATCACTTCCTGATCGGGCTTGGCTTCAAACACGGGATCAATCACCTTGTCGCGCCACTGGACGGAGCGGTTGGTTGCGGTGACGGAACCGGAGGTTTCCATCTGGCTGGCGCAGGGGAGAATAAAGACGTTGTCTTTTTTGTCGGTCAGGACCGCCGCTTCGTTCACAAACGGATCGCCCAAAACCAGCAGTTCAAGACCGTCCAGACCCTGCTTAACCTTGTGGGTTTGCGAGGTGGAGGTGATGCCGTTGCCCAAGCAGATCAGCGCCTTAAGATCGGTGCCGCCGTTGTGGATCGCGTCTTCTTTAATGACGCCCTGATACCAGCGGGCCAGCGTAAAGCCCGGCTTGTTCATCATATCCTCTTTGAAGCCGGCTTTGATGGTGTCAAAACCCACGTTCCAAACGGTGTCGGCAAAGTACTTCCAAGCCCCTTCGGCCAGACCGTAATAACCGGGCAGAGAGTCGGACAGACAACCCAGATCGGTTGCGCCCTGAACGTTGTCGTGGCCGCGCAGAATGTTACAACCGCCGCCTTCAACGCCCATGTTGCCCAAGATCATCTGCAAAATCGGAGCCAAGCGGGTATTGCTGGTGCCGATCGTATGCTGGGTTAAGCCCATGGTCCACACAAGGCAGCCGGGTTTGGCCTGCGCATACAGGCGGGTGATCTGGATCAGTTTTTCCGCCGGAACGCCGGTAACGTCCTCGACCTTTTCGGGGGTCCAGGCTTTGGCCTCTTCAAAAACCTTCTCAAAACCGTAAACGCGGTCGTCGAGGAATTTCTTGTCGTGCCAGCCGTTTTTGACGATCAGGTTGATCATCCCGTACATAAAGGGAATATCGGTGCCGGAGCGTACGCGAACGTATTGATCGGCTTTGGCCGCCGTGCGGGTAAAGCGCGGGTCAACCACGATCAGTTGCGCGTTGTTTTTCTCTTTGGCTTTTAAAAAGTGCTGGAAACCCACGGGGTGGTTCACCGCCGGGTTGGCTCCAAACATAATGACCGCTTTTGCGTTCTGAACATCCCCAAGGTGATTTGTCATCGCCCCATACCCAAATGTATTCGCCACACCGGCGACTGTTGAGCTGTGTCAGATGCGAGCTTGGTGGTCTATGTTGTTGGTGCCGTAAAACGCCGCGAATTTGCGGAAGTAGTAGGCCTGTTCGTTATTGAACTTGGCCGAACCCAAAAACATGGTGGCGTCGGGGCCGTTTTTGGCGCGGATCTCTTTGAGTTTGGCGCCGATCTTTTTGATCGCGTCCTCCCAGGAGATGCGTTTCCACTGGCCGTTTACCTTTTCCATGGGGGTTTTCAGCCGTGCGCTGGAGCGGGCTAAATCAATCTGATCAGCACCTTTACAGCAGTGGCCGCCGAGGCTGACGGGGTGATCCTGCGCTACATCCTGGCGAAGCCAGACGCCGTTTTTGGTTTCGGCAATAATGCCGCAACCGACCGAACAGGCGGCGCAGATGGTTTTTGCGGTTTTGGAACCGGGATGGGCGGCTTTAAGCTCCTGCGCGCTGGCCTGACGCATGGTTGCGTCGCTTGCGAATGCGCCGGTTGCGCCTAATGCCCCCGCCATCCCCGCCATTTTCATAAAGCTTCGTCTGCCGAGCTTATTTGCGGGTCTTTGTGTCATGCGGTTTTACCTCCTTCCTCTTAGAGTGCGGTTTTATAGAACTGTTCCCAGTTCTGGGTTTTTTGGTAGAGGATCTCCGTTTTTTTGGAGCGTCCTACGACCACGCCGTTGCCGGAAGCTTCGCCGCGGGCGTGGGCATGGGTGGTGACGGCGACAAAACCGACACTCCCTGCCACCACCGCGCCGGCGACTGCCGAACGCTTCAGGAATTCCCGGCGTTCGTTTTCGCTTTGTGCCATGGGAAACCTCCTTTTGGGTAGGGTTTTGGGGATGAAGACCCCGTCAAAGCGCCGATCGGCGCCTTTGCGGGGGCTTCGCGCCTAGGCGCGCTTGCCCGAACCGTCGCCCTTTTTGCGGGGCCGATCCTCACCGGCGCAGCGCACATCGTGGCGGGCAAGCACCGGCACGGCGGGCGCGTCGATTTCCAGATAAAACCGCTCAAACCCGGTAAACCGCTCCAATAAAGCCGCAGCGGATTTGTAAAAGGCGGTTTTGGGGTGGCAAAGAAGCGCCGAAATAAAGGGGTTCACAAAGGGGTTGATCAGCTCTTCGAAGGTCGCACTTTCTAGATCGTTTTCGCCCCGCAAGATCAGGTGCTCCATCAGGGCAAAGAGAAAGCCGAAATGATCTTCGGGGGCCAAAAATTTGGTTTCATCCCGGCGCAAACAGGTCTGCTGCACGATTTCGCGCGCGCGGGCCAAGGTGCGGCCCGCTTCGCGCTGTTCGTAATAAAACGACGCGGTAATCCCCGTGGTGCTGCTTCATGCCGTATTCGTACTTTTTGCCGCTGACGCCAAAGGAGATGGAGGTCACGATATGCTCGCTCTCCAGCAAAGAGAGGGTGCG
>JBFWML010000062.1:0-9676 GCA_050251635.1 Campylobacterales bacterium | reverse complement strand
TCTTGGCTCCGGCCTTGATCTGCGCTAAAGCGGTGTCGAGATCGAACCGCTGGCTTGTTTGGTTCATGGGTCAATCCTTTGGGGTTTAAGATCCTATCGGACTGACACAGAATTTTTAATGGTCCCACCGCTGTAATAAACGCCATTGGCCAACTGATTACCGACATCATCCACCACATCTTTATTGGTAGCCGAATGTGCCCTTTGCAGATAAAAATCGCCGTCGGCCGATTGCTTGAAATAGGCGATATTTTTAAAAAACGATTCGGTTTCACTGTTGCGCACAACCCAGCCGTCATCGGTAGTAATCTGCGTAGAAAGCATTTCATTCAGTTCATTATTGTCGAAGCGATCGTAGGTGTAAACCGGATCGACATAGCGCAAAAACATATCTTTGGGCGTATCGGTCGCGCCGGGGATAATGTCGTAAATGGGGGTTTTGCTGGAACTCACATAATCCTCAAGATTAATAAAGTTTGCCAACGTCGAAAGCGCCACAACCTGATAACCGCCCTGCGCGTCATTGATGGTGACTTTTAGATTTTTGAACTCTGAATCATTTGCGCTAATCAAGCCATCTCGGTTGCTGTCCATCGCTAAAAGCTCATGGATTTTTAGAAATTCCGCGCCGGTATCGACCCGATCGTTGCCGTTGAGATCAAGCATCAAATTACCCCGAATATCACCCAGGGTGAAGGCAGCAGCATTGTTGGGGTTGTCATACATCTTGTTCAGGATGAGGGTTTGTGTCTTGCGGATATTCCAAGCAGCATTGTCCAGCGCATCAGACCCCCTTTCACGAAACTCGTGGCCCTCATAAAAATACTCTGCTATATGATCGGTTTCCTTGGCCGCCAACAGTTGCGCGCCATAGACCTTGTTGTAAAGCAATGTTGTTTTGAGTTCTTCGTAACTCTTGAAATTCTGCAAATCCAGATTGCTGTTCACATAATTACCTAGCAAGCCCAGATCGTTCAACTCTTGCGTTTGCTCATCGTTCAACCCCCAGCTTTCGCCGGGGTTTTTGGTGCTCCAATAGTGCATCAAGAGCTGCTTGGCAGTACCGATCGGTTTACTGCCCGGCTGGCTTAGGCTTGCAACAAAATTAATACTGTCGATCGTCATGGACTTTCCTTGTTGGCAACCTGATATTACCTCATTATCGTCCGATCGAATGGAAAATTAAATGATCAAAATGACAAAAAACGGCCAAATAATACCGTTGCAATCAAGAGCGTCAAAACCGCCGCGCGGTAAAAGGCGCGGCCCTTGGGGGGCAGTTTTTGCGACGCGATCGGACAGATGAAAAAAAGCGCGATTGTCACTAGGCCCAGCGCGGCTTTAAGATAAAAATGCGGTTCCAGCAGCCACAACCCCGTGACAATCAAAACCGCCGCCGCGATCGCCAAAACCGATCGGGCCTTTTTGTACAGCGGTTTGAGCGCGGCTTGATCGAACGCCCGGCGCAAAAAGAGCCGATCGGCGAGGATAAACCCCGCAAAGATCAGCGCCGCCCAGAAGTGCAGTTCTAGCGCCACGGGTCAAACCTGAGAAAATCGCCGTTTGTTTTGAGCCACCGTTCCGCCGCTTCGTAGTCCGGGCAAAGCTGCGCCACGCACGCCCAAAATCCCGCGCCGTGGTTTTTGTGGGTTAGATGGGCGCATTCGTGGGCGGCGAGGTAAAAGGCCACAAAACGCGGTGCTTTGAGAATGCGCCAGCTAAAGCTGATCGTGCCGCGCCCGGAGCAGCTTCCCCAGCGGGTTTTTTGGTCGCGCACGCTGACGCGCTCGATCCTCTTGCCCAGTTCCGCCGCCAGCTTCGCGCACTCGATCTCAAAAAACCGCTTCGCTTCCGCGCGGTAAAAACGCTCCTCTTGGCCGCCCTCCAGCGCGATCCACGCACCCAAAAAGGGGTGCAGCCCCGCATTTTGCGCATAGAGCGTCCGCGCCGCTTCGCCCCTCATTTGGCGCTTGGCCCTCTGGCGGTCGATCCAGTCGGCGTGACGGGTCAGCACCGCGTCGATGGCGCTTTTGGCGGTACCGCGCGGCACGGTTAAAACCGCTTCGGCTTCGGCGTTCACGCTTAAGCGCCAGCGGCGGGCTTTGGGGCTGATTTTGACGGTTACTTCCATGCCGGGTTTTTAACACGCCTTGGGTTTGCGGGAAATAAATTCAAAAAATAGCGGTTGGTGGTTGTTTTGGATCCGATCGTGCTTGTTTTTTGAAGGAGGTGTTTCATGCAGGCATCCTTGCCCACCATTACGCTGCAGCTTCATGCCGCCAGCGATGAAACCCTATCGGCAAAACGGGCGCGGGTCGAAACCGTGCGCGCCCAAGCCAGACCGCAGCTCATTACCCGGCTGATCGAGGCGGGTTTTCACCGCGTCGATGCCGAAAACCAAGCCGACTGGCTCATGAGTAAACTGCCCTATCTACCCGGCGCAACCGCGCAAGAAAAAGAAGAACGCCTCCACAAGCGCGCCCCGGCGCTCTTTGCCGATCTGCTCTCCCACAACCTCACCCGGCACCAAAAAGACCAAGCCCTCTCGCGGTTTGGCAAAGCCGACTTCACCGCCGATTTCGGCCCGCTGTTTCATCAGTCGATCCCGCCCGCAAGGGATATGCACGAATACCAAGGCTGGGTCGAGCTTCGCATTGATCTGTTGCGCAAGGCCTTGAGAAACCCCGCGCTGGTTTACCGCCGCTATAAAGACGAGGTCATGGTGGAGAGCAACGATCTGCTGCGTAAGAACAACGAACCGCCCAAAAGCTGGAGCTACTACGAAAAACTCATGCGCATCGAGCAAGATCGCTGGCAAAGGGAGCTAACCGCCCTCGAAACCCTGCGCAAAAGCATGGATGAAACCGGATTGATTTAGCCCGTTAAAAGCCGCTTTTAAAACCCATTCGGGTAAATTGCCCGCCCATTCATTCAATAGGTTTTGTTCCCTTGGAAAACGAATCGATCCTAAGCGCCGAAGCGTGCGAAGCGCTGTTGCGCCAAGAAGAGCTCAAACCCCGCGAATTGCGCCGTCTGATGGCGGCGCGATCGGCCGGGTCGATCGACTTTATGCTGATTGACGTGCGCGAAGAGGCCAAACACAAGCTTTCGCGCATTCGCGGCACCGATGGCCGTTTTGAAGCGGCCGATCAGATTGCGCTGTTTTCCCCGCCCAAGGACCGCGCGATTGTGCTTTATTGTCAGGCCGGCATTAAAAGCCGCGAGCTGACCAAACCGCTTAAAAGCGCGGGTTATCAAAAAGTCTGCAACCTGGCCTACGGAATACTGGGCTATCAGGGCGAAATTGAGAAAGAGTAAGATGCCGCAAAATCATATTGACCCCGAATCCAAAGTCTTTAAAGAAGAACTCAAAAAAACCGAAGCCTTTACCCAAAAGGTCGTGCGCCGCATGAACGTGGTGTTCAACCCCGAAGAGGAGATTGTGCGCAGCGTGACTTTCGGCCTGACGCGAAACCAACTGATCTACGGCAAACGCTACTGCCCCTGTTTTTTTGTGACGGGGGATAAAGAAAAAGACCGTATCTGCCCCTGCAAACCGGCCCTAAACCACGAAATTCCCGTAGAGGGCAAATGTCACTGCGGCATCTTCTGCACTCCGGCCTACGCGCAGATGCACAAGGCCGAAGAGCTGCTCGAAGCCGCCGTGCATCAGCACAGCCGGGGGCTTTCCAAACCCGAGTGCGATATTTTGCTCAAAAAAGCGCAGCTTGACAGCGCGGAGCTTGAAGCGCTGCTCGATGCCCGCGAGGCGAAAATCACCGACTTTGCGCTGGTGGACGTGCGCGAGATGATGGAGTACAAACACGCCCGAATCCGCGGCGTGGATTTTCTGGTGCCGACCACGCGCTTTTACGACGCGCTCGAACAGATTGCAGACAAAAAAGCGATGCCGATTATCCTCTATTGCCATGTGGGTTCGCGCAGCGCCTACTGCCAGCAGGTTATGCTGGAGATGGGTTATAAGCAGGTGGGCAACCTCACCCACGGGATTGTGAGCTACCGCGGAGAGATGGACCACGGGTGAGACTGGACCAACTCGTTGGCGAACGCGAAAATATCAGCCGCAACAAAGCCGCGGAGCTCATCAAAAACGGCCTAGTGTTGATTAACGGTAAAGCGGCAACCAAACCCGCGCAGAACGTGAGCGAAAACGACGAAATTACCCTCACCACCGCCGATCGGTATGTGAGCCGCGCGGCCTACAAGCTGATGGGCTATCTGGACAAAACCGGGCTGGATGTAGCGGGGCTCAACTGCCTAGACATCGGCAGCAGCACGGGCGGTTTTACGCAGGTGCTCCTAGAACGCGGCGCGGCGCGCGTCACCGCCGTGGATGTGGGGCAAAATCAACTGCACGATCGGCTGCGGGGTCATGCCAATCTGTCGCTTTTTGAGGGGATGGATATTCGGGAATTTAAGGCCAAAAAGCCCTTTGATCTGATCGTTTGCGACGCATCATTTATTAGTTTGCTGCATCTGATCGAGGCGATCGATAAACTGGCGGCAGATAAAATCGTCTTGCTTTTTAAACCGCAATTCGAAGTGGGTAAAACCGCCAAACGCGACAAAAACGGCGTGGTCACCGACGAAGCGGCCGTCAAGCTAGCACTCGCGCGTTTTGAAGAGGCGTGCGCCAAACTGGGCTGGGAACTGACCGTTGCCATGCCTTCACCCCTGCCGGGCAAAGAGGGAAACATTGAATACCTGTACGGTTATCGAAAAATCCAGCGTTAAATCGCTGGCGCTGGGCGGCTTTGACGGCCTGCACTTAGGCCACCGCGCTCTGCTGGAAAAGCTCGGCGAAAACGGTGCGGTGCTGGCGATCGAGAACTTTCATATGGACTTAACCCCCGGCTGCGTGCGGTCGCGTTTTACCGATAAGCCGGTCATTTTACTGGCGCTCGATCGGGTGTGCGATCTGAGTCCGGCGGAGTTTGTGGCTTACCTCAAAAAAGAGTTTGTCAATCTGCGCCGTTTGGTGGTGGGGTACGACTTTCGTTTCGGGCGCGAACGCTCTGCCGGGGCGACGGAACTAGCACAGCTTTTTGACGGCGAAACGATTGTGATCCCCGAAGTGTGCGTCGAAGGCGAAGGAGTCCACTCCACCCGCATCCGCGAGCTGATCCGCAAAGCGCGGATCGAAGAGGCGACGGCATTGCTGGGCCGTCCGCATTTGATTGAAGGCGAAGTGATTCGCGGGCAGGGCTTGGGAATGCGCCGGCTTTACCCCACGCTAAACCTTGAGGTGCGCCGCTTTATTTTGCCCGCCGAAGGGGTTTACGCCACCTTTACCGAGGTTAAGGGGCGGTGTTACCCGTCGGTCAGTTTCTTAGGCCACCGCGTCAGCACCGACGGCAGTTTTGCCATAGAAACCCATGTGCTGGATACCAGCGCCGATCTGCACGGCGCGACCGAAGCGGCCATCTGGTTTAAAAAACGATTGCGTGCCAACCATAAGTTTGATTCGCTTGATAAACTCAAAGCGCAGATCGAAACCGACATTTCCGAAGCCCAAAAATACCTCGCCCAAAAGGAGCCGCCATGCGTCAATTTATCGAGCAACTAAAGCGCGAAAACGAACTGACCGTTATCGATCAAGAGGTTGACATCAACCTCGAGATCGCCCACTTGGCCTACGCCGAGGTGAAAAAAGAAGGCGGCGGCAAGGCGCTGCTGTTTACCCACCCCGTCAGCGGCGATCGTAAATTTGACGTTCCGGTGCTGATTAACCTGTACGGCTCCAAAAAACGCACGGAGATGATTTTTGGCACGTCGGTGGATGGCGTGGCCAACGAGGTTCAGGGGCTTTTGCATCTGGCCCCGCCCAAAACCTTTGGGGGCAAAATCGCCAAACTTTTTGAAATGGCGCGGCTTCGCCATGTGTTTCCCAAACGGCTCAAAGGCAGCGGCGCGTGTCAGGAGGTGGTGCAGACGGGCGATAGCGTGCGCCTAAGCGATCTGCCCGTTTTGACCACGTGGCCCGAAGACGGCGGCCCGTTTATTACGATGGGGCAGGTGTACACCAAAAGCCTCGACGGCAAACTCAACAACGTCGGCATGTACCGCCTGCAGGTGTACGACGACCGCACATTGGGGCTGCACTGGCAGATTCACAAGGATTCGAGCAACTTTTTTAACGAGTACGAAAAGGCTGGCGAGCGGATGCCCGTAAGCATCGCCATCGGCGGCGATCCGCTTTATACCTGGTGCGGCACCGCGCCTCTGCCTAAGGGGTTGTTTGAGCTGATGCTCTACGGCTTTGTGCGCCGAAAACCCGCGCGGCTGGTCAAGTGCAAAACCAACGATTTGTACGTCCCTGAAGATGCCGATTACGTCATTGAAGGCTGGGTCGAAAACCCCAAGGAACGCCGCATCGAAGGGCCGTTCGGCGATCACACCGGCTATTACACGCTGCAGGAACCCTACCCCGTCCTGAACGTGACGGCGATCACCCGCCGCAAAAAGCCGATTTATCTGGCCACGGTCGTGGGTAAACCGCCCATCGAAGACAAATACATGGGCTGGCCCACGGAGCGGATTTTCCTGCCGCTTCTGCGCACCAACGTGCCGGAGCTGATCGACTACCGAATGCCCGAAAACGGCGTGTTTCACAACCTGATTATTGCCAAACTCAAAACGCTTTATCCGGGCCACGCGCTGCAAGCGATGCACAGCTTTTGGGGCGTGGGGCAGATGAGCTTTGTCAAAAACGCTATTTTTGTGGACGAGAGCGCGCCCGATCTGAGTGACGACGAAGCGCTTTTCCGCCATATTTTGCAACACCTCAGCCCCGATCGCCTGCTGATCAGCTCCGGCGTATTGGACGCGCTGGATCACAGCTCCCCCAAAGCGCTGATCGGCGGCAAACTGGGCATCGACGCCACGGGCGAAGCGGTGCAAACCAACATCTGGCCGCTCAGTGACGCCGATCTGTTCGCCAAAGCCAAAGCGCTGGTGCCGGAACTGATCGCGCTCAAACAATACGGCAGCGACACCCCCAACCCCGTGACGCTGCTGCAATACGAAAAACGGCTTCCCGCCCGCGTGGTGTTCGAAAAACTGCGCCCGCTCTCCGATCACCTGCGCATTGTCATCGCGCTGGACGAAAAATATAACGATGTCGAAAACGCCTATATGAGCCTATGGCGCACGGCCAACAACATGGACGCCCTGCGCGATTTGATGCTGGAGCCGTTTATCTTTATCGACGCAACCAACAAGGGCGAAATGGACGGCTTCGATCGCCAGTGGCCGGGGGATACGGACTGTGACCGCGCGGCGATCGAACGGCTGAGGGCTAAAGGGTTGTGGAGTTTTGATGAGGGGTTTATGAAGCGGTGGCAGCTTTGAAGCAAAGTCAGTTCAGTATAATGGGCTCAATATTATTAAAGGCGTGACAATGGAGTGGACACAAGAGCAGCGAGAGCAAGAGAAGAGGAAATTTTACAATGCCATAATTCTTGCTAAGCCGCTGGACTATTCCGATGAAAATGAGAGAAGTCAATATATCAAAGGTCTGCATGGTGAAAATGGGGCTGTTGATAGATTGCTGGTTGAAATTGATATGCGCGAAGCGGAAGGTGTGTTTCTTTTTTCCGGGCAACCCGCCAGCGGTAAATCTACAGAGATGCTTAGGCTCAAACATCGTCTAGAAACAGAGAAAGGTGTTCAGAAGGTCTATTACCTCGATCTGGCCGAATACCTCAACCCTTCCGAGCCAATCGAGTTTGGCGGTTTTGTGCTGGCAATCTTGGTGGCATGGCTGGAATTGCTTAAAAAAGAAAAAGTTAAACTGGGTGAACAAAACTACCTGCAACGACTCCAGAACTTTCTTTCAAAAACAGAAGTTACCCTTGATGGTATAGAGATCGGAAGTGATGACTTTGGCACTCTGCGGATGAGCCTTAAAACAGATGAAGGGTTTCGCACCGCACTCCACCAAGCCATCCAGAAGCGTAAAACTCACTTTATCGGTGAGATGCATACCTTTATCGGCGAGATTTATGGAGAAATCGCAAAGAGTGGAGAAAAGTGCGTTCTTCTTGTGGATTCCATAGAAAAGATCCAAGGCACTGCATTCAACACCAAGGATGTCTACGAGAGTGTATCCCAGCTCTTTAGTAGAAATGCCCATGCTCTAAAGTTGCCATTTTTGCATGTAGTCTATTCCATCCCACCCTATGTGCTGGAGCAAAACCGTAACCTACCCGCTCTGCTTGGCGGAGCCGCATCTGTTCAGCTTCCATCGGTTCATGTGTTCAAAAAGAAAAGTTGTGATCCGGACGACACAATTTTAAATCTGATGGTCGAGCTGATTAGCAAGCGTTATCCGCAATATCATGAATTTTTTAATGATACGCAAATCAAAACCCTTGCAGAAAAAAGTGGTGGGAAGCTGCGTGATTTCTTGCGCGCCATCCATTTGTGTTTGCTTGAAATTAGCACTAGAAAAATTGACCGGGTGGACGAAGAGTGTCTGAAGCTCGCCCAATCCCAGATAAAACCAACCAACATAATCCCAACAGATATTTGGCAATGGCTAAAAAAAATAGATGAAACCCACCAGCCCTCGATCGG
This sequence comes from Campylobacterales bacterium, assembly GCA_050251635.1. Taxonomy (GTDB): domain Bacteria; phylum Campylobacterota; class Campylobacteria; order Campylobacterales; family SZUA-545; genus JBFWML01. Next base: position 1,078 of record JBFWML010000062.1, on the reverse strand, counting down.
AAACGAGATAGACGCTCTGACGCTTGAAAAATATCTCACCACGCAGCATGTTCTGGTTTACTTAAACGGGGATGCTTGGTATGGCGTTCACCCGCTTTTACGAGATGAGCTAAACACGCATGTCCACTCGGTCTCTTAAGCCAAACGAGGCATTTGAGAAGCTCTTTGCGTGGTGCAAAATCCATGATGGATTTGGACTTAGCTGGGTCTTTGGCCGGGATAGTGTGGGTATCCGGTGGCTACAGCAACGCCTAGAAGAGGAGATAAGGCATCGGCCTTGGACCAACGCACCGGCATTTATCACCCTTGAGCCAAAAAACCCAACCGAGTTCTTTGGGGCAATCCAAAACAAAGACCAGCATTGTCTTTTTTGGGTTTATCCACTCTTAGACGAACACAAACCGACCGACTGGCTAGCCCGGCTCAACGAACAGCGCCAGCGTTTGATCGCCAGTGGTCACCTGTTTGTCCTTGCCTTTCTGCTGGAAAACGAAAATGAGGCCACCCTCCGCGCCCCAGACCTGTGGTCAGTTAGAAGTTTGGCTTTTATCACTAAAGGCAAGTATTACTCTTTAGATGAACGCCCGTCTTCAGTTCCGCCCAATAGCATTCTGGATGATATGTATAGATACAACATATCTACAAGCGTCAATATTGAACGCTGGAGCCAAAGCTGGGCAGCATGGAAGACAGGCGGTTCAACCCAAAAAAAATACCCCGCACCCACACTTGCCCTGCGGGCAAGCAGGGATGCTATCGCTATGGGGAGTCTGGATCGGGCGCGTGAGATACTCAACCAAGCAATCGAATCCACCAGCAGCATTAATGACAGTCTGGGGCGGGCGAATACTCTAAAGTCTTTGGGTGATCTGGAAAATCGTCTGGGCCGGATTGATGAGGCGCGGAGTCTGTACGAACAGGCGATCGGGCTTTACGGTAAAGAACAAGATGATCTGGGGCGGGCGAATGCTTTGAGGTCTTTGGGCGATCTGGAGCGTCGTCTAGGCCGGATTGATGAGGCGCGGAGTCTGTACGAACAGGCGATCGAGCTTTACGGTAAAGAACAAGACGATCTGGG
>JBFWML010000061.1:0-10142 GCA_050251635.1 Campylobacterales bacterium | reverse complement strand
CTCAAATCCGGCCTGCTTAAGAAGTGGTATATAAGGTTAATGGGTTAATGGGGACAGGCTACTTTTTAACAATGGAGCGACAAATTCGGCCTGATTAAGTAGTGGTATATAATCCCCGCTAGCAAAACCGCCACCGAAAGGATGCCGTTAGAATGAAACGGGATGAAGCGTTAACCATTCTCAAAAGCCAAATGTCGCTGCTTCAAAGCCGCTTTGGTGTTAAGCGGGCTGGCTTGTTTGGGTCGGTGGCGCGTGACGAAGCGGGCGCGGATAGCGATATTGATATTGTGGTCGAGATGGCTCCCGATTTGTTTTTAATGGTTCACGCCAAAGAGGCGCTTGAGGCGGCGTTTCATGCGCCCGTCGATCTGGTGCGCTACCGCGAGCGGATGAATCCTTTTTTGAAAAAACGCATCGATCAAGAGGCGGTTTATGCCTGATCGGGCGTTGCAAATCGAGATTTTGGCGCAACTGCTTGAAGGCGTTGGCCGGATCGAGCGGCGTTTCGCGGGTATTCGCTCGGCCGATGACTTTCTGGCAACCGAAGCAGGCATCGATCGGCTTGATGCGATCGGCATGATGTTGATCGCCATTGGCGAAAGCCTCAAAAACTTTGAGCATTCCGGCGGCAAAACCCTGCTGGATAGACATCCTGAGGTGGACTGGAAGGGCGCAAAAGGAGTGCGGGATTTTCTAAGCCATCACTATTTTGATCTAGACGCCGAAATCGTCTTTGTCATTTGCAGCCGTTATATCGGCGGGATGAAAACGGCTTTGCTCTCCATGCAAAAAGAGTTGCAGGGCTAAACGGTTTCCTGAAACCGATGCATCATAATCCCCGCCGCCGCAGCGACATTGAGGCTTTTAACATCGGCGGCCATCTCGATATGCACCACCGCGTCGCACGCTTGCAACACTTCGTCGCTCAGCCCGTGCCCTTCGCGGCCCAAAAGCAGCGCCCATTTTTCCGGGGTTTTGAAGCTTCCGAGCGGCACCGATCGGGGTGCGATTTCGGCGGCTATCACCGTGTAGCCTAGCTCTTGCAGGTGTTTAATGGTGCCGATCGTCTCGCCGTAGCGGTGAAAACCGAGGCGGCAGGTGTAGCCCATGGAAACGCGAATCGCGCGCCGTCCGTAGGGGTGCGGGCCTTTGGCGGGCAGGAGCAAAGAGGCCACGCCAAAGGCTGCCGCGCTTCGTGCGATCGCGCCGATGTTTTCGCTGGAGCTGATGCCTTCGAGCATGACAACGCTTTTTCCCAGCCGATCGATCGGCGTTTCGTTTGGGATTTCGGCGCAGAGCATCACGTTGTAGTGCAGCGTGTGGCCGATAATGCTTTCCATCAGAGGCTTGGGGGCCGCGTAACACGCCGGGATGTTGCGCGGCGCGATCAAATCGGCGTATTGATCGTAATACTCCGGCGTGGCCAGCAGGCTTTTGATATGAATGCGCTCATCTTCCAAAAGCAGGTTGACCACCTTGGGACTGTCGGCGATAAAGAGGTTGTTGCTGATAGCGCCGCCGCGCAAATCGCGGTAGAGGGCCAGTTCGGGGGTGTCTAGGGCGGTAATGGGGATTAGGTTCATGGCCGCATTGTAGCGGGTGGTTACCAAACGGGGCGCGGCGGCGCGATTTTTAAACCCATCGGGGGTACACTTAGCCCTTTAAAAATCGCCGCCTTCAAAGGGTTTTTTTGATCAAACGCGTTATCTACCCCGGCACCTTCGACCCCATTACCAACGGCCATCTGGACGTGATCAAACGCGCGTCGGCTATTTTTGAAGAGGTCATCGTGGCGGTGTCGATCAGTCAGGAGAAAAAGCCGCTTTTTTCCCTTGCCGATCGGGAGGCGATGATTACGCTGGCCATCAAAGGGCTGCCCAACGTGCGCGTTATGCCTTTTGAAACCCTGCTGGTGACCTTTGTGCGGCAGCAGGGGGCCAAGGCGATCGTGCGCGGCCTTCGCGCCGTGAGCGATTTTGAATACGAACTGCAAATGGGCTACGCCAACGAAAGCCTAGACCCCACGATCGAAACGGTCTATCTGATGCCCAGCCTGCAATATGCCTTTATCAGCTCGTCGGTGGTGCGGGCGATTTTGCACCATAAAGGCCCCGTAAGCCACTTGGTGCCTGCGGCGGTGAATGATTTTATTATCCAAAAGGGGCTGAGTGTATCTGGCGCTTGAGGGGGTGGACGGCGCGGGCAAAAGCACGCAGCTTGCGGCCTTAAAACAGCTTTATCCCGACGCGGTTTTTACGCTGGAGCCGGGCGGTACGCCGCTGGGCGGGAAACTGCGCGAACTGGTGCTGCACCACAAAATGGACAAAACCGCGCGGCTTTTTTTGTTTCTGGCCGATCGGGCCGAACACGCCGCGAAGGTGATCGCGCCCAATGAAGGCAAGCTGATTATCTCCGATCGCAGCGCGCTTTCGGGTGCGGCCTATGCGTGGGGCGATGCCGATCATGCGCTTTTAGCGGCCATGAACCGGCTGGCCACGCGCGATCGGCTGCCCGATCGGGCGGTGCTTTTAAAGATGGACGAAGCCACAATCAAAACGCGGCTAAGCCACGATCGGCTCGACGAAATCGAAAAACAGGGGTTGGATTTTCTGCTGAGTGTGCAAGATCGGCTGATCGACGCGGCTAAACTGCTAAACGTGCCGCTGACGGTGATCGACGCCGCGCTCGAACCCCAAACCATTACAAAACAACTCAAGGAACTCATAGATGATCACCGCGCTTAGGGGCATGAAAGATATTATCGACGAAGCGCCCAAATTCGAACATATTATTTCCACCGCCACGGCGGTCGCCAAACGCTACGGCTTTGGCCTGATCGAAACGCCGCTGCTGGAAGAGACCGCGCTTTTTAAACGCTCCGTGGGTGAAAGCTCCGACATCGTGGGCAAAGAGATGTACCAGTTTGAGGACAAGGGCGGCAACGACGTCTGCCTGCGGCCCGAAGGCACCGCCGGCGTGGTGCGGGCGTTTATCGAAAAAAAGCTCGACAAAGCGGGCGGAACCTACCGCTTTTTTTACCACGGCCCGATGTTTCGTTACGAGCGCCCGCAAAAGGGCCGCTTGCGGCTGTTTCACCAGTTCGGCATCGAGAGTTTCGGCGAAGCCAGCGTACGGGAAGACGCGGCGCTGATCTTGATGGCGGCGGATATTTTTAAAGAACTCGGCATCGGCCACGAGCTGCAAATTAATTCGCTCGGCTGCCCTAACTGCCTGCCCGCCTACCGTCAGGCATTGGTGGACTTTCTCGAAGCGCGCAGCGATCTGCTCTGCGAAGATTGCGTCCGCCGCAAGGCCACCAACCCGATCCGCGTGCTTGACTGCAAAAACGAAGGGTGCCAGAAGCTCTACGAAAACGCGCCCTTAATGGCCGATCATCTCTGCGGCGACTGCGCAGCGGATTTTGCGGCCCTAAAAAGCCTGCTGGATCAAAACGGCGTGAGCTACACCCACAACAAACGGCTGGTGCGCGGGCTGGATTACTACAACAAAACCGCCTTTGAGTTCGTCAGCACCGAAATTGGCGCACAAAGCGCCATCGCGGGCGGCGGGCGGTATGACCGGCTGGTGGAGTTCTTGGGCGGCAGGGCGACTCCGGCGGTGGGTTTTGCCCTTGGAATCGAACGGATATACGATTTGGTTACCGTACCGCAGCCCCAGCGCAGCGGGTATTATCTGGGGGCGATGGATGCGGCCAGTCTGGGCGCGGTGTTTAACGCGGGCCATGCGCTTCGCAAACGCGAAACGGTTCACTTAGGCCACGAGCCCAAGGGTTTAAAGGCCCATCTTAAAGCCGCCGATCGGCAAAATGCCCGCTACTGCGCTGTGATCGGCGAAAACGAACTGCAAAGCGGGACAATATGGGTAAAAGATCTGGCTGCCGGAGCGGAGGCAACGCCGAAGCTGGAAGATTTGATCCGTGGGAGTGTGCTGTGAGTCCGAAAAAAACCGTCCCCAACGACTATGGCCTTCCGGTTTGGGGGGATAGCAACTTTGTCATCGAAGGCGGCCGCGTTTGCGTTAATACCGGGGCGAAACCCGCTATTTTGGATATTGTCAACGAAATCCGCTCCGACGGTTACCGCGGCCCGCTGCTGCTGCGTTTTCCGCATTTGGTGGGCAAGCAGATCGGCAAGCTGTACGCCGCGTTTAACGGCGCGCGCACCGAATATAAATACAACGGCCAGTTCAAGGCGGTTTTCCCGCTGAAGGTCAATCAGTTTCCCAGCTTTGTGGAGATGCTGATCGATCAGGGCGAAAGCTTCGGCTACGGCCTTGAGGCGGGCAGTAAAGCGGAGCTGATTATCGCCATGGCCTACAACCGCGACGAAGCGCCCATTACCGTCAACGGCTTTAAAGACGAAGAGATGATTTCGCTGGGCTTTATCGCCAAGGAGATGGGCCACGATATTACGCTCACGATCGAGGGGCTGGGCGAGCTGGACACTATTCTTGAGATGCAGCGCAAAACCCAGGACCCCATGCCCAACATCGGCATCCGTATCCGCCTGCACACGGCGGGCATCGGCATCTGGGGCAAATCCGGCGGTATCAACGCCAAATTCGGCCTGACCTCCACCGAACTGATGCGGGCGGTTGAGATGCTCAAAGAGGCGGGGCAGCTTGGGGCGCTGACGATGATTCATTTCCATATCGGCAGCCAGATGGAGGACATCGCGCCGCTTAAACGGGCGCTGCGCGAAGCGGGCAACATCTACGCCGAACTGCGCAAAATGGGCGCGGAAAATCTGGCGGCGATCAATCTCGGCGGCGGTTTGGCGGTGGAGTATTCCCAGGATGCGCACAGCAAAAGCACCACCTATTCGCTGCAGGAAGTCGCCAACGACGTGGTGTTTCTCTTAAAATCCATCTGCGAAACCAAGGGCGTTGCGGAGCCGGATATTTTCACCGAATCGGGCCGTTTTATCGCCGCGAGCCACGCCGTTCTGGTCGCGCCCGTGCTGGAGCTGTTTAGTCAGGAGTACCACGAAAAGGCGCTGCAGCTCAAAGAGCAGGGCAACCCGCCGCTGGTGAGCGAACTCTACGACCTTTACCGCACGATCAACGAGAAAAACGCCGCCGAATATCTGCACGACGGCCTTGACCATATGGAATCTTTGTTGACGCTGTTCGATCTGGGCTATATCGACCTGCAAGACCGCTCCAATACCGAAGTGCTGGTGCATCTGATTATCCGCCGCGCGCTGGATTTGACGGGCGCGAATCTCAATGAGCGCGATCGGATTCAGCACCGTATTCAGGAGAAGTATCTGGTGAACTTCAGCCTGTTTCAGAGTTTGCCGGACTACTGGGGCTTGGGGCAGGAGTTTCCCGTCATGCCGCTCGATCGGCTCAACGAAAAGCCCAGCCGCGCCGCGAGTTTGTGGGATATTACCTGCGACAGCGACGGCGAAATCGCCTTTAAGGCCAAGCGGCCCCTCTTTTTGCACGATGTCGATCTGAGCGAAAACAACTACTTTCTGGCCTTCTTTTTGGTGGGCGCCTACCAAGAGGTGCTGGGGATGCGCCACAACCTCTTTTCCCACCCGACCGAAGCGACGATTACGATCGATGAGGAGGGGTATCATATCCACGAGCTGAAGCCCTCGGCCAGTTTGCTGGATATTCTCGACGACATCGACTACGACATCACCGACGTGCAAAAACACCTCAAAAAACGCATCGAACGCTCCGAGCTGATCCCCGAAGAGAAGCGTCAGGACGTGCTGGCCGAGCTGTATTTGTACCTGAGCGAAAACGGCTATCTTAAAACAACAAGACCGGTGTGATGGGTATGTGGCGGTTGATCTGGGAGGATTTGGGCGTTCCGGTCAACCGGGATCCGGCCATTAAAAGCCGCTGGGAGATTTTGTTTAACTACCCCGGCGTTTGGGCGGTGGCGTGGCACCGCATTGCCTACGCGCTGCATGTGCGCGGGCTGAGGCTGCTGGCCCGTTATGTGTCGGGTTTCGCGCAGGGGTTATGCGCGGTCGATATCCACCCGGCGGCCAAAATCGGGCGGCGGTTGTTTATTGACCACGGCATCGGCGTGGTGATCGGCGAAACCGCCGAGGTGGGCGACGATGTTACCATTTACCAGCAGGTAACCCTCGGCGGCGTGGAGCTGACGCCGACCAAACGCCACCCCACCCTCGAAGACGGCGTGGTTGTGGGGGCGGGGGCGCGGATTTTGGGGAACATCGTGATTGGCAAAAACGCCAAAATCGGGGCCAATTCGGTGGTGGTCAAAGCGGTGCCCGCCGGATGCACGGCGGTGGGGATTCCCGCGCGCATTATCGGCACCGAAGAGGGCGGCGGCCCGCTCGATCACCACAAGCTGCCCGATATTCAAAAAGAGATGTTTGTTTATCTGATCAAACGCATCAAGATTCTTGAAGAGTCGCTCGTCACCTGCAAGGCGGACTTTAGCGATAAAGATCGTGAGCTTGACCGCGTTTTTGAAAGCTTGATCAAAGCCATGGAGAAGTAGTCCTAAGCCCAAAAAAACGGCAATTTTCAGCGCCTTTTGGTTATATTTTCAGCCATTAAGCCCACTGACAAAGGATTGCCGGTGCTATTGTCCGAACGCATCAATAAGATGGAAGAGTCCCTGACCCTCGCTATGACCCAGAAGGCCCGCGAACTCAAGGCCTCCGGTCGTGATGTGCTCAGTTTTTCGGCGGGAGAGCCGGACTTCGACACCCCCGACGTGGTCAAAGAGGCGGCGATCGCGGCTATCCGCGAAGGGTTTGGCAAATACACGGCGGTGCAGGGGATTCCCGAACTGCTCGAAGCGGTGGCGGGCAAGCTCAAACGCGAAAACAATCTCACCTATTCCCCCAAAAATATCATCGTCAGCAACGGTGCGAAACACTCGCTTTTTAACCTCTTTGCGGTCATGATCAACCACGGTGACGAGGTGATCGTGCCCACCCCGGCGTGGGTGAGCTACCCCGAAATGGTCAACTACCACGGCGGCAAGCCGGTGTTTGTGCGCACCAAAGCCGAAAACAATTTCAAAATGACAGCGGCGGAACTTAAAGCCGCCATCACTCCCAAAACCAAAATTCTGGTGCTCAACTCCCCCTCCAACCCCACCGGATCGGTTTATAGCCGCGAAGAGTACGCGGCGCTGGGCGAAGTGCTGAAGGGGACGAATATCTGGGTTTTCAGCGACGAGATGTACGAAAAGCTGGTGTACGGCGATACGAAGTTTACGGCGCTCGCTTCCGTCAGCGACGATCTTTACAAGCGCACCATCACAATCAACGGGCTATCGAAATCGGTGGCGATGACCGGCTGGCGCATGGGCTATTTTGCCTGCCCCGATGCCTCGATCGTCGCGGCGGTGAACAAGCTGCAAAGCCAGTCCACGACAAATATCTGCTCCATCGTGCAGAAGGCCTCCATCCCTGCGCTTGACGGCCGTGCGGACGAAGCGATCGAAGCGATGCGCAAGGTGTTCGAAAAGCGCAAAAATAGGGCGGTGGAGAAACTCTCGGCGATCGACGGGTTGAAAGTCATCAACCCCGGCGGCGCGTTTTATCTCTTTGTCTCCTGCGAAGCGGTCGAACCCGACTCGATGAAATTCTGCTTGAGATTGCTGGAAGAGGCGGGGGTGGCCACCGTGCCCGGCGTGGGCTTTGAGCAAGAGGGCTATTTCCGCATGAGTTTCGCCACCGATGAGCAGACCATCGAAAAGGGCATTGCCAAAATCGCCGAGTTTGTCCGCGGTTACAAGAGATGAGCCGCGAGTTTCTGGCCGCATCGGAGAGCACGCGGGAGATTCTAAAAACCGCCCATCTGGTTAAAGGGCTGCAGATCAACGTGCTGATCGCCGGAGAGCGCGGCACGGGCAAAAGTATGCTGGCCCAAGAGATTTTGCCCGCCGCCGCCATTGCCGACGGAGCCAACGAAGAGGAGACGGCGCAACTGCTGCTGCGTTCCGATTCGCTGATTATCGAAAACTTCGATCGCGTTCCGCGCCCCGATCGGCTGGAGCTGGAGGGCAAAAAGATTGTGGCGACCGCCGCGCGGCCCATTGATCAGAGCGTTGTGGACCGTTTTTTCGGCATCACGCTCAATCTGCTGCCCCTGCGCGAACGGCAGGCGGATGTGCCCTTGCTCGCCGAAGCATTCCTCAAGGAGGCGCAGGCGACGCTGATGGTCGATCGCGTGCTGAACACCAACGCCATGAGCTTCGATCTGAAAAACAACGCCCACTCCCTGCGCCGCTCCATTTATACGGCGTTACTGCTCGATGACGTGGGCGAAAACGAACTGACCTCTATGATGGAGAAGTTTCTGCGCGAAAAGCTCAAAGAGGCGACGGGAATTAACCTCTACCGCGATTATCTGTATCTGTACGACAAACCGCTGATCGAGGCGGGGCTGGCGGAGTACGGCTCCCAGCTCAAGCTCTCCAACGTGCTGGGGATTAACCGCAATACGCTCAGGAAGAAGATTTATGAACTCGGCATTGAACACTGAAGAGACGCCGCTGGGCAGCGGACATCTGAAAAACTGGCTCGAATACGACTACAACCCCTTTTTCGTCTTTGGCCCCAGCGGCGAGGTGGTTTACCTCAACCGGGCGGCGGAACTTTTGAGCGGTTACGAGCCGGTCAAGACCTTCAACGATCTGGCCCTCTCCTATGCGTCGATCGACTTTGGCTACAAGACCACCTTTATGCCGCTGGGCTTTGGCAAGTTTCACTTCTTTGCCGTGACGGTGGGATATGAGGACGAAGACCGCATCGGCATCAAGCTCTACCAAAGCCCCGCGGGCAAAGAGAACACGGTAGAGAAGATCAAAAGCTACGAAGAGACCAATATCTATGTTTTGATCGATATTGCCATTTCGCTGACCAAAGCCCGCATGGTAAAAACGGTTTTTAAAAACGAGTTTGACCCCAGCATCCCGGAATTTCGCCTCTCGCAAAACGATTTCACCAAGGTGCTGCGCAAGGTTTACGAAGGGTTTTCTCCCGCCTGTGCGCAGATTACGACGGTACTCAAAATCAAGGCGGGCGAGTTTTTGTACGTGGGGGGCAAGAAGTATCCGCTTATCGAGATGATCGTTAAGGGCGAGAGCCGAACCCAAACGGAGGATTCGGCTGTGGAGTCGCTGGCGTCGGGGATTAATATCGCCGCGCATTTTGAACCCGCAGCGGTCTCTTTGGAGATTCCGCTGGTGGTGGGCTAAGGCTTACTCCTTATAGAGCAGCACGTCGCAGTGCGCCTTCTCCATAATGGGGAAGGTGTTTGAAAAGAGCGTCGTATCCGCCGTCAGACCGATAAGGTCCGAGTGGGCCTTTTGCGATTCGCCCACGACCCATTCCGAGTCGATATGGCCCACGGCAAATTGCGGTTTAATCGCAATTTTTGCCGCCGCACCGCCCCGGGCGCGGAGCTTGGCGATAAAGGCGTTCATCTGGCCTTCGGCGTGACGCCGGGCGGAATCGGAGAAGTTCTCCATAAAGCCGCTGTCGAGTTCGTAGGCTTCAAACTGCGCTTCGCTGGGTACGTCGATGACGTGATCGAGCACGAAGAGCGCATCGGGGAAGTGTTCGGCCATAAAAACAAGACTTTCCAGCGAGCGGGCCGAAAAGTCGGTGGGTACGTAGATGTTTTTATAATCGGCGTCGCCTGCGGTTTTGGAAACCAGCACCGGCACTTCGTTTTTGTTGATAATCCGCTTGGCCGTCGAGCCCAGCACGACCGCTTTGATTCCCTTTTTGTGCTCCGAATCGCCGATGATCACCATGCTGACGCGCTTTTCGCGGGCATAGGCCTCCACCGTGGCCGACACGTTGCCCAGCCGGGTTTCGACATTGAGCTTATCGATGGTGCGGCCCAGCGTTTTTTTGATCTTTTCGCTGATGGCCACCAGGCGCTCCTGGGTGGCGGCGTCCAGTTCGGCGGGGTTTTGCTCTTTGCGGGAGAAGCCAAAGGCAAACAAGGAGGGTTCCACCACATGAAGCACCTCCAGCCACTTGTTGTAGCGAAGGGCGAAACTCATCGCCTTGTCGATGACTGCGTAGCTGTGTTCGCTCAAGTCCGTTGTGACGAGTATCCGTTCGCGGTTCATGGCTCTCCTTTTGCGCTCGCGTGAAAAGATGAGA
>JBFWML010000060.1:0-10443 GCA_050251635.1 Campylobacterales bacterium | reverse complement strand
TGTTTGGGGCGTCCAGTATCCATCTGGCCGCCTTTATCGACACATTGCTGGCCTCCTTTCTGGCTGCGGGGTCGATCAGTTACCTCTATTACGCCAACCGGATTTTTCAGTTGCCGCTGGCCGTCTTTGCCATTGCGGTGTCGATGGCGCTTTTTCCGGTGATCGCGCGGGCGATCAAACGCGGCGACGAAAACGGCGCAATCGCGCTGCTGTCGCGCAACTTCTGGCTGCTTTTGTTTTTGCTTTCGGCTTCGGCGGTGGGCGGCTTGCTGCTTTCTGAGGGCATTATCTGGCTGCTGTTTGAGCGCGGCGCCTTTACCCGCGAAGATACGATCGTGACGGGTCAGGCGCTGGGGATGTATTTAATCGGCCTGATTCCCTTTGGGTTGGCGCGCATCTTTTCGCTGTGGCTTTACTCCAGCCACCGCCAGATGGACGCGGCCAAAATTTCGGCCTGGGCGCTGGGGGGCAATATCGTGTTTTCCTTGGCGCTCATTGGCCCCTTTGGGGTGCTGGGGCTGGCGCTGGCGGGGAGTTTAAGCGGCTTTATTCTGCTCTATCTGAACCTGCAGGCCTTTGGCTGGCAGCGTTTTTGGGGTATGATCCGCGCGAAGTTTGTGTTCCTTTTGGTATTGACGCTGCTGATCGAAGCGGCGCTGATCGAGGGGTTTAAATATCTGGTGGAGTATCGAGGATTTTTTGCATGAAACACCCCTTTTATCTGCACGATTCCAAGGCACGCGCAAAGGTGCCCTTTGAACCGGAGTTTGCGGGCCAAGCGCGTATTTATCTGTGCGGCCCCACGGTCTATGACGAGGCGCACCTAGGCCACGCTAGAAGCGCGATCAGCTTTGATCTGTTGCGCCGCACCTTGAGCGCCTTGGGCTATGCGGTGCAGTTTGCCCGCAACGTGACCGATGTGGACGATAAGATCATCAAAAAGATGGCCGATACGGGCCAGACGCTCCCCAAGCTGACCGGCTTTTACGCCGATCGCTACCATGCGGATATGGCAGCCTTAAATGTATTGCCGCCCGATATCGAACCCAAAGCGACCGGCCATATCGCGCCGATGATTGCCTTGGTGCAAAATCTGCTGGATCGCGGCTGCGCCTACCGGGCCGACAACGGCGATATCTATTTTGATACCGCAAAAGACGCCGCCTACGGTTCGACTTCCGGCGAAACGCAAGATGAAGTCCTTAGCCGCGTCGCAGGCGATCAAAAGAAAAATGCGCGGGATTTTGTGCTCTGGAAAGCGGCCAAAGCCGATGAGAGCGTGGTATTTGAAAGCCCCTTTGGTTTAGGCCGCCCCGGCTGGCATTTGGAGTGCTCGGCCATGGTGCAAAGCCACCTGTGGCGCGAAAACGCGAAATACGCCTGCGATATTCACGCGGGGGGCGCGGACCTGTTTTTTCCCCACCACGAAAACGAAGCGGCGCAAACCCGCTGCGGTTACGGCGTGGAGATTGCCCGGCACTGGATGCACAATGGGTTTGTGCGCATCGACGGCGAAAAGATGAGCAAAAGCTTGGGCAACAGCTTTTTTATCAAAGACGCGCTGCTGCATTTTCCCGGCGAGGCGCTGCGTTTTTATCTGATGAGCATCCACTACCGCGCGGGGCTCAACTACAACGATCAAGACCTGCACGCCGCCAAAAAACGGCTCGATCGGCTTTACCGCCTTAAAAAACGGCTTGACGCGGCGGCGGGCGAAGCGCAGGCGGATTTTAAAAACGATCTGCTCGAAGCGATGGCGGACGATCTCAATATCTCCAAGGCGCTGGCGGCGGTGGATGAGATGGTCGGTCATATCAACGACGCGCTGGATAAAAACCCCAAGGACAAGGCGCTCAAAGCCGCCGCCGCCGGGAATCTGGCGCTGATTCAAAACGTGCTGGGCGTGGGTTTTGCCGACCCCTACGAGTGGTTTCAGTGGGGCGTGGACGGTGCCGAAAAGGTGCGGATCGAAAGCCTGATCGCCGCGCGGGCCGAGGCCAAGGCGGCCAAGGATTACGTGCGTGCCGACGAAATCCGCGGCGAACTGATGGCAATGGGTGTGGCGCTTATGGATATTCCCGGCCGCACCGTATGGGAGAAGAGTTTGTGATTCGTTTTGTTTCTTTGTTTCTGGCGGCGGCATTAACACTGTGGGCCGCCCCCCGGCCTTCGCTGGAAAAGATGATCGGTCAGATGGTGATGGTGGGTTTTCACGGCACGCGCGCCGGGGAAGCGTGGCCCAAACAGCTGCGCGCTCAAATCAAAGCCGGGCAGGTGGGCGGCGTGGTTTTATACGCCTACAACGTCAAGGACCCGATGCAGCTTTCGGATTTAACGCGCCTGCTGCACTACTCCGCCGTGGGACTGCCCCTGTGGATGGCGGTCGATCAAGAGGGCGGACAGATTCAGCGCTTAACGGCCAAAAAAGGGTTTAGCGACTACCCCGCCGCCAAGGATTTGGCCGCCAAAAATCAAAAAACCGCCGCCGCCGCCCACTACCGCAATCTGGCCTGCGAGCTGCGCGGCTACGGGTTTAACTTCAACTTCGGCCCCGTGGTCGATCTGGAAATCAACGCCTCCAGCCCCGCTATCGGCAAACTCAAACGCAGCTACGGCCCCGATGCCAAAACCGTGACCGATTTTGCGGAGATTTTTATCAAAGCCCACCAAGGCTGCGGCATTGCCACCAGCCTCAAGCATTTCCCCGGCCACGGCAGCGCCAACGGCGATACCCACGAAGGGCTGGTCGATGTGACCGACACCTTTAGCGAGGCGGAGCTGGAGCCCTTTAAAACCCTGATCGGCAAAAAACTGGCCGACAGCGTCATGGTGGCCCATGTGATCGACCGTGCGATCGACGATCGCCCCGCCGCCCTTTCCAAAAAACAGATCGACCGGATTCGGGAAATGGGTTTTGACGGCGTGGTGATCAGCGACGATTTGCAGATGGGGGCCATCCGCGAACACTACGACTTTAACGAAACGGTTTTAATGGCCGTGGAGGCGGGTAATGACCTATTGCTCTTTTCCAACTACTTTACGCCCGATCCCGAAATTCCCGTCAAGGTGCAGGCGGTTTTAAAGGCGGCGGTGGAGTCGGGCCGCATTGACCGCGCCCGCATCGAGGCCTCCTACCGCCGCATCGCGGCCTTGAAAAACCGCCGTTAAATCCGCGTTCCGCGCTCTTCGATCAATCCGGCGCGGTAGGCTGCTTCCTCAAAATGGCTCACCCGGGCCACGCCGTCTTTCACCGCCGCACGGGCCACTGCGGGGGCCACGGTAAAGAGCAGGCGCGGGTCAAAGGCCAGCGGCAGAATATAATCGGGCCCGAAGGCCAGTGTGCGTCCGTAGGCTTTTGAAAGCGCGGGCGGAACCCCTTCGCGGGCCAGATCGCACAGTGCGCGGGCGGCGGCAATCTTCATCCCTTCGGTGATCGCCTTGGCCCGCACATCCAGCGCGCCCCTAAAAAGATAGGGAAACCCCAGCACATTGTTGATCTGATTGGGAAAGTCGCTGCGTCCGGTGGCGACGATCGCATCGGGACGCACCGACTTGGCAAAGAAGGGATCGACTTCGGGCACGGGGTTGGCCATGGCGAAGATGATCGGCTTTTCGGCCATGCTTGAGAGCAGCTCTTCGTTGTTTAAAAGCCCGCCCCGCGAAAGCCCCAGAAAGACATCGGCCTCATGCAGCGCTCCGGCCAGAGTTCGAAGCGGCGTCTGCACGGCAAAGAGGCTTTTGTGGGTTCCCAGATCGCTGCGTCCGGTGTGAACCACCCCCTTTGAATCGCATAAAATCAGGTTTTTAACCCCCAACTCCCGCAAAAAAAGGCCGCAGGCGATCGCCGCCGCCCCCGCGCCGTTAATCACCACCCGCGCTTCGCCGATGGGTTTATTAACCAGCATAAGCGCATTCATCAGCGCCGCCCCCGCCACGATGGCGGTGCCGTGCTGATCGTCGTGCATCACCGGAATATCCAGCGTGCGTTTGAGCCGCTCTTCGATGGCGAAACATTCGGGGGCTTTGATATCTTCCAGATTGATGCCGCCGAAGGTTCCCGCAATGGCCTCAACGCTGTCGCAGAACCCTTCGATCTCCTTGCGGTTAATCTCGATATCCACCGCGTCCACGCCGCCAAAGGCCTTAAAGAGCACCGCTTTGCCCTCCATGACCGGCTTGGAAGCCGCCGCGCCGATGTCGCCCAGTCCCAGCACCGCCGTGCCGTTGCTGATCACCGCCACCGTGTGGCCCTTGGCGGTGTAGTCGTAGGCGCTCAGCGGGTTTTTGTGAATCTCCAGACACGGATGGGCCACGCCGGGCGTGTAGGCCAAGGCCAGTTCGTCGGGGCTTTTGAAGGGTTTGGTAATGAGCGTGCCGGTTTTGCCCGGTTTGGGATTGCGGTGGTAGTCCAGCGCGGCTTGTCGGTTGTCGGTCATTGTGCGGGTCCTTGGGCAAGTGTGCCTGTGTTAAAATCGAAGCTTTTAAAGCAAAAGGGGTTCCATTGAATTTTGACGATCTGCTGCCCGATACGGTTTTTGCCGGTAACCCTGACGAACAGTTTCATAGCATTCTGCGGGTGTGCGACCCCTACGCGGCCCGCAACGAGATCGACGGCCTGATCGACCGCATGGCCAAGCTGGAGGCCTTTTTGCAAACAAAGGGGCTGCTCGATGAAGCCGAAGCCTACCATCCCGATTCCGATGAGACGGCCAAACTGCGCCGCAACTATCTCATCGGCGCGATGGCCCGCGTCGTAAGCGCCCACGAACGATGAGGTTTGTCTGGGCCCTGTGGCTTTTGAGCGCGGCGGCCTGGGCCATGCCCGCCAACTACTGGGCCCACAATGAACCCTTTGAATTAAGAAAAGACGAGTTTGCCAGCTGGTTTGTGGACGGCAACGTTTTTTCCGTGCGCTGGAGTCTGTTTCACAACCGGGGTCTGGTGACCCATATTAAATACGATCATTTTCCCTATCAGGGGATTTTGTACGACGACTACAAACAAAACGCCGTCAAAATCCCGGTCAAAACCACGCAGAGCGTCTCGCCGCCCGAACCCTTCGCGATGGTGCTGTTCGAGGGGTTTGACGCGGAGAAAAAACGGGCGAAGATGCGTCTGTTTTTGTTTGATCCGCAGGGAATTGTCACACTGAAAAAGGCCGAATAATGCAAGAAGTCGAAGAGTTAATGAAACGGTTCGTCGCCGATCTGGGCGGCGGCGAGATTGCGGGGTACTTAGACCGCGTTCCGGCGGGCAAGCGGCTGCGCACCAAGCTCATTTGCCAGATTGCGCCGCAGCACCCCGATCGCTTCTTGCTTTCGGCGGTGGTGGAGATGATTCACCTTGCCAGCCTGCTGCACGATGATGTCATCGACGATGCCGCCACGCGGCGCGGCGTGCCTTCGATTCATGCCACCGAAGGCAGCAAAACCGCCATTATGCTCGGCGATATTTTCTACTCCAAGGCCTACACCGAACTGGTCGCCTTGGGCGCGCCCATTGCGCGGATGGTGGCCGATGCAGTGACGCGGCTGAGCCTTGGGGAGCTTTTGGATGTGCGGCTGGGCGAAAGTTTCAACACCGACCGGGCCGCCTACGAAGAGATGATCGATCTTAAAACCGCCGCCCTGATCGAAGCGGCCTGCGGCGCGGCGGCGTTGCTGGCGGGCAAGGATGCGCAAAGCTACCAAACTTTTGGCAAAAAGCTCGGCATCGCCTTTCAGGTGATCGACGATCTGCTCGACATTACGCAGGATGCGGCCACGCTGGGCAAGCCGGCGCTCAACGACCTTAGCGAAGGCAAGGTGACGCTGCCGATGATGGCGCTCTATGCGCGGGGCGACGAAGCCGATCGGCAAAAGCTGCTAACGCTTTTTAAAAAGCCGGTCTCCCCGCAGGACGCCGACTGGCTTAGAAGCCGCATGGCCGCGACGGGCGCGCTGGATGAAAGCCGCGAATACGCCATGAAGCTGGCGAACGAAGCCAAGATTGCCGTGGGGGCCGACGCGGCGCTTTCAAGCGTGGCCGACAGCCTGACTCAGCGCATTCGTTAAGGCGCGGGTGCTATACTAACCGCTTTTGAGGAAACACTAAACATGCACTATTTGCTGGTCTCCATTTCCCACAAGAACACCGATTTGGCCATCCGGGAGAAGCTGGCGTTCGATAGCGATCGGCAAGCGGCTATTTTAAAACGCATCTGCGGCCACGCCAGCATCAACGAAGCGGTGATTTTGGTGACCTGCAACCGCGTGGAGCTGACCTTGAGCGTGCGCGATCCCCACGCGGCGCTGGGCGAGGTGTTTGATGCCCTGCACGCGGCCAGCGGCGTGAACCGCGCCGAGCTGGAAGGCCGCGCGCAAAGCTACGAAGACGAAGGCGCCGCGCGCCATCTTTTTAGCGTTGCCAGCGGACTTGAGAGCGTCGTGATCGGCGAAGCGCAGATTGCCGGACAGTTCCGCGAAGCCTTCCGTCTGGCGCTGGAAAAGGGCTTTGCGGGCAAGAAGCTGACCGGGTTGATGAACCACGCCATGCGGTGTGCCGCAGCGGTGCGCAGCGCCACCGAGGTGGGCAAAAACCCCGTTTCCGTCAGCAGCGCCGCCGTGGTGCAGGCGCGCCAGCTGCTGGGCTCCCTGCGCGGCGCGACCGCTGTCGTGGTGGGCAACGGCGAGATGAGCCGCCTGGCGGCGCTGCACCTGCTGGGCGACGGGGCCGAGGTGATTGTGGTGGGACGCGATCTGCAAAAGGCGCAAATCTTCGCCGCCGAACTGGGACCGAGCGTCAAAAGCGAATCCTTCGCCCGGCTGCCGATGCTTATCAATACCCATCCGCTGCTCTTTACCGCCACCGGCGCGCCCCACACGGTGATTAACCCGGAGATGATCGAGCGGCGCGAGTTTAAACGTTACTGGTTTGATATTGCCGTGCCCCGCGACATTGCGGCGATCGAAGATGAAAACATCACCGTTTACGCGGTGGACGATCTGCAGGGCATTGTGCAAACCAATATGAGCCTGCGCGAGGAGGAGGCGGCCAAGGCCTTTACCATCGTGGGCGAACACGTGGCCGACTTCTTTAACTGGCTGCAGTCCTTGAGTGCCGACCCGGTGATCAAAGCCCTGCGCGAACGGGCCAGCGCCGCCGTGCGCGAGGAGCTGGACCGGGCGGTGAAAAAGGGGTTTATCCCCAAAGAAAACGAAGAGAACGTCCGCCTGCTGCTTCACAACGCCTTCAAACGTTTCTTGCACGTGCCCACCGTGGCTCTTAGAGCGCGGATGGATAAGCCCGAAGCGCAGGAAACCCTTGAGTGCGTTCGCCAACTATTCGATCTTGAAGGAAACTAAGTTGCGTTTTTCCAGAGCCTTTGTCCCCACAGAAAAAGAGACCCCCAAAGACGCGGTGCTTATCAGCCACAAATACCTGCTGCGCGGCGGTTTTATCTCCCAGCTTTCCGCCGGGATTTACGATTTTATGCCGTTGGGCAAACGGGTGCTGGATAAAGTCCGCGCCGTTGTCAAAGAGGAGCTGGACAACGCCGGTTGTCAGGAGGTGAGCCTGGGCTTCGTCACCCCCGCCGATCTATGGAAAGAGTCCGATCGCTACCACAAATACGGCAAGGAGCTTTTGCGCTTTTATGACCGCAAAACGCAGGAGTTTGTGCTGGGGCCGACCCACGAAGAGGTGATGGTCAACATGGTGCGCGGCCGCGCGGGCAGCTACAAGCAGTTGCCGTTGAACCTCTACCAGATCAACCTCAAGTTCCGCGACGAGGCGCGCCCGCGCTTTGGCCTGATGCGCGGCCGCGAGTTTTTGATGAAGGACGGCTACAGCTTCCACGCCACCACTGAAGATATGCTGCGCGAATTTCATCTGATGGAAGAGACCTATAAAAAAATCTTCCGCCGCACGGGGCTGGATTTCCGCGTGGTGGAGGCCGATAGCGGCGCGATCGGCGGCAGCGGCAGCAAAGAGTTTATGGTGCTGGCCGATGCGGGGGAAGATACGATCGTGGTGTGCGAACAGTGCGAATACGGCGCCAATATCGAAGCGGCCAAGCGCAAACCCAAAACCTACGGTAAGACCGCTGACGGGCGCAGCGGCGAGGTAGCTACGCCGGGCAAAACCGCTATCGACGAAGTGGCGGCGTTTTTGAACCTGCCCACCCACCGGCTGATTAAAGCCGTGGTCAAAAAGGCGCTCTATAACGACCGCGAGCAGCTCTGTGTCTTTTATGTGCGCGGCTGCGACGAGCTGGAGGAGACCAAGGCCCTTAATGCCGTGGGCGCCAACGATCTGATCGACGCCGAAGCGGAGGAGATGGAGCATCACGGCATCGTCGCCGGGTTTATCGGCCTGGGCTACACCCACCCCCATGTCATTCGCGTGGTCGATCAGGAGCTTCGGGGCGAAAGCGGCATGGTCACCGGCGCGGATAAAAAAGATTTCCACCGCTTGGGCGTGAGCGTTTCGGACGAGTTGCGCTTTGCCGACCTGATCGCCGTGCAGGCGGGCGATAGCTGCCCGGTTTGCGGCGGCAAGCTGGGTCATACGCCCGGCATCGAAGTGGGCCATATTTTCCAGCTGGGTGAGCGCTACTCCAAACCGCTCAACGCCAACTTTCTGGACGAAAACGGCAAAGCCAAGCCCTATGTGATGGGCACCTACGGCATCGGGGTGAGCCGTCTGGTGGCCGCCGCGATCGAGCAGCACCACGACGAGAAGGGCTGCAAATGGCCGATCGCCATCGCGCCCTATGCGGTGGATCTGATTGCGGGCAACCTCAAAGATGAGGCACAAAAAGTGCTTGCCGAAAGCCTGTATGATCAGCTGCAAAGGGCGGGCATCGAGGTGATTTTTGACGATCGGCCCGCCGGGTTTGGCGTTAAGATGAACGATTACGAGCTGATCGGCTTTCCCTTTGCGCTGATTGCGGGTAAAAAAGCCGCCGAAGGCATTGTGGAGATTGCGGTGCGCGAAAGCGGCGAACGGCTGGTGATGCCCGCAGCTGAAGCGATTCAATGGTTGGAGGCCCGGTGCCGTTTATCCTGATTGTGGGCTACCTCTTTGTGGAGGTGATGATCACGACCGCCGTAGCCAGCGAGATCGGCGGCGTCTGGATGTTTGCCGAAGTGCTGGGGACGGCGGCGCTGGGGATCTTGATGCTCACCGGCCTTCGCCAGCATGTTGTTTCGTTGGCGGGGGATTTGATGTCCCGCCGTTTGAACGAAAGTGAAGTGGTCGCTTCCAGCATATTCAGGCTGCTGGGGGCGTTTTTGCTGATTTTACCCGGCGTTGTCACCGACGCGCTGGGGTTGGCTTTGCAGGTGCCCTTTTTGGGTAAGCGGCTCCTTGGCCGCATCTACCGGCCCAAAACCCGGCCCAATCCAAGAAATGAAGGAGACTCTCATGGCGAGATTATCGATGTGGAAGTTGTGGATTCTCGTACTACTTTGCGCAAGCGTCCTTGAGGCGGCGTCCAATAAGGAGCTTGAAGGCTTTATCGGCGGAAACCTCAAGCAAAACCCCAATGTCGAGCTTGAGAAGTTCACCGTCATTAAGCGCGAAAGCGTTAAGGGCCTTTCCGGCTGGGACAAGGTGGAGTTCAAGATGGATGTCAAGGTCGGGCCGCAAAAAATGCCCAACAGCAAAACCGACACCCTCTACACCCACAAAGGCCTGATCGCGCCGGAACTGATTATGCTCAGCGGCGAGAACAGAACCAAAACCGTCAGCGACGATCAGCTCAAAACCCTGGCCGCCCAGAGCGTAGCGGGCAATCCGAACGTGAAGCTCAAAAGCGCCGAGGTCGTCAAGCGCTTTCCCCTCAAGGAAGCGGCGGGCTGGGAAGCGGTTCAGATGGAGTTCGCGCTGGATGTGAACCAAAACGGTAATATGCGCAGCCTCTCGACCACCGAAGTGTGGTTTGCGGGTAAAAACGCCGTTGCGCCCGAGATTATCCGCATCAGCAGCGGCAGCTCGCTGAAATACGGCATCAAAGGCGAGGTCAAGCCCGAGCATTACGCCGCCGAGCGCATTATCGCGGGCGATCGCAGCGGGAAGGCCAAATACAAAATCATCGTCTTTAGCGATCCGCTCTGCCCCGCTTGCCGCAAAGCCCTTCCGGGCCTGATTGATCTGGCCTTTAAAAACCCCAAAGAGGTTTCGCTCTATTACTACCACAAGCCCGTCAGCGCCGTCTCTCCGGTCATTATGAAAGCGGCGATCGCCCAGAAGCTTTCGGGCGACACATTGGCGGCGCGCGCGCTGTACGAAAAAGAGATCAAAGTCCAAAGCCCGGATGAAATGGCGGTTTTGGAGAGCTACAACAAAGTCATGGGCACCAAGTTCACGATGAAAGATATCAACACCCCTGCGGTGCTGGCGCACTTTAATCAGGATGCCAAAGCCGCCGGAGAACTGCTGATTTTGGGAACCCCCAGCATC
>JBFWML010000059.1:0-10530 GCA_050251635.1 Campylobacterales bacterium | reverse complement strand
GATCTCAAGCAGTTTTTCCACACCTCGGCCAGCATCTTTACCGGAAGCACAATCACCTCGGCATCCTGAGCGTCAAAATCGGCGGGCAGATCGATCACAATGCGGATTGCTTCCACTGGAGCCTCCTGATTGTTTTGTTTGGGCCATTTTATCCGCTTTTGCTTGACTGCGATCGGCTGGTATAATAAGCCCAGCACCGTAAAGGATTTTCATGGAAAACCTACTAAGCAGAATCACCGTTAACCCCCAGCAGTGCGGCGGTCGCCCTTGTGTGCGCGGGATGCGGATTCGTGTGACCGATGTACTCGATCTGCTTAGCGCCGGCCTGAGCGTGGAGCAGGTTATCGGCGAATTGCCGGACTTGACGCGCGAAGACGTGATCGCTTGCTTGCAGTATGCGTCCAAATCGCTCAATCATCCCGTTTTGGCGGCATGATGTTGTGGCTGGATGCCCAACTTTCTCCCGCATTGGCGCTGTGGGTGGCGGAACGCTTTGAGTTGGATACGCGTTCGGCCTACGGGTTGGGGCTACGCGGTGCGACCGATCGGGAGATTTTTGAGCAAGCCCGTTTGACAAACGCAACTGTGATGACAAAAGATAGAGATTTTGTCGATCTGCTAGACCGTCACGGCCCACCGCCCAAGGTTATCTGGATTACGGCGGGCAATACCTCCAACGCGAACATGAAGTTATTGCTTGAGAAGTGGTTGACGCATGCGCTTGACTTGTTGGAATCAGGGGAGCCGCTGGTGGAGATTCGGGCATAAGTTGCAATTTGGGCAATAGGAAAAAATGGGGGCTAGGGCAAATCGAATATTTGCGGCGGGTTATCTTTGTTTGGCGTATTTTTTAAATGGGCTAAGTGGAACAACCTTTGGTCTTAGCTTAAGCCCAAGATTGCAAAAGGACAACCATGAACCAAAAACGCTGCGGATGGGTCAAGCTAAGCGACGCAGACTATGTGGCTTACCACGACAACGAATGGGGCAGGCCGCTGCATGATGATCGTGCGCTTTTTGAGCTGTTTAGCCTGGAAACGCAAGCGGCGGGGCTGAGCTGGTTGACGGTTTTGAAAAAGCGCGAAGGCTACCGCAAGGCTTTTGAGGGGTTTGACTTGCACGCGGTGGCGGCGTATGACGAGGCGCGAATCGATGCGATCGTCGCAAGCGGCCTGGTCATCAAAAGCAAGCCCAAGATTACGGCCATTGTGGAAAACGCGAAACTTTTTGTGCGGATTGTGCAGGAGTTCGGCTCGATCGATCGCTATTTCTGGAATGCCGTGGGCGGCAGCACGATCGTAAACGATGTGCCCGACTATGCCACCGCGCCGTGCCACAGCACTGCATCGGACGCCTTGACCAAAGACCTCAAAAAACGGGGCTTCAAATTCGTGGGGACTGTGACCGTTTACGCTTTTATGCAGGCGGCGGGACTCGTTAACGATCACGAAAACGACTGTTTTTGCAAACATGAGCTTCGCGGTCTCCTTGGTTGATTACAGTCAAGCACCCATCGGAACAAAACGTGCTATGCTGAAATAAGAAAATTAGTTTTAGCACTTTTGGAAAGGGTAGCCATGCGTTCGCTTTCCGGATTGAATACGGCTTTCTTGATTCTGCTGGTTGCTTGGAGCGCGGTCATTGCGTTGATTGCCCTTTGGCACGATAGCCACAACCGCCGGGCCGTGATGGAGCTGGCCACCACCGAAGCCCGCTCAAGCTACAAGCGCGACATCGCCTATCGGCACTGGGCGGCTAGGGCAGGGGGCGTTTACGTTCCCGTGTCGGTTATGCCGCCCAACCCTTACTTAAAACTGCCCGAAAGGGAAATTACCACCCCTTCGGGCCGCGAGCTGACGCTGGTCAATCCGGCCTACATGACGCGATCGGTTTACGATAACGCCGCAGAGCAAAATCGCTTTTACGGCCGCATCACCCGCCTTGAGCCGATCAACCCCGATAACGCGCCCGACGAATGGGAGCGCGAGGCGTTGCTTGCCTTGCAAAGCGGTGGAGCGGAGGTGAGCGCGCTAGGGGAGATAAACGGCGTGCCCCACCTGCGTTTTATGGGCGCTTTACAAGGGGATAAGGCCTGCCTTGGGTGCCATGTTACCCAAGTGCAAGTAGGCCATTTGGTGGGCGGAATCAGTGTAGCCGCGCCGTGGGAACCCTACCGGGAAAATCTGGCCGGACAGCTTCAGACGCTGGTTTTGGGTTATGGCTTTTTGTGGGTGCTGGGCTTGGGCGGTTTGTGGGATACGCGCCGCCGGTTGTTGCGTGCGCTCAAAAACGAAGAGCAGACCCAAAAACTGCTGGCCGATCGGGAGCATTTGCTGCTGCAGCAGGCGAGAGTGGCGGCCATGGGCGAGATGACAAGCGCCATCGCCCACCACTGGCGCCAGCCCTTGACGGTGATTTTACTGATGGTGCAAAACGCCGAAGAGATGTACAAAAGCGGCGAGCTGAACGACGCCTACATGGCCCACACCGCCCAGCGCGTCAAGGAGCTGGTATCGGAGCTGTCCGAGACGATCGAGGTGCTGCGGGGCATGAATACGCAAAGCGGCGAACTGGTTTTCACCTGCACCTGCGAACAGGTGGGCAAGGTGGTGCATTTGATGCGCCCCCAGCTAAGCGCTCACCGGATTGCCGTCGATTATCTTCAGCCCAAGACGGATGAGGGCGGGGCAAATGCGGGTTTGCGCATTTATCCTTCGGCCCTGCGTCAGGCGGTGGTGAACCTGCTGCTCAATGCGCGGGATGCGATTTTGCTCCGCCGCCAGCGGGAGGGCAACGGATCGATGGAGGGCAAAATCCGCATTGAGATTGTGCGAAACGCGCATGACGAACAGATCATCATCTCCGACAATGGCAGCGGCTTTACACCGCAGGCGCTCGAACGGGCCTTTGAACCCTTCTTTACCACCAAGGAGACCGGCCGGGGGCAGGGAGTGATTAGCGGTACGGGGCTGGGGCTTTATATTGTCAAGCTGGTGGTGGAAGAGCAGATGCAAGGGACGATTACGCTCGCCAACGGCGAGGAGGGGGCGATCGTAACCATCACCCTGCCTCGGCTCGGCAATGCTTAGGGGCGGTAGGGGACGGGCTTGTAGCCTTCGCGGTCGATCAGATGCCGGATGCCGCCTTTGAGGTTGATGACCCTGTAACCCTGCTTGTCCAGAAAGTCCGAAACCGCCGTGGTACGGTTGCCCGTGCGGCAGATGAGCGCAAATTCGGTGTTTTTGTCCACATGGCGGTCCAGTTCGCGCAAGAATGCCGCTGCGTCGTAGTTTCCCTGCGCGTCAAAAAAGGTAATCGTAACCGCGCCCTTAACAATCCCCGTCTGTTGCCATTCGGGTTCGGTGCGGATGTCAATAATTTTGATGCCGCTTTCCACCAGCGCCGGGGTGGGGTGGATATGTTTAACTTCGGCAAACAGTGCACCGGTCATTAAAAACGCTCCGAGTACGATCTTTTTCACGGGGCCTCCTTAGGCGATGTTGGTGTAAACCGCCTGCACGTCATCGTCCTCTTCGATCTTTTCGATCAATTTGTCGATGTCGGCCAGTTGGGCTTCGGAAAACTCCTGGGGCGAGTTGGGGATGTATTGCAAGTTGGCCGCCTTGGGTTCGATGCCCAAATCCTCCAGCGCCTTAGAAAGGGTGCCGAAATCGGTGTAGTTGCCGTAGATATACAGCGTGTCGCCGTCGGCTTCGATCTCGTCCAGCCCTGCGTCGATCAGGCTCAGTTCCAGCTCTTCAACGTTCATGTCGGCGGTTTTTTCCACCTCAAAGACCGCCTTGCGGGAAAAGAGAAACTCAAGCGATCCGCCCGGTACGAGCTGTCCGCCGTTTTTGGCGAAGTAGAGCTTGACGTTGGCCACGGTGCGGGTGGGGTTGTCGGTGGCGCACTCGACAATCATCATCACCCCGTGCGGCCCTTTGCCCTCGTAGTTGATCTGCGTAATGTCGGCGGCGTCTTTGCCCGAAGCGCGTTTGATGGCGGCATCGATATTGTCTTTGGGCATATTTTGCGCTTTGGCGTTGAGGATCGCCGTGCGGAGTTTGGGGTTCATGTCGGGGTCTTGCCCGCCCTCTTTGGCGGCCATGGTGATCAGTTTGGCCAGTTTGGGGAAGACGCGGGACATATTGGCCCAGCGTTTTTCTTTGGCGGCGCGGCGGTATTCAAACGCTCTACCCATCGGAAGTTCCTTACCTGAAATGATGGGCGGAATTATAGTTAATGCCGCCTTGGGTAAAATCAGCCCACGAGGAGCGTAAACGATGAAAATTCTCATAGCCGATACGATTATCACGATGGATCCCGCCCGCCCGGTTGTGCGTAACGGCGCGGTGGTTTTTGATGAAAATATCATCGAAGTGACCGATGACGCCAAGGTGATCGAACGCTGGAAGAGCAAAGCCGAGGCGATCGAAGGCGGCGAACACTCCGTGGTGATGCCGGGATTGATGAACGCCCATGTGCATCTGGAGTTTAGCGCCCACACGACGCAGCTGGATTACGGCAGCTTTATCGGCTGGCTTTACACCGTGATGGAAAAACGCGAATCGCTTATCGGCGGATGCGCCCAGGCCTGTCACGAAGCGGCGCTGTCGGATATGCTCAAGGGCGGCGTCACCACCGTGGGCGCGGTGAGCAGCTACGGGTTTGATCTGGCCGCGTGCGCCGCCGCGAAACAACGGATTGTCTATTTCAACGAGCTGATCGGCTCCAATCCTGCCGCGGCGGATGTGATCTTTGCCGACTTTGTCGATCGGCTTGAGCGCAGCAAAGAGTTCGAGGGCGATCGTTTCAAGGCCGGCATTGCGATTCATTCGCCCTATTCGGTGCATCCGGCGCTGGTGCGCAAGGCGGTCTCTTTGGCCCGGACGCGGCACCTGCCGCTGAGCGCGCATTTTATGGAGAGCAAGAGCGAACGCCGTTGGCTGGATAGCGCCACCGGAGAGTTCAAGCCCTTTTTTGAGAAATTTCTCAAAACCTCCAGTCCCGTCACCGATGCGGCGGAGTTTTTGGAGACCTTTGAAGGGGTGAAAACCCTGTTTGTCCATTGTGTGCAAGCCACCAACGAAGAGTTGGACAAAATCAGCAAAATGGGCGGCGCGATCATCCACTGTCCCGTTTCCAACCGTCTGCTCGGATGCGGGCTGTTGGGGCTGGAGAAGGTTAAAAACCGCGAAATTCCCTATATGGTGGCGACCGACGGGCTGAGCTCAAACCACTCGCTTGATCTTTTCGGCGAGCTTCGATCGGCGCTGTTTATGCACGAAGGGCTGGATTTGCCGCTGCTGGCAAGGGATTTGCTGCGCAGCGTAACCGACGTGGCCGCCTCCCAGCTGGGCGTCAACGCGGGCCGTTTGGCCCCTGAGCGGGCGGCGGATATGCTGCTTTTCAGGCTGCCCGATCGCATCGAAGATGCGGCGATGATCTATGCGCAAGCGATCTTGCACGCGCCCAAGCAGATGGATAATGTCTTTATCAACGGAGAGCAGATTCTATGGAACGACTAAAATGGCTGTTTTGGCCTATCACCGCGCCGATCGTCTTTATTCAAAACCACTTCAAGGCGACGCTGCTGGTGTTGATTGTGATTTTGGTGGTGTTTTCGGCTGAAGCGCCGCAACCGCAGCCCAATTTGTACCGCATTGATCTTAGGGGTCCGATTTTGGATGCCGACGGGTTTTTGGCGGAGGTTGCCGCCGCCGAGGAGGCCAACGTCAAAGGGGTTTTGCTGGTGGTGGACTCTCCCGGCGGAAGCGTGCCGCCAAGCGTCGAGATGATGATGGCCGTCAGGGAGCTGAGCGGGCAAAAACCCGTGGTGGCCTATGCGGCGGGGGTGATGGCCAGCGGCAGCTATTACGCCTCGATCTGGGCCGATGAAATCATTGCCAACCCCGGCAGCATTGTCGGTTCGATCGGCGTTTTGATGGAGGGGGTCAATGCCGCCAAACTGCTGGATACGGTTGGTGTCGAGATGAACGTGGTCAAGGCGGGCGAACTCAAAGAGGCGGGCACCTTCTACCGCGACTGGACGCAGGCTGAACGCGCGCAGCTTGAGGGCGTTACCGCGAGCATTTACGAGATGTTTGTGCGCGACGTGGCCGAAGCAAGAGAGTTGAACGCAACGCTTGCGCCCGAATTCGCCAATGGCCGCATCTTTACTGCGGCCGAAGCTTTGGAGCATGGTTTGGTGGATACCCTCGGCAGCATTAAACAGGCCGAAACCCAGCTGGCTTTGCTTGCGGGCGTGGACAGCCCGGTCTGGAACGAACCCGACGAGCTTGAAGCGTTTTTCCAGATGCTGCAAAAGGAGGCGAGGGCCTTTGTTTTTTCCCTGATCGCCCCTTCGGCGCAGATGCGGCTTTAGAGGTTCTGCATCAAAATCCGGCGCTCTTGGGCGGGAAGTTTTCCCAGAGCGTTGGCATTACCTAGAACCATCAGGGTTTTTTTGGGCAAAAAGCGCAAGCTGATAAGTTCGAACCCCAGCTCATTAAGCTCCTTTCGGAGGGTGCCGTCGTTTCCGGCTTTGGCCGCTTCGAGCTTGGGCCAGATGCCCGAAATCACATACTGCAACTCCACGGCGTTGGCACCGTAGAACTCAATATAGCCCATCTTCAAGGCCGCCAGCCCGCCCTCTTTTTCAAAAAGCGGGGAGTTCTCAATAAGCCCCAGATGCACATTGTGCTCCTTAAGCAGCTGGGCGGTTTTGGCGGCGTTGCGGCCAAGCTCGGTGTCGTTATAGGCATACTTCAAGACCGGACCGTGGGCGTAGAGCATCAGCGGAGCAAGCAGCGTTAAGAGAATTCGTTTCATCGGGTTAGCGTTCCTATCAGTTCGGGCAGGTGATTGGGCAGACGCCAAAAATAGCCAAAATGTTTGCTCAGCCACGGGTTTGAGAGGCGATCGAAATCACCATCCCGAAGATTCACGGCCCACAGCGGATCGAATCCGCGGGACTTGATTGCCTCAAGCGTTGCAATGAGATCGTGAATCATACCCAGCCGATCGGGCGCAATCACCAGAACCTTTGCGTGGTAGCGGCGGGCGATATCGAGGCTGAGGGTTTCGTTCTCAACGGGCGCAAGCGCGCCGCCCGCGCCTTCGATCAAAACCATATCCGCCGCATCGGCGCAGGCTTTGAAAGCCGTATCCATCAGCGCCCAGTCGATGGGCGTTTCGCCCCGCGCCACATCGGGTGCGGCAGGCAGGCTAAAACGGATGGGGCAAACGGTTTCAAGACCCAAATCGGGGTTGATCGGATATTGACGCATGGTTTTTAAAAGTTGGCTGCCGTCTTCGGGCAGGGTGCTGACGCCGGTTTCGATCGGTTTAAAGGCGGCGACTTTGTATCCGGCTTGGCAGAGGGCGTCGATCAGTTGGCAGGCGGCGTAGGTTTTGCCCACGCCGGTGCCGGTAGCGGTAATAAAGAGCGGCGGAAACTTCAAAAGCTTAGAGCTTCGGCCCTGCGGCGCTGAAGTCAAAGGCGGCATTGCCGCCCTGATAGCGCTTGAAGTTATCGATAAACAATGCGGCGAGCTTCTTGGCGCCGTCGTCATAGGCAGCTTTGTCGGCCCATGTGCTGCGCGGATCGAGAATTTCGGAATCAACGCCCGCCAGCGCTTCGGGAATGGCGATACCAAAGACCGGCATGGTTTTGAACTTCGCCTTTTCGATGCTGCCGTCGAGAATGGCATTGATGCAGCCGCGGGTGGTTTTGATGCTCATGCGGCGGCCTACGCCGTAGGCGCCGCCTTTGAGGCCGGTGTTAACCAGATAGACGTTGACCTTGTGCTGATCGATCTTTTCGCCCAGCAGCTTGGCGTAGTCGGTGGGGTGCAGCGTCATAAACGCTTCGCCAAAGCACGCCGAGAAAGTGGCGCGCGGCTCGGTCACGCCGCGTTCGGTGCCTGCGACCTTGGCGGTGTAGCCGCTTAAGAAGTAGTACATCGCCTGCTCTTTGGTCAGTTTGGCCACGGGGGGCAAAATACCGAAGGCGTCATAGGAGAGGAAGATAATATTTTTGGGGTGGCCCGCTTTGAGGGTGGGCTCGTAATTTTCGATATGGTGAATGGGGTAGCTGACCCGGGTGTTTTCGGTTTTGGACGCATCGTCGTAATCGACGCTGCCGTCGGCGCGCACGACCACGTTTTCCAGAAGCGCATCGCGTTTAATGGCGGCAAAAATTTCCGGTTCGCTCGAAGCGTCGAGGCGGATGGTTTTGGCGTAGCAGCCGCCCTCAAAGTTAAAGACGCCGTCTTCATCCCAGCCGTGTTCGTCATCGCCGATCAATTTGCGATCGGGATCGGTCGAGAGGGTGGTTTTGCCGGTGCCGCTCAGGCCGAAGAAGAGCGCTACATCGCCTTTTTTGCCGACATTGGCTGAGCAGTGCATCGAAAGAATGTTCTGCAGGGGCAGCCAGTAGTTCATCATGGTGAAGATGCCCTTTTTCATCTCGCCGCCGTAGTAGGTGCCGCCGATGATGGCAATGTTCTCTTCAACGTTAAAGATAACGAACACTTCGGAGTTGTGACCGCGTTTTTCGTAATCTTCATCGACGATTTTGCAGCCGTTATAGACGGTAAAACCGGGCTTGAAGCCTTCGAGTTCGCTTCTTTCGGGGCGGATAAACATATTGGTCACAAAGTGGTGCTGCCAAGCCAGCTCGGTTACGAAGCGCACGTTTTTGCGGGTTTTTTCGTTTGCGCCGCTGTAGCCGTCAAAAACGTAAAGGTTTTTGCCCGACAGATGGGCTTTGACCTTGGCGAACAGTTCGTCAAAGGCCTCTTTGGTGGTGGGTTTGTTGACCTTGCCCCATGCGATGTATTTCTGTGACGGATCGGCTTTAACAAAATATTTGTCTTTGGGGCTGCGGCCGGTGAATTTGCCGGTATCGACGGTGACCGCGCCGCTGCTGGTTACGGTCACTTCGCCGTTCTTGGTTTCGTGCTCAAAAATTTCAGGATAGGAGAGATTATGATAGACGGTGCCAACGCTTTGTAATGAAAGCTCGCGCGCCCAGTCTTTGGTAGCCATGAGGTCCCTTTTGGTTAGGAGATGGCCGTAAGTGTAGATTGGTTTAAATTAAAGCAAGTTAAGGACGCGCTAAAAATTTTCAATTGGGTGCGCGTGGTGTAGAATTGCGCCACTTTCTAGAAGGCCTTTTTCATGCAAAAACGCGCATTTTTCCTCACCCACGGTGCTATTTCCGCCCATTTTGCCCAGAATGCCAAGGACTTTGTGGTCGAAGAGATTCCCCTTTATCCCTTTAGCGGCAGCGGCGAGCATTTGGCTATCAAAATCCGCAAAAAAGGGCTTTCCACCTGGGAGGCGGTGCAGATCATCAGCGAGCGCACCGGCGTCAAGGTGCGTGACGTGGGTTATGCGGGGCTCAAAGACAAGCAGGCGATGACTGTGCAGCATCTGACCCTGCCGGCCAAGTTCGAAAAAGCCTTTGAGCGCTTTGAACACCCCCAGCTTAAAATTCTGGAGACGACCCGGCACAACAACAAGCTCAAGCTCGGCCATCTCAAGGGCAACCGCTTTTTTATCCGCTTAAAAAAGGTGCGCCCCCACGATGCGCTGAAGCTGACCGAGGCGCTAAATAAGATCGGCGAGGCGGGAATGCCCAACTTCTTCGGCTTTCAGCGGTTTGGCCGCGACGGCGACAACTACAAGAAGGCGAGGGCGATGCTTGACGGCGAGGCCAAAATCCGCGGCCGTAAAATGCAGACTTTTTTGATCAATGCACTGCAGAGCGAACGGTTTAACGCGTGGTTGAGCAAACGGCTGGAGATCTCCCACCTGATCGAAAACTTCAAACCCGCCGAGATTGCCCGGGAGCTAGGCTGGGAGACCGAAACGATCGAGGCGCTTAAAAAGCAGCCCCAGTTTTTCCGTCTGCTCGAAGGCGACGTGATGTGCCACTACCCCTACGGCAAACTCTACGAGGCTGAGGATTTAAACAAAGAGGCCGAGCGTTTTATGAAACACGACGTTGCGCCCACGGGCGTGCTTTCGGGCCACCGCGTCGCTCTGGCCTCCAAGCTGGCCGCTCAGATTGAAACCCCCTTTTTCGAGGATATTCCCGCCTCGGGCGACCGGCGTTACGCGTGGGTGTTTCCGGCGGTGGAAAACAGCCGCTATATCGAAGAGGAGGGGCATTTCGAGCTGGCGTTCTCGCTGCCCAAGGGCAGCTATGCCACCGCGTTACTTGAGGAGATTTTGCACGACGAGCTTCAGCCTTCGGCCTTGGAGGATAAAGAGGAGTCCTCTTTATAGTTTTTGAGCGAAATGCCGCATTTGGCGCCGCAGCTGAGCTGCAGGTTTTTTCCGCCCGAAGCGGGCGCGGCGGGGGTTTTGGTGGCGGGTTCCGGTAAATTCGGGCTAGTTTCGGGGCCGGTTTCCGGGCTGACGGCGGTTTTATTCGCCCCGTTAGGACGCTCGATCGGCTCGCCGAAACGGTACTGTTTGCCCAGCTGCTTATAAACCTTGTCCGGGTTTTGCAGTATGAGC
>JBFWML010000058.1:0-11619 GCA_050251635.1 Campylobacterales bacterium | reverse complement strand
CTCTGGAGAAATAACGCTAAAGACCGAATAGCTGAGCATCGCGAGCCGATCGGCCACACCGACGGCCAGAGCCCCGCCGCTGCCGCCTTCTCCGATTACAACCGAAATGGTCACGGCGTTCAGATCGCTCAACTCGTAAAGGTTTCGGGCAATGGCTTCGCTTTGTCCACGCTCTTCTGCGCCAAGGCCCGGGTAGGCTCCGGGCGTGTCAACGAGCATCAGGAGCGGCAAATTGAATTTCTCAGCCAGACGGGCAGCCCGAAGCGCCTTGCGGTAGCCTTCGGGATGGGGCATGCCGAAGTTGCGTGCGATTTTATTTTTGGTGCCGCGCCCTTTTTCTTCACCGATCACCACGCAAGGCTGTCCGCCGATTGTCCCCATAAAGCAAACAATCGCACCGTCATCTTTAAAGTGACGATCGCCGTGGATTTCGTGGGCGTTTTCCATAATGAGCTTGATGTAATCCAGTGCGTAGGGACGATCCTGGTGTCTGGCGAGCTGCAGCTTTTGGTAATCGGAGAGATTTCCGTAGATCTTTTTAAGGGCCGCCTCATACTCTTTGGCATAAACCTTGGCGGCCTTTTCGTCCTTGCGGATTTTTGCCAGCTCCATCTCCTCTTCGAGGGAACGGAGCTCTTTTTCAAAATCGAGGTAAAAGGCCAACCTTACACCTTTTTAAAGATCACGACTCCGTTGGTTCCCCCGAAGCCAAAGGAGTTACTCATCACGGCGTCAACCTTCTGTTCGCGGGGCTTGTTCGGAATATAATCCAAATCCAGCCCCCGCTCGGTATCGGGATTTTCGAAATTGATGGTCGGAGGCAGAACGCCTTTTTCCATGGCCATAATCGAAATGACCGCCTCAATGCCGCCGGCGGCGCCAAGGCAGTGGCCCGTGGCCCCCTTGGTGGAGCTGACCAACGGAACATTTCCGTTAAAGAGCCGCTTGAGCGCCATGGTTTCGTACCAGTCGTTATAGGCGGTGCTGGTGCCGTGGGCATTGACATAGCCGATTTTAACGCCGGGCGCATTCCGCTCGGCCATCTGCAGTGCAGCCTTCATGGCGCGGTAACCGCCCTCCCCTTCGGGTGCCGGAGTGGTAATGTGGTTGGCATCGCCGCTTTCTCCTGCGCCAATAACCTCAGCGTAGATTTTCGCGCCGCGTTTTTTAGCGTGTTCGTACTCTTCTAGCACCAATGCACCGCCACCCTCGCCCATGACAAAACCGTCGCGATCGCGGTCGAAGGGGCGTGAGGCTTTTTTGGGATCGTCGTTGCGGGTCGAAAGGGCGCGCATGGCGGCAAAACCGCCCACGCCCACTTCGCATACCGCCGCTTCGGCCGCAATGGCCAGCATGGCATCCGCGCCGCCTAGCACGATCGTTTTATATGCTTCGGTTACGGAGTGCGTACCCGCAGCGCAGGCGGTCACGCAGGCCAGGTTGGGACCCTTCAGGCCGTGCTCGATGCTGACAAAGCCGCCCAGCATATTGGCCAGCGCGCTGGGAATAAAGAAGGGGGAGATCCGCTTGGGACCCTTTTCGCCGCAGATGAGCGAGTTCTCTTCGATACGGGGTAACCCGCCAATACCGGAAGCCGCGCTAATACCGAAACGTTCGGCCATCTCGCCTTCGATCTTGCCGTCGAAGCCCGCGTCTTTCATTGCCTCTTGGCCGCACTTGAGGCCGAAGTGAATAAATCGATCAGCTTTTTTGACCTCTTTGGCATCCATAACGGTGGCGGGGTCAAAATCTTTGACCTCGGCGGCAATGGTGACCGACAGGCGGGAGGGATCGAACAGCTTGATGGTGTCAACACCGCAAGCGCCGTTCAAGATGGCTTCAAAGGAACTGTGGCGATCATGGCCCAAGGCGGTGATCATGCCCAATCCGGTTACTACAACTCGTCTCAAATAGGCTTCCTTTCTAACCGTTTGAAATAAAAACGTTTCATTTGCACTTCAAACGGTTACACAAAAAAGGCGCCCGAAGGCGCCCGATGATTACTTCTTGAGGTTTTCGATGTACTTGATGGCGTCGCCGACGGTCTGAATTTTTTCAGCGTCTTCGTCGGGGATTTCAACGTCGAACTTTTCTTCAAGCGCCATCACCAACTCAACCACGTCCAGACTGTCAGCGCCCAAGTCTTCTACAAACTTAGACCCTTCTTTGACTTCGTCTTCATTCACGTTGAGTTGCTCGACGACAATCGCCTTTACCTCATCGAACAGTGCCATAGGGTAATCTCCTTGTTGTATTTGAGTGCGGCATTTTAACACAGAAACCACTTAAGCGGCTTTGCGGCCCTTAAACGTAAAGCCCGCCGTTAACTTTCAAGGTTTCGCCGGTGATATAACCCGCGCCGTCGGAGAGCAAAAACGCCACGCTTTCGGCCACCTCTTTAGGTTCGCCGAAACGGCCCAGCGGAATGTTTTTGAAGTAGGTTTCCTTGATCTCTTCGGGCAGTACCGCCGTCATATCGGTGGCGATAAAACCGGGGGTGACGGTGTTAAAACGGATACCCCGGCTGGAGCCCTCTTTGGCGAAGCTTTTGGACATGGCGATCACGCCGCCTTTGCTGGCTGCGTAGTTGGTCTGGCCCGCGTTGCCCATTTCACCCACGATCGAAGCGACGTTCACCACCGCGCCGAAGCGGGCTTTACTCATGATTTTCACCGCTTCGCGGCAGCCGATAAAACAGCTTTTTAAGTTGGCATCGATCACCTGCATAAACTCTTCGGCTTTCATGCGCATGGCCAGTTTGTCGTTGGTGATGCCCGCGTTGTTAACCAGATAGCCCAGTCCGCCGTCGGCGTCCACGATGGTTTTGATTCCTTCGACAAACGCCGCTTCGTCGGTGACGTCAAAACCGATCACCGCCGCTTTGCCACCGGCGGCTTCGATTTCGGTTTTAACCGCATCGGCCTGGGCTGCGCCGGAGCGGTAGTTGATCCAGACCTTAAGGCCGTAGCCCGCCAGCGTTTTGGCAATTTCGGCGCCGATGCCGCGGCTTGCGCCGGTGATCAGGACGTTTTTACCGGTGAATTTCACGAAAATCCTTTAATAAAGAGGTTGATCCATTTCGGAGGGAATGGGGAGATTCATCATTTTCAAAATCGTGGGGGCCACATTGGAAAGGCCGCCTTTTTTAAGGGCCGAAACGCCGGGGGCCTTAACAAAACACCACACTTCGCCCACGGTGTGATTGGTGAGCATGTTGCCCTGAATATCGCACATCTCTTCGCAGTTGCCGTGATCGCTGGTAATGAGGTAGTTATAACCCGCTTTGTCCGCCGCTTCGACGATTTTGCCCAGATTACGATCGACCGCTTCGACGGCTTTAAGGGCCGCTTCGTAGTTACCCGTGTGGCCCACCATATCGCCGTTGGCGAAGTTGACCACGATAAAATCGTAGTTTTCACGCACCGCCGTCACCACCGCGTCGCCCACCGCGTCGGCACTCATTTCCGGCTGCAGGTCATAGGTGGCGACTTTGGGCGAAGGGATGAGTACGCGGGTTTCGCCCGGATAGGGCGTTTCGATGCCGCCATTAAAAAAGAAGGTGACATGGGCGTATTTTTCGGTTTCGGCGGTGTGAAACTGCCGCAGGCCCGCTTGCGAAATTACTTCGGCGAGCGTATTTTGCGGGCTGTCTTTGCCGTAAAGCACGGGGAAATTAAAGGCCTGATTGTATTCGGTCATCGTTGCCAGATGCAGTTTGCGTTTTTCCACCGCGACGGGTTTAAAGTTTTCATCGCCCAGAATCTGCGTGATCTGGCGCATCCGGTCGCTGCGGAAGTTGAGCATCAACACCGCGTCGCCATCCTTCATGCCGTCGTATCCGCCGAAGGCGACGGGATCGATAAACTCGTCGGTCACCCCCTTGGCGTGTTGGGCGGCGATATGCGCTTCGGGGCCGGTTTCGCATTGGGGTTTGCCCAGTACCATCGCGTTATAGGCGCGCTCCACGCGCTCCCAGCGGTTGTCGCGATCCATGCCGTAATAACGCCCGCCGATCGAGGCGATCGTGACGCGATCGGAAAGAATCGGCTTAAGATCGTTGAGATACAGGGGCGACGCGGTGGGCGACACGTCGCGCCCGTCGGTTAAAAGGTGCAAAAAGACCCGTTTGCCCGCCTCTTCGCACAGCCGCGCGACCCCTAAAATGTGATCGATATGCGAATGCACGCCGCCGTCGCTTAAAAGCCCCACCAAGTGAATCCGATCGCCCTTTTCCAATAAAGCGGTAAAGGCGGGGTTTTTGACGAAGGTTCCTTCATTGATCGCTTTGGTGATTTTGACCAGATCCTGATAGAGAATGCGACCCGAACCCAGCGTCAGATGTCCCACTTCCGAGTTGCCCATTTGGCCTTCGGGCAGGCCGACGCTGAGCGAATGAGTCGAAAGCAGCGCGTGGGGCAGGGTTTTAAAGAGTTTGTCATAGGTGGGTTTGACGGCGTTTTCAAAGGCGTTGAAGGGGGTTTTGGGCTTCACGCCGATGCCGTCGGTAATGATTAAAAGCGTTTTATTGGCGGCCATTGATTAACCTTGAGTATTGCTTAGAGAAAAGTCGAATTGTACTACAATAGCGCCCTTTAAACCAAACCGGGACACTGAATGCTCTACTGGCTTTATGAAGTCCTTAACTTCAACCTGTTTTCCTATATCACCGTCCGCGCCGCTGTCGCTTTTTGTGTCGCGTTTATCCTGACACTGTGGTGGATGCCGCGTTTTATCGTGTGGGCCAAACGTCAGGGCGCCACGCAGCCCATCTATACCCACGCGCCGGGGCAGCACAAAATCAAACAAAACACCCCCACCATGGGCGGCATGATCTTTGTGGGTTCGGCCCTGATCGCCACGCTGATCGCCGCCGATCTGACCAATCCTTATATATTGATAGGCATTTTGACGCTGGCCTGTTTTTCGGCCATTGGAATGTTTGACGACTATCGCAAGATTTTCCACAAGAAAAACGATGCAGGGCTGACGCCGCGCCTGAAAATGGCCGCGCAGATCGGCTCTTCGCTGCTGATTGGCGGACTGCTAATCAGCACCAGCGATCTCAGCACGCAACTCTATCTGCCCTTTATTAAAGAGCCTGTCTTTGACATGGGCTATCTGGCTTTGGTTTTCTGGGCGATCGTGATCGTGGGCGCCAGCAACGCGGTGAATCTCACCGACGGTCTGGACGGTCTGGCGGCGGTGCCGAGCATTTTTGCCCTGACCTCTCTGGCGGTCTTTATGTACATTACCGGCCACGCGATTTTGAGCCAGTCGCTTTTGATGCCGCGGCTTATTGGCGTGGGGGAAGTGGTGATTATCGCTTCGGCGCTCATTGGCGGACTGCTGGGCTTTTTGTGGTACAACGCCAACCCCGCCGAAGTGTTTATGGGCGATAGCGGCAGTTTGACGATCGGCGCGTTTATTGCATACGCGGGCATTTTGTCCAAGACCGAAGTGCTGCTGCTGCTGATCGGCTTTATTTTTGTGGTGGAGACGGTTTCGGTGATTTTGCAGGTGGGCAGCTACAAGCTGCGCGGGCAACGCATCTTTTTGATGGCGCCGTTGCATCACCACTTTGAGCTGAAACGCTGGGCGGAAAACAAAATCATCGTCCGGTTCTGGATTGTGGCGCTGCTGTCGAACATTCTGGCGCTGATTACGATCAAGATAAGGTAACTGAATATGGAGCTCAAAATTGAAAAGCTATTTAACATTTCAAGTGCTCATATCAAACTTGATGGATTGACTGTTGTTGCTGGCGAAAACGATACAGGTAAAAGCAGTATCGGAAAAGCTCTTTACTCTGTAATTAAAGCTGACAATACAGCACGTGCAAAAAACAAAATAGACAGCCCAGACGCCTTCTTTGAGTACAGAGCGAAAAGATTTGAGGCTCTGTTTAGACTTGTTTTTGGATGTGACTATCCTGAGAACTCAAAAATCAAACTTACCCTGCTAGATAGAACAATTTATGATGTATCAACCCATCACACAACGGGACTGGAGTTCGAAGGACTAGACCAGCCCGATCCTCGCCCATTTATGGACGCCACTTTTATAGAGACGCCGCTAATATGGAGTCTCGCTGATTTTTTTAACACAATCATTCTTCTACACGCCCAAGAACAAAGCGAAGACCCAAATATAGATCCCATAAAATTTCCACACACACTCAGGGATCTGCACAATAAGCTTTATATTGAAAAAGATTTTGAGAGAGTGGCCCCAAATTTAACCTCAACTATTCGCAATATAATAGGTGGCGACTTTAAAGTAGAAAATAAAAAATTTTCATTTTATAAAAATAATGTAACCGTGCCATTAGAAAATACTGCTACCGGTATTAAGAATTTTGCGATTTTACAAGTTCTCAATGAAAACAGTTATATAAATCCGCGTTCACTTTTAATTTTTGATGAACCGGAAGTTCATTTGCATCCAAAATGGGAAATTGAGATGGCAAAGATAATTATCGATATTGTAAAAGCTGGTGTTAAAGTTGTTGTCAACTCTCATAGTCCGTATATGATTGAGGCTCTTATTTTATATTCGAGAAAGAATGGACTGGGCGGTAAAAGCAACTATTATCTTGCCCAAAAGGACAATGAAGATGGAAAATCATTCATTCATGATGTAACTACGGATTTAGATTTAATTTTTAAAAAGCTTGCCGATCCATTCAGGGAATTAGAAGAGCTTAGGTTTGAGCTAAGCTGATGACTTACTTTGAAAATAGATTTTCTTCTTACAAAAAAAGAATTGACGAAATTTCTTATGATAAAGAACATAGGGTTTCACTATGTAAATCGAAACAAAACTACTTTTCTTATGACGAAATTATTGACAAACAATGGCCAACTAAAAGAATCTCCAAATTTGATCTAATTCATTTTCATGAAGATTTCATTGTCTGTGTTGAGTTTAAGAATCAAGAACGCAAAGACATTAACAAAGACAAAGTTCGTGAAAAAATCACGGAGGGAATTCTTTCTTTACATAGGATGTGCAGTGGCAACTTGGCTGAATTAAACAACAAAAAGATAGTCTATTTTGTTGTTTATCGGCAGGAGTCAAGTAGTCGACAATATCTATCAAACCATCTAGGTTCAACTGAGGACTACTTTAGTCTTGAACAATATAAAGGTTGGTTGCTTGAACAGTATTTTGTTGACTCTTGCAGCAAAAAACTCAAAAATAAAATGTCTGAATTTAACATTGAGATAGACAAAGCATGACCCTTTTTGGCTACGGCAAGACCAACGCGGCAATCGCAAAAAAGTTCGGCAACTGCCGCATTTACGACGACAAGTTTAAACAGGTCGAAACCTACGGCACCAATACGCTTTTGCCGATGGAGCTGTTCGATCCGGCCCAGTCCGAGCTGGAAGTCCCCACGCCGGGCATACCGCCGCATCATCCGCAGGTGTCCAAAGCGCGCAACCTGATCGGCGAATACGATCTGTTTGCCGATACGATGCCCTTTAGCATCTGGATCAGCGGCACCAACGGCAAAACAACGACGACCGAAATGATCGGCCATCTGCTGGCTAATCGCGGCGCGGTGATCGGCGGCAATGTGGGCACGCCCGTGGCGGAGCTGGACGAAAAAGCGCCGATCTGGGTCTTGGAAACCAGCAGTTTTACCCTGCACTACACCAATAAGGCGCGGCCCAATATCTACCTGTTGCTGCCGATCACGCCCGATCACATCACCTGGCACGGGTCGATGGAGGCCTACGAAGCGGCCAAGCTCAAACCCCTAGCCACGATGCGCGAAGGCGAGCTGGTGATTTTACCCGCCAAATACCGCCATGTGCCAACGAAGGGTTTTGCGGTCTATTACGAAAACGCAGCCGATATCGCCGCCGCCTTCGGCATCGATCTGGCGCGGCTGAAGTTTGAAGGGCCGTTTTTGATGGACGCCGCGATGGCGCTGGCGGTGACCAAAAGCCTGTTTGATACGATCGACTACGATCTGATCAATCGCTTTGTGCTCGACCCGCATAAAATCGAACGCGTCACCGACAAAAAAGGCCGCCTCTGGATTGACGATTCCAAGGCGACCAACTACGACGCGACGCTGCAAGCGGTCGAAGCGTTCCGCGATAAACCGCTGCATCTGATTTTGGGCGGTGACGACAAAGGGGCCGATCTAACGCCGCTTTTTGACGTGATCGACAAACTGGACGTGCAAATTTACGCCATCGGCGCCAACCGCGACAAACTGATGCAGATGGCCGAAGAACGCGGCATCGACGCGACGCTGTGCGGTTTTTTGGAGGTGGCGGTCGCCAAGATTGACCAAAAACTGGACAAAAATGGCGTGGGAATGCTCTCCCCGGCGGCGGCCAGCCTTGATCAGTTCAGCTCCTATAAAGAACGCGGCGAAAAATTTAAAGAATTCATCGCCGCATTAAGCTGAACTTTAAAATGACCGGCTATAATTCCGGTCTTCTTTAAGTGGCTCTGTAGCTCAGTCGGTAGAGCAGCAGACTGAAAATCTGCGTGTCGGCAGTTCGATTCTGCCCGGAGCCACCACCTTTTCATCAGGGTTCGTTAAAACCCGCCTCCCCTTAAATTTACCAAGTGTGCAAAATTGTGTGCAGAATTCCC
Organism: Campylobacterales bacterium; assembly: GCA_050251635.1. Taxonomy (GTDB): domain Bacteria; phylum Campylobacterota; class Campylobacteria; order Campylobacterales; family SZUA-545; genus JBFWML01. Next base: position 3,003 of record JBFWML010000058.1, on the reverse strand, counting down.
CTCAAGCACGCTCGCAATAATATCCCGACGCCCCGGCACAAACCGCGCATAACGCTCCAAGGTCATCCGCGTGGTCTTATGGCCCAGCAGCCTAGCCACCGTGACAACATCCGTACCCCCTGCTATCATTAGGCTGGCGAAGGTGTGGCGGGTTTGATAAAGCTCCCGGTACTCCAAGCCCAGCCTCTTAAGCAGAGGCCGCCATTGTCGGACAATGATATTATTCGTTGCCCGGTGGGGCGTTCCGGCTTCCGTCAAAAACACAAAACCCGCCTGCTTAAGGCCCGTCTCCTGCCATTGGGTCTTTAGCGCATGGACAACGGAGGGGGAGAGTTCGACCTCCCTCACCGACCCGGCGGTTTTCGGTTCGCTTAAAACCCCGTCCCGCATCCCGCGCCGGACACACAGGTAACCGCTTTGCCAGTTGACATCCTCCCACTTTAAACCCAGCAGCTCGCCCGTTCTTAGCCCTGTGAAAAAGGCTACCCGCAAAAAGCGTCCAAACCAGCCCCCGGCCTCGCCGACAAGCAGTTCGACCTCCTCCTTGGTAAAAGGGCGCACATCGTGGGGCATGAGCCTAGGCGCCCTAACCCGCTCAAAGGGGTTTCGGTCGATAAGCTCATTCATAAACGCATCGACCATAATCCCCCGCAAAACCGCCCGCGCATTGCGGACGGTGCTAGGGGCTAGGCCTTGCTTTAAAAGCCGGCTTTGCCATGCGTTTAAATCCAGCGGGCGCACCCCGGCTAAGGGCATCCGACCGAAAGCCGGAACGATATAGAGTTCAAAGCAGCGCTGATACTCGCGCTGCGTACTCTCTTTGCGCTGATGGGTGTTGGCCTCCAGCGACAACCGCCCGAAGGCTTCGACCGTATCGGCATCGGGTTTATTAACCAGTTGTAAAAGAACTTCCGGCCCGTTTCGCCGAATCCACGCAAGGTTCTCCTTGGTGGCCTGTTTGCCCGTGCTCAGTCTGTAGCACCTTTTTTCTACCGTGCCGACAACGTAAATAATGCCGTTTCGGACAAAGTAGCCCTTACCGCTTCTTGCCATCGACTCTTCTCCTTCGGATATGAGCGACGACAGCCTTGGCGATGTAGATTCTACCGCCTATCTTCTTGTAGTCGCGCTTTTCAACAAAATACTCCCGAAGCTGATAACGAACCGCCCTAGGCGTTAACCCCGCATGAATCGCCACGGAATCTAAGGAAATCCAATCGGGCACTGCAAAAAGCGCCTCTTTTATCTCCCGAAGCTCAAGGCATATTTCCCCCAAAACCTGCTGCATCGCTTCTTGCTCTTTGTTTTTAAACATGGCCAGCCCCCGGCAGGAACGCATCATCTTTAACCAACTCGTAAAAGGGGTTATAGGAGTAAATCTGCTCCCCTCTAGCCGAGTAGACGTGTTTGATTTTATGGGTTTGTACCGAGCGATAAACGGTTAGCAGCTCTTGATTTTTTGTTAGGGAATAGAGGGAAAAGCGCCGGAACAAAAGCCGGTAAAGCTCCATGGGCGCAAGGGTGCGGCTGCTGCTAAAGCGTCCGATTCTGTGCCTGGAATACCACAGGTTCAAAAACCGCTCGTGTTCGCTTAGGGTTTCGGCCTTGGAAAGGGGTAGCACCTTGTTGATGTACTTCATAACGTAACGCACCGCGCCGCCCGCTTCCCCTTCGATCGCCAGCACAAGATTGGCCTTGCGCTCATGGCCGTTTCTTCGGTAAAGGCGCTCAAAGGCCGACCGGACAACCGCAAACTTCTCCTGTGGCACAAATAACAAAATGTGCAGATGGGGCGTGCCGTCCTTGTGGGGTTCAACCACCCGTAAATAGATGCGCTCCTCTTTGGCGATTGCCTTCATGCTTCTATCGTGACGCAGCCGGGCAAACTTCTTTGTCAGCTCCCTTGCCGCAAGGTCGGGGGTTATTCCCGCATAACGCTCGTTGGGTACGAGTTGGCCGCCCCGCTCTTTCATGGCGTGAAACTTTGAGGGTAGCGTCAGCGTCAAAAAGAGCGGACTTAGCCCGCGCTCTTGGGCGGTTCTAGCCAGCGTGTTAACGCGGTTTTGGATTTCGGCGTAGTAGCGCTCCGGGGCGTGATAGGCCGAAATAATCACCTCTTTTAAAAGGACGGTTTCGCCCGTCTCTTTGTTCAGAAGATAGGCGCTCTCTAGGAATCTTTTTTGGCGCTCTAACTTCAAACTCGTCTCCTCAAAATCCTTTTGGCTCATGCCGTAAAACTTAATCTCCATCAGCGTTTCCTCGCCGATGCGTCCACAACCTTTTTATAATTAATCAAGGCGCTTCGCGCAGTGCGCTCGTGCCTCGCGCACTGCGCGAAGCTTTGGGAAGCATCGGAAAAAATCTGCTGAAAGGTCTGGGGTGGCCGGACTGCTTGGTGCTGGTCTTGTTGTTATGAATGAAGATGAAGTGGTGGTGGTGGGTTTAGCGGATGTTGTGGTTTGGGGTTGTGGCGTATTTGGTCGATTGGTCGAAGTGGTGGTTTTGGGTTAAGAATAAGGTGGGGGGTGTTTTCAGTCGGTCAAGTCAAGTTCGTCGATGTGATAGTGTTGTTGTTTTGGTGTGTTGGTGTGTTGGTGTGTTTAGTCGATGTGGTTTTGTTTGATGTTGTGTTTGATTCACCGTTTACAGTCAAAGAACACGTGCCAAGCCTTTGCAGCACGGCCAAAGAATATATCGAAATTTCTTAACGTATGCTTATCGATTCCGCTACGCACGGACCTTTTTGGCGCTTAGAGAATCTACTCGCGTAGCGGCTGAAAAAGATGAGCAAAATGGTGTGCATAATTGTTGTCAGATAGTTGAATTTGTCAGGAAATTAAGGGGAAATAAACAGGTGCCAAAGGCTGTCGCCGCCTGGGGACCATTAAAAATTCTGTGTCAGTCCGATAGGATCTTAAACCCCAAAGGATTGACCCATGAACCAAACAAGCCAGCGGTTCGATCTCGACACCGCTTTAGCGCAGATCAAGGCCGGAGCCAAGA
>JBFWML010000057.1:0-12854 GCA_050251635.1 Campylobacterales bacterium | reverse complement strand
CACGAACTGGATCTGATTAAAAGCTACGAAGCGGGCAAACCCATCGAACTGGTGGTGCGCGAGTACGGTATTGAACCTAAGGATGTGGTCAAGCTGGCCTCCAACGAAAACCCCTTCGGCCCCAGCCCCAAAGCCCGCGAGAAGATCGCGTCGCTCGCCGGACAGATGCACCGCTACCCCGACGACAGCTTTTTTGCCCTCAAGGCCGCGCTGGCGGATAAGTACGGTGTGGAGAGCGGCAATCTGATTATTGGCTCGGGCAGCGATCAGATCTTTGAATTTATCAGCCATGCGCTGCTCGAACACGGCGATGTGGTGCTGCAAAACCGCGTCACCTTTGCCATGTACGCCATCTATACGGCGCAGGCGGGGGGCAAAACCGTCACCACCCAGAGCGACCTGCACGATCTGGGTCAGTTTGAAGCTTTGATGAAGCAGCACAAACCCAAACTGATCTATCTGTGCACCCCCTCTAACCCCGCCGGCGACGCGCTCGATTGCGACGCGGTTTTCGGGTTTCTCAAAAAGGTCGATCCAGACACGATGGTGGTGATGGACGCGGCCTATATGGAGTACGCGGCGGCCAAAGACCCCAAAAAACGCATCGATCCCAAAACGCTGATCGAAACGTTTCCCAATGCCGTTTATACCGGCACCTTCTCCAAAGCCTACGGCTTGGGCGGGATGCGGGTGGGTTACGCCATCGCCTCCAAAGCGGTGACTGCCGCGCTGCACAAAATGCGCCCGCCCTTCAACATCACGACGCTCTCGCTGGCCGCGGCGATCGAGGCGCTGGCGGACGAAGCCTTTGTGCAAAGGGGAATCGAGCACAACTTTAAAGAGATGGCCCGCTATGAAGCCTTTGCTAAAGAGACAGGGCTGGGCTATATTGAAAGCTACACCAACTTTATCGCGCTGCTCTTTCCCGAAGATAAAAGCGCCACCCAGATGGCTCAGGCGCTTTTAAAAGAGGGGGTCATTGTGCGTGATCTGAAAAGCTACGGGCTGAACGCCATCCGCGTCACCATGGGCCTAAGCGCCGAAAACGACCGCTTCTTTGACCGATTCAAAGCCAACTGGAGGTAATCCGTGGACTTAAAGGCCCTCGTCGAACAGCTCAATCTTCTGCAAAAGCGCTTTAACGCCAAACAGAAAACCGTTATTGTTGCTACGCTGATCGGCGTTGTGGCCTTGCTCTCTTTTTTGATCGTCTTTGCCAGTCCGCAAAACTATGACGACGGCTACCGGCCGCTCTATACCGACCTCTCCGCCAAGGACGCGGGGCTGGTGGTGCAGCAGCTCGAAGCGCAGCAGGTTAAGTTCCGCATCCCCAAAGAGGGCACGATCGAGGTGCCTAAAGATCAGGTCAACCGCCTGCGTCTGAACATGGCCACGCAAGGCCTCCCCCGCGAAGGGCGTCCGGGTTATGAGCTGTTTGACGCGCAGGAGTTCGGCGCGACCGATTTCGATCAGCAGATCAAACTGTTGCGCGCGCTGGAGGGCGAACTGGGCCGCACGATCGAAAGCCTGGAGAGCGTGCGCAGCGCCAAGGTGCATCTGGCCCTGCCCAAAGAGACGGTTTTTGTCTCCCGCGAAGTGCCGCCGAGCGCTTCGGTGGTGGTCTCCATGAAAGACGGGATGCAACTGGGCCGCCAGCAGGTGCTGGGCATTAAACATCTGGTCTCTTCGGCGGTGCCGAAGTTGACGGTGGAAAACGTGCGGCTGGTGGACGAAGACGGTATTCCTCTGGGCGAAGAGGATGCGATGACCAGCGCGGGCGAGGCGGCGCGGATGCAGCTGCGTTACAAGCGCGACTACGAAAAGGTCTATGAAGAGAAAATCACTCAGATGCTCGGCCAGTTTCTCGGCGGGAACGAAAAGGTCGTCGCCAAGGTGACGATCGACTTTGATTTTTCCCAGCGTAACAGCGTTCAGGAAATCTACGATCCCAACAGCGTCCCCCGCAGCGAGCAGAGCATGGAGGAGCGCCGCGAAGGGTTCCGCCCCCGCGAAATCGGCGGCGTACCCGGCGCGGTCAGCAATATCGGCCCGGTGCAGGGGCTTGAAGACGATCGTCTCCGCGAAAAGTACTCCAAGTCGGAAAACACCGTCAACTACGAAATTTCCAAGAAAGTTTCGGAGATTAAAGGCGAATTTGCGACCATCAACCGCATCACCGCCGCCGTGGTGGTGGACGGGCGCTACCGCCCCGCGCGGGACGAGTCGGGCAATCCCAAATACGGCGAGCTGGAGTATCTGCCTTTAAGCGAAAGCGAGCTGGCGGCGATCGAGTCGCTGGTGCGCCAGAGTATCGGCTACAACGGCGCCCGGGCCGATCAGGTTTCGGTCAGCAACTTCGAGTTCCGCGCAGGGGTCACCCCTTCGGGCAACCCGGAGATGGCGTGGCTTAAACAGCTTGAAGCTTACCTGGGACCCTTCTATCCGGTGCTGAAGTATCTCTTTGCGGCGATTATCCTGTTTGTCTTTTATAAAAAGGTCATCGCGCCCTTTGCCAACCGGATGCTGGAGATTCCCGTCAGCGAAGAAGAGGTCGAGCAAAAGCGCATCGAGTTTGACGAGGAGGAGCTTGAAGACGATACCGATCGTCTGGACGAGATGAAAAAACGGGTCGAGCAGCAGCTGGGCCTGGGCAGCGCGGCGGATGAGGAAAAGCTCAAATATGACGTGCTTTTGGAGCGTCTGCGCGAAACCTGCGACGAGAAGCCCCAGGAGGTTTCAACGTTGCTGACCACTTTGTTGATGGACGAAATCTCCAAGTCCAGCCTTGTGAAACTCTAAGGAGCCGCCATGACCTTAGCGCCCCACCTACAAACCCAGTTCGAAGAGATGTCGATGGCCGAAAAGGCCGCGATTTTCCTCATGCAGATGGGCGAAGACGTCACCGCTCAGATCTTTGCGCATATGGATGTGGACACAATCACCGAGGTTTCCAAATATATCGCGCTGGCTAAGAACGTCGATAAGCAGCTGGGCATGGCGGTGCTCGAGGAGTTTTACGCGATCTTCCAGTCCAACCAGTACATTTCCAGCGGCGGCATGGAGTATGCCAAGGAGATTTTGTACAAGGCGCTCGGACCCGAAGAGGCGCGCAAGGTGCTGGAAAAACTGGCCAAAAGTATGCAATCGGGCCAGAACTTTTCGTATCTGTCCAAAATCAAACCCCAGCAGCTTTCGGACTTTATTCTCAACGAACACCCCCAGACGATCGCGCTGATTTTGGCCCATATGGACGCCACCGCCGCCGCCGAAACTCTGAGCCTTTTCCCCGACGATCTGCGCGGCGAAGTGTCGATGCGCATGGCGAATCTGGGCGATATTTCGCCGACGATCATCAAGCGGGTTTCGACGGTGCTTGAGAGCAAACTTGAGGCGCTCACCAGCTACAAGGTCGAAGTGGGCGGCCCTCGCGCGGTGGCGGACATCTTCAACCGTCTGGGCGCGAAAGCCTCCAAATCGACGCTCGCGTATATCGAGCAGGTGGACGAACAGCTCGCCAATGCCATCAAAGAGATGATGTTCACCTTCGAAGACATTATCAAGCTGGACAATCAGGCCATCCGCGAAGTGCTGCGCACGGTGGATAAAAAAGAGCTGACCCTGGCGCTGAAAACCGCCTCCGATCCGCTCAAGGACAAGTTCTTTTCTAATATGTCCCAGCGTGCGTCGCAAACGATGCAGGAAGAGCTGCAGTACCTCGGCGCGGTCAAGGTGCGCGAGGTCGAAGCGGCTCAGCGCAAGATTGTCGATGAAGTCCAGCGTCTGGCCGAGTCGGGCGTGATCGAGATTGGCGGCGAAGAGGAGGTGATTGATTAATGGAGATTATCATCACCCCCGAGCGCGTCAAAAACCACAAGGTCGCCAAATACGCCTTTAAAAACTTTGACGCCCAGCGGGCTGTGCGCGACAGCGCTTCGCCGATGCCCCAGGCGCCGCAGCAAAGCCCCGTGATCGGCGCGCCCGCACAGGCGGCTGCGCCGGCGGGTCTTTCTGCCGAAGAGCGCGAAGCCTTGAGCGCCATTCGCGTGCGCCAGGCCGAAGAGAGCGGCATGGTGCAAAATCTGGTCAAGAAGGTCGAGGAGTTCGGCGATCATGTCATTAAGCTGCAGATGCGCCTTGAAAAGCAAGAGGGCGAGTTTGAGCAGCGCTTGAACGAAGAGAAGAAACGGGCCTTTGAAGACGGCCGCAAAGCGGGGGAGCTGGAAGCGCAAAACCGGCTTATCGGCGAAGTTCAGTCTCAAAAACTTCAGCTTGAGGACTCGCTTAGAAAACTCGATGACGCATTGGGCCGTTTTGAAAAGCACGCGGGGCAGTTGGAGAAGGAGCTTTCCAGCGTCGCCGTGGAGATTGCCGGCGAGGTGATCAAGCGCGAAGTGGGAGAAAACGGCACCAAAATCGCGCTGAGTCTGGCCAAAGCGCTTCTAGAAGAGATCAAAGAAGCGATGCAAATTACCCTAAAAACCCACCCCGATCACGCCCGCGAACTGACCGAAGCCCTCGGAGAGGACGGCCGCATCAAGGTGAGCGCCGATCGGGCCGTGGCTCCGGGCGGCGTTGTGATTGTCAGCGATGCGGGCAATATCGACGCACAGATTCACAACCGCTTTTTGGCGGTCAAAAAGAGTATTCTTGAAGGAGCCCACGAGTGAGAGCCCTGCGCGTAGCCGAAATGACCGCCAAGGAGCGCGGCGAGCTGTGCAAAGCCATCCGGGCCAGAATTTTGCAGACCGTCAGCCAAAACGGCGGTCACCTCTCCAGTTCGCTCGGCGCGGTGGAGCTGATCGTGGCGATGCACGCGGTTTTCGAGGCGGGCGACGACCCCTTTATTTTCGACGTTTCCCATCAAGCCTACGCCCACAAACTGCTCACCGATCGCTGGGAGCGCTTTGAAAGTCTGCGCAGCTTCGGCGGGATTTGCGGCTTTACCAAGCCCAGCGAAAGCGAGTACGACTACTTCGTCGCGGGCCACAGCTCCACGAGCATCAGCGTTGCCGTCGGGGCGGCTAAAGCGATCGCGCTCAAAAAGCAAAACCGCGTTCCGGTGGTGCTGATTGGCGACGGATCGATGAGCGCGGGCATGGTGTATGAAGCCATGAACGAGCTGGGCGATCGCAAGTATCCCATGGTCATCATTATCAACGACAACGAGATGTCCATCGCCAAGCCGATCGGCGCCATCAGTCGTTATCTCTCCCGCACCATGGCCGGACCGTGGTATCAGCGGCTCAAAAATCAGGTCGAGAAACTGGTCGAAGGCAACGAAGCGGCCCGCTATCTGGCCAAGCGGTTTGAGGAGAGCTTGCGGCTGATTACCCCCGGCGTCTTGTTTGAAGAGCTGGGGCTGGAGTATATCGGCCCGGTGGACGGCCACGATCTGGAGGACATGATCGCCATTTTGCAGCGTGCTAAAGCCATGGGCAAGCCGGTTGTGGTGCACGCGCAGACGCTTAAGGGCAAGGGCTACCAGATGGCCGAAGGCACCCATGAGCATTGGCACGGAGTAGGGCCCTTTGATCCCGACAGCGGAAAACCGCTCAAAAACGGGGGCGAAAAGTCCGCCACCGCTATCTACTCCGAAGCGCTTTTGGAGCTGGCGCGCCAGGACGAAAAAATCGTGGGCGTCACCGCCGCCATGCCCAGCGGCACGGGGCTGGATAAATTGATGAACGAGTTTCCCGAACGCTTCTGGGATGTGGCGATCGCCGAGCAGCACGCGGTCACCAGTTGCGCCGCGCTGGCCAAGGAGGGGTTTAAACCCTTCTGTACGCTCTATTCGACCTTTTTGCAGCGCGGATTTGATCAGGTGATTCACGATGTGGCGATCGGCAACCTCCCGGTGGTGTTTGCTCTCGATCGCGCCGGCATTGTGGGCGAAGACGGCGAAACCCATCAGGGCACCTTCGATGTGGCCTATTTGCGGCTGATTCCCAATCTGGTGCTGTTTGCCCCCCGCGACGAAGCAACCCTGCGCGACGCGGTGCGCTTTGCGGCCGGTTTGGGCAAACCCTGCGCCTTTCGCTATCCCCGAGGCAATTTTTATCCCCATGCGGCAACCCCCTTTGTTCCCTTCGAGCTGGGCCGGGCGCAGTGGCTGAAAACCGGCGGCGATCTGCTGCTGATCGGCTATGGAAACGGCGTAGCCAAGGCGCTTGCGGTTCATGCCCTGCTTGAAGCGCGGGCGCAACCGTGCGGGGTGCTGGATTTGCGTTTTGTCAAGCCTTTGGATCAAGAGGCCCTCCGGCAGGCCGCCGCCTATGGGCGCTGGGCCGTGCTCAGCGACTCCTCCAAGGCCGGGGGCGTTTCTTCGGCTTTGTTGGAGGCGCTTAGCGAGCTGGGTATTTCGGGTGTGACGATCGAGAGTTTTGAGCTGCCCGATGCGTTTTTGCCCCACGGAACAACGGCGCTGATTGAGGAGAGTCTGGGGTTGAGCGTCGAACAGATCGCGTCGCGTCTGGCCCGCTGATGCCGATCGGCCCCCTGAGCGGCTTCGAAACTTCGCGCCAAAGCCGTTTGGTTTGGACGGCGGCGCTGTCGGTTTTGCTGCTGGCCGCCCTTTGGGGCGCGGTGCGGGAGCAGACCTTCGACCGTTTGCTTTCGCCGCTGGATGCGCAAGCGGAGCGCTATCTGGAGGAGACGCTGACCAAAACGGCCCTGACCTACGCCGCAGCGCGGGGCGTTCACGCGGTGGTGTCGGTTCTGCAGGGCACGGAGCTTCATCCGCCCTTTGTCACGGTGGCGATCGGTGAAGCGCTTGACCCGGTGCGCGATCTTATTGAGCGGGTTTTCCAACCTGATACTGCTGGCTTCGGCCTCCTTGGGCGCGCAGCGGCTTTTGATGGAGATTGGGCAGATGGCGGGTCTTGGCGTGGTTGCGGCGGCGGGTATTGCGCTGATGATTGCCGCGCTGTGGGTGGAGCGCTACCGCGAAACGCTTTTTTTGTGGGGCAAAAGGCTGGTGATAGCCGGCGTGGCTATCCGGTTGATGATCCCGCTAATGGCCTTTGGGGCCGCGCAGATGGGTGATGCGCTGCTGGCCGCCCGCTATGCGGACTCGATCGATCGGCTGGAGCTGCAAAAGGGCGCGATGGAGGTGGAGCTGGTTACGCCTGAGCCTGCTTCGGGTTGGGTCGATCGCGCCAAGGGCTGGCTGGGCGGCGAAGAGTTTACCGGTAAACTGGAGGCGCTCAAGCGTCAGGGCGAAGAGCTGGTGCGCTCGCTGATGACGCTTTTTACGCTGTTTCTCTTTGAAGCGTTGCTTTTCCCGTTGCTTTCGCTGTGGCTGCTTTCAAAACTCTTTTGGGCCCTTGCGCCCAAACCTCAGACGTAACGCAGCTCTTCGGGCTTGTCCTTGCGGCGGATGAGCTTTTTGGCGTCTTGAATTCCCTTGGAGGTGCCAATGACGATCAGCCGGGAGTCCACCATAATCTGCGTGTCTCCCATGGGCATGGGCACGAACTTCCCGTCCTTTTCTTTGATGCCGACGATGCTGGTGCGGGTCATTTCACGCAGGTGGGTCTCCTTGAGCCGCTTAAAAACAATCCAGCTGTGGCGCGGCACTTCGATCTCCTCCATATCCAGCGGCGTGTCGCGGCGGTAGAGGAAGCTTTCGAGCATGTTTTCCATCTCCGGCCGGATGGCGATGGCGCTGAGGCGCTGGGCCATCAGTTTGGTGGGGCTGACCACGTTGTCCGCGCCGAGCTTTTTGAGCTTTTCCGCGTCGCTTTGGTTTTCGCAGCTGACCATAATCTGAAAGGGTTTTCGGCCCAGTTCACGCTCAAAGAGGCGCAGGGTGCTGATCATGGCGATATTGTCGGAGATGTTCTTCGACAAACAGATTGCCCCCTTGGCGCTGGAGAGGTGGGATTTACGAATGGCGCTGTCCAGATGGGGCGCTTCGTTGATAAAGTAGGGGTACTTGTTGGCCTCGGCCTGCTGCGGAAAGTTTTCGCCGCCGTCCACCACCACAAAGGGCACATGGGCGGCGCGGAACTGGCGGCCCAGCTCCACGGCGTATTCGTTCTGAAAAAAGATGACGAAGTGGTTTTTAAGCCTGGCAACCTTGTAGAGCATGGAACGCTCCTTGATGAGTTTGAGTAAACGGCCTTTGGCGATCACCTCGGCAATCAGACCTAAAGAGTAACTAAAGACCGCAAAGCCGAGAATAATCAGGGTGATCGTAAAAACCCGTCCGGGATAGCTGATGGGGGCGATTTCGCCGAAGCCGACGGTGGTAAAGGTAAAGCCGGTCTGATAAAGCGCGTCCATCAGCGACATATTGTCGATGAGGATATAGCCCAGCGTCCCAATCATGGAGACACCGATAATCAGAATAAGGGGAATACGGAAGGGCCGAAGATGCGTATAGATCTCAGCGTCTATATCCACCTCGGGGCGGGGGGTTCCCCGCCAGTGAAGAAATTTTTTAAGGCCTTCCCACATAACGAGGCAATAAGCCCGCGTGGGTTACTTGGAAACTTTGCGAAGCGTGCGCAGGGTGGAGGCGGCGACTTTGATTTTGCGGGTAGTGCCGTCGGGCAGCGCCACGCGGATGGTGCGGACGTTAACGTTGAAAACGCGCTTGGTTTTGTTGTTGGCGTGGCTGACGGTGTAACCGACCATCGGACCTTTGCCGGTCACGGTGCATTTGCGTGCCATGGTAAATTTCCTTGAAAAAAATTTTGTGGATTTTAGCCAAGCCGCGCTAAAACAGGACTTAATACCCCTTCTGGCAAACTTGCGTTTTAGTTTTGGGAGGTTACGGGATTGATTGCGAGCGCCGAGGCGGTTAGGGCCTACATCGAAAAAATCCCGCCCATGCAGGAGACGTTGCGTCAGTGCTATCAGGCGCTTGGGGAGGGTAATTTGCCCGCAGCGGCCCGCTTTGCGGCGGCTGACCCCGCGCTGCTTTACTATCTGCGCCAGTTGACGACGCGCCCTTTGTACGGATTTGGCGCGCCCATTAAAGACCCCGCGCAGATTTTCGGCGTGCTGGGTTTGGGCGGGAGCCGATCGGCGGTGGAGAGTTTTGTATTCAGCCGCCTGATGCCCGAACATTTTTTGGTTTTTGAGATCAAGACGGCGCGTTTTATGGCCTTTCAGGACGACTTTCTCGCCCATTGGCTCAAGGTGCTCAAGCGTTTGGGGGCCGATGAGATGCGCTACGGGGCGCTGCCGCCTTTGTTGATGGGGGCGATTGTTGTCGCCGACGCGGTTTTCGGCGCGCAGCGGGAGGCGGTTGCGGCGCTTAAAAGCGCGCAGCCGATCGACTACGACACGCTCCTTAAACGTTTTGCGGGGGTTTCGCTCTTTGGTGTGGTGGAGGAGATCGCCCGGCGCTGGGAACTTCCCGATGCGGCTTTGTCGGTTTTGAAGATTTTAAACGATCGCTCCGGCGGCGAGATGCAGGAGGCGCTGCTTGCCCGCTGGCTGCATCTGCTCTTTTTCTATATTCTCAGCCAGCCGGAGATGGTGGCGGCGGGACTGAATGATTTTATCCCCTTCGATCCCGGGTATGCGGCACCGGTGATGGAGGCCTTTGAAAGCGTGGTGTCCGATGCTTCCGGTGATTAAGGACAAGATCGCCTACTATATCCCCCAAGGGTTTATCGACGGCAACAACGCGCCTTTGATCATGGACCCGCTGGGTCTGGAACAGGCGGCGTCGCGGGGGATTGAGCGGATTGTGGTTTCGCTGGAACGGGTGGTGGCCTTTAACAACCGCGGCATCGCCTATTTTGCCCAGATGTTCCAAACCATGCGCGATCGTTACGGTCTGCAATCGGCCATGTACGGCTACTCCCCCAAGCTTTACGAGCAGATTAACCACTTTTTTGGCGCAAAACCGCCGATCGACCTGTATGAAAACGCACGGGTCATGGTCCTGTTTTTGGGGCGAATGGATGTTAAAACCCGTATTTTGCTTTTTGCTTCGGAGGCGTTGGCGGCGGGGGTGATGACCGTGCGGCTAAAGGAGCTGGGTTATCAGGCCTGCGAAAGCGTGCGCCACCGCTCGGAGTTTCTTACCCGCAGCGAATCGGGGGGCTTTGATGTGCTGGTCGATCGCACGCAGCTGGCGCAGGCGGCCCAGCCGGCGGGGCGCTACACGCGGGGCAATACGGTGGTCTATACCGCCGAAGCCAACTTCGACGACTACGCCGCGCGTTTTGACCGCCGCTACCACCGCGCTTCCTTGGCGGCGGGGTTTTCGCGGTTTGTGTTTGAATCTTCGCAGCTTAGGCTGATTACGCCCAGAGGGATCGACTTTCTGGTGATGCTGGCCGTCGAAGCCGCCGAATACGGCGCTACAATTGTGCTTGCGGGTTTGCGGGAAAACCAGATTCCCGCCAAGCTGCTTGAGCCGCTGGGGGATATGGGTATCGAAACCGCGCCCGATTTTGCGCAGTTGATGGCGGCGGGGGATGCCAAAGAGGAGGCGGCGGGCGCAGCGATGCGCAAGCTTAAACCCCCCGCCAAAGAGCTGATCGCCCGCGTGGGCGTCTTTTTGGACGCGACGGTTCACACCCTTGAGGCGCTTTCGGGCACGCTTGCCGCCCGTGGGGACGCGACGGTTTGCAGCTTTAAAGAGGAGAGCAAGGAGCCGATCGTCTCGGCGGTTTGCGGATTTTACGGACAGCTTGCCGGTTTGATGGTGCTGGCTTTTCCCCACGGGGCGCTTAAGCGGGCGTGCCGCTTTATGGTGGCGCAGGATGAAGGGATCGAGAGTCTGCCGCAGGCTGCGGGGGATTTGACGGCGATTATCATGAGCCGCATTGTGGCGCGGCTGGCGGAGGCGAAGATTGAACTTTCGACCACGCAACCTAGAGTGTTTGAGACGATCGAAGCGCTCGAAGGGGTGCTGCGCGATCGGCGCGGCGTGAAAGTGCCGATCCGGTTTGGCGAAGAGACCTTTTATTTTTTCTTGAGCAGATAAGGAGTTGTGATGTTGGTGGCCCCGAGTATTCTTTCGGCGGATTTCGGCAAGTTGGCTTTGGAGGTGCAAAGCATCTGCGAAGCAGGCGCGGACTATGTGCACGTAGATGTAATGGACGGCCATTTTGTGCCCAACCTGACCATCGGACCGGTGGTGGTCGAAGCGGCGGCCAAGGCGGCCACAAAGCCGCTGGATATTCACCTGATGGTGCAGAACAACCCGTTTTTTGTGGACCTGTTTGCGCCCCTGAAGCCCGAATTTATCAGCTTTCATATCGAGGAAGAAAAACACCCCCACCGATTAATCCAAAAGCTGCGCGACTACGGCATCCGCCCGGCCTTGACGCTCAACCCCCACACCCACGAAAGCGCGGTGGAATACCTGCTCGAAGATGTGGATATGGTGCTGCTCATGAGCGTTAATCCCGGTTTTGGCGGGCAGAAGTTTATCCCCAAGGTGGTCGAAAAAGCCAGACGGCTTAAGGCACTCATCGAAAAGCGCAACCCCAAATGCCTGATCGAGGTGGACGGCGGCGTGGGGGATAAAAACATTGCGCTGCTCAAAGAAGCGGGGGTCGATATGGTCGTGGCGGGCAGCTATGTGTTTGGCAGCAGCGACCGGGCTGCGGCGATTGCGTCGCTGAAGTAATGCGCGTCAAAATCTGCGGCATTACGCGGCTGGAGGATGCGCTGGTTGCCTGCGAAGCCGGGGCCGATGCGCTGGGTTTTGTGTTTTACCCCCGGTCGCCGCGCTATGTTACACCCGAAGCGGCGAGGGCGATTACCGATCGGCTGCCGCCCTTTGTGCAGCGGGTGGGGCTGTTTGTGGATGAGGTTCCCGACGAGGTCAACCGCATCTGCTACGCGGCCGAAATGCAACTGGCGCAGATTCACTGCGAGGTCAACGAAAGTTATTTCGGTGCGCTCAAGGTGCCACCCTTAAAGGTTGTGCGGGCCGATACGCCCGAAAAACTGGACTGTTTTGCCAATGAATACCGCTTGATCGACGCCCACGTTGAGGGCTTCGGCGGCGCGGGGGTGCGGCTTCCGATCGAATGGTTTAAAAACCGTGACTGCTCCAAAATCATTCTCGCGGGCGGGCTAAAAGCCGCCGATCTGGCGGCGATTAAACCACTGGGTTTTTACGGCGTGGATGTCAGCAGCGGCGTAGAAAAAAGCAAAGGGATTAAAGACCCGGCGCTGGTGCGGGAGTTTATCGCGGCTGTCAAGGTATGACAAAGAGGGTCATATATGTTTTTACGCTCGCGGAAGATAGGGTTGATTATTGGGTAAGATGACAAAATATTTTAGGCAGGCTGTGAGCACTTCTAACACATGTGAGATTTAGGAATGGCATCTGTTTTTTTGTATGACAAAAGGAGCAACAATGAATTACCGTGAACGTATAAGAGAGTTGACAAAAAATACCCCTACTACGCTTGTGGACTTTTCACAACCGCGAGATTTAGTAAGAACGCCGACACAAGCATCATCAAACTTTATCACAAATAAAGAGCAGGGTGATTGGGCTGAAAACCTTGTTACGAGAGCCATCAACGAAACTTCCGAAAATTATGTCGCAGTCAAATATGGCAAATCCGACAATTTAGTTGCTGGCGATGATGGTTTTGATAGTTTTTATCAGGAATTTCAAAACGAATTAGACACAATAGGAAAAAGACCCGATTTGTTGATATTCAGAAAATCTGACTTTGACTCAGGGTTGGGTTTTGATATTAGTCAAATTTCACACGAGGCAATCACTGGCTACGTAAAGAAAGCAATTGCGGGAATTGAAGTTCGCTCAAGTGCTTTTTTAATTGACAAATACGAAGCTGCAATGCAAGTAAAAACAGAAAAATTTTCTCAAATTGCTTTGCGAATCAGGGATAAAATTTTTGCAGAAT
>JBFWML010000056.1:0-13082 GCA_050251635.1 Campylobacterales bacterium | reverse complement strand
ACTAGGAAAATAAGACGTTCAATATCCGAAGACATTGAAGTCGGGATTGTTTATGTTTTTAACGTTCGTCAAACGAACGGAGCTGTTCCGTTTTATCGTTTGGCTTGCTTAGTTGTCAAGGAACTGCGACCTTCCGGCTTGTCACCGTTTGGTAGCTCTCTCTGGTTGAGAGGACGAAATAATAGCCGCACTCCCCTTAACGATTCCTAAAAAACTCCAAACATTTGACGATTTGGGCGTTTTTTTGAAAAAGTCTGTCTTGGGTAGAATTTCTGATCCATATAAATATAAGGAATTTTTTTGAGTTTGACCGATCGCGGATGGTTGAGACTGCTGGATGCCAACCTAAACAGACTAAGAGAGGGCGTGAGGGTGGCCGAAGAAATTTGCCGCTTTGTATTTGACGATGCCAATTTGGCCAGATCGCTCAAGGAACTTCGGCACAATGCCCGAACGGTTCTTTATGATGAATGTCTTCAATCCCGCGACAGCGATGAGGATGTATTGCGCCCGACTTTGTCGATCGAAACCGATCGGGCAGATATTAAAGCGGTCTTGATAGCTAATTTCAAACGCGCGCAAGAGTCCGCCCGAACGCTTGAAGAGATACTCAAGCTACACAATACCCAAGAAGCCGAAAAGTTTAAGTCAATCCGATATGCGCTTTACACGCTGGAAAAGAGCGTTGTGCTAGGAAGTTGTAAGCAGTAGCATGTGGAGCAATGACGGGAATCGAACTCTAAAGAACTCCATTTAAGCTTTCCTTTGCCACAATTAACTACACGCAACATTCTACAACAAAACCTGATAAAATCAGGCTTTGTTTGGATGGTTGAAAGTTTCACCGCATAACTGCGATTTTCTAGAAAAATCAAAAGCGGGTACAAATAGGTGACAAAGATGGTGACAAAGACCGGTGACAAAAAACAGCCGAGCGCCAAAACGGTTCTGGTTGCGGTAGGCGGAAATTATCGCGGGGTTTACCGCTCCACCAAGGGGGCAGATGAGACCTACTACTACCGCGTCACCGTGGAGAAGGACGGGAAAAAGGTTAAGCGGTGGGTAAAGGTGGGCGCAAAGTCCGAAGGCGTGAACGCAACCTACGCCCACAAAAAGATGATCGAAGCCAAAAACCAGATCAATAACGGCGAACTGCCCGACAAGCTCAAACGGAAGATGAAGCGCAAAATCGTCACCTTCGGGGCGCTGGCCGATCTGTATTTTGCGGAGGCAAAGGCCAAAAATCGAAGTTGGAAGACTGAACTTAAACGCTATGCCGATCACATAGCCCCCGTCTTTGCGGAACGGGAAGCCTCCACCATCACGATCGAAGAGATCAAAAGCTTTCACATTGAAAAGTCTGGGAACTGCGCCGACAAAACCGCAAACCACTATCTCAATCTCGTTGGCACCATCTTTAACAATGGGCTACGCGCCGGACAATTCAAGGGGGAAAATCCGGCTAAGTGGGTTAGGAGACACAAAATAAACAACGCACGGCTACGATGGTTAAGACCTAAAGAATGCGATCAGCTCAAGCTCGAAACCATTAAGGCCCCCACTCTCCACACCTTTACCCTACTGGCGCTCTCCACGGGAGCCAGAGCCGGGGCACTACTGAAAATCAAAAAAGAGGACGTAGATTTAGAACTTCGCACGGTAGCGTTAAAGGATGAAAAGGCAGATTCAACATATACGGGTTTTTTGAGTGACGAAGCGATCGAATGGCTGCGCCCGCGCATGGCGGACATGGCCGCCGGAACCTACCTTGTGGGCGAACGCTCAACACCGCTTCATTACATAAGTGTCGCGCAACGGATACGCCCTATTTTTCAACGCCTCTTCAATGAAGGTCTAGCGCCAGATGACCGCCTTAACCGCGTCGTCATTCATACCCTACGCCACACTTTCGGAAGCCTGTTAGCAACCAATGGAACGCCGCCACTCACTATCAAAAAGCTGATGAACCACTCCAATCTTCAAATGACCGAACGTTACTCGAAGCTTGCCCCGGACACCGGGCGCGAAGAGGTGCGGAAGCTTTGGGCGAAAAGCGGGCAATGACACCACAAGACCCGAAGACGATCACCCTCAAAGACTATAAGGACATGAAGCCGGAAAAGCGGGCGCGGTGGTTCCTTGACCTCATCGGCCACCCCATAACGCCGGAGACGATCGAAGCGACAATGTTTGAAGTGCCGGTGATTGACAGCAAAGAGAAGAAGGGCAGCATCCCCGATGAAAGCAAGACCGCCATCGTTCGAAAAACAGAAGAGGTTTTAGAATACGTAAGCACCACCATAGAAGACCCGTTTTTAATTCATCTGGCTTTGGTTGAAATTCAAAACGCCGATCGGATGATTCAAAAGCTCAAGGAACTACCAGACCAATCAAGAAGAGTTGAAAAGGCCACACGAAAAGCAGACCGACTTAAAACAATTGCAAGCGACATTCAAAAAGAAATACTGGAATGGGACGGGTGGGGGGATGCTGCTGACCCCATAACGCTTGAAACCATAGAGGCTTTTACCGAAACCCTTGTTGTGGTAGCCGACGAGCTAAGGCATAGCGAAAGAAAGCGTGTTGAAATGGGTTTTGCGGAACGGCCCAACAAAGCAGACCAGCTCTGGCCCTTGCTTTTTCTTTTAAGCATTATCTCGCAGACTAGACGCGCCGCAAAACGCATAATTAAGCACGTTTTTAACGAGACGAGGAAGGAAAGTAAAAATGCCGTTTATAAATTAGCATGGGCGCAAAAAAGGATGCCAACCAGCACAACCTCACCCGCTGAACCCAATGCTCAAGCGTGGGCGTATTTCTACGAACGATACGCACTTAAGACTAAGCTGTCTGACTGTTATAAATGGCCGGAACAAACTACCCCTAAACCAAAGAAGAAATCCCGTAAATCACGAACAAAGCCTTATTAACAAAAGCGGCATTGGCTCTTATTCGCACTTCAAAAAACGATAAAAACGCGCAAATTCTGTGCGAAATCACCCCACCGCAAAAACTCCCGCCAACAACTAAAGTTACCCCCAGAAGATTCAAGCGGCAAAGCGCTTTAAGCTGCTTGCTTCTGGTGTAGGAAAAACCCCACACCGCTAAGGCCTTAGCTCTAAAAAATCCTTTTTGGAGCAACCCCATGACACCGGAGCAAAAAGACCTCACAAACTGGCTGCGCGACAAATACGGCGCAACCCTGAACCAAGAACAGGCGGCGGAAGCCCTAAACGTCCACAAGATGACGCTTTTACGCATGAGAAGCGAAGCGGTAGGCCCGGAGTGGCGCAAAGTGCGCAACCGGATTATTTACCCCGCCGGAGCAATCGCGGCTTTTATCTGCAACGTACAGAAAACCGCGTGACTGCCATGCAAGATACAAGCCTTTGGCGCTTAAGCCAGATCAAACGCGGGGGTTATGAAGAACGCGCGGTTAACGCCGTGGCGACTTACGGCCCCCAAACGCGCAAACAGTTAGCGGGGCTGCTATGGGTCGGGATTCAAACCGTCTGCCCTGCCGTCAAGTCGGCAATCAATCACGGCTTTCTAAAGCACGGCGAACGCATTAAGCAGGGGAAAAGTCCGGCCTATAAGCTGGAGATAACACAAGTGGGGCGGGATTGGTTAAAAGCGCGGGCTGAAAAAGCCCCCGAATCCTGACTAGACACGGGGTCGTAAAGCGGTCATAGAAGTACCCGCATTGTACCTAATGCGGGTTTGATCGTCAACCTTCCCCGCCCCGCTTTTAGTGCGGCTCGATTCTTTGGTAATCGGCTTAAATGCCGAGAACGGCCCCTACCCGACGGCGCGGGCGGTTGCGGGAGTGTTGGGTGCACGGCTGGATGTTGTCCGCCACGGCCCCATTTTCCCCACCGCCGATCAGCTCCAAGCATGGAAAGCGGCCACCGGCGGGCGGGAGTTTTACGCCCGCTCCCCCGACGGCGGGCGCGTAAGCTTCCCGCTTTTCGCCGCTCTGCTGCTTTTCGATGACGGTCAAGTTATCCCGCTTCGGTTGCCGATGAGGTCAACCGTGCTGGAGCTTCACTTTCACGGCCTAGCGCACTACCGCGCCGATCGGATGCTTTTAGACGCTGGCGCAAAAGCCAGAAGCCGTTTGCTGCTCGATTTTCTAGGCCTCTGGCCCGAAGCGGTCACGGTCGCTCAGGCGGACTTCGCCCATGACCTCATCGAGCCGCTGGAGAGTTTCAAGGCCGGGGCGCTTCACCGCGCCCTATGCGATCGCCACGGCGAAGGCGTAGCCTACAAAGAAACCACGCTCTATTACCAGAGCAAGGCCAACCGCTATGCCCGCGTCTGCGCCTACGACAAACAAAACAAGAACGCCCTAGCCTACCCCCTGACCCGCGTGGAGTTCTCCTTTCAGCGGCAATTCTGGCGGGGTTTTGAAGCGGTAAAGCCGGGGCAACTGCTGGCCGCGCTCTGGCGCAAAGCAAAGCCCGCCATCGAGCGGAAGGGGCTTAAGGGGGCTGCTTTTACCGGCCTTCCCTTAATAGATGAGAAAAACGCCAAAACGCAGAAAGAAAGACAGGCCACCGGAAAGACAAAACCCCAAAGGAAAC
Source organism: Campylobacterales bacterium (assembly GCA_050251635.1). Taxonomy (GTDB): domain Bacteria; phylum Campylobacterota; class Campylobacteria; order Campylobacterales; family SZUA-545; genus JBFWML01. Next base: position 8,499 of record JBFWML010000056.1, on the reverse strand, counting down.
GGGTAGAGAAACTCTACACCCCCACGCCAAAGCCGGAAGCGATCAAACCAAAGGCGCGGGGGCCACCGGAACCGTACCTATACAGTACCCAAAACGCGCAAAGGCAGCACGTCAAAACCCTTTAGCCGTGAAGGTCTATTGAGCCATTCGGCGCATAGTCGGGAAACTAACTTTATGGAATTTGGAAAGAAGAGAGGAAAGAGCCATGACCGCAAAACCCAAACCCGCAAACAACACCAAGCCCGCCTTCCCCGCAAAGACGGAAATCCTCAAGGCAGCCAAAGACACCGAAGAGCTGGAAAGCTTTTGGAGAGACGCAAAAGGCGTTATGGATGCCGATGCCGAAACGCTGGCCGTTCTGCTTGATAAGCTGGCCCACACGCGGCGCATTGCCGCCGCACTGGTTCAATGCGGCTTCAATTTCCACCAAGGGCAGATTGAAAGATTGGAGCATGATAGACGGCGGCTTTTGATGCTGCTGGGGCAAAGGCTTAAGCGTGACGGCCTTATCGGGCAACCCGCGCCGGACATGATCACAATGGAGGTCGAAGCGTGGCTAAGACGGCGGCAAATGGTGGAAGGCTTTAAAGCCAAATGGTAGAGCGTGGACGGTCAACTGACTTGTCCGGCGGTCTGTTTTTAACTGCTACGGGTTTCTCGTAGCAGTCCGACACGCTACGAGTTTTTCGTAGCGCAACAAGCAGGGCGGCCCGCCTGTCTTCTACGAGTTTTTCGTAGAAGTAGTTTTACGGGGTTTTCGTAAAACCCTATTAGACCCCAACTATCGTAGCCAGCGCCACAAAGACCAGAATAGGCCACCAGAAATAGGCGGCGATCGCAATCACGCCTAAAAGCAAAATCTGGTTATCACTCATGTCAACCTCCTATTGATGGGGTCTAGGTTCTTCCGAAGGGCATTACCCTGGAGTGGGTCGGAGAATCCCCCCGCCCACTCGAAGTTACATCGCCGCCGGGGGCTAAACTAATTTTTCCGCGTTTCGCCCCCCGCGCCGCCGGTTGCCGAAAGGGAGTTATTCACACCCCTGTTTATAGTGCCAACGAGAGTGCCGCAATACCCAAACGAAGCCTGATTACAAAAGGCCGCGTCAAGACCGATTCGATCGCCGATTCGACGGACAAAACGAGCGCAAACGGCCCGCCCCAAACCCCTAAAAAACCAACACAAGACTATCACAACGTGTTACAATCCGCTCAAGGAGTTTGACCCGATGAAAAAGGAAACCCTTAAAGAGGCAGGCAAATACCTGTTTGATGTTTCCAAAATCCTGATCGCGCTGATGATTATCGCGCCGCTGGTTCAGGATGCGCCCTTTTCCGTCATTGCTCTGATTGCCGTTGTCACGCTGGCGGCAGTCGGGCTTTATCTGATCAACAAAGGAGCCAAAGATGAATGAAGCGATTATCACGGTTGCCGTTGTAATGCTGGTGTTTGCAGCTGGCGTGTTGGCCGTTCACCACTTCACCCAGAAGCACCAAAACCGCCGCCACAAACCCCGCGCCCATTAAAGTGGGGGTATTGGCTACGGGTTTTTCGTAGCCAACTCTTCTTTTTACCCTTTAGCCTTCCTGTTCCGTACCGTCCGCGCATTGCCGACGTTGATTGTCAAAGGCTCCGGCTTATTCGCTACCTCCTGCATGGCCTTTTCTCTGGCGCGTTCAGCGTTAAATTCTTCAATAAACTGTTTGGCCGTGATCTTTCTGGTGATCATCCGCCCGTCCTCATCCCACTCGAAGCGATAGACAACTTGGTCAGCCATCTTAAACCTTTCCCGTTTTCACCTTCCGGCGCGATAGGGCCAACCTAAAGCAAGGCCACCCGCCTATCCTTAAACTGCAACCTACGGAAAATCCGTAGGTTAGTGGAGCGGGCCAACCTAAGTTAAGGCCGCCCGCCTACCTTTAGCTACCCACGGCCTGAATAGAACATAGGCCGTTCAGGGCGGGAAAACCGGCGGGGCGGGGCCGCCGAAAATGGGTAGAAAAAACCCCATTTTTTCAATCTGGTGACAAATAGGTGACAAGGGCCATAAAAAGAGGGAAAACTTAAACGGCTTACAAAGCCTCTCTAGCAGATGTTTTGATGGGGTTTTTAAGAGTGGAGCCAATGACGGGAATCGAACCCACGACCGCTCGCTTACGAAGCGAGTGCTCTACCGCTGAGCTACATTGGCGTTTTTGTGTTTAAAAACCGTGATTTTACCAAAAACCGTTAAATCCTAGCCCTTAGCGAGGGCATAGACAACCTCGAACTCCAAATCGAGGCCAGGATAGTTCAGCAGCAAGCTTCTGGCTTGCGCCACGGAGAGGCCGGGGCTTCCCCCGCCTACGCCGCTTTGGCGGATAAAATCAAAAAGCGAGCGCACGCTCTCAAAACCGACACAAAACTTCTCCACCCGTATTTCGGCATCAAAATGACGGCCGATAATCTCCATGGCTTCCGTGGCGGTCGGCAAGGGCGAAGCTTTACCCAAATACCGGTTCAGCCCGTCGAAAGTACCGGCGGTAAACAAGGCTAACGCGGCGCGGGCGGATAGCCTTGAAAGCGCCGATAGGGAATCCTCTAGACTAACCGCCCATTGCAATGCTGAACTGGAGATGACAAGATCGTAGGGGCCATAGCGGGCAAGCGAATCAAGCTCGTTTGGGTTGTTAAAGTCAGCCTGTACAACCCAAACACCCTCCCCCTTTGGATGTAGCTGGCACATCATAGACGCGAAGTCAACGGCCACGAAACATTCAAGGGGCCAATGAATCTGTTCATAGACAGCACCGCAACCGGCCCCTACATCTAAAATACGTCGTGGTTTCAGATGGGCAATCTCTGCGATCAGGTTTTTTGCCACCTGCCGCTGCGGGGTGTTTAGCATTGCATACATCTTGGCCTGTCTCGAAAAACGGTTTTTAACCGCAGCGGCCTCAATGGGCGGGTTTAAATCCAAATTTCACTACTCATTCTGCGTTAGGCGTCGGATTTGGCAGATTGGATAAACCTCTTTCTGCTACAATTCCGCAATTCATAATTCTAGCCCACCGAGCCGTAAGGGAGCCTTTTAAATGACGGGTGTTTTGCTCATTCTCCAGTTTGTTCTGGCAGTTTTAATCACAATCGTGATTTTGCTTCAAAAGAGTTCCAGTATTGGCTTGGGCGCTTACAGCGGCAGCAATGAATCTCTCTTTGGAGCCAAGGGTCCCAACGCGTTTTTGGCCAAAACAACCTCCATCTTGGGCATTCTGTTCGTCATTAACACCGTTGCACTGACCTATCTTTACTATCAAGAGCGGACCGCCTCCGTGGTAGACTCCGCTGTTGTGCCCGCATCGGTCGAAATTCCCGCAAGCCCGACACCCAGCGCGCCCGAAGCGCCCCAGAGCCGCTAGGTTACCCATGAGGGTGCTGGCAGCGTTCGCGCTGACCTGGTGCTACCTCGCCGCCGATGCGGCGGTGCTGGTCTATCACCGCTTTGACGACGCCCGCTTTCCCTCAACCAGTATCAGTACGGAGCGGATGCGCGAGGATTTTAAGTGGCTAAAGGATAACGGTTACCGCGTCGTCCCCCTGAAAGAGGTGATCGAGTCTGTCAAAAACCGCCGTCCGATCGACCGAAAAACCGTTGCTCTCACCATTGATGACGGATATAAGAGTTTTTATGAGTCGGGTCTGGGGGTTTTTAAAGAGTTTGGTTATCCCTTTACGGTTTTTGCCTATGTAGAGGCCACCCATGACGCATTTGCCGACTTTATGAGCTGGGAACAACTACGGGAGGTTGCCGAGTACGGCTCGGTTCAGCTGCACACCTACAGCCACCCCCACCTGACACGGCTTGGGTCGCAAGCGCTCAAAGCCGAGATCGAGCAGGCAAAAACGCATTTTGAGCAAAACATGGGCTACCCGGCCGAATATGTTGCCTACCCCTTTGGCGAATACAACGCCGAAGTTCGTCAAGCCCATGAGGCAGCCGGGTTTAGCACCCTTTTAAACTACAACGGCGGGATGATAGGACACACAAGCGATTTAGGCAATCTCGATCGCGTCGGTGTGACCGGAAAATGGCCCATCAAAAGTCTAGTCGATCGCTATGCGCTAGAGGCTGAGTGGGAGGGAGAAATTGTTCAAAACAACCGCATCGGCACGATCCGGGCTACCTTTAAAAACCCGATCGACCGGGTTTTGCTGGTGGTGACGGGCTATCCCGATCGCTGGGTTGATGTTCAAGACGGTCATCTTGAGGTCAAGGTTGATCAGCCCTTCAAAAACAGCCGCACGCTCATCGCCCTCAAAGACGGAAAAGGCGGCATTACGACCCGCCTCATTATGCAAAAGGAGTAAAAATGCTACCGCAAATCTTCGACGAAACCAAATCCGATATGGAAAGAAGCCTTGAGGCGCTCAAAAAAGAGTTTTCCACGCTTCGCACGGGGCGTGTTTCGGCAAAAATTGTCGACAACATCAAGGTTGACTATTTCGGTACCGCCACTGCACTTTCTGGCGTCGGCTCCATCAGCTCACCCGATGCAAACACCATCATGATTACGCCTTGGGATAAGAGCCTGCTCAAGGAGATCGAAAAGGCGATTCAGGCCGCTAATATCGGCGTGAATCCCTCCAATAACGGCGCGGGCGTCATCCTCTCCTTTCCGCCCATGACCCAAGATCAGCGCAAAGAGACCGCTAAGCAGGCCAAAGTGATGGCCGAAAAAGCCAAAGTCGCCGTCCGCAACCAGCGCAGAGACGCCAACGACAAGGTGAAAAAGCTCGAAAAAGATAAAGCAATCACCGAAGACGAAAGCAAAAAAGGCCAGGATCAGATCCAAAAGATTACCGACGACTACATCGCAAAAGTCGATAAAGCCTTGCAAGAAAAAGAAACCGATATTCTGAAAGTGTGAGGAAAATATGGATATTCAAGCCATTTACGAAGAGGCCGGTGCACTTTTAAAGGGACACTTTCTTCTTAGCAGCGGGAACCACAGCGCCTTTTATCTGCAGTCGGCCAAAGTGCTCGAACGGCCCGAAATCGCAGCCAAACTGGCCGATGCCCTTGCGCAGGTCATTAAAGAGTCGGGTGTGCGGGTGGACACGGTCTGCTCCCCGGCTTTAGGCGGTATTCTGGCCGGTTATGAACTGGCGCGTGCGCTGGGTGCGCGCTTTATCTTTGCCGAGCGTGTCGGCGGCGATATGTCCCTGCGCCGCGGCTTTGAAGTCAAGCCCGGTGAAAACGTGATTATCTGCGAAGATATCATTACCACGGGCGGCTCGGCCATGGAAGCGGCGGAAGTCGTAGAGGAAAGGGGTGGCAACATTACAGCGTTTGCCGCTCTGGCCAACCGGGGCTTTTGTCGCCGCGAAGGCACCAAGCGGATTCCCGACGCCACCTGCAAACTGCGGGAGAATGTTCCCTTTTTCTCGCTGGCGGACTTCGAATTCCCGATCTACTCGCCCGATCGCTGCCCCCTGTGTGCCACCCATGGCCCGGCAATCAAGCCCGGCAGCCGCGGCAACAACTAATAGCGCCCCGCAAAGCGGGGTTTATCTCATCTCCACCCGGGCCGGGCCGCCTTCGGCCACATGGCCCAACACATAACCGCCCGCCTCTTTGGCAATGCTTTCAGCATCGGCCTTATCAACCACCCACACCATACCCACACCCATATTGAAGGTGCGGAACATCTCCGGTTCGGCCACGTGTTTGGACATGAGTTTAAAAATCTCCGGTACGCGGATCGCCGCTTTATCGACCACGGCGTGCAGATGCGCGGGCAGTGACCTAGGCAGGTTTTCCACAATGCCACCGCCGGTAATATGCGCGAGCGCTTTCACCTTGGGCTTGTGGGCCTTAAACCGTTTGACGTAGATTTCGGTCGGCTTGATCAGCGTTTCGATCAGCGTGCCGTTTTCGAAGGGTTCGTCAAACTTCATCTTCAGGGTCTCGAAAATCAGTTTGCGCACCAGCGAATAACCGTTGCTATGCACACCGGAGCTGGGCAGCGCAATCAGCGCATCACCCGCTTTTACAACCGGCGGGTTTTCCAGCTCGTCCCGCTCGGCCACACCCACCGCAAAACCGGCCAGATCAAAATCCCCCGCGTGGTACATGCCGGGCATCTCCGCCGTTTCGCCGCCGATGAGCGAACATTCCGCCAAAACACACCCCTTGGCAATGCCTTCAACCACCCGTTTGGCCTCTTCAACCTTGAGCTTTCCCGTGGCGTAATAATCCAGAAAAAAGAGCGGTTCGCCCCGGTTGCAGATCAGATCGTTGACACACATCGCCACCAGATCGATCCCCACATAATCGACTACGCCGCTTTCGATCGCCAGACGCAGTTTGGTGCCCACACCGTCCGTGGCCGCCAGCAAGACGGGTTTTTTGTACCCTTCGGGCAGAGCGAAGGCGCCGGAAAAGGAGCCGATGCCGCCAATGACGTTTTTGGAGAAAGTCGATTTAACGGCGGGTTTAATTGCCTCAACGAACGCGTTACCCGCATCGATGTCCACACCGGCGGTTTTGTAGTCGATTGTTGCCAAAGAAGAGCCTTTTGATGAGGGTTTTTGCGGTTTTTTTCAAACGGCGATTTTAGCCCACCCGTGATAAAATCCGCATGAGTTCGACCGACCAAAGCCCGTTGTTCAGCGGCCTGAAAACTAAGGAATTAACACAATGACCAGTCAAGAAATCTCAAAATCGATTTTTTCCCAGATGGCGCTACACGTGCCGCTTTGCCTGATCGAAACCCCTAAACGGCTTTTAATTCTAGGCGACTTTATCGACCACACGATCGTCGATGAAATGAAACGCCACGAGCCGATCGAGGCTGTGACCATACTTTCCGCCCGCCCCGCCCACTTTGATCTGCCCGAAACGATTCTCTGGAAAGAGGGTTCCGTGGGCGCGCTGATCGAGACGCTTGAGGGCGGTTTTGACGCGGTTGTTGACTTGCGCAACCAAAAACCCAACCGCGAAGAGGCGCGCGTTCTGCTATCCAAAATGAGCGCAAACGGCGTACTGGTGCGGGCCTTCGGCAAACTGGAAGCCGAAAGTCTGCGCGCCTACGAAGCCTGCCGTTATGTGATGCCCTACGGTTTTAGCTCGCTTCTTCCCACCGACGGATCGATCGGCGGTTTTATTCTGGCCTCCAAACGGCCCCACCCCACCGCCGATCTGAAAATTCAAAAGGCCGATATGCTCGAAGGCGCAAGCTACTACAGCGTCGATATTCACGAAGCGGCCTTCGCCCTGCCCCCGGTTCTGTTCGATCAGCTTGGCGACGCGCTAAAACTCTAATGCAATTTGAACTTCAGGCCCGAAGCGGCAACGCCCGCGCGGGGCAAATCACCTGCGACGCAGGCGTGTTAGAAACACCCGTGTTTATGCCCGTGGGCACGGTGGCGAGCGTCAAGGCATTGGACGCGGAGGATCTGCACAGCTATTTAAAACCGCAGATTATTCTGGCCAACACTTACCATCTCTACCTGCGTCCGGGCGAAAAAACTGTGGCGCATTTTGGGGGACTGCGGGGATTTAGCGGCTTCAAGGGGCTTTTTTTAACCGACAGCGGCGGTTTTCAGGCCTTTAGCCTTGCCAGCGCCAAGGTGAAAGAACACGGCGTGATTTTTCAAAGCCACATCGACGGCAGCCGCCATGAGTTCACCCCCGAAAAAGTGGTGGACATCCAGCACCGGCTCGGCAGCGATATTATGATGGTTTTAGACGATCTGCCCGCCCTGCCCGCCACCGAAAAACGCATCCGCGAGTCGATCGACCGCACAACCCGATGGGCCGAAGCCTCACTGATCCACCACCGCCAAAAACAGAGCGAAGAGCAAGCAACCGGGCAGAATCTTTTTGCGATCGTCCAAGGCGGCACCAGCCCCGTTTTCCGCGAAAAAAGCGCCAAAGACCTAACGGCGATCGACGTGAACGGCGAAGGCTTCGACGGTTTTGCCATCGGAGGCTTAAGCGTGGGCGAACCGCCGGCGGAAATGTACGCCACGCTCGATGTGACAACGCCGCTTTTGCCAATCGATAAACCGCGCTATCTCATGGGCGTAGGCACCCCCGAAGACCTGATTGAAGGCATCGATCGCGGCGTGGATATGTTCGACTGCGTCATGCCCACCCGCAACGCCCGCAATGGCCAGCTTTTTACGACCTTTGGCAAAATCAATATCAAACGCCCAATCTACGCGCTCGATAACGATCCGATCGACCCCGCCTGCGACTGCTACACCTGCCGCCGTTATACGCGGGGGTATCTAAGCCATCTGTTTAGAGCGCAGGAACTGAGCTATTTTAGGCTGGCGACACTGCACAACCTGCACTATTACCTGACCCTCATGCGTCAAGCCCGCGAAGCGATCAACGCGGATCAATGGGCCGAATTTAAACGGGATTTTTTCGCCAAACGGGAAAATAAAGCATGATTTTCGGACGGATCGATTATCTCAACCTGTTGCCCTTCTATCTGTTTTTGAAGCGC
>JBFWML010000055.1:0-13145 GCA_050251635.1 Campylobacterales bacterium | reverse complement strand
CCAATATCGTGGGCACCTACACGCTGCTTGAAGCCGCCAGAAGCTATTGGAACGCCCTTGAAGGCGAAAAGAAAGCCGCTTTCCGGTTTCACCATATCTCCACCGATGAAGTCTATGGCGATCTGCCCCATCCGGATGAGACTGCCGAAAGACCCTTGCCGCTCTTTACCGAAACCACCCCCTATGCTCCCAGCAGCCCCTATAGCGCCAGTAAAGCTTCAAGCGATCACTTGGTGAGAGCTTGGCGCAGAACCTACGGTTTGCCCACTCTGGTGACCAACTGCTCCAATAATTACGGCCCGTACCACTTCCCCGAAAAACTCATTCCGCTGATGATTCTCAATGCCCTGGAGGGCAAACCGCTGCCCGTTTACGGCAAGGGCGATCAGATCCGCGACTGGCTCTATGTGGAAGACCACGCCCGCGCTTTGGTGCTGGTGGCCACGCAGGGCCGGGTGGGTGAAACCTACAATATCGGCGGTCATAACGAACGGCAGAATCTGGAAGTGGTGCAGACGATTTGCGCCCTGCTGGATGAGCTTGTGCCCGGCAAGCCCGGCGGTATCCAAAGCTACGCTGAACTGATCAGCTACGTCAAAGACCGCCCCGGTCATGATCGGCGCTATGCGATCGATGCTTCAAAGATAGAGCGTGAGCTGGGTTGGGTACCGCGGGAGACCTTCGAAAGCGGCATTCGCAAGACGGTGGAGTGGTATTTGAACAACAGGGCTTGGTGGCAGCGCGTGCGCGACGGAAGCTGCCGGGGCGAAAGATTGGGTGAGGGCTAATGCGCTTTTGGCTGGGGCTTTGGCTGGCTTGCTTAACCGCGCTGGCTGCCCCGGCCGAACTGATGCTCGCCAAACCCATGCCCGAAGGGTTCGATCCGGGCGGCTGGTGGATGAGCGAGAAATACGACGGTGTCCGCGCCTATTGGGACGGCAAGCAGCTCTGGACGCGGCAGCAAAACCCGATCGCCGCGCCCGAAAGCTTCACCAAACAACTGCCGCCCGTTGCGCTCGATGGCGAACTGTGGCTGGGGCGCGGACGGTTTGAAGAGACCGCGTCGATCGTGCTGAGCTTTGCGCCCGATGAACGCTGGCAAAAAATCAAGTTCCGGGCATTCGATGCGCCGCTTGTTAAAGGCGGTTTCGAAAAGCGGCTTGAGGTAATCCCGGGGTCTTTGCGTATCGAGCAAATCCGCTGCAAGAGCGCCGATCATCTGGCCGGTTTTTTAAAATCCGTGGAGGAAAAGGGCGGGGAGGGCGTGATGCTCCGCGCATCCGATTCGCCCTATCAAGCGGGCCGCAGCGACTATCTGCTCAAGGTCAAAAGCTACGAAGATGCCGAAGCGGTCGTCGTAGGCTACAAACCGGGGCAGGGCAAATATGCGGGGCTCACCGGATCGCTGGAAGTTCAAACGCCCGAGGGCAAACGGTTTTTTATCGGCTCCGGGCTTACGGACACCCAGCGCCAAAACCCGCCGCCGATCGGCGCGGTTATTACCTACAAATACCGCGGTCTGACCGCAAACGGCCTGCCGCGCTTTGCCACCTTTTGGCGGGTCCGCGCGGATGCGGCGCGTTAGCCTTCGGCGGGCGGATAGGCACCGTCGGGGCCGTGGACTTCCCGGCCCGAGATGGGCGGGTTAAAGACGCAGGCCAGCTCCAGCGGCTCGCCAAAGGCGCGCAGATGGTGCGCGTCGTGCTGGTTGAGCGCATACATCATGCCCGGTTCGATCGCGTAAACTTTGCCGTCGTCGATCGTCTCAATCTCGCCGCGCCCTTTGATGCAGTAAACCGCCTCCAAATGGTGCTTGTAGTGGATGTAGGTTTCGGTATTGGCATGGATAGTGGTAATGTGAAAGGAAAACCCCATCCCCTCATCGGCCAGCAAAAGCCGGTTGCTTTGCCAGGTGCCGCCGGGGGCTTTCACCTCCCGGTCGGTTCCGACCGTATCCTTATAGTGCCGCACAATCAAAAGGCACCCCCCAGACGCTCCTGCTTGGCGGCGATCAGCTCGTCGATCGTCTCAGCCACGATGGCCAGGCCCGCCTTCAGATCGGCCTCTTCGATGAGTAGCGGCGGCAGGAACTTGACCACCTGATCCTTCGCGCCCGCCAGCTCGATGACCAGCCCCTTTTCAAAGCACATTTTGGAGATTTCCGCAGGCAGTCCCGGCTCGTCGATCTCCAGTCCGTAAAGCAGGCCGCGTCCGCGCACGCGCATCCCCATCGCGCCGCCGTGTTTTTTGGCAATCGCCTCCAGCGACTCGCGCACGATTTTTTCTTTGTATTTGACCGCTTCGCTTAGATCGTTGTTGCTCCAGTAGCCCAGCAGTTGCCGCGCCGCCACAAAGGCCAGATTGTTGCCTCTAAAGGTGCCGGTGTGTTCCCCCGGTTTCCACTGGTCCAGATCGGGGCGGATCAGCAACAAAGCCAGCGGCAACCCGCCGCCGATGCTCTTTGAAAGCGTCACCATATCGGGGTTAATCCCGGCGCGCTCAAAGCTGAAAAAGTCGCCGCTGCGCCCGTTGCCCGCCTGAATATCGTCGATAATGAGCAACATATCGTACTCGCGGCAGAGCTGCTCAAGCCCCTGCAGCCACTCGTCCGAAGCCACATTCACGCCCCCTTCGGCCTGAATCGTCTCCACAATCACCGCCGCGGGTTGATCCAGTCCGCTGCTGGGGTCTTCGAGATATTTGCGGAAATAATCCAGCGTGTTGACATCGGGCCCAAAATAGCCGTCAAAGGGCATAAAGGCCACATTGGAGCGGCTGATATGCGCTTCGTCGCGGTAAAAGGTGTTGCCCGTCACCGCCAGCGATCCGGCGGTGAGGCCATGGAAGGCGTTGGTAAAGGCCACAACGTTCGATCGGCCCTTGACCATTCGCGCCAGCTTGAGCGCCGACTCCACGGCGTTGGTGCCCGTCGGCCCGGTAAACTGGATGCGGTAATCAAGATTGCGCGGACTTAAAATGGTGTCGCTGAGGGTCTCCAAAAAGGCGGTTTTGGCGCTGGTGGCCATATCCAACCCGTGCATAATGCCGTCGTTTTGAAGATACTCAATCATCGCGCCCTTGATGCGATCGTTGTTGTGGCCGTAGTTGAGCGTGCCCGCTCCGGCAAAAAAATCGATGTACTCTTTACCCTGTTCGTCGGTGAGTTTCGCTCCTTTGGCGGTGGTAAAGACGGCCGGAAAGGAGCGTACATAGCCCCTGACGCGGGACTCCATGGCTTCAATAACTCTCATTGATTGTCCTTTGTGTGAAGTTGAATTTCAAAAAGCATTTCGGGGGCGTGCGCGCCGCCGAGCTCTTCGGTGGTGAGGAAGGTTTGTTCAAACCTCCAACCTGCGCCCAGCGTTTGCGCCAGCGCGGTAAAAAGCCGCTGCGAAGCTGCGTTGTCGGGCGTAATGGTGGTTTCGATCCGTGCCGGATTTGTCCGTTTGACCAGCTCGGCTAGAAGCTTCTGTGCCACCCCTTGAGCGCGAAAGGCGCTATCTACGGCCACCTGCCAGACAAAAAGCGTACCGGGCCGATCGGGGGGAAAATAGGCGGTCACAAAGGCGGCCAATTGCCCCTCGCGTTCCGCGATCAGGCAGGTTTTCGCAAAGTGACGGCACAGCAGCGCGTAGTGGTAAACGCTGTTGAGATCCAGCGGGGGGGATTTGGCGGCCAGTTGGTGGATTTTGAAACCGTCGGAAGAATCTGGGGAACGGAAATTAAGAAAATCGCATCTACGTTCATCGATGGACAAAACGCTTCACCTCCAAGTTTTGGGATAGAACACCATAACGAAACCTGGCTGAATGGGCCGCGCCCCGCCCGGAGGCGGAGCAAACAAACCTAGTATTCAAGAGGATCGGTTGCCCGATCGACGGCAATGAGCTTGGCCGGGGGCGCGCTGCCGACAGGCGCATGGTGCAGTTCGATCGGCTTTGGCGCACCGGGCGCTTTGGCGGCCGGGGTGAGCTTGAGCGTGATGCCGTAGGCGGCGAGGGCGTTGGCCGTTTCGATCTGGCCGCGGCGGGCCATCTCCATCGACTGGCCCAGAATCCGGCTGGCCTCCTGCGGGCTGTGAAAGCCGGTGGAGTTTTCGCTGGCCACGAAGTCCCAGCGCATACTGGCCTTGCGGTGCAGCTCCAGCGGCGTCTGGAGCGCCTTGCTGATCTCCGCCTCCTGCGCTTTGGGGTCGGCGAGGGCTGCGAATTTGGGGTGTTTGGCCAGCTCGGCGCGGGCGGTTTTAAGATCGGCAATCAGCGAAAGCAGCGCCGTTTCGCTCTGGCGCAGGCCGTTGGCGGTGGTTTGCTGGATAAAGCTCACCCGATCGCCAAGCTCCTTTTCGCTCTGGGCGTGGCAGGTTTTGCACGAAGCGTTGATATTGTTCAGCGGCGAAGCGATGAAGTGCTCGGTGATCTTGTTGGCCCCTTCGCGCTTGTAGGGCATATGGCAGTCGGCGCAGGAGACGCCGCTTCGGGCATGAACGCCGCTGGAGTACAGCTCCGCTTCGGGGTGCTGCACTTTGATCATGGGCGCTTTGGTGTCGCGGTGAACCCAGTCTTTTTCAAACACGCCCCCGGCTTTGACCGCGTCGTAGTAGGCGTCCATCATTTCGATGCGGAAGGGTTCGTCCTTCTCCCACTCCGTCCACGGGAAGGTCAGCAGGCTGTTTTTGCCCTGAAAGTAGTACTCCACATGGCACTGCTGGCAGACATGGCTGCGCATTTCGGCGCGGGTGGCCTTGAGACCTTGGCGTTCGTCGGCCTCGTAACCGCGGGCGACCATGGCGTTGACGTAGGCGGGGCGGGTGATGCGAAGGGACATATCCTGCGGGCTGTGGCAGTCGGCGCAGGTGCTGCCCAGCTTGGCGCCGTGAACATCCCCGCCGTGCTTGGCTTCGATCTGCTTGATCGTCTCCCAGTAGGGCTTGCCGTTGAAATCCTCCCAGCCCATTTGGCGGATGAGTTCCGGAGCCCAGCCGCTGTGGCAGTTCATGCAAGCGCCGGGCTGGCCTTTGAAGGCGCCCAGACCATGGGCGTTGAGGTACGCTTTGTTGTTGCGCATCGTCTCCATCTGGTCAATCTGCGTGTAGTAGTGGCTGCGCTCTTCGTTGAAATCCACCGCAAAGGCGTAGCCCGCCCATAGCGTCGTCAGCTGCGGATAGCGGATCAGCTTGCTGTAGGGGAGGTTGCCGCCGAAATCGGTGGGGGTGTCGGTGGCCTTTTCCATCCGTTTGTAGGCATCCAGATGGGAGGGGAAATTGCGGCCCCACACCTCAAAGTCGGGGTTGGCGTCGCTTAGCTCGGCGAGCATCAGCGGGTACTGGCGGCCTTCGCTTTTCTTTTCGCCGATATCGGCAAAGAGGGCGAACACGCCGACCGAAACGGCGATCGCCGCCAAAAACAAAACAGAAAACAAAACAAGACGTTTGCCGGACATTTTCTTCTCCTTCGGGCTAGTTGTGGGGGTGACCTACGCTGCGGTGGCAATGGATGCAGCTGAGCGCGTCGGCTTGGGGGTTGAGGGTGGCTGAAATAGCGTGACCGGCCAGTTCGCCGTGACAGCGGATGCAGTTGTTTTGGGCAATGGCTTTGGAGCCGGCAGTCGCCTCCAGCACGCTGGGAAGCTCTTTGAGGGTGAAGGCGTAGGCGTGGTGATAGCCGTTTTGGGCCTTGGTCCACCACTTGCCCGCAAAGTTGTGGGGCACATGGCAATCGTTGCAGGTAGCCACGTGCTGGTGGCCGCCCTTGCTCCAGCCTTCGTAAACGTTGTTCATCACATGGCAGTTGGCGCAGGCTTCGGGTTTGTCGCTCAGATACGAAAACCCCTTGGCGTACCAGAAGGTATAGACGCCGCTGCCCAGCAGCCACCCGGCGGCCACGATCAATAAAGCCGCAACCGCCGTCTTGAACCGGAGGTGAACCATAGGCACCCTTTTTGGCAAAGTTGAATGGTCAACAATATTTAACCACAACAACCTTTCAAAAAGGTTTGATCCGGATCAAGCTACCGATCCCACCGTCCATAATTGGGAATCACCACATCGTCGTCGTCAAAGTTGCCCTTATCGGCCCCTTCGTGGCAGCGGTTACAGTGGGCCAGGGATTTGACCTTCTCCTGCTTGATGAGTTTTTCGGGAATCTCTTCGTGCTTGCGTTCCAGATAGCGCGTCTGGCTGATGCGCAGCGGGCTTTCGGCCTCCTTGATCGAGGCGAGAATCTTTTTGGAGCGTTTATAGCTGGAGGTCTCCGCGCTGTGATCGACGAGGAACTTGAGCATCTCAAGCCGCTCCTCCTCTTCCATCTCGGCGTTGTCGCCGAAGTGATCTTCAAGCTCTTTCGGCTCCATCATCTTCTGCCACGACCGCGCCGGAAGCCAGCCGGGCTGATAGGGAAAATGGCAATCGCCGCAGGCTTTGTTGTAGGCGGCGTTCGTCACCGGCTCGATGCCGTTTTTGCGTTCGAACAGATCGCTCCAGTCCGCCAGCAGCGAGGTGCTCAGAAGGGTTAAAATAATCAAAGTCCGTGTCATTGTGTGCCTTTACTTAGAGAGAATAAAGAGCATAAAATCGCCCTTTTCCTGCGGGGTGCATTCGCGGCCGTAGACCTCTTTGCAGTTGCGCTTAAACCATTTGCGGGTGTGTTTAAGATCGCTAAAGCGGGTCTTGGTCACCGACGGGGCCATGGGGTCGATCGCCTCGCCGCTGGTGTAGTGCTTGCCCCCTTGGGTTAAATCCTTGCCGTGGCAGGTGACACAGCTCATCTTTTCGCCCTTGATGAGATTTTCCTGCATCCACGCGGCCTCGCCCCGTTTGGCATCAAAGGGGCCGCCCCCTTGGGTCTTGAACTCGTTGAGCAGACTTTCCGCATTGGGGTTCTGCCCCCACAGCAAAGCGGCGCTCACGGCCGTTAGCAAAAGCTTTTTCATCGTTTTCCCTTACCAGACAAAATAGAGTGAAAGCATCATCAAACCGGCCCCGGCCGCAGCAGGCCCCGCATGGCTGTCTTCCGGGGCGCTGGCCAGCCCCGCCGCCATAATCAAAGCGCCGCCCGCTCCCAAAAGCGCGTGAATGTTGTCGGGGTCTTTCAGGCCGTAGCCGGGGTGAATATCGTCCATGTGATAGGCCAACCCGGTGGCGGTGGTGGCGATCGCCAGTCCGCCGGCGGCGTAGCCCGCGTATTCGTGCAGGCCGCCCTCCTCTTTGGGAGCCAGACCCGAAAGCGCCGCAGCGATCAGTGTGGCGTAGCCCAGATATTTGTGGGCGTTGTTGCCGGTAAAAAACGGCTTTTGCTCTACCGCCGGAGGCGGCGTCGCGTCGAAGGGCTGAGCCAGCATCAGGCTACAGGCCGCTAGCCAAAGGATCGCTTGCTTAATCATCTTTTGTCTCCTTATATCCGGTAATCATCCCTCGTATAACCCCGGTTTTGTGAATAAAGTGGTCAATCAAAACCCCCGCAATATGCGCGCCAATCAGGAGCAGCGAAAGGTTTGCGAAAATCTCGTGCAACTCTTTTAATGCGCGGGCCTGATGCTTATCCAGACCCATCAGCGCCCCCGCCAGCGGCCCCTCCATCTCCATTGCGCCCAAGGCCGCCACGCCGCTGATCGCCACGCCGATCAGCAAGATAAGCAATGCTCCCAGCGTCACCGCCGACGCGGGCGGATGACCCGTGGCGTCCAGCGAAGTCTCCCGCGCGGCGGCAAGGGGGTTTTGAAACATCCGGATTCCCGGCCCGTAGGCAGCCTTAAAGCGTTCGTGACCGCGTCCGGCCAGACCCAGATAGAGCCGCGCAAGCAAAAGCGCGCCCACGGCATAGCCCGCAAGGGTATGAATATCCAGCCACTCGTCATCGCCGCTAAGCCATGCGGTCAAAATAGCCAGAGCCAAAAACCAGTGAAAGAGCCGCATCCGCAGGCTCCAGATAAGCTGAATTTTTTTCATGGAAAAGAGTTTAGGGGAGGGTGATGAAAAAACGGTGAAAATCAGTTTTTAAGCAGATAACCCCGCGTTTTAACGGTTTCGATCGGTAGGCCGGGCAGCTTTTTGCGCAGACTTTTAACAATCGCCTCGATCGTGTTGGAAGCCACGCTTGCGGGGTCTTGGTAGAGCGCGTCTTGCAGCGCGTCGCGGCTGATAATCTTCCCCGCCCGGCGGGCCAGGGCAAAGAGCAGGTCGCTCTCCTTGCGCGTTAGGCGGACGGGCTCGCCCTCTTTAAAAACCTGCCGATCGTCAAGCTCCAGCAGCCACGGGCCGAGGGCGAGGGTTTTGGGCATCCGGCGGCGGGTGAGCGCGTTGAGACGGGCGATCAGCTCTCTAATATCCAGCGGTTTGGGCAGATAATCATCCGCCCCGCTCTCCAGCCCGGCGATGCGCTCTTCGGTCTCGCCCCGCGCGCTGATGACCAGCACGCCCCCTTCGGGAGAGCGGCTTTTAAAGCGCTGGATCAATCCCAGCCCCACATCGCGTCCGCCCAGCATCCGGTCGAGCACCAGCGCGTCGTAGCGGTAGCTTTGTATGTACGCTTCGGCCTCCTGAGCGGTGGCGACGCGGTTGACGGTAAACAGCTCCTTAAGGCTTCTTTCCAGAAGCGAACCCAGCAGCGCGTCGTCCTCGACAATCAAAATTCTCATGCCTCACCCCGGTAAGCGTATGCGGCAATTTTATCGGCCTTGCCCTTGAGTGCCGCATTTTCCAAAAAGACAAACCGTGACTGCGTCTGGAAAGAGAGCGCATCGAAAACCGTTTTGGAGACGATGAGGTTTTTGCCGTGGGTTTTGCAAAGCGTTTCCAGCCGCGAAGCGGTGTTGACGGCGTCTCCGATCACGGTGTAGTCCTTGCGTTCGCGGCTGCCGATCGCGCCCAAAACGACCTCGCCGCCGTGGATGCCGATGCCGATATTGTCAATCCCGGGCAGCCCCTTTGTTTGCAGACGGCGGTTGATCTCCTCAAGCGCGCCTATCATTGCCTGTGCGCATAAAACCGCCTGTTCTTTGGGGTTGCCGTTATTCTTAAGACCAAAAATCACCAGCACCGCATCGCCGATAAACTTGTTGATAATACCGCCGTGCCGCGCGATAATCTCCGCCATGCCGCCGTAGTATTCGTTCAGGGTGCCGACGATTTTATCCGGCGCATGAACCTCGCTGACGGCGGTGAAGTTGCGGATATCGCAAAACAGCAAGACCAGATCGCGCCGTTCGGAGGCCTCCGGATCGGCCACCACCCGCTCCTTGATGCCAGCGTCCAGATAGAGCGTGAGCAAACGGTCGATCCGATCGGTCAGCCGCAGATTTTGCATCCGGCTGTAGGCGATCGTCAGGCCCAAAAACAGGCCGCCGAAAATAATATAAAGATGGGCCGGGTCTGCCAGAAATTGGGCAAAGCCCAAATGGATATTGTAAATTTCCAAAAGCTCGCGGCGGCCGGCGGCATCGATGAGGCCCTGATTAACCTGTTTGTTCAAAGCCAGCTTGAGGTCAAAATAAAAATAGATAAAAACAAAAACCGCAATATTCGTAAAGGTAATCGCCGCCTCGCTTGCCGCCTTGATCGCGCCTTGGCGGAAGCGGTGCGCGAGCGCCAGAAAAAGAGCGATCGCCGCCGAAAAAATCCAGAAAAACAGATGCCCGATATTATAAAGCCACTCATAGGTGCCCGGCGCGTCGTAGAGCGTGTAGAGCACCGGGGCGGTGAACACCGACGCCGCGCGCCAAAGGGGGCGGCCTGTCAGGCTGGCCGAAAGGGCGGTTTGGCCGATCAGCGCGGCAAAAAGCACCAGATGGCCGCCGTCCTTTAAAAGATGCTGCGCCCCCTGCGAAAGATTCATCAGGAGATAAAAAAGCGCATATTGGCCCGAGTATAAAAACAGCTCCCCGGCAAAACGCCCCAGCCACGCCCTCATGCGCCGCCGTCCTGTTCATCCAGCGGCAAAAAGAGCGTCAGGCGCGCCCCTTCGCCGCTGTTTTCGGCCCTGATTTGTCCGCCCATGTGGGCCTCGATAATCGTGCGGGCCATATAAAGCCCCAGCCCGCTGCCGCTTACTTTGGTGGAGAAGTGCGGATCGAACAGGTGCGCGAACGCTTCGGCTTCGATGCCGCCGCCATTGTCCTCTACGGTAATCACCGCCTGTTTGCCGGCGGATTCGATCCGAAGCGCGATGCGGCCGCTTTTAAGATCGTCGCGGCTCAAAATAGCCTCTTGGGCGTTGATGAGCAGATTCATCATCACCTGCCTGAATTCGTTGGGATAGCCCGTGACCATCAGCGGTTCGTCGGGTTTTTCCACATTCAAGCGGATGCCGCCCTGTTCAATCAGCCGCGAGGTCAGGCTCAAAGCCGACAGCGCCGCCTGCGTAACGTCAAAGGGGATTTTCCGGCGGGAGGGTTTGAGAAAATCCCGGAAATCCTGCGCGGTTTGATTCATAAAGGCGACCTGATCGTCGAGGGTTTTGAGATCTTCGCCAATCTGTTTTTTGTCGGCCCTTGCCTTTGATAGCCCTGCCTGCGCGCTTTGGGACAGCAGGCTGATAATGGCCAGCGGCTGCTTCCATTGGTGCGCAATCATCCCCATCATCTCGCCCAGCGCCGCCATGCGGCTTTGTTGAATCAAAAGCCTTTCTTGCTCCACCTGTTTTTGCACCCCTTCGCGCACCCGCTTTTCCAGCTCGCGGTTGAGCCTGTCGAGGGCTTGCGCGTTTTGCAGCGCCCGCGCCTGAGCCAGTGCGATAAACAGCCCCAAAACCAGACCGCCGAGGATAATGTAGCGGTGGTGGGGCTCTTCGATAAAAAGTTTCAATGCGCCAAAGAAAAAGAGCAAATGCACATCCTGCGCGGTGACGCTCAGGGTGGTGAAGTGCTGATAGTAGGCGGCGTTGGCCTTGATCTCAAAGAAAAAGAAGATAAACACAAAGATAAAAACATTGATAAGACCGGCCGCCGAGATGGCCCAGATATTGAACCGTCCCCAGGCCCCCAGCGCCGCCAGCGGCAGCGCCGTCAGCCAGAAAAAGGCGTGGCTCATATCGGTAAACCAGCGAATTTCGGCAAAGAGGCCAAAGACCGTATAGACCGCCGGAGCGATCAAGGCCCCCAAAAAACGCAAGCCGGGCCTATTGAGCCGTTCGGCCAGAAGCCAGGTTTGAGCCAGCAGGGCGACCAAAAGCGCCAGATGATCGATCTCCGCAAAAAAGGCAAACCCCTTGCGCCCCGCTTGCATCAAAATGTACAAAAGCGCGTAGAGCCCGTAACTATACAAAGCGTCAAAAAGCCGGACGGTTCTCATTGGCGTTTAATCTCCACGGCAATAACGCGCCCCTCTCGCGCATAACCCTTGATGCGCACCCGGTCGCCGGGTCTTAGCGGGCTGTCGATCCGGCTTGCGGCGCCAATCTCCACCCTTTGATTGTCGATCATCCAAAGATTGCCCTGCTGCGCTTGGATTGTGCCCACCCATTTAACCTTCCGTCCCGTTTCGTTGCCGCCCGATGCGTGCGCCCACGCCAGCCACGCCGTCAAAAGAAGTATAACCGTCTGTTTCATACCCGGCCTTTATTTTGCGCCCATTGTAAAAAGATTACATGATGTAATGATGAAAAGTTCCGTTTTTTCAATTCTGGTAGAATTGTCCGGCAAAAGCGAGGTGTTATGAAAAAACTGCTCTTTATCGCGCTTCTGACTCTGCCGCTGTTTGCCAAAGGGGTGATTGGCGAAACCTTCAGCGTCATCCAGACGCCGCCCGTTCAGGATGAGGTGGCCGGTAAATTTATCATCCAGATCGGCGCGTTTAACAACCCCAAGGGGGCGGAACTGCTGCGGGAGAAAAACGGTACCCGTTTTAGCGACAAACGCATCGAGGTGCGCGAGGTCGAAGACGCCCATGCGCCCTACCGCGTCTGGCTGCACGATTTTCCCACCTACAAGGCGGCGCGCAAATACATCGAACTCCACGCGATCGACGGCTTTATCATCGAAATCAAACAGTAACCTTTTGGCTCTACATTCCTTCCCGTAACCAAAACGGGAAGGTTTCTTTTGACAAAAGCCGATCTGCATCTGCACTCTAAATTTTCCAGCAAATCCGCCGGATTTTTCTCCAAAAAACTGGGCATTCAGGAAAGTTACATCACCCCCAAACGCCTTTATGACACGCTTTTTGAACGGGGGATGAACCTCTTTACCATTACCGATCACGACGAGATCGCCGGGTGCTTGGAGATCGCCCACCTTCCGGGCGTCTTTGTGAGCGAAGAGATCACCGCCTATTTCCCCGAAGATCGCTGCAAGGTCCATGTGCTGGCCTACGATATTGCCGAGCGTCAGCACGCCGAAATCCAGCGGCTGCGCTACAACCTCTATGAACTCACCGACTATCTGCAGCACGAAAACATCACCCATGTGCTGGCCCATCCGCTCTATGACATGGACGGCAAGCTCAGCCGCAGCCACGTTGAGCGGTTGCTGCTGCTCTTTGATAACTGGGAGCTGATCAACGGCACCCGATCGCGTCTTTCCTCCCGTCTGACTGCCGAGATCGCCCGGCAAACAACGCCCAAGGATCTGCTCAAGCTCGCCGACAAACACGGCTTTAACAAGCGCCGCCGGGAGACGATCGGCTTTAGCGCGGGCAGCGACGATCACGGCGGCATGGATGTGGGGCTGACCTACACGCTCTGCGAAGGCGAAGGGCTGGCGGCCCTAAAAAAGGCGCTAAACGCCGGAACCGCCGAAGCGCGGGGCGAATGCGGCTCCCCCGTGCGGCTGACCCACATGATTATGAATATCGCCTACGACTGGGGCAAAAGCCAGCAAAAGGGCCAAGGGGTCATGCTGCTCGATTACCTGCTCGGCGGCGTGCAGCCGGGACTTTTTGAACGGATGCTGGGCGCGGGCAAGCTCAAAGACGAAGTGCACAAAATCGCCCATCTGCCCCTGCCCGAAAAAAATGCGCCGATCGACGATCGCCACGCCCTGATCCACGGCTTTTTCAAAAACTTTTTCCCCCACATTCTTTCGCAGTTTAAAGACCTCAAAGAGTTCGATATCGAGAAGGTTTCAACCCTCTTGGGTAAAAGCATCTTTTCGGCGGTGCCCACGCTCTTTTACGCTTCGACCTACTGGCAGCGTGCGCTGGAAAAGAAGCGCTCCCG
>JBFWML010000054.1:0-13221 GCA_050251635.1 Campylobacterales bacterium | reverse complement strand
TCTTGGCTCCGGCCTTGATCTGCGCTAAAGCGGTGTCGAGATCGAACCGCTGGCTTGTTTGGTTCATGGGTCAATCCTTTGGGGTTTAAGATCCTATCGGACTGACACAGAATTTTTAATGGTCCCGATAGAAATGGTTCTGAAGCTAGAACTAAAGGGGAAAGCCCTGCTCAAGCCCGTTGCCAATGTCTTTGGGTTTTTCGTTGTTGAGGTCTTCGCGAATCATCTAAAGCGCCTCAAGGAAATTCGCAACCGCTGCGCCCACAATGGCCGAATTTTCAACCGTAACTATCGCGGGGTTAAAATCCCTGCACACCACAGTCACTTCTTCCAATCGGTCGGCAACCATAGCTCCATACACACATGGATGACCTTGTTACTGCTAGCTGGTCATTTAGATCGGTATGTCCGTTATGAAGATTTTGAGAGAGAAGAATTGTTCAAGCTATTGGCCGAGGTAAAAAGCAGCAGACAGATAAACGCGATGCTTTCCGAACTGCCAAAACAATTCGGCTCGGATGAATATTTGAAGTTAAGCAAATTTATTCTGAACGGCATGGGGAAGAGATGAAGAAAAGCCAAGCGTGCTTGCAGAGGCTTGGCGTAGGTGACGGGATGGTACACACAAAAACATTAAAATATACTTTAGGTCACACTCCACAACATTGAAACATCGGGCGGGGCGGAAACGGCATCCGCCCTTGACCCAAGCCACATAACCCACTAAACTACGGAAAATTATCCGTAAGGTCTTCCATGATTGCTTACCAACAAAACGAAATGATCTCCTCTTCGGAGGCAGCCAAACGGTTTGGTGCGATTCTTTCTCAGGTTTCCAGCCATGCGGTCGAAAAGATTGCCGTGCTGAAAAACAACCAGATAGAGGCGGTTTTGGTTGCGCCCGATGAATACGAGCGGATGAAAGAGGCGCTGGAGCTGCTGGAGCATATGGAGATTTACCGCACCCTCCAAGCGCGCAAGGCCACACCGCCCGCACAGGGCATCTCCCTTGACGAACTGCTTGCCGGCGAGGGAATCAGCGCGTGACCTACACCGTCCGCCTCCACCCCGAAGCCGAGGCGGAATTCCGCGCCCTTGACGGTCGCCAAAAACTTTTGATCGTCAAAAAACTACGCCAGCTAGAAACCAAACCGCTTTTAGGCAAAGAGCTGGGCAACAAAGCGGGGATGGATTTGAGCGGGTATCGCAAACTCTACGCCGACGGCACGCGCATTCGTATTGTGTATGAGGTGATTGAAAATGCGGTTGTTGTGTTTATTGTGGCTATTGGCGAGCGGGACGAGATGGCGGTTTATAGAAGTGCGGCCAAGAGGGTTAACTGAGGCGATCTGCCCAAATGCCCAATCAGTCCGCCTACTCACGAACCAGATCAAGCAGTCTCTTTTTTTGCACCGCCAACCCCTTTGAACAATACAGACATAATGTCCTATTAAGTCGTTTTCAGCCGGATATCAGGACATTATGTCCGTATATCAAAATCAACAGGACATAAAAACAGGCACAATCTTATGAATTTATTGGTAGAATCGGTCAAAATATGTCAATTTGCAATGTGCTGACTGGTTTTTTTCCGATAGTCGGACATTTAAAGTGTCTGGATATCGGGTGATTTCCGGCAATGAGGCATATTGTGGGGATGAATAAATAGTTAAAACTATAAGGAAGTTCGGTGGGTAAACTCAAAGCAATAATCCTATTCGACATTTTTCCATTTCTATGCCGCTTAGTTGGTGTCGGGCTTTTTCTTATGGGGCTATATGGCATCGGTTTTCCACCAAAAGAAGATATCGGCACTGCTTCTCTGACATTGCTGGTTTTAGCTATCTTTATCTTGCTTCTACCTATGGCAAAAAAGATAAGTCTTGGAAAGTTTCTGACGTTTGAGAAAGAGATATCCCAGGTTAAGTCTGAAGTAGCGGAATTTAAAGAGGAGACTCGGCAATTCCTTAATGTTTATAGCAACATGATAACTGCTATATCAAACACGGTAAATCAAACAGTTAATGTACATCTTCCTGGAAAAGAGCAGGTTCAGGAGGCAAAAGAAGAGCTTAATTCAACATTAAAAGATCAGAAGTCTCCTGAGGAAATGGAGGATGAACTAGAAGCTTATCTTAACCAATCAGGAAATGATCCTAACTTTGCACTTGCTAGGCTCCGAATGGAGTTGGAGAAATCTCTTAGAGAGATTCTAGGGAAGCGAACACAGACCGCTGATCCGCTATCAATGAAGTCAAAGTACATGTCCGCAAGGCAATTATTTCGTGAATTTGTTAACCAATACCCTGAGTACCAAGGTTTGCACAGTTCATTCGACTACATTCTAAAAGTATGTAACGCTGCTATTCATGGGCAAAAAATATCAGAAGGGCATGCACACGAAGCAATTTACATGGGTATTAAAATGCTAAAAGAGTTCGAGCGTGCGGGTAAATAGTTTTAACAAACGGCTGCTAGGGACTGCATTACGCTACGCTCCATGCAGCCCCAGAGCCGAGCGTTATATTCAAAAGTTTAAGCACCTAAGCAGGAACTCTTGAATATGTCTATTTTGTTAAAGGAACAGTAGGCAAACTTATTTTTGGAGGTCTCAAATGAAGAGATTAGTTTTCACAATTTTAGTATTAACAACAATAAATGCTTATGCCGATGGTTATCAGCATGGTTGGAAAGTTTACGACAAACCACAACCTGGGGCCACATATGGTGGAGTAGAAACAAATCCATATGGACCTGGTGGTTCAAAATCATATGGTCCAGGAGGCGGTAAAAGCTATGGGCCTGGAGGTGGTCAGAGTTACGGTCCTGGTGGAGGCAAAAGCTACGGCCCTGGCGGAGGAAACTCATACGGCCCTGGCGGAGGTAAGAATCCATCAAATCCATGGAGAGTGGCAGACTAATATAACAAAACATTGGAGAGAAATATTTGACCCTGCGGCTCAAATATTTCTCAACTCAAGCGTTAAATGTCTAGGGAAATGGGGACAGGCTACTTTTTTATATAGCAAAGAACTTCTCCTCCACCATGAAAACACAAATCCCCATCCATTGGCTTATGTTAAAATCCTGAACTTTGCACGCATGTCGGTGCGGGCTTAACCCAAACATTGACGGGAGGCACTATGGCACTTAGTCAAACACTGCAGGATGAGGTTATTAAGATGCCGCCCCACGAGAGGCTGGCGTTGGTGGATGTGATTTTAGCCAGTTTGGACACTCCCGATCGAGCGATCGACAAGCTTTGGGAGCAGGAAGCTGAAGATCGAATCCGCGCTTTTGACAGGAAAGAGATTTTATCCGTTAGCACCGAAACGGTTTTCGTCAAATATGCGAAGTGAGTTTCTGACAGCCGCGCAAGCCGAGTTGGATGAGGGGTTTGAATACTACGAATCCCTTCAGCCCGATCTGGGGTTTCGGTTTGTTTCCGAAATCAAAAAAGCCGTTTCGCGCATTGAGAGCCACCCGAAAGCATGGCATCCACTAGGCAAAAATACCAAGCGATGCCTAGTCAATGGTTTCCCTTACGGCCTGATTTATCAGTTACGCGAAGAGTTTATTCTGGTTGTGGCGGTTGCCAACCTGCACCGGAAGCCGGGTTATTGGAAAGATCGACTTTAGTATTGCCTAACGAAAATGGGCAGAAAATGGTGACAGAGAAAATGGTGACAGGCTGCTTTTTAATATCACTAATAACTTAAATTTAACTATAAAAACACAATTCATATTCATTGACCCATATTAAAATCCTAAACCTTAGTACACACGCCGGCACATTCCGGTAGCGGAAAAGAGCTTTTGATTGATGCCCGGTCAATTATTGAGATCAAAAACTTTCCAATTTGTGTTACACTGGTCGAATCTTCAAGGGGGCTTACATGATTCGGTTAGTTCTTGTGGGTTTGCTTTCGACCCTGCTTTACGCTGCCGAGGGTGTTATCAAGTTGGGTTTTATGCCCTATCTCAGCGCCGAGGTGCTCACCGAAAAATACAGCCCCCTCGCCAGCTATCTCACCCAAGAGCTGGGCACCAAGGTTGAGATTTTTATCTCCTCCAGCTACGCCGAACATATCGAGAAAACGGCCCGGGACGAGCTGTGCATCGCCTTTTTGGGCGGCAGCCCCTATGTGGAAATTGTCGATCGTTACGGCTCCAAGCCTTTGCTGGCGCGTTTTGAGTTTGACGGCGAGGCGGCTTTTCGATCGGTCGTGTTTGTGGCCGAGGAGTCGCCCCTTAAAACCCTGGCCGATCTTAAGGGCAAACGCTTCGCCTTTGGCAGCCCCCAATCCACCCTGAGCGCGCAGGTGCCGCTGCATATGCTTTTGCAGGCGGGAATCAAGCTGTCCGATTTAAAGCAGTACCGTTTTTTAGACAACCACGAAAATGTTTATCTGGGCGTTTACTACGACGACTTCGACGCCGGAGCCGTGGCCGAAGAGCTTTTTACGCCGCAAGCCATGCCCGGCGTTCGCGCTCTGGCCTACTCGCAACCCTACTCCACCCATGTTTTCGTAGCCCGCGCCAATATGGAGCCGCACCAAATCGAAGCGATCCGGCGGGCGCTTTTGGCGCTCAAGGACAATCCTAGACACGCCCATGTGCTTAAGGCTATCAGCCAGAATTTGAGCGGATTCGTGCCCGCGCAAGACAGCGATTACGATCGCCACCGCGCCATGCTCAAAGCCGTTAAACCCGTATTGAAACAGCCATGACCGACGCCTACCGCCACCAAAAAAACCGCCTGATCGCGTTGATACTCTCGACGCTGGTGGCCTTTAACACCTTGGTGGCTTTTTACATTTACACCACTCAAAAAGACCGGCTGCTGCTGGATACCAAAACCCGTACTATCACCGAAATTCAGCTGATCGGCGGGTTTTTGAGCGATTCGATTCTGCGCAACGATTACGCCGAGTCGCGCAACTTCCTGCGCAAATGGGCCGAAGGGCGGCCCGATCTTGCCTTGCTGGAGGTGGGTTTCAGGGGCGGCAAGATGCTCTTTACCCACGGTACGCAAACCTTAACCGATCGGCTGCAGATTGCCGAGTGCGGCAGCATCGCCGTGGGAAGCCGCATGCTTGATATCCGCCTTGCATACCGAAACAACCATATTGCCGACTCGCTCAGGCTGCTTGCCTGGCTGCTGGTGCTCTTTGTCGCGGGGCTGACGCTGGTGGTGGGGGCGATTTTGTGGACGGTGCTTTCGCGGTGGATTCTTAGACCCATGCGCCACGAAATTCAGGCCCGCACCGAGGCGCTCGAACGGCTCAACCACTCCTACCGCGCCCTGAGCGAATCCAATATGGCGCTACTCACCGCCGATTCGGAGCTGCAACTGCTGGAAAAGGTGTGCCGGATTTTGCAAAGCGTTTGCGGCTATTCGCTGGTGTGGATCGGCTACGCCAAAGAGGATGACGGGCACTCCATCCGCATCATGTCCAGCCACGGCGACGGGCGCGACTACGCGGGCGAACTGCAGCTGTGCTGGTCGGATGCGCCCTGCGGCATGGGGCCCGCCGGACGCAGCATCAAAGAAAAACAAGCCGTCGTCACCAACGATATTGCCAACGACCCGGAGTTTGAGCCGTGGCGGGAAAAGGCGCTCAAACACGGCTTTAAAGCCTCGGCGGCCTTTCCCATCGTTTTTAAAGACCACGCCATCGGCACAATCGGCCTGTACGCCAAACACAAATCGGCCTTTGCGGGCGAAGAGATGCGGCTTATTAGCGAGCTGGCGGGCAACCTGGCCTTTGGCATTATGGCCCTGCGCGATCGCCGCCGCGTGGCCGAACTTTCGGTCACCGATCAGCTCACCGGACTTTACAACCGCCGCAAACTCCACGAAGTTATCAGCGCGGAAACGGCCCGCTTTGAGCGCTACCAAACCCCCTATTCGCTGGTGATTTTTGACATCGACTACTTCAAAAGCGTCAACGATCGCTTCGGTCACCCCGCCGGAGATGCGGTTCTTAAAGAGTTTGCCGCCTGTTTGATGAAAAACCGCCGCAGCACCGATACGATCGGGCGCTGGGGCGGCGAAGAGTTTTTGGCAATCTTGTCCGACACCGCCCTCCCCGAAGCGTTGGGCTTTTGCGAACGGCTCAAAGCCTCGGTGGCGCAAACCGACTTTACCGCCGCCGGGCGCATTACCTTTAGCGCGGGCGTGGGCACCCTTGCGCCGGGAGAGAGCGCCGAAGCGCTGATCGGCCGGGTGGATGCGGCGCTTTATGCGGCCAAGGGCGCGGGACGCGACCGGATTATGCAGGCTTAACACGCTCTTAACAGTTGCGTTCTAGCATTGCGCAACTTCTTAAAAGGAGGCGCTATGCGCCTGTTTGCCGCTTTTTTAATGGCCTGTTCCCTGCTCTTTGCGGGCAACGGCATGTTCCAGTCCGTCCCCGAAAACGAAGCCGAGCTTTTGCAACAAGGGCCGGCCAAAGCCTACTGCCCCAACTGCGGCATGTATCTGCCCAAGTTCTACAAAACCAACCACGCCGTGCGGCTCAAAAACGGTGAAACCCGCCAATACTGCTCCATCCACTGCCTTGTCGAAGAGCGCGAAATGGGCTACCTGCGCGATAAACGCAACGAAATCGCCGAAGTGCTGGTGGTCGATACGGCGAGCAAAAAGTTTATCAACGCCCACAAGGCGCACTACGTCGTGGGCAGCCATATCAAGGGCACCATGAGCGCCACGAGCAAATACGCCTTTACCTCCAAGGCCGACGCCGAAGCCTTCGCCAAGGAAAACGGCGGCACGCTCACCGATCACAAGGGCGCCTACGGCGCGGCGCTGGCGGACTTTGAAAAAGATATGCAGATGATCAAAAAAAACCGGGGCAATATGATGTACAAGCTGGGCGAAGAGCTTTTTGAAGAGAGCTGCAACAAGGCGGCCTTCAAGGAGTTTCACGCCCACACCCTGGGCGAACTCAAGGCCGAAATCCGCGATTCGGGCGCGTGCGGCGCAAATCTGGGCGATGCCAAACTGCAGGGCATTGCGCTTTATTACTGGGATATTCAGCTCGATCGTTTCGGGAAGCATTAATTGAAAAAACTTGGCCTTTGGCTCGCCGCCTTGCTCTATGCGGCGGCGGGCGAGTACGGTTATGTCAGCGCTCTGGCGCTGGGCGATCACGCCCGCAGTGTCCATGAGGTTCATCTTGCGGGGGGCGAGGTGCGGCGCTACGTGTCGCTGGAGTATCTGGCGCGGGATTTTGCGGCGATCGAGGGCAAAATCACGCAGATTCTGGCTGCCGATCACGCTTCGCTTCGCTTGATCGACGCGCGCAAAGCGGTCTATGTGCTGGCCTCCAATCTCACAAGCGAACTCACCCGCTATCCCAAACCCGCCTTCGCCGACGAAGCGGCCGCCGATGCCTTTATCGCTCAACACGGCGGCGATAAACGCAGCTTTGGCTTTGCCCTTACGGTGGCCTCGCGGGATGCCGACGCCGACGACCAAGCCCAAGCGCCCGCGCGGGCCAAAGCCTATGAACGGGGCCAAAAACTGCACGATCGGGTCTGCCAAAACGCGCCCGATCCCATGCAGTTTAATACGATCGCCGAACTCAAAACGGCTTTAGAAACCCCCTGTGCCAAACTCTCCGAACCCCACCGCCACGATCTCGCGCTTTATCTGTGGGAGAAAAAGCGCTTTAACCTGCCCGCCGGGGCTAAGAGCGATCGGTTAGCCGTGCCCGAAAACGCCAAATGCCCCGTGTGCGGGATGTTTGTGGCCAAATACCCCAAATGGGCGGCCAAACAGAGTTTTGCGGACGGCACCGAATACTACTTCGACGGCGCAAAGGACTTTTTCAAATACTATTTCGCCCCCGCCCGCTACGGCGGCACCCACGGCAAACCGGTTACATTGATCGTCACCGACTACTACACTCTTAAAGCGATCGACGCAACCCGGGCGTGGTACGTGCTGGGCAGCGATGTGTACGGCCCCATGGGTCACGAGCCGATCCCCTTTGAAAACGAAGCCGATGCGCAGGCGTTTATGCGCGACCACCGGGGCAAACAACGGCTGCGTTTTGGCGAAGTGACCCAAGAGGCCGTCTGGGCGCTGGATCGCTGATGCAAAAAAACGGCGATCGGATGCTGGTTTTTTTGGGCTTTTGGGGGTGCGTCTTTGCGCTCTGCCTGATCCACGCCGCAAAGGGCGCGCCCCAAAGCGAGAGCGTTGCGGGTTTAACGGGGCTGCCCGGCATTGCCTTTAGCACCCAAAGCGCCGCCTTTCGTCATCCGCTGCCGCAGCAAAAAGAGGGGTTGCACCCTGCCCTGCCGCCGCAATCGCTGCTTACTTGGGTGCGGCCGTGAACGGGTTTGTCTTCCGTTTTGCCGCCGCTTCGCTGGTGCAGCATCTAGGCCGCCACGCCACGGTCTTTGGGCTTTTTGCCCTGCTGACCGGGCTGCTTTTTTCCGCCCTGCTGCTTTCCCACGCCATTAAAAACGAAGTGGCCCTTACATTGCAAGGGCAAGCCGATCTGGTCATTGTGCGCGAAAAAGCCGGACGCGCCGCGCCGCTGCCCGCCGCATGGGCCGACAAGATCGCACAGATTCCCGGCATCGATCGCGCCGTGGCGCGGGTGTGGGGCTACTACCGCTTTGAGGCGGCGAACCGCACCCTAAGCGTTGTGGGGCTCAATCTGCTCGAAGCCGAAAGCGCCGCGCGGCTGCAAGCGGTGAGCGACGGGCTGGATTTGGGGCTGTTTTTAGACCAGCCTGCGCTGATTGCAGGCGCGGGGGTACGGCAACTGATGGACGAATATCATCTGGGCGATCGCTTCCCCTTTTACACCGCGCAGGGCGATCTGGTTTTAGCCCCCGTGGCCGGAGTTTTCAACGAAGCCACGGCGCTGGAAAGCAACGATCTGGTGCTCATGGGCACCCAAACCGCCCGCACGGTGCTGGGCTACGGCGCGGATGAAGCGGCGGATATTGCCGCCTTTACCCCCAACCCCGTGGAAATCCCCGTCATTGCCCGCAAAATCCGCGAGCTGTATCCCGAAACGCGCGTGCTCCAAAAAAGCGACATCGCCGCCGGATACGATCACCTCTACGACCAAAAAAGCGGCCTGTTTGTCACGCTTTTTTCCACGGTGCTGCTGAGCTTTTTTATTCTGCTGTTTCACAAGGCCAGCGCCCTCACGCCCCACGAAAAAAAGGAGATCGGCATCCTGCGGGCCGTGGGCTGGAGCATTAACGCGGTGGTGTCGTGGAAGCTGATCGAAAGCGCTTTGGTGGCCTTGAGCGCCTTTTTGGCGGGTTTTGCGCTGGCCTACGGGTATGTTTTCTGGCTTGGCGCGCCGGGGATGATGGAGCTGTTTTTGGGCGCGGACAACCTGCCGCACCGCTACCGCCCCGCGCCCGATGTGCCCTTTGGGGTGACGGCGCTGGTCTTTTTGCTGAGCGTTCCGGTTTTTATTTCGGCGGTGATTTTCCCCGCGTGGCGGGCGGCGGCGGCGGATGTGCATGAGGTGTTGCGATGATCGAACTTGCAAAGGTTTACAAAACCTACCACGAAAACACCCCCCGCGAAATGCAGGCGGTCAAATCCGCAACTTTGAGCATCCGCAAACCGGGGCTTTATCTGCTTAAAGGCCCCAGCGGCAGCGGCAAAAGCACGCTTTTAAGCCTGATCGGCGCACTGAATAAACCCACCGGGGGCGAGATGGTTGTGCTGGGGGAAAACGTGGCCAAACTGCCCGATCATTTTGCCAGCGCCTTCCGGCGGGAGAAGCTGGGGTTTATTTTTCAGCAATTTCACCTGCTCCCCCAAATGAGCGCGCTGGAAAACGTGATTTTGCCGCTGGCTCCCTCGAACGTGCCCTTTTCTAAGGCCGCGCAGCAGGGCCAAGCCGCGCTGGAAAAACTGGGAATCGGCGCAAAGGCCGATGTGCCCGCGCGGCTGCTTTCCGGCGGCGAACAGCAGCGCGTGGCGATCGCCCGCGCGCTTATTAACGACCCGCAACTGATCTTGGCCGACGAACCCACCGCCAATCTCGACGCGGTCAACAAACAGATTTTGCTGGCGATTTTGCAACGGCTCAAAAACGAAGGCAAAACCCTGCTGATCGCCACCCATGATCCGCTTTTTGACACCCTCGAAGCAGAGGGCGTTTTTGAAATGCGCGAAGGGAGCGTGGGCGCGTGATCTTGATGCTGCCGCAGGCTGCCGCGCTGATCGGGCTGGATTTGCTGGCGCTGATCTTGGCGGCCTTTGCGCTGGCGACGGCGCTGCGGGTCTTAAAAAGCTGGGATTTTACCTCTAGCGCGCCGGAGCAATACCGCCTGGAAAAACGGGTCTATCTGGCGGCGGTTTTGGTGTTGTTTGTGTTGGCGATCAAGGGGGCGTTGCTGCCCTTTTTTGTCTTTTTGCTCGATCGGCTCTCATCGCTGCTGCCCGGCGCGATGTGCGCGGCGGGGGTGGTCAATGCCAACGCCTACGGCACGCCGCTTTTGTTTGTGCGGATTATCACGGCGATTGGGCTGGGATTGTGGCTGGTGATGCACCGCTTGGATCTGGCCGAAAAAACATGGCCCTTTACGCGGGCGAAATTTGCGCTGTTTGTGCCGCTTTTTGGGCTGATTGCCCTTGAGCCGCTGCTGGGCGTTTTGTTTCTGGCGGGGCTGGATACCGGAAGCGTTGTGCAGTGCTGCAGTCTGCTTTACGGCGTGGCCCAAACTAGCGGAACGCTGCCGCTGGGGATAAACAAAACGGCGCTGATCGCCCTGTTTGCGACACTGGGGGTTTTAAGTGTTGCGGCGGGGATTTTGCGCCACGGCGTTTTGTCGGTGGCGGTGGCTCCGGTGTTTTTGACGGTGGCGCTGCTAACAGTCATCTACGCGGTAAGCCCCTACGTGTACGAACTGCCCACCCACCAGTGCCCCTACTGCCTGCTGCAACCCGAATACCACTATATGGGTTACGCTCTCTACGGCGCGCTGCTGCTGGGGGTTTTTGCGCAGCTAAGCGCGGGGGTGGCGGCGTTGTGGCTAAGGCGTGAGGTAAAGGGGCTTTTTTGGGCGGGGGCCGGGTTTATTGCGCTTTTTTTGATGATTTGCGCCCTTTATCCGATCGGCTATTTTGTAAGAAACGGAGTGTGGTTATGAAACGGGTTTTGACGCTTTTGGCGGTGCTGATCGCGCTGGGTTTTGCGGCGGCGCTGATCGCCAGTTTTGCGGGGGTGAACGCCACCGTGCTGGTGGTGCGCGGCAATGCGGATAAACTGCCTTTGCCGATCGAATTGGGCCGGGTGCAGGATGCCCAGTGCGGCATGATTATCGACACCCTTGACTACGCCGCGCAAAGCGTTGCGCCCGACGGCCGCACGTGGTTTTTTCATGATTTGGGCGGGATGCCGCTGTTTTTGGCGGACAAACCCTTTAAAAACGAGACGGTTTTGTGGGTGCACGCCCGCGATTCACAACGCTGGGTCAATGCCCGCGAAGCCTTTTACAGCCGCACGGAGGAGACCCCCATGTTTTACGGTTTTGGCGCGTATGAGCACCCCTTTTCGGGCCGCGTCGATTATGCAACGATGGAAGCGATGATGCTGCGGGGCGAAAACCTCACCAACCCCGCCGTCAAACGCAAACTGATGGGCGCAGAGTGATCGAGCTGGGTTTGTGGTCGATCGTGACCATTGCATTTTTGGGGAGTTTTGGCCACTGCATCGGCATGTGCGGCGGTATTGTGATTGCCTACAGCGGCAGCAAGATGGGTGAGGGTTGGAACAAAACCCGTCAGGCACTGGCCCATCTGCTCTACGGGCTGGGGCGTGTAAGCACCTACGCGCTGATTGGCGCGGGGCTGGGCTGGCTTGGGAGCATGATCGCCTTTAACGCCGCCACCAACGCCGCGCTTTATCTCGTTGCCGGGGTTGCGATGGTGCTGGCGGGATTGGCCCTGCTGGGAAAACTGCGTTTTCTAACCGCCATCGAACATTCGCTTTCAAGCACGGCGTGGTACCGCCAAAGTTTCGGCCAGCTCATC
Source organism: Campylobacterales bacterium (assembly GCA_050251635.1). GTDB lineage: Bacteria > Campylobacterota > Campylobacteria > Campylobacterales > SZUA-545 > JBFWML01. The sequence continues at coordinate 1,196 of JBFWML010000054.1, read as the reverse complement.
AAAAGCCAAAGCCTTGCCAGCTTTTATGGCCTGGGGCTGCTTAACGGTCTGCTGCCCTGCGGGTTTGTCTATTTCTTCGCCATCACCGCCGCCGCCACGGCCAGCGCAACACAGGGGGCGATTGTGATGGCGGTTTTTGGCCTTGCCACCGTTCCGGCGCTGTTTTTACTGGGCAGTTTTGTGGGGCTGCTCAAACAAACCCGCCTGCGCACCTGGCTGATGCGCCTTGCCGCTTTGCTGGTGATCGCCTACGGGCTCAACACGCTTTATACGGGCTACTACTTCGCCACCGATCCGCAAGCGAGTTTGCAGCACTGCCACTAATTGGCATTTAATTTGCTTGTTATTTTGCATGAAATAACAAGGAAAGCCCATGACAGTCACGGCATCGGCATTCGCGCAACAACAAGGCATCACCGCAAACCAAAAAGCACCGGCAGTTCAAGCGGGTTTTAGCGGCGGACTCACGCAGGCGCTTTCACAGACCGCACCCCATAAAGCATCCACCCGGCCCCACACGCTTTCTTCAAGCGAAACCGCAACCTCGGCAACCAGAGCCGCGATTGAGCAGTCTAAAATTATCCACACCAAGAACCCCTACAATGAAAAAGGTATACCGGATGAAATCTATCAGCTTTTTCTAGATGGCGGATACAGCGAAGTTCATCAAGATTCAAACGCCGCAACAGCTGCTTCGATATTCATTGGCTATGTTATATGGGAAGCGATGTATGTCGATCAGGGGGTGGACCCTAGTGAATTCGACCCCACAAAACCCATCTCCAACCCCGAAAAGATCGACTGGGTCAAGATTTTCCGCGAAGCCGCCGCCGAGGCGTTGGATTCGCTAAGCGAAGAGCGCACCAAGGAAGCCGAAGGGTGGTACCGGGAAGAGATTAGCAACCCAAAGCACGATCTGTATTACCTAAGCAAAGAACGCAAAGAGGCTTGGGTGAAATACCAAGTGGAGTTATACAAAGAGCGGGGATCTATCATGGCAGAAATCGGAAACTATATGGCGGAGAATTATAAAAAATAATGTTGCGCAACTTAACAAATGCTGTTAAAATGACGTATATGACAATCCACGCTTCTGCAATGTCGCAAGGTGCCCATAGAGTGCTTCACTCAAACAAAGGGCTGGAGAATTTTAACGGTCTGCTTGCTCGGGCGCTGAATGAAACTTACACTCAAAG
>JBFWML010000053.1:0-13357 GCA_050251635.1 Campylobacterales bacterium | reverse complement strand
TAGCTTTTTGATTGTCGCGGCCTATAGCTAGCAGTCGGTTTATAGCCAACTGGGCGGTATGCGGCAACTGCTGGCGATTTTGGCCTACGAGCCAATCTTCTTGCTGGCGGGGATCGGGTTTTATCTGCTCACAGGCAGTTTTGAAGGCGCAGCGGCTTTGCAAAGCGATCAGATTCCGCTTTTTAGCCTATGGGCGCTCTTTTTGGGCGTACTGATTGTATTGCCCGCCAAGCTCAAAAAAAGCCCCTTCGATATGGCTGAAGCGCATCAGGAGATTATCGGCGGGGCGGAGATTGAGTATTCGGGCGTGTTTTACGAAGCGCTCTATACCGCCCGCTGGCTGGAATATGTGTTTGCCTATGCGTTTATCTTCCTCTTTGGCGGCGCGAATTTTTGGCTGGGCGCGGCGCTGGCGATCGGCGTGTTTTTGGCCGTGACCTTGGTGGACAACGCCACCGCGCGGTTGAACTGGCGGCAAACGGTGACAATCGCGCTGGGGCTTTCGCTGCCTTTAGGGTTTATCAACCTGATCGGAATCGGATGAAACTGAACTTTTTTAGAAAAAAATCGCCGTGGATTTTGCACTACAACGCGGGCAGCTGTAACGGCTGCGATATCGAGATTCTCGCTTGCCTCGCCCCGCACTACGACATTGAACGGTTGGGGATGCTCAACCGGGGCAACCCCAAACAGGCCGATGTGATGCTAGTCACCGGCCCTGTGACCCACCGCAGCCGCGAAAGGCTGGTGGAGCTCTACGCCCAGATGGCCGAACCCAAGGTGGTTGTGGCAGTAGGCAGCTGCACCTGCACCGGCGGCGTGTTTCGGCATATGTACCACGTGGGCGACGGGGTTGACCGTTTTATCCCCGTGGATGTGTACATCGCGGGCTGCGCGGCTCGGCCGGAGCAGATTATCGAAGGGGTCGCCAAAGCGCTGGAGATTCTGGCGGCCAAATCCAAGGCGATCGAAAAACCCTTTAAGCTCTTTGGAAAACTCAGCGATCAAAACGGCCAGACCGATCGGCGGGAAATGGCAGGGAAAGTAGAAGATGGAAAAAATTGAAATCACACTTGAACGGGTTCGCGCCGAAGTCGAAGCACTCAATGACCCGAAAAAATGGCGCTTTATTACCGTCAATGCCGTCGATACCGGGGAAAACTACGAAGTGCAGTGGGTTTTTAGCGCGATCGGCCAAAACCTGCCGGTTAAAATGCTCTTTTGCGCCGTGCCCTATGATGCGATCGTTCCTAGCGTGGCCGATCTAATCCCCTCCGCCCACTACGGCGAAGCGGAAATGCTCGATCTGCTAGGCGTCCAGTTCGAAAACGCCCAAGGCGGAATCTTTTTAGAACCCGACGCGCCCCGCGCCCCGTTAAGGAAAAACCATGACCAAACTGCTTGAAATCCCGCTCGGCAGCCAGCACGCGGTTTTGCTCGAACCGCTGCATTTTCGCTTTAGCTGCGAAAACGAGACCATCCGCGAGGTCAAGGCCGATCTGGGTTATGTGCATCGCGGCGTAGAACAGGCCTGCATGACGCGCTTTGACTACAAGCAGGTACCCACGGTGGTGGGGCGCGTGTGCGGGTTGTGCGCCATCACGCATTCCACTGGCGCGGTACTAGCCACGGAAGCCATTATGCAAACCGAAATCACCGATCGGGCCAAGTGGCTGCGAATTATGGCGCTGGAAATGGACCGGATTCATTCGCATATGCTCTGCCTGGCCCACACCGCCGAAAGCGCGGGTTTTGAGGCGCTCTTTATGAAAACCATGATGGAACGCGAGGCGATTATGCAGGCCCAGGAGGCGCTCACCGGAAGTCGCGTTCAGTTTGATTACACCACACTCGGCGGCGTTAACCGCGACGTAACGCCCGAAAATGCGCCCATTATCCGCGAAAAGCTCAAAGCGGTGCGAAAATCGCTGATCGAACTGACCGATCGGTTCGAACACAACGCCACTTTAAGCCTGCGTTTTAAGGGCGTGGGAACATTAACGCCCGAACAGGTCTACACCCTCGGCGCGGTTGGCCCGCTGGCCCGCGCGGCGGGAATCGCCACCGATATCCGAAGCGAGAGCGATCACCTGCCCTACGCCGCGTTGGGTTTTGAGCCGATCGTCGAAACCGGCGGCGATATTCACGCCCGCAACCGTGTGCGCCTGCGCGAACTGACCCAAAGCCTGACGCTGATCGAGCGGGTTTTGGACGGCCTGCCCGAAGGGGAGTTCAAAACCAAAGCGCGGGGCAAGCCAAACGGCGAAGCGATCGCCCGTATCGAAGCGCCGCGCGGCGAGCTGTTTTACTACGTACGCGGCAACAACACGGCGGTTTTTGAACGGCTGCGCATCCGCACCCCCACCTATGCCAACCTGCCGAGTTTTATGGAGATTTTCAAAAACGAAGAGTACGCCCATGTGCCGCCTATTTTGGCGAGCCTTGATCCGTGTATGTCCTGCACGGCGAAATGAGGCGATATGTTTAAAGCCCTGATCGAAGCGTTTTTAAACCTCTTTAAAAAACCCGCAACCGGAAATGTGCCGCCAATCGCGGCGGGAAACCGGGGGTTGATCGAATACGGCGAAGAGGCGTGCATCTTCTGCCTCAAATGCGAAAACGCCTGTCCGCCCGGAGCGATTCAGTTTATCCGCTACGAAGACGGCCACGAAAAGTACCACTACAACCCGTATCTGTGCATCTACTGCGGCGACTGCGTGCGCGCCTGCCCCAAGCCCGGCGAAGCGCTCTGGCAGGAAGAGACGCTTTGCCTGGGCGGCATAGACCCGCAGATTAGCAAAGGGTGGTATGCGATCGAAGACGAATCGCGCGAAAGTAAAAAACGCTACAAAAAAGCCAAAACGGTGTAAATTACTTTTTTAATTTGCCCCAAAGGAACCGCTTGAACGCAGAAGAGAAGCTCAAGGTTCTATGGCAGTTTGGCGCAAGCGTCTCAGCCGAACGCGACATCAACAAACTCATGGATTTTCTCGCCGCCACCGTCACGCAGCTTATCGGCGCGGAGCGCTGCTCGATTTTTCTTTACGACCGGGAAAAAAACGAACTGTGGACCACCTACGCCCAAGGGGTGGACGGCACCATCCGGCTTCCGGCGGACAAGGGCATCGTGGGCCACGCGCTAATCAGCGAAGAGATTCAGGCCGTGGTCGATGCCTACAACGACTTTCGCTTCCACAAGGAGGTCGATCAACAAACGGGTTACTGCACCCGCAATATTCTCGCCGCCCCGCTTTTTGACTCCGGCGGCGACGTGATGGGCGTGATGGAGGTGCTCAACAAGTCTGATGCCTGCTTTAACGTGGACGATCTCAGCGCCCTGCAGCTTTTTGGCAACTTTGTCGCCTATGCGCTGCAAAACAAGCTGCTCCAGGAACGCATCGCCGAAGCCACCCAAAAGCAGATTCAACAGGAGCGGCTGGCGGCCCAGCGGGCCAAAATGGCCGAAGTGGGCGAGATTATGGGCATGATCGCCCACCAGTGGAAACAGCCCCTCTCGGCACTGAGCCTCAACCTTCAGAATATCCGCGAAGAGAGCGAGCAGGAGGATTTAAAAACCGAAATCGATCGCGCCTTGGCGCAAACCGCTTTTATGGCCGCAACGGTGGACGATTTTCGTAATTTTCTGCGGCCCGATCGCACACGGCGAAGCTTCGACCCCTATGCCGCCGCCGAATCGGTGGCGCAGCTCTTTGGCCCTCTATTTGCCGCCCAGGGCGCCGAAATACGGTGCCAACAACGCTGCACGCATCAGCCCAAAGCCACAGGGTACGAAAACGAGTTCAAGCAGGTGATTTTGAACCTGCTCAACAACGCCCGCGAAGCGATCGAGTCGCGGCGGATCAAAAACGGCCTCATCCGTCTGGAGGCCAACTGCCAAGAGGGGTGGACGGCTATCGAGATTCAAGACAACGCGGGCGGAATCGAACCGGAAGCGATGGCGCGGATTTTTGAGGCGTGGTTTACCACCAAAGGCAGGGAGGGCACGGGTATCGGGCTTTCGATGTCGCGCATGATTGTCGAATCGATGAACGGCACCCTGGAAGCGGAAAACACCGCCGCAGGGGCGCTTTTTCGACTCAAACTGCCCGTTACTCCATAAGCAGACTGCGGCCGTCGATCTGCTTGTAGTACTGCTGCTTGCGTGCGCGAACCTGCTCGTAATAGGCGCGCTCGTTTTCCTTGAGGCGCTGGCCGTAGGCCTGCTTTTTCTGCTCCATCGGGTCAAGCTCAATAAATTTGTCTTTTCTCTCCGGCTGCGCCTCGGGCTTGGGGGTTTCTTTGGTTTTTTGAGTGTTTAAAAGCAGCGCAGGCACTTTGCCGTCGGCCTTGAACTCCCGCTCAAAGGATTCGACCGACCCGATCGCGCCAAGCGCCGCATTGGGACGGAGCCACCCGTCACCCTCCTGCACAAACGCAAAGGCCTTAAAAGTCGGCGTTGCCTTGGGTGCCATTTGGGCCGCCGAAAAAAGCGGAAAAATCAGAAAAAACAGCCAAATTCGTTTCATTGCGCGCCACGTTCCCGTGATGTTTAAATTTTCATTAGCAAAAGAAGTTCCCTTTGCCTATTTGCATACTAAAAGGGCATAAATAACATTCTTCATCTCAGTTTTCATAAAGGTTTCGTCGGTAACAATCATTTGACCAAACAATTGTACGCAGATTTCCCCAACACCACAAGGAGGCGCCATGAACGAATGGAGTGTCGAACGGCTCTACACCACGCAGAGCAACCGGATTGAGGCCAAGGATCAAGCCTATTACGATGCGCTTTACGCATCTTCCCGCAAACGGCTGGACGAACTAAGAGCGGCATCGCCGCTTAACGACAGCATCGATATTCCCGATACGCTGGCCCGCGAAGGGCTCGATCGCCGCGACTTTATGAAGTGGGTTTCGGCCACCACGGCCACCTTGATGCTTCCGGCGATGTTTGAACCCCTTGTGGCGGAAGCGGCGGAACTCTTTAACCGCGTTCCGGTTATCTGGACCAACCTGCAAGACTGCGCGGGCAACTCCGAAGCGATTTTGCGCACCAGCGCGCCGAGCATTGACGAGCTGATTTTGGAAGTGATCAGCCTGGAGTTCCACGAAGTGCTCATGGCCGCCGCCGGACATCAGGCGGAAAAGCAGCTCGAAGAGGCGATGCACACCTTTAAAGGTCGCTATATTTTGGCGGTGGAAGGCTCCATTCCGCTGGGCATGGACGGCCAGTACGGCACCAAAGGCCCCCACGCCGAGACCATGCTTGACCACCTTAAGCGCTTGGCTGCGGATTCGATGGCGATCGTCGCCATGGGTTCCTGTGCGGCGTTTGGGGGCGTTCCTGCCGCCTATCCCAATCCCACCAATGCCGTGGGCGTTAAAGATGTGGTTTCGGGCAAGCCGATCATCAACCTTTCGGGCTGCCCCGTTCACCCGCACAACATCACCTCGACCATTATCCATGTGATTCTCACCGGACAGGTTCCGGCACTCGATAACCTGCTGCGCCCCCGCTTTGCCTACGGGTACCGCATCCACGACAACTGCGAGCGCCGCGCCCACTTCGATGCGGGCCACTTCGTAGAAGAGTTCGGCGACTTTGGTGCCAAAAACAACTGGTGCTTGTACAAAGTGGGCTGCAAGGGTCCGATGACCTTCAACAACTGCTCCATCATCCGCTTTAACGACGGCGCCAACTGGCCCGTTGGCGTAGGCCGCGGCTGTATCGGTTGCGCGGAGCCGGATTTTTGGGACAAATACGCCCACGAACGCCCCGTGGCCGGTGTGGTCAAAAAAGGGCCGCTTGGCGGCGTGGAGCGCAGCGTCGATATGTTCGGCCTGGGTCTGCTGACCGCCGTGGGCATCGGTATTGCCGTACACGCCACCGCCAGCGTTTTGGCCGGAAAAAAAGATGAGGGAGAAACCAAATGACAAAAAAACATATTATCGTTGACCCGATTACCCGCATCGAAGGGCACCTGCGCATCGAAGCGATTCTGGACGAGAACAACGTCATCACCGAAGCCTACAGCGCCGGGACGATGTTCCGCGGCATCGAAACCATCCTCAAAGACCGCGATCCGCGCGACTGCGGCCTGCTGACCATGCGTATCTGCGGCGTCTGCACCGGAACGCACTATCAGCGCTCGATCGAAGCGGTCGAACACGCCTTTGGTATCAATATCCCCAAAAACGCGCGGATTGTGCGCAACCTGATTCAGGGCGCTTTGTATATGCACGATCACCCCGTGCATTTTTACCACCTGCACGGACTGGACTGGGTGGATATTACCAGCGCGCTCAAGGCCGATCCGAAAAAAGCGGCCGCCGAAGCGCTGAAGTGGTCTAACACCCCCTACAACGCAGGCGCGGGCCACTACCAGCAGGTCGCCGAGCGGCTGACAAAGTTCGTTAAGCAAGGCCGCCTCGGACCCTTCGCCAACGCCTACTGGGGCAACAAGAGCTACAAGCTTTCTCCCGAACAAAACCTCGTCGCCGCATCGCACTACCTCGATGCGCTCGACATCCAGCGCGACATCTCCAAGATGCACGCGATTTTCGGCGGCAAAAGCCCGCACCCGCAGTCGATCGTCGTCGGCGGCGTCACCTGTGTGCAGGATGTGATCAACCCCGCGCGTATTGCGGAGTTTAAGTCCATTCTGAACAAGGCGCTCAATTTCGTTAAAAACGCCTACATTCCCGACGTACTGATGGCGGGCACCGTGTATGCCGACGAAGCGCTGGCGGGTATCGGCAAGGGGGTTGGCAACTACATCTCCTACGGCGATTTCCGTCTGGACGACACGCCCTTTTATCAGAGCAAAAAGCTCTTCCCCTCGGGCGTAGTGTACGACTTTGACATCTCCAAGGTATTCGAAGTCGATCAGGCCAAGGTCACCGAAGACGCTACCCACGCATGGTACAAGGGTGCCGATAACCTGCACCCCTTCGAGGGCCGGACCGAACCGGACTACACCGGCTACCGTCAGGGCGAAGACGGTTACGCGTACCTCAAAACCGAAGGCAAATACAGCTGGATCAAAACGCCGCTGTACGAAAACCGCCCCATGGAAGTAGGCCCCTTGGCGCGCATGGTCATCGGCGTTGCCAAAAAAGACCCGCTGATCACAAAATACGTCACCGACTTCTTAAAGCGCGGCAACCTGCCGGTGAAGGTGCTCTTCTCCACCATCGGCCGCACCGCCGCCCGCGCCATCGAAACGGAAATGATGGGCGATATGATGCTGGGCTGGTGCGACGAGCTGGCCGCCAACGTCGCTGCGGGCGATCAGGAAACCTGGCGCAAGTTCGACTTTGATACCGTTTCCAAAGAGGCTCAAGGTTTCGGCATGGCCGAAGCGCCCCGCGGCGCATTGGGCCACTGGGTGAAGGTTAAAGACGGCAAGGTGCAAAACTACCAAATCGTCGTGCCCTCCACCTGGAACGCCGCGCCCAAGAGCCACAAGAAAGATCGCGGCCCCTACGAACAGGCGCTGATCGGCGTAAAACTGGCCGATCCCAAGCAGCCGCTGGAAATTCTGCGCACGATCCACAGTTTTGACCCGTGCATCGCCTGCGCGATTCACATTGTCGATACCAAGGGGCGCACCTTGGCCGAGTATAAAGTCTCAGGAGCCTGCGATGTCTGAGCGAATCCGCGTAAAACGGATGACTCCCGCCATGCGGATCATCCACTGGCTGACGGTCATTAGCGTCGTGGCCTGCGTGATTACGGGCTACTACATCGCCTACCCCTACTACCAAGCCCAAATCTCCGCCCCCGCGGCGGAGACCTTTGTGATGGCCTGGAACCGCTGGGTGCATTTTATCGGCGCGATTTTGCTGGACGTGCTCTCCATCTGGGTTGTTTACCTCTACTTCTTTAGCCGTTTTGACAAGCCCTACAAGAAGCTGATCCCCAACCGGGCCAATCTGGTCGAATACGCGCAGGTGCTTCGCAACCTCTTTACGCTCAACCGCAACCCCAAAGAGTTCGACACCCGCCATAGCGACAGCTTCAACACGGTCAACTTCGCCATTTTGCATATTCTGCTGGCGTTGATGCTCTTTACGGGTCTGCAGCTTTATGTACACGGTTTTGGCAGCGGACACAGCGCAATCGGCAGCTGGTGGCCGTGGGTTCTGCACGCGGCAACCGACTGGACGCTGTGGGTTTTTGGCGGCAAGATCGGTGTGCGCGTGGCGCACCATGCCTTGATGTACGGCATTATGGGCTGGGCGATGCTGCACATCTACTACCAGATTTGGCGTACCATTTTCTGGCGCGAAGGGGATATCAACATCGTCTTCGGCGGTGAGAAGTTTGTGCGGCCCAAAGCTTGAGCGCGCAAAAAACCATTGTTATCGGCATCGGCAACGCCCTCTTCCGCGATGAAGGGGTCGGCTGCCTTGCCGCCTTGTATCTGGAAAAAAACTACCGCTTCACCCCCGCCGTGGAACTCATGGACGGCGCAACGCTGGGCTTTAAACTGATGCCCTACGTTCAGGAGTACGACCAAATCCTTATCCTCGACACCGTTTCCATCGAAGATGCCCCCGGCAGCGTTTACGTGCTGCCCAAAAAGGCGCTTTTGGATCTGGGCGAATACCGCAAAACCGCCCACGAGGTTGAAGTGGTGCAGATGATGGAGATTTGTGAGTTTCTGGACAAAAGCGCCGAAGTGACAGTGATCGGTATTGTTCCCGAGGACATCGAAAGCGTGGAGATCGGCCTAAGCCCCACAATCGAAAAGCATTTCGACGCCTTCATTAACGCCGCACTCAAGCAGCTTCAAACCCTCGGACACCAATCAGAAAAGATCGGGCACACTTCCCTAGAAGAGATTGTTCAGTCCATCTCCAACCCCTCGGCCATGAAGGAACCGGTTTGAACCTTTGCTATCAGATTTTGTGGCACAACCGTGCCGATTATTTTGCCCACTGGATTGAAGACCTTTTAAAAAACAGCGGCGCTCAGGGGCGGGTTTTGCGCACCGAAACCGCCATGATTATCGACGCGCAGGGCGACGAAGCCGCGCTGACGCGTTTTGCCGACGATCTGCAACTGCGTCTGCCCCACTCGCTTTTTTTAGGGGAAGCCTCACCGCTGCAAAGCGTACCCGAAAACGCCCGCGCCCTTGCGCCCCGGCTCATGCCCGAAGGGCTGTTCGTGCTGCCGCAAACCGCGCAAAAACTGCTCGATCGGCAAAACCCCGGCTATTTCAACCTGTTTCTAGGCTGCGACGAAAGCGGCGTGCAACCGATCGAATCGGCCAGCCTTCAGCTTGAGGGCATCGTCACCGGGTTCACGCCCCAAAACTGTGAAACCCTCTTTAGCCAAATGGCCCAATATCTGCAGTCGGGCCGCACCCTTCATTTCCAAACCTCCCGCGGCGTTCTTGCCCTCAGCGCCCAGAGTATAAGCGATCGGCCGCCCTTGGTTCTGGTGGCCCACACGCGCCTATTGGAAGCGTGGCAGCTTTCGCAAAGCGCCTTTCTGCGTCTTTCGGCGGTGGAAAAACCGGCCTTAGAGTTGCCCTGCCCCATGATCGAAGCGCCTTTTTTCGGTGCCGCGCGGTTACAGCTGCCCTTTGATGTGCCCACCCTGCTTTTGTGCAGAGCCCTTCAGGAGACCGGACTGGACGCGGTTTATGCCCTGCCGGCAACCGATCGGGCGGATTTTTCTTACACGGGCGGCGCTAGCGATCTTGCCCCCCTTCTGATCGCCGAACTCCCCCAGGGTTTTGCCCTCCTGCAAGGCGGCGCGGCGCTTTTACCCAAACGGTTTGTAGCGCCCAAAAGCCCGGCACTGGGACTGTGCGGCTTAGTCGGTGCCCTTTGGGATAACGATGCCGTCCTGATCGACCGCGCCGATCGGCTGCCCGCCCATCCCGTTTCGCAACTCAAGCAGGTGGGCCCAAACAACAACGCCTCCCACCCCAACACCGTTTCGATCGGCTCCTTGGAGGCGGCGGCGCTTTCGGTTTTGCTTGAGCACGGACTGCACGATCAAAAGGCGGTCGCAGCCCATCTGAGCTGGGATGACCCCCAAAGCGGCATCGCCGTTTACGATCCCAAAACCGGCTTTAAACGCACGGCGGGCTTCGCGCCCCTGCCCCAAACCGGCGTCGAGGTCGTGGCGGCACTGAGCGGCATGGACGAAAGCGCACCCGTGCTGCTAAGCAACGTCCGCAAGAAGTTTCCGGGCCTTATCGAAGGGATCGAAGCAACCCGTTTCGGCCCGGCGCCCCGCTCGTTTTTTGCCCTGCTGGGGCTTTTATGCGGCCTTGAGGCGGCAAACGAAACCTTGCTCACCCACGCGCTGCTCGCACCCACCTATGGCGAAGGGTGCAAGGGCGGCGTCAAGATCGACTTTAAACTGGGCGCCGATCGGCAGATCGACTGGCGCTGGAGCGCGCGGACAATCTTAAGCTTCCGCATGGCCGATGTGCCAATGTCGGTACTGATTCCTTCGCTTTTTGAATCCTTTGCCGACCTTGCGGTGATGCAGCTGGGCGAACTGCGCACGGGTCTTAGCACGCCGGTGATTGCCGTAAGCGGCGACCTCTGCGCTTCGCCCATCGTGGCCCAAAAGCTGCACGACCACTTTGCCCGCTTCTTCAAGCTCTGCTATAACCGGGAGCTGCCCGTTCAGGGTGCCAATCAGGCATTCGGCGCGCTCTATCTTTAATGCGGGAACGCAAGCGCTACGAAATTGCCGGAACGGTTCAGGGGGTGGGGTTTCGCCCCTTTGTGCTCCGGCTGGCGAGCGAACTGGGTCTGACGGGCTGGGTGCTCAACGACGGCTTTGGCGTTCTGATCGAAGCCGAAGGCGCGCCCGAAACGCTCGCAGCTTTCCAGCGCCGTTTGCAAGCCGAAAAACCGCCGCTGGCCGTTATCGATCGGCTGGTTTTTAGCGACTGTCCGCGTCAAAACGACTCCGGCTTTCGCATCCGCCAAAGCGACACAGGCGGCGAGATTACCGCCCATATCCCGCCCGATACCGCCCCCTGTAAAAACTGCCTCAATGAGCTTTTCGACCCCGCCGATCGCCGCTTTCGCCACCCCTTTATCTCCTGCACCGACTGCGGGCCGCGCTACACGATTATCGAAAACCTCCCCTATGACCGCCCCCAAACCTCCATGAGGGATTTTCCTCTCTGCGCGCCCTGCGAAGCAGAATATCAAAACCCCGCCGATCGCCGCTTTCACGCCCAGCCGATCGCCTGCCATGCGTGCGGTCCGGTTCTGAGCCTCAAGGACGGTGCGGGCAATTTGATCGGAGAAAAAGAGGCGGCTTTGGAAACTGCGGCCAGGGCGCTAGCAAAGGGGCAAATTGTCGCCGTCAAGGGGTTGGGCGGTTTTCATCTTTGCTGCGACGCAACCGACGAAACGGCGGTCGCACAGCTGAGAATACGCAAACGCCGCCCCGCCAAGCCGCTGGCCGTGCTGTTTGACGCTCCGGAAACCCTCCAAACCCACGCCGATCTCACCGATGATGAGTTACCGCTACTGACAAGCAACCGCCGCCCGATCGTGCTGGCCGCCAAAAGCGCCGCCTACGCGCTGGCCCCCTCGGTCGCGCCGGGGATTGATCGCATCGGAGTCATGCTGCCTTCGACGCCAATCCAGTCGCTTCTTCTGGAAAAACTCAAACGCCCCATTGTGGCCACCAGTGCCAACCTTTCCGACGAACCGGTTATTCTCGATTACGAATCCCTGCGAGAAAAACTGGGCAACGTCTTCGACCTCGCGCTCGATCACGACAGACCCATTCTAAACGCCTGCGATGACAGCGTGCTGCAAAGCGCCGCCGGGCAAACGGTGATGATCCGCCGTGCGCGAGGTTACGCTCCCGAAGCCCTAAGGCTGCCGGGCAGGCTGTCCGAAGCGACGCTGGCCGTGGGCGCGCAACAAAAAAGCGCGATCGCGCTGGGTTTTAACGATCAGGCGGTGCTCAGCCCCCATATCGGCGATCTGCATACGATCGATTCGATCGAGTATTTCGAGCGCACGATCGACACCTTCAAGCGGCTCTACCGTTTTGAACCCAAACGAATTGTGTGCGATCTGCACCCGGGCTACGCTTCAAGCCAGTGGGCCAAGGCCAGCGGCCTTCCGCTCACATCCGTACAGCACCACCACGCCCACGCGCTGGCGGTCATGGTGGAATATGGCCTTCGCGGCCCGGTGCTGGCGATCGCTTGGGACGGCACGGGCTACGGCAGCGACGGCACGCTTTGGGGCGGCGAATTTCTCATTGCGGACTACACGGGCTTCGAGCGCCTCGCCCATTTGATGCCCTTCGGGCTGATCGGCGGCGAAGCGGCGGTGCGCGACCCAAAACGCATTGCCTACGCGCTGCTGCAGGCTGCCCGGATCGATCATCCGCTCTTAAACGATCCGCAAAATCAAAGCTGGGGCCAGATGCTTAGCCGCCGGCTCAATACGCCACTCTCTTCGTCGATGGGGCGGCTTTTTGACGGCGTAGCGGCGCTCAGCGGCATCCAGCCCGTGCTGGAGTACGAAGGACAGAGCGGGCTGAGGCTGGAACATCTTTTTGACCCTGCCGAGAAAGAAAGCTACCCCTTTGCGGTCGAAACGGGCGCGATCGACTGGCGGCCGATGATCGCTCCGCTGCTGCGCGACGCGCCCGCCGTAGCCGCCAGCCGTTTTATGAATACCCTCTGCCGTATGGCAACTGAGATCGCCAAGCCGCTTGAGCTGCCCATCGTGCTGTGCGGCGGCGTCTTTCAAAACAAAACACTGGCCACCCTGCTTCATAGAGAGCTTCGCGCGGCCGGAAAAACGGTTTTTCTGCCCGGACGCTACCCGCCCAATGACGGCTCCATCGCTTTGGGACAACTTTCGTACCACTTAGATATCAATTCTGTTTGAAAATTTTCAAAGTCTCTAAGGAGTCTCTTCGTCTCGGTGTGAAATAATACGCGCAACACCCCGTAACCCCCAACGTCCAGGAGAACCCGTATGGAAGGTATCATCCGCTTTAGCGTGTCGCTTCCCCAGAAACTACTATCAACCCTCGATGACAAAATCATCGCCAAGGGCTATTCATCCCGATCGGAGTTTGTGCGCGATCTCATTCGAGAACAGATCAACGAAGACCGCTGGCAGGAGGACAACGCCGAAGTGTACGGCAACCTGACGCTGGTTTACGACCACCATCAGCGCGATCTGGCCAGCAAGATGATCGACATTCAGCACAACAACGAAGCGGTCTCGATTTTGTGCAACACCCATGTACACCTCGATCACCACAACTGTTTGGAGTCGATTATCCTCAAAGGCACGCCGCGCGAGGTGGAAAAACTTGCTCTGGAACTGGGGGGTCTTA
>JBFWML010000052.1:0-14772 GCA_050251635.1 Campylobacterales bacterium | reverse complement strand
GGTTCCAGAATTTCATCGATCTTCTCCTTGGGGTAAAAGTTCCGCAAACGCTCCAGCAGTTTTTCCGGCGGCGGCGCAATGACGCTAAAGGCTTCGCCCGTGACCGGATGGCGCAAATAAAGCACATAAGCATGCAGATAAATTGACACGATTGTAGCCTCCGGCCCCTTATAGCCATATAGCGCGTCGCCCACGATATGGCGGCCCAAGTGCTGCAAATGCACACGGATTTGATGGGTGCGCCCGGTAAAAAGTTTGGCGGCGATCAGCTCCTGTTTGCCGCCTAAATCGGCCAGTTTGACAAAGGCGCTTTTGGCTTCGCGCCCGTCTTTAACCACACCCATTTTGATGCGCTGCGTAGGATGGCGGCCCACGGGGGCGTCCACGATGCAGCTGTCTTTGAGCGGGCAGTCGATGATGGCCAGATAGTACCGCCCCATTTCGCGGCTTTCGAGCTGCCGGGCCAATTTGCGGTGCGCTTCGTCGGTTTTGGCGATCAGCAGCGCTCCGGTGGTTTCTTTATCGATCCGGTGAACGATGCCGCTGCGCTCCTCGCCGCCGATCGTCGAAAGGCGGATGTTTTTGGATTGCAGCCAATCGACCAGCGTCGCGCCTTTGTGGCTGGGCGCGGCATGAACCACCACGCCACAGGGTTTGTTGATGACCAAGAACGCCTCATCTTCATAAAGCACCGGCACCTCAAAATCCACCTGCGGCGCGGCTTCGTGTGCAGGGGCTTCGGGCAGATTGACGACGATTTCATCGCCCGCGTTCAGCGGCGCGGAGGGTTTGGCAAGCGTTTTGCCGCCCCTTGAAACATGGCCGTTTTTAATCAACGCTGCGGCGGCGCTGCGGCTGGTATTGAGGCTTTGGGCCAAAAGCTGATCGAGACGCTGGGATTCTTGAGCGGTTATTGTCATGGCGGAATTGTACCCGCGCTAACGTGAAGGGAAATTGTTGACGCGACTTGCGGAATGTATTACACTACGCAATACACTTTAAAAGGATGCGAATGTTAACCGTCCGTTTAAATCCCGATCAGGAAAAACAGCTCGATCGCGTCAGCAAAACCGCCCATCAAAGCAAAAGCGAGGTGGTCAAAGCGGCGCTGGATTTGTACTTTAAAACCCTGCAATTCGAAGCGCCAAACGCCTACGAAGCGGGAAAAACCCTTTTTGGCCGCCACCGCAGCGGTCAAACCGACCGATCGGCCGATTACAAACAACAACTCAAAGAGAAACTCCGTGCAAAAAACGCTCATTGACGCGGGGCCGCTGATTGCTCTCTTTGACGGTTCCGACGCGCGGCACGAAAGGGTGGTGGATTTTCTAAAAAGCTATCGCGGCGCACTGGTGACCACATGGCCCGTGATTACCGAAGCGACCCATATGCTGGACTTTAGCGTCGAAGCGCAGACCGATCTGCTCACATGGATCGACCAGGGCGGCATAGAACTGTTTGATCTGCACGCGGGCCACTTGGAGCGGCTGATCGCGCTGGCCAAAAAGTACGCCGACTTGCCGATGGATCTGGCCGACGGATCGCTGATCGTCGCCGCCGAAACGCTCGGAACCCGCGATATTCTAACGATCGACAGCGACTACGATATTTACCGGACTTTGAAAAAAGAAGCGTTTAGAAATGTGTTGATGAGGGCTTGACCTTCCACTTTATTGATTTTGTTTAAGGATGGGGTGGCAGAATCCTTAAACGACATGAGAAAGTGGACAGGTGAAATTCAGCCTGACTCCGCTTTGGTAAATTTAAAGGTTTAGTCAAAAATGAAACAACTCCCCCCAGTTCTCTTCATCATTGGGTACTTTTTTGGGGGTTGGTGGGTTTGTTGGATTCTTGTGATGGTTCTTGAATGTGCGGATCCAAAATTCCGGCATGACGTTGGATTGTACTATATGGCTTGGACATTGGCATATCTTCCGGTTGCGATTATGGGAGTGCTTGCGCTTATTCAAATGTCGGATGGGTTTCGTATGCGACTACTTGCTGCTTTGTGCAGCTTGGTGGTTGTTCTTTTGGCTATGTTTATCTCATTTTACCTTGATGTACAGTCAAAGACCTTGTACATCGAATATATAACATTTGCTTTTGGCTTTTGGCTTCTTGCAAGATATAAAAAGTATGCCAAGAAGGAATGTTGTTAACTTCACCTATAATAAATGATTAAAGAGTAAATGGAGTAAATGGGGACAGGCTGAATTTATTAACTGGGCCCATAAATTTACAAAGTAGAGCAGGGCGATGGCTCCTTAAGCGTGGGTAACCGTTAGGGGTCGCATGGTAGAATGCCGCCGATTTGACCAATTGCCAAGGGAAGTGATGAAAGCCGATCTTATCGTAGGGATTCAGTGGGGAGACGAAGGCAAAGGCAAAATCGTCGATCTGCTGGCCCAGAATTATGACTATGTTGTGCGTTATCAAGGCGGCCACAATGCCGGTCACACCATTGTGATCGACGGCACCAAATACGCGCTGCACCTGATTCCGTCGGGGGTTTTGAACCCCAAGGCGATTAACGTGATCGGCAACGGGGTGGTTATCTGCCCCGATTCGCTCATTAAAGAGATGGGCCAGTTTGAAGGCCTGCTCGGCCGGCTGTTTATCAGCTCCAAGGCGCATTTGATTCTGGACTACCACACGGCGCTGGATAAAGCCCGCGAAGAAAAGCGCGGCAAACAGGCCATCGGCACCACCGGGCGCGGGATTGGGCCTGCCTATGCGGACAAAATCTCCCGTCAGGGCCACCGCATGGCCGATCTGCGCAACGTGCCCGCGTTAGCCGAAGCGGTGATGAACACCTACGAGCAAAACAGCGACTATTTCCGTGCCATGGGTGTGGCTACGCCCAAAAAAGCCGATGTTCAGGCCAAGCTGCAGGGCTGGGCCGACAAGCTGCTGCCCTTTGTTTCCGACACCACCAACCAGCTTTGGGATGTGCTCGATTCCGGTAAAAAAGTGCTGCTCGAAGGCGCACAGGGCACGCTGCTGGATATCGACCACGGCACCTACCCCTTTGTCACCAGTTCCAGCACCATCTCCGCCGGGGCTTGCACCGGAACCGGCTTGCCGCCCAAGGCGATCGGCAAGGTGACGGGCATTCTAAAAGCCTACTGCACCCGCGTGGGCAACGGCCCTTTTGTGACCGAAGATTTCGGCGCTGAAGGCGATCGGCTGCGGGTTCAGGGCGCGGAGTTCGGCACCACCACGGGCCGCCCCCGCCGCTGCGGCTGGTTTGACGTGGTTTCGGCCCGTCATGCCTGCCGTCTGAATGGCGCGGACGAAGTGGCTATGATGAAGCTCGACGTGCTGGACGGTTTTGAAACCGTCAAGGTTTGCACCGCATACGAAGTGAGCGGCGTCAAAACCGATCGTCTGCCCGAAGATTTGCAGGATGCCAAACCCGTTTACGAATCCTTCCCCGGCTGGGGCAAGGTGACCGGCGTGCGCAAATGGGAAGAGCTGCCCCAGACCGCCCAAGAGTATATTTTGGCGGTGGAAAAACTGCTGGGCACCCGCATTGCCCTGATCTCAACCGGAGCCGATCGTAACGACACCATCTACCGTTAAGGGAGCGCCGTGAGCCGTTTTGGACAGTTGGCCAAAATCCGTCACCATGCAGTCGAAGCGCTGCAAAAGGAGCTGGAGGAGGTCAACGCCGAAATCCGGCTCAAAACCGAGGCGCTCACCCGCCTGAATGACGAGTTTGAAAACGCCGATCGTCCGCAAGAGGGCACCATCCGCGAATATGCGGGCCATCAAATAACGCTGCGCATCTACCGCCGCCAAATGGGCGAAATGGGCGAAGAGATTTTGCGCCTAAGACAATGGGCCGCACAGATCCGCAAACGGCTCAAAACCGCGCTTATCGAGTACGAAAAAATGAACCATCTGGATAAAGAGGCTCAGGCCCAATTGATTGCGCTGGTGAAAAAACTCGATACCCAGCGCACCGAAGAGGCGGCCCTCAACGGCTACCATCTCCACCATAAAGGCGCATGATGAAACCGATCTTCCTCGTCCTTGCCGCATCGATCGCGCTGTGGGCGCAAACCGACTGCAACCGCATCTTTGAAGAACGCAAACAGGAAATCGTGTTTGAGCTGGATCGGCTGGATCGATCGAAGGCCGAGCTGAAGGCGCTTCAGGAGGCCTACAGCCGCGTGCTGGGAGAAAAAGAGGGCTCCTTGGCTTCTAAAGAAGCGGAGATTGACCGCAAATTGGCCGCGATCGAGGCCGAGCGCGCAACGATCGAGCGCCTGACGAAGCGCAACGAAGAGATTTTAAAGCAGATAGCCGAAGCCAAAGACGGCAAGGTGATCGACCTTTACACCAACATGAAGGCCTCGGCCGCCGGTGAGGTCATGAACAATATGGACCCCTATCTGGCCGCCACGATTTTAAGCCAGTTGCCGCCCAAAACGGCCGCCGATATTATCGCCCGCGTCGAGCCGGGAAATGCCGCCAATATCACCACCATTCTCCAAAAAGGGCCGCCCTACAGCCGCGAGGCCAACGCCACCACCCCTTAGCCCCTCTTTTTTACCCCTTTTCTGTTAAAATCCGCGCAAAATAATGTAAAGAAGGTTTAACCATGAGGCTGGCACTCGAACATGTTCGCTTTATCGCTGAAAAAATCGCCCGTGAACTGGCCTCCAGCAATCTGGTTACCTTCACTCAGGGAATGGATGCCATTGTCGCCGTTGCCCAAAAACATCTCGAAGCCGAAGTCAAACTTGAGCGCGCGGTGGATGCCGAAGTTAACCGCATTATGGAAGACCAGGACGAAGAGATCAGCTTCTATCAAGCCGATCGCAAACAGCTTTTTTGGATGATTAAGCGCAAAGTAGCCGCCGAGCAGGGGTTGATTCTGGAAAAGGACGATCGCTTCAACAATCTCGCCCACCGCATTTTGGACGAGTTGTACGAAGAGGATCTGATCAACTACACCGTCAGTGAAAACCGCATCAAAAACCTGATTTCCAAAGCGGTGCTTGATTACGGCCGCCGTCAGGACGAGCTGGAAGACCGCGTCCACGAAAAACTCAAAAACTACAAACGTACCGTTCAGCGCGGCACCGAGGAGTACGACATCCTCTTTGCCAAACTGTACGAAGAAGAGATCGCGAAACTGGGGCTTTAATGAAACCTTGCTACCTCTACCTTGAAAACGGCCTTTTTTTCGAGGCCACCAGCTTTGGAGCCGAAGGCACCGCCACAGGCGAAATCGTTTTTAACACCTCTTTGACCGGGTATCAGGAGATCGTCACCGATCCGAGCTATGCCGGGCAGTTTATTACCTTCACGATGACCGAAATCGGCAACGTCGGTATTAACGAAAACGATAACGAAAGCCGGGGCATCTACGCCCGCGGCGTCATTGTACGCAACTATCAGGCGCGCCCGTCGAACTTCCGCAGCGAAGAGTCGCTGGCGGAGTTTTTAAAAAAGCGCAACATTCTGGGCATCTGCGACATCGACACCCGTTTGCTGACCAAAACGATCCGCGAAGAGGGGGCGATGATGATGATCGCCTCGACGGAAATCTCCGATCGCGACGAACTGCGCAAAGCGCTGGACAAGGCGCCCCGCATCGGCGACATTAACTTTCTGGCGGAAGTGGGCACCAAAAAAGCCTATGAACACAGCCGCGGCGCATGGAACCACGCCAAGCTGGCCTATGCTCCGGCGCAGGGTAAAAAGCGCGTGCTGGCCTTTGACTTCGGCGCGAAACTCAACATCCTCAACGAACTGGTCGAAGCGGGTTTGCAGGTGGAGGTCATCCCCTACGACACCCCCGCCGACGTGATTATCAAACGTTTTGAGGCGCAGGAGATCGGCGGCGTGTTTTTGAGCAACGGCCCCGGCGATCCGTTGGTGCTTAAAGAGCAGGTCGAAACCATCAAGCAACTGATTGCCAAACAGATTCCGATTTTCGGCATTTGTCTGGGTCATCAACTGCTCTCGATCGCCCACGGTTACCCGACCCACAAGCTCAAATTCGGTCACCACGGCGGCAACCAGCCGGTGAAAAATATGGAAACCGGCATGGTGGAGATTACCAGCCAGAACCACAACTACTCCGTGCCGGACAATATCGTTGAAGTGGCCAAAATGACCCACCTCAACCTGTTTGACAACACGATCGAAGGCGTTCGTTACAACAACGCGCCGGTGTTCAGCGTGCAGCACCACCCCGAAGCCAGCCCCGGCCCGCACGAGAGCCGCTACCTGTTTAAGCAGTTTGCCGAACTGGTGCGCCCCACGCCCAACGCCAAATGAGCCGCCGACTACCTGCCGAGTGGGAGCCGCAAAGCGGCATCCTGCTCTCCCTTCCCCACGCCGGGACCGACTGGCAACCCTACCTTGACGAAGCCCTCAATTTTTACCGCGACCTGATCGCCGCGATCGTGCGCCACGAAAAGGTGCTGCTCGTTTGCCCCGATGCCGCCGAGGCCAAAAAATGGCTGGAAGGCGAGGGGGTTAAAATGGAGCGCGTGATTTTTGCCGAGCTGCCCGCCAACGATACTTGGGCGCGGGATTTCGGATTGATCACCGTGGAAGAAAACGGCCAACCGCTAATGCTCGATTACGAGTTCAACGGTTGGGGTTTGAAATTCGCCGCCAACTTCGACAATCAGATCAATAGCCGCTTGTATGCGCAGGGGCTTTTAGGCAAACGCCCCATGCAAAAACCGGGCTGGATTTTGGAGGGCGGCAGTATCGAAAGCGACGGGCAGGGTACGATCCTGACCACCACAACCTGCCTGCTTTCCGACAACCGCCATCCCCATAAAGATCGCGCCGATATCGAAGCGCGGATCAAGCGCGAACTGGGCGCAACGCGGGTGCTGTGGCTGCAAAACGGACATCTGGAAAATGACGACACCGACGCCCATGTGGATACGCTGGCCCGTTTTTGCGACGCCGAAACCATCGCCTATGTGGGCTGTGGGGACAAAAACGATCACCACTACGAAGGTTTGCAGGCGATGAAGCGCGAGCTTCAAGCCTTTATGCAAGCAAACGGCAAACCCTACCGACTGATCGAGCTGCCAATGGTCGATCCGCTCTTTTTTGACGGCGAACGGCTGCCCGCCACCTACGCCAACTTTTTGATTCTCAACGACGCGGTGATCGCGCCCGTTTACGGTGTGGCCAGTGATATTGCCGCGCTTGAGGCGCTAAAAACCGCTTTTCCTAAACACAAAATCGTTCCGCTTGACGCTTCGGTGCTGGTGCGCCAACACGGTTCGATCCACTGCGTAACAATGCAGATTCCCGCTTCGGTGGCGCTCTAGGCCGGGAGCGTGAGGGTAAAGCAGGCGCCTTCCTTCGCGTTGGCAACCTGCAGTTCCCCGCCAAGCCGTTCTTGCACGATACGGCGGCTCATGTAAAGCCCTATCCCCGTTCCCTTGTCGCCCTTGGTTGAGAAGTAGGGTTCAAAGATTTTCCCCAACGCTTCGGCGGGAATTCCGCCCCCGTTATCGCAGATGCGCAGTTCAATACGGCGATCGATGCGGACAATCTCAACATGAATTTCACCCCGTTTAAGACCGTGCCCGCGCATTTGCGACTCAATCGCATCGCAGGCGTTGCCGAGCAGATTGATAATCACCTGACGCAAATCGTTGCGAAATCCCGCAACGGTTTCGTCGTTTTGGGGCAGGTTGAGTTGAATAATCCCGCCGCCAAAACGGCTTTTGAGCAGCGTGGCCGCCGAAAGCACGGTCTCTTTGACAGAAAAGGTCGATCGGGTGGTTTCGGGTTTGAAGTAGTTTCTAAAATCCTCGATCGTATCGCTCATGTAGCGGATGTGCTGTTCGCTCTCATTGATTAGCTCCTGCTTTTCTTCGGGCTTAATATTCCGGTCGCCCAGCTCCTGAACGGTGAGCCAGAGCGCGCTTAGGGGTTGTTTCCACTGGTGGGCGATCAGGCCGATCATGTTGCCCATTTCCGCCATTTTGGCCTGTTGAACCAGCAGCTCGTCCTGTCGCATCCGGCGGCTAATTTCGGCATCGACCCGCTGTTGCAAATCGGCGTTGATCTCCTCGAGCTCGCTGTGGTAGCTATCGATCTGGCGCTTCATAAGCCCAAACAGCCCGCCGATTTTGCGGTTGATTAAAAGCGCCCAAAGCATTGCCACCGCCAGCAAAATCACCAAAACCGCACCCAAAGTAAACATGTTGACCCAAGTGCGCTTCCAAAGCAGCGCCTCCTGCGCGGCGATCGCCTCTTCGATGTCATCCACGTAGCTGCCGGTTCCGATCTTCCATTTCCAGTCGGGGATGGTTCGCACGTAGGAAAGGTGGCGCATATTTTTATTGAGCGAAGTCTCATGCCAATCGTAGGCCAAAAAGCCCCCCTCGGGATTTTCGAGCGCCACGCGAAGCTGCTCTTGAAGGATTTTGACGCCGGCGCTGTTTTGCAGTTCCCATGCGTATTCGGGCGGGTTGAGCCGCTGACCGTTCATCAAGATGGCGTAGCCGTCGTAGGTGTCGATAAAAATATAGTTGCCCCCAAAGCGAAGCGTGGCGATCGTATCAAGGATTTCGCGCTGAAGCTCGGCTTGAAAGTCGTCGAGGAACTCCGCGCTGCCAAAGATCCAGCCCCACTTTTCAAAGGCACGCACATAGCTGATTTGCGCGTGGGTTTTCTCGTTGCGATCGGAGGGTTTCCAGTAGTAGTCGCTACTAAAACCCGCGCCGTGGGTGAGGGCCATTTGGGTTTGCCGCGTCACCACGGAGTTTCCGTCAGGGTCAACCACATAGGCGAGACTTTTGCCCTCCATGTGCGGCTCGGTGGGGGCCAAAACCGCGCGGCTTTGGGAGTCTGTAATCCAGATATAGGAGTTGCCGTTCCGCCACCGCAAGGGGCGTAACGCGTCGATGATCATCTTTTTGATTTCGGTTTCGGAAAGGCGGTTTTTGTTTTGTTCGTAAAGGGCGTCGGCGATTTTGACGGCGTGATCGACCCGCTCTTTGATGTTCTGCTTCAGGCGCTCTTCGGCCCGCTCGCGGTGGTTGTGCAGAAGCTGAACCGCATTGTCAACCCGGCTTTTTAAGACCGCTTTGCGCTGCTCGGTGTATTCGGTTCGGATACGCTCTTTTTGCGCCTCAAAACTGATGTAAGTTTCCCGCAAAAAAAGAAGCATCAGCAAAAGCGCCACGGTAACCAGGCTTGCCAGAGAGAAAATCATCACCCATCGGCGGATTTGTCGTTCAGTGATCGAATAGGGGTTTTGCACAGCCGTCCTTTGAGTTTGTAGCGTAGCTCAAAGCATCTTACGAATTGTAATTTTTCCTGACCTGCCCATTGGCTGCCCCTAGAATGGCGGCATGGAAAAGATTTTGCAAAAACTTTCCGTTTTGACCGACGCCGCCAAATACGATGTCTCCTGCGCCAGCAGCGGTTCGGAACGCGCCGCGCAAAAGGGCGGGCTGGGCGCAGGCATGAAAAGCGGCATCTGCCACGCCTTCAGCGCCGACGGTCGGTGCATTTCGCTTTTAAAAATCCTGCTGACCAATGCTTGCATTTACGACTGTGCCTACTGCGTCAACCGCGCCGGAAACGATATTGTCCGAACCGCCTTCACGCCGCAGGAGGTGGCGACGCTGACGATCGAGTTTTATAAACGCAACTATATTGAAGGGTTGTTTTTAAGTTCCGGCGTGGTGCGCAGCCCCGATCACACCATGGAGCTGATGCTCAAAGCGGTTCGTATTTTGCGCGAAGAGCACCGTTTTGGCGGATACATTCATCTCAAACTCATTCCCGGCGCATCGGATGAACTCACGCAAACCGCCGCAAAACTGGCCGATCGGGTCAGCAGCAATATCGAGCTGCCCAGCAGCGATTCGCTCAAACTGCTGGCTCCGCAAAAAACCAAACAGAGCGTTTTTGCCCCCATGAAGGCGGTCAGAAAACTCGACGTATCCAAACCCGTGAGCATGAGTACGCAGATGATCGTGGGAGCCAGCAACGAAAGCGATCGGCAGATTCTGACTTTAAGCGAAAACCTCTACCAAAAGGCGCTTTTAAAACGGGTCTATTATTCGGCCTACATGCCCATTAATAAAGGCTTGCCCAATCTGCCCGCCGTGATGACTGCGCCGCCGTTTTTGCGGGAACACCGCCTTTACCAGGCCGACTGGCTGATGCGGTTTTACGGCTTTAACGCCACTGAGATTCTGGATGAATCGCGGCCCAATCTGGACGAAACTTTTGACCCAAAAACCGCATGGGCGCTGAACAATCTGCATCTTTTCCCCGTCGAGGTCAATCGAGCCGATCGGTGGCTGCTTTTGCGCGTGCCGGGTATCGGGGTGCGCGGCGCGGCGCGGATTGTATCGGCGCGGCGCTTCGGGCCGCTGGATGCGGAAGCGCTAAAACGGTTGGGGGTCATTATGAAGCGTGCGCGCCACTTTATCACCGCGGGCGGAAGATATCTGGGGGAGGGCAGACTCGATCGGGAGCCGATCGTCAAGAAACTGCTGGCCCCTAAACCCTTCTATCAGCCTCCGCTTTTTGAAACCGGTTTAATGGCGCTGACGGGTGAACTATGAAAACAATTGTGTATGAAGGAGGTTTTGAAGGATTCCTGACCGTCATTCACGATGCCTATATTCAAAAAAGTTGGCCTGAGGCAATCTGCCGCGCCGGATGCGAGGGCGAAGAGGGGCTTTTTGAAGAACGCCGTTTTTTGGTACCCGAACGTGCCAAGGCAACCAAGGTCGCCACCGCCTTTCGCGCCAAAGCCGGTGCCCAAACCTTTCAAACCCTGCTTTACGCATGGCTTCACGACTCGCCCGCACTGGATAGCGAGCTTGCTGTTTTTGTGCGCAAACTCTTTAAAAACCCGGCCCTGATCGGCGATCTGGCCGATCCGGTCATTCACCGGGCAAACGCCGCTGCGCAATTTACGGGGCGTGAGCTGCACCGATGGGAAGGGTTCACCCGTTTTTCGAGGTTAAATGAAGGCGGGCTATATGCGGTGCTGGAGCCAAAGAGCGACATCCTTGCCCTGCTGGGCAACCATTTTAAAAACCGGATGGCGGGCGAACAGTGGATTTTGCACGACACCCGCCGGAAGCAGGCACTTCTTTACGACGGTCAAGAAAGCCGCCCGCTTAGCGTCGCCCACGCGGATACTGCGGTTTTGCACCAAGAGGAGGCGCTTTACCGGGAGTTGTGGCGCTGTTTTTTTGACACAACCGCCACAAAGGAACGCATCAGCCGCAAGCGCCAGCTTCGCTGGGTTGCCAAACGCTTCCACCCCTTTATGACGGAGATGGGCCCTTAGAAGGTTGGGCCATCCGTGCCGGGCATCAGCTTTTCGAGCAGTTCCGGCAACATCTGCTCAAAAATCTTTTCGCTCGCCTCTTCGCTGGCCGCTTCCAAAATAGACTCAAGCAGCTTGGGATCGTCCAAGGGAAGCTTGGTATCGCTTTTTCTGGCATCGACCTCCAGCACCGGAAGCAGTTGGGATGATACTTGCAGCGTGTTGGCATAATCAAAGCCGCTGTCGGCCAAATCGTAAAAGATAATCATGGGCATCTCAACCTGAGCAGAGGCCAGCAGCGCATCGGCAACCGTCTCTCCAAAGAGGTGGCGGTCGATGGAGAATTCAAAGGCTTTGACACTTTTTTCTTCAGATGGAATAACCATGACACCCCTCCTTTGGTTTTGGGAACATTATAGAGACATTCCCCCTTTTAAATCGGCCGAAATGGGCACAAAAAAGGCGGTAACAAATAAAAACGGTTTATTTTGTCTTTTTAGTGTGGTGCTGACGTGGAGAAATAGAGGAAGAAGTGGCTCCGGATGCAGGAGTCGCTTTTGTGAACCTTAAAGCTCAGCTATTCCAAGCTGTCAGATGGTTTGCGCGGTTTTTGATGAACCACAGAATAAAATTATAGCGTAAATTGTGGCACAATTTGTAGCGCATTTTTGCCCATTGGTATTTCCTGAAAAGTTGGTCGTCACTTTTTAAAATGTTCACCTTAAGAAATTTGATTAATAGGTGAATTGTTATAAAACGACATTTTACTATAAATAGGGTGTGGTTATGTTTTCAAGTAAAATAAATGCTGATTCTATAAACTTATTAGTTGTTAACATTCCTTCATATAGCCTATTAGAATATATTAATGATATATGTGTTCAAGCGGAAAAAATTGGTTTATCATTTTCGTTCATTGAAAGTCAATACACCCCTAATCTATCATCGGCTAATAAGAAGATAGACAAGCGAATCTTTGGATCGAACAAACGAAACTATTTCATTCAGGTCAAAGATAAGCCAGATTTTAAACTTAGCGAAATCATGTTTACTGCTTGCCACTACCCCGGCGCTAAAACCTTCCTTGGGGAATCCGAGAAGAGGGAAATAGATGTTTTTGTATCCCTTCACGGATTGGTAGGCTACGGTGATTCAAACTTCAGGGGTAAGTTCCTGATCGTTCAAGGATTAATCAAACACTTTGGCGATCGGGTGATATTAAATCGCCTAGATATTGCTTTTGATTACCGTCCCACCAAAACAAACCTATCTGTTTCTTTTGATAAGTTTTCAGTAAAGCGATTTAATCATCACTATACTGCAAATCCAAACTCACGCATATTTGACGGAACATTCTATATAGAATCTCGCTATTCATTTTCTAAGAGTGAGTCTGTAAATAGTCATACGGGGCAGGTCTACAATAAAAAGATTAAAAAAAGCAAACCGTATTACTCTTTCTATTATGATAAATCAAAAAAAGAGGCTTACCCCTATGGCATCTTTAGGCATGAACTGATTTTTAATCGTTCAAAGCTCAAGGGGTTTGGGTTAGGTTCTATCACACAGGTCTTGCCCGCAAGTTGTGAAAAATTGGTGCGGTATGTTGACAAATGCCAATATGTCAATTATTATGATTCTGTTTCGTGGCAGCCACCGATCAAAGGGCTGGGCAAGTTTTTGGCTTGGCTGTTTGAATACCTGAACGATCGTTGTGAAATGGGAGCCGATCGTAAGCGGGCTTATGAAAGCGCAGAATCAAGCTTTTTGGATGCCAAGCGCGTTGAGCGCATAGCCAAAAGTCCCAAGATGAAAAGGGCGGGTGGTGCTTTAAATATCACCCTGATCGCCAAAGAGGCAGGGGTTGGGCGGGAGTTTGCGCGGAAAGTTTTGGAAAAAAGGCATAATTTGACAAAAAAACAGAATTTGTGTTAAAATAAGTATTATTTGGGCATTGTCTTAAGGCCAGTTTAAGCATCTGCGTGGTATAATTTCATTTATAAAGACAGCTTTGTCTTGATGGTTGGCGTCTCCCTTAAGACGTATTCCCCCTAAGTTTCTTTGTTGTAGCCAATTTTAAAGCGGGTTTTTCGACCCAAGATTTTCTATTGGCAATTTTTTTCAAAGGCCGCGAGAGCGGGGGATTTTTTATTGGCCTAAATCTACCAAAGGAGGTGAATTATGTAGCAACATTCGAGGTAACGGGTTTTAGGATGTGCCCACTAGGGCTTGAACGCTTTATGCGCATACACCAACAGGAAAGGAATAAAACATTAGAGACTACTTCTACTATGAAGCTCTTAAGGGCGAAATAAAACGTTTAGAAATTAATAAAGAATTCGATCTTTTTCTTGAATCTTATTATGACGAAAATCGCCCTTATTTTGAAGGTGATGAGTTGCTCGAAAGAGCCAAAACAGAATACGCTCAGGCGGAAAAAGCTGGACTTACCGAGATTGGAAGGCCAATTTCCAAGAGTGAGCGAATTATACATGAAATTTTTAATATTAAATGAAGGATAATACTATGAATAATCTTACAGTTGATGTTCAACAGGTAAAAAAGTTAACCAAAATTTTTGAACATTCAGAATTTAATGATCAAGGGATTGATCGTCTTATTAATGCGGGTCACTCCGTTGTTTCTGCTTTTGAAGATAAAAGCAGTAGCGAGGTTGTCAAGTCTCAACTTGACATTTTCTTGGAACACTACGAACAAATTGGTTCGGAGTGTCCTTTTCGCTCCGTTAAGTTGCTATACCGCGATTTAGCCGGAGCTGGAACGGCTTGCCGTCCCGTGGAGTGCGTTGATTGTTCGCACCCTAAAAGTTCCGCTGGAATTGAATCGGGTTGCAATCCGAAAAGGTGGGATTTCTGCCCATTTAATCCAGCCTATACGCCTGACTATATTCGTCAGGCCGATTTAAAATTTAGTTCTGATCGGTTGGGTCTCCCCCGCTGTTAACCTGCCAAGCCAAGGTCTTGGCAGGGCGGGGAAGCCCCGTTTTACTGGATCACGCTCAAATGCCGCTGTGGCTTATCATCGGTTGGTCTCATCTGCTGTTAACCTGCTGTGCCGTGGTCACAGCAGGGCAGATGAGCCTGTTTTTATTGAATTACGCTCATGCGCCGCTATGGCTTATCAGCGGTTTGCTGGCCGCTTTGCTGACCTTTTCAGCTCACACCCGCAAGGGGCGTGACCAGAAAAGCCAAGCAAAGCTTTAACATAATCGAGTATTCCGCGAAACTGACCGCTTCGCGCCAAGTTTCGCGGAACATCGACTATGTTAACCAGCACATTTAAAAACTGTCTATTCCCGCCCACCGCCCCTAAGGATGTTTAATTATCTTTGCATATAATGTTTATATCTCGAACGTGGAATTTTAAGGAGGGGTTGGAATGGGTTTTTTTGGATTTAAGTCGTAAGCTGAGCAGGTTTACGAAGATATGATTGCGTCAGCCTTGGGGTTCTCCAAAGC
>JBFWML010000051.1:0-14785 GCA_050251635.1 Campylobacterales bacterium | reverse complement strand
TAAAACTTGTTTTTCGAGGCGGCTTTGATCAGCTTTTTCACCTCGTCGTGATTCTTGCTCTTATGAACGCGGCCGGGCAGGGGCAGTTTGCCTCGGCGCAACATGGCAAACGCTTCACCCATGTGTTTGAGCGCCCCCAGATTGCCTTCGGAGTAGCGGACGTTTTCCGCCTCGTCCAGCGGGCCGTGTTTGGCGATGCTGTTTTTGAAAACCACCGCGTGGCGGGTTGCGACGTTTTTCTGATGCACACCCTCTTCAAAGGTCTGGTTGTGCAGTTTGAAGATTTTGCCGATCGGGTTGACCCCTTTGGGGCACGCCTCGGCGCACTCCATGCACTTAACGCAATCCCAGATGCCGCTGCCGAGATCGTTTACCAGCCGCAGGCGGTGGGCTTTGCGGGTATCGCGCACATCGGCGGTGAATCGGAAGGCCTTCGCCAGCGCGGCGGGGCCAAGGAAGTCGGGGTTGACCGACGCGGCGGAACAGGCGTAATAACACGCGCCGCACTGGATACAGGCATCGGCTTCGTCGAGCTCTTCGGCGGTGTGCGGGGTGACCAAGTACTCCTGCTGCGGCGCGGGATCGACGGGCGCTTCCAGCCACGGCTCGACCGCCTTGTAGTTGTTCCAGAACTGCTTTTTGTCGATGATCAGGTCTTTGATCGCCAGCTTCGTATCCTGCGGCTCGATGATCATCTCGTCGCCGAAGAGATCGGAGAGTTTCCAGACGCTCTCTTTGCAGGCAATGATCGACTTGGTATTGACCTTAATGCCGCAGCTTCCGCAGATGCCGTGGCGGCAGCTTCGGCGGTAACTGAGGCTCGGGTCCTGCTCCCACTTGATGCGGTTAAGCACGTCCAGCATCACCTCTTCGCGGGCCACCTCCAGCTCAAAAAGCTGATAGGCGGGCAGGTAGTCGTGTTCGGCGTTGAAGCGGAAGACCTTGAATTTGAGTTTGCGTGTTTCGTACATGGCGTTTCCTAGTAGGTTCTGGCTTGCGGCTCGTGGCGGCCCAGCGTAACGGGCGCGTAACTCAGGCTGATTTGGCCCGCGTCGTCCATCACGGCGTAGGTGTGCTTGAGGAAACGGCTATCGTCGCGCTCGGTGAAATCCTCGCGGTAGTGCGCGCCGCGCGACTCTTCGCGGGCCAAGGCCCCCTCGACAATAAAGCTGGCGAAGTCGAGCATATGGCCCAATTCCAGCGCCTCTTGCAGATCGGTGTTGAACAGTTTGGACTTATCGCCCACGCGCAGGTGGTTAAAGGCTTCGCGCAGTTCGCCCATAATCGTCTTTTGCTTCAGGAGCGAATCGCGGGTGCGGAACACCCCGGCATTTTCGGTCATGGTGTTTTGCAACCGGGTGCGCAGGGTGTGCACGGTGTGGGGGCCGTTGTTGCGCAGCAGGGCGCTCACTTCGCCACTGAAGCGATCGGCCTCCTGCTCGTGGGCGGCTTTGAGCGAAATCCCCGCAATATCCTTCACGATGCTCTCTCCGGCGACGCGGCCAAAGAAGATCGCCTCCAGCAGGCTGTTGGCACCCAAGCGGTTCGCGCCGTGCACGCTCACACAGGCGCATTCGCCCGCCGCGTAGAGTCCTTCGACGGTTTTGGCGGGCGCGGATTTAACCCGGCCGCCGATATCGGTGGGAATGCCACCCATGCTGTAGTGGGCCGTGGCGCGGATCAAAATGCGCTCTTTGGCCATATCGCGGCCCAGGAAGGTAATGGCCAGATCGCGCAGTTCGGGCAGGCGGGTTTCGATGATATGTTCGGGCAGGTGGGTCAGATCCAGCCAGACGGAGTCTTTATTGGGGCCGACGCCGCGTCCTTCTAAAATCTCTTTTTCGATCGCGCGGCTGACGACGTCGCGGGGAGCCAGTTCCATTTTGCTCGGCGCGTATTTGGACATAAAGCGTTCGTTTTCGCTGTTGTACAGGTGGCCGCCTTCGCCCCGGGCCGCTTCGGAGATCAAAATGCCGCTGCCCGCAAGGCCCGTCGGGTGAAACTGCACAAATTCCATATCTTCCAGCGGCAAACCGTGGCGAGCCAGAATAGAAAGGCCGTCGCCGGTATTGGCGTGGGCGTTGGAGTTGATCGCATAAGCCCTAGCGTAACCGCCGGTGGCGAACATGACCGCTTTGGCGTTAAAGATCGCAAACTCCATATTGCGCAGGTTGTAGGCCACGACGCCGTAGGCTTTGTTCTCTTTTTTATCGAAGAGCACGTCGCCCACGTACCACTCGTCCATAAAGTTAACCCCCGCGCGGTGAGCCTGCTCGTAGATGGTCTGCAAACAGGTCAGGCCCGTGCGGTCTTTGGCGTAACAGGCGCGCGGCTGGCTTTGGCCGCCGAAGGGGCGCTGGGCGATATGGCCGTCTTCCTTGCGGGAGAAAACCGCGCCCATGTGTTCCAGCCAGCGGATTGTTTCGGGGGCTTTGCCGGTCATCAAAGCGATGGCGTCCTGATCGCCCAGATAATCGCTGCCTTTTACGGTGTCAAACTCATGGCTGAGCGTATCGGCCTCGCTTAAAGCGGCGTTGATGCCCCCTTGGGCAGCGCCCGAGTGGCTGCGCAGGGGATGAAGTTTGGTTAAAACAACGGTTTTAAGCCCGGCGTTTTGGCATTCGCGGGCGGCGGCGCATCCGGCCAGTCCGGCTCCCACAATCACCACGTCATATTTATGTACGGCAATACCCATCGGCACGACACCTTGGAAATAAGATGGGTTGATTGTAACCCAGCAAAGGTTTGAAGGGTTTGAAAGCCGGCGGCGGCGATCGGTGATATGTTTATAAATGTAACAGCATCTCAAAAAATGCGTAACAATTCGTTACACCCGGTTCAACCAAGCGGTCGAACCGGGTGCTATTTTGCGGTTTTAGGCGGAAGGGTTGAGGGTGGTGATTCTAATTTCTACAGGTTGGCGCGCTTCGCGGGCGATCGCCTTAAACTGCGAAGTTAAAAAAGCCGCCACCTCTTCGCAGGCGCACACCAGAACGTTTGCGCCCCGGTCCATGGCCGCAAGCAGCAAAGCGGCTGCCGCTTTACGCGCGCTTTGCGGCGCAACGCTCTGCAGATGCGCCCCGCTGATAAGGCCCGCATCCAGACGGGCGACGTGAGCGCCGCCGTTTTTGAGGGCATTTTCGTACACGTTTTGTTCGATCGGCGTGCCGAAGGGGCCGCAATCGGTAACGACGGCGACCGTTTCGCCCTTGAGAAAATCGAGCGCTCCGGCGTTTTGGGGCGCATAGCCCAGCCCCGCTTGCGCGCCCTTGGGGGCCAGACCCGCTTCGGCGGCCTGCCGTTGCAGACCCAGTACGGTTTGATCAATCTCCTGCGCGCCCTCCAGCAGCCGTCCGGCCATGCCGGGGTAGAGGAACAGCCCGTTTTCGACGCACAGCTTGAGAATGCGATCGCGCTGACCGGGCTCTTTTTCGCAAAGGCGGGCGGCGGTCATCCAGAACCCCTCTCCGGCGTACTCGCCGTGCAGGCGGCGCAGGGGGGAGAGATAAAAGGCGGTTTTGTAGCGGTTGTAAAGGGCGCGATCGTCCGGTTGGGCCAGTTCGGCAAAGAGGGCGAATTTGGCATCAAAATCGCCGCTATCGATCTGCAAATCCTTCACCGCCCGCTCCGTGGCCAGCGGCTCGATGCACAGGTCCCGGCCGAGACGATCGGCCACCTTTAAAAGCGGCGTATCGAGCGCAACGCCGACGCCGTTGATGCGTACCGCCTGCGCCGCAGCGGCGTCAAAAACAAAAAGCGGATCGGCCTTGGCGCGGGCGGCGAGCATACCGGCAACGCTTTCCTTGCCGTCGGTTTCATGCCAAAAGGGGTGATAGGAGGGCAGATAGTCATGGTGCACGTCAAACCGAAAAAGACGAATCTCCAGCTTCATTAAAATCCTTTCGTCGAAAAACTAAATTATACCAATCCAAGCTGCTGTTTTTTGCCCAAGGGGGCCGCAAAGATTTGACGCGGCGGGGGATTCGGGCCTATAATGGGGCCATGAAAATAGCGTTTATTTTGGGTTTGGTTGCAAGCGCGTTGTGGGCGGAGGGGCTTTTTAGACCCATTGCGCCGGTGGCGCCGATCGATGCGCCCAGGGCGGCGCTGGGACAAAAACTCTTCCACGACCCGCGCCTTTCAAAGGACGCAACGGTTTCCTGCGCAACTTGCCACCCGCTCGATGCCTACGGCGTGGACGGCTTGAGCGTCTCTTTGGGCATCGGCGGCCAAAAGGGGGAGCTTAATGCGCCGACGGTTTTTAACACCGCCTTTAACCTCGCGCACTTTTGGGACGGACGGGCCGCCACCTTGGAAGAGCAGGCGATCGGGCCCATCGAAAACCCGGTGGAGATGGGAAACCGCATCGAAAACGTCATCGCGTGGCTTTCCAAGGATGAGAGCTACCGGCCGCTTTTTAAGGAGGCTTACGGCGGGCGCGTCGATCGCGAGAGCATCACGGGGGCGTTGGCGGAGTTTCAAAAAACCCTGATTACCCCCGGTTCGCGCTTTGACCGCTTTCTTGGCGGGGAGCAAAACGCGCTGAACGCTGCCGAGCGGGAGGGGTTTGCCCTGTTTAAAACCAAAGGGTGTGTCTCCTGCCACAATGGCATCAATCTCGGCGGCAATCTCTATCAACGCGCCGGCGTCGTGATCCCGATGGCCTTCGAGCAGGACCCCGCCGCATGGGCGGGCCGGTATGCGGTAACCAAGGACGAGGCCGATCGGTACTATTTTAAGGTGCCCTCCCTGCGTAATGTGGGCAAGACGGCGCCCTATTTCCATGACGGTTCGGTCACAACCTTGCATGAGGCGGTCCGGCAAATGGCGTGGCATCAGCTCGGGCGCAAGCTTGAGGAGCGCGAGGTGGATCGGCTGGTTGCGTTTTTGGGCGCCCTTGAGGGGCGGCTAGAGGGCTATGGGATTCGGGGCGGACGTTGAATCTACTCAGCAAGCGGATTATGATTCCGGCGCTGGTGGCGCTGATGGGGTTGGGCGTTGTTGCCTACTATCTCTTTTTTCAGGGGTTTTTGGCCCAGCAACGCTTTGAGCGGTTGACCACCCAAACCCTTTCGGATTTGCGGCTGGCCAATCTGGAGCTGGATACGCTCTTTGTGGGCGGGTTTTCTTATATCGACTACGACAAAAGCGTGAAGGATTTGCAGCACTTTGAGCAGACGCTTGAGGCGCTGCTGCAACAATACAATCAGCTTGGCGACGACGGCGACGGACTGGGTCTTTTGGGGGAGGCGTTACAGCGCGACTTTACGGCCAAGAGCCGGATTGTTGAACGCTACAAGGCGATCAACGCCGTGCAAAACAACTCCCTTAGATACCTCCATGAGCTCTATCAGCAGCTTCCGCTTAAGCTGCTGGGCGAGGGGGCTCAAGAAAACGCGGTGCGGCTGGAGATGGGGCGCTTTTTGGCGGGCATTTCGGCGGCCAACCTGCGCGAGATCGGCAATGGCGGCTGGACGAAGGATCGGCTCGAGCAGCTCAGATTGCCACCGGGCCATCCCGCCGAGGAGACGGTTGCGCTCTTTTTGCTCCATGCGAAGATGTTTGTGGACGGCGCAAAGTCTGTGGAGGCTCTGGGGAGGGACAACGCCGCTCTGGGATTGGCCGCCAAAATTAACAAGGCGGCGGAGCAGACCGACCGCTATTTCCGCCAGCGGCAGGCGGTGTGGATGCTGCTGGGCAATCTGGCCTTTGCGATGGGCGCGCTCTTTTTTGTGGCCTTTGTGCTGGTTTTTATCCGCGAGGAGCAGCTTAAGAAGCGTCTTGAGCGGATGAACCGCGAGCTTGAAAGCCGCGTCAACGAAGAGACCGCCAAACGCCGCCATCAGGAACAGATGCTGATTCAGCAGTCCAAGCTGGCCGCCATGGGCGAGATGATCGGCGCCATCGCCCATCAGTGGCGTCAGCCCCTCAACACGCTGGCGATCAATATTCAAGACCTTGAAGACGCCTACAACTACGGCGAACTCGACAAAACCTACATACAAAACCTGATCGCCCGCTGCATGGGGCTGATTAAGCACATGTCCCAAACCATCAACGATTTTCGCAATTTTTTCCGCCAAAGCAAGGAAAAAAGCCGCTTTGATGTTTATGCCGCCGTGCGTGAAACGCTGGAGCTGGTACAGGATCAATACAAAAACCATCAAATTTCCGTCGTGCTAAGCTGCGAACCCTTTGAGCTTTCGGCCTACAAGCCCCAGGGCGGCGGTATTGTCGAGCTGTCCGGCTGCGAGCCGGGGGCTTTTGTGAGCGAGGGGTATCTCAACGAGTTTAAGCAGGCGGTTTTAAATCTGCTCAGTAACGCCAAGGATGCGATTTTGGAGCGGCGTGAGCAGGAGCCCGGGCGCACGCAGGGAACGGTGGCGGTGATTTTTACGCGGCAAGGCGGGTCGATCGAGGTCGGGATTGAAGATGACGGCAGCGGCGTGCCGCCCGAATTGATGGAGCGGATCTTCGAGCCCTACTTCAGCACCAAGGAGGAGGGCAAGGGCACCGGCATCGGGCTTTATATGGCCAAGACGATTCTGGAGGTCAATATGGGCGGCGCTCTGGAGGTGTCCAACGGAGCGCAGGGGGCGAGGTTTGTTATCCGTTTAGCGGGTGCGCAGCCCTCCGATCCAGCAAAATAGCCGCGCCGATCAGATTGGCTTCATCCCCCAGATTCGAGGCCTCGATCGCAATGTTGCGCGACGGTGCAAAGGCGCACCCAAGCCCTTTTTTGGCCATTTCGATCACCTCGGGATTGCCCGCCGTCACGCCGCCGCCGAGGATGATCGTGTCGGGGTTGAAAAGCGCGGCAACGGTGCGGACGGCGTGAGCAATTCCCCGCTCGAAGCGCTGCGCGATCTCGGCGGCCTTGGGGTTGCTCGCGCTTAGGCGCAGCACGTCGGTCAGGGTTTTTGCATCGATGCCCAGATGAACGCACCACCGCGCCACGCCGCTGCCCGAGGCCGAAAGCTCCAGACAGTCCGATCCGCCGCATCCGCAGGCAAAGGGGGCGGGCTCAAAGGGGATGTGGCCGATTTCGCCCGCGAGGTTGCCGCAACCTTGGATAAGACGCCCTTTTTCGACCAGCGCGCCCCCCAGTCCCGTACCCGCATAGATCACCGCCAAAGCCGCTGCGTGGGGGCGACGGGCCGATTCGGCCAGAGCGGCGCATTTAAGATCGTTGTCGATCGCCGCTTTAAGACCGAAGCGATCGGCTATCCAGGCGGGAATATCCAAGTTGCGCAGCGTGCCCAGAGCGACATTGGGCGCGGAGGTGATCACACCCGAATGAACCTGCCCGGCAAAACTGATGCCCACCGCATCGATCCTGTGGTTTTGCTGGGCTTGGGCAATCACGATTTCCAGTTCGCTTCTTAGGTCGGCACCGCCGCTTGCGCGGGTTTCGTGCTGCACAAAGGCGTTCGCTTCGTATAGGCCGTAGCGCAGTTTGGTGCCGCCGATGTCAAAAAGAAGCTTCACGCTAGCTCCATACGGTAAAGTCGATCCCCTCAAAGAGCGAGTGGCGCGTTTCAAGGTCATTCAGCGCCGCCTCGTCGGGGCCGTCGGTTAGCATCGCCTCTAACCGCACGAAGTTTGCGATATGGCCTTTGGTGCGGCGGGTGGCGTATTCGGTGGCGGTGCCGGTGGTGATCAAAAAGGCCCAGTCGCTCGCCTGCGCCAGCAGCAGTTCGCGGTTCATCTGGTTCAGAATGCGCCGCAGCAGCGGATCGCGTTCGTCCCGGCAGCGCGTTGCCCAGTCGCGCATCGTGTCGGCCATATGGTGAAGGTGGCGGTAGATCCAGTCGTTTTGACGGTTGAGCCACACATCAAAATAGCCGTCCTTGCCCCAGCTGGAGGGGCTGGGGTGGATCATCTGGTTGGTGGGGTAGCGTTCCAGGTATTCGCTGGGGGTAATGGGCTCAATGACGCCGTGGCGGTGCAGCGCCTTAAAGAGGTGGTACAAAAACTCCGGCCCCTCAAACCACCAATGGCCAAACAGCTCCGCATCGTAGGGCGAAACCACCAGAGGCGGGCGGTCCATATATTGGGCAAGATGCTCGATCTGTTTGTCGCGGTTGAGATGGAAATCTTCGGCGTGGGCCTTGGCCTTGGCAAAGGCGTTTTGGGGCGCATAGACCTCTTTGTAGCCCCCTGCACCGGTGATGCGGTGGTATTTAAGGCCCGTAAAAACCCGCGTGCCGTCGGGGCAGATATAGGGGCTGATATAGTCAAAATCCAGATCGTAGCCGATGTCGCGGTAGAAGTCGCGGTAGTCGGTATCGCCCGGATAGCCGCTGATCGAACTCCACACCTGACGGCTGCTTTCGGGGTCGCGGCCAAAGGCGGCCACGCCGCTGGGGGTGAAAACGGGGGCGTACAGTCCGTAGCGCGGGGTGGGGCGGCCATAGATCAGGCCGTGGGATTCCAGAAAGAAAAAGTCGATGCCGACGCTGCTGAGTTTGGCATCCAGCCCTTCGTAGTAGGCGCACTCGGGCAGCCAAATCCCCTTGGGCTTGACGCCGAGATGTTTTTCGTGGGTTTTGACCGCGACGGCAAGCTGAACCTCCACCGCCTTTTCGTTGACGCTCAAAAGCGGCAAAAAGCCGTGGGTGGCGCCGCAGGTGATGATCTCAAGCATCCCCGCCTGCATAAAGCGGCGGTAGCCCGAAAGCACGCAACCGCCCAGATTTTCCCGGAAAAAGCGCTCCAGCGTTTCGAGCCGATCGCGGTAAAAGCGGGCCACATCGCGGTAAACGCCGTCGTGTTCGAGACGTGCGCACTCCTTGTGCGAAAGGCCGATGAGTTTTTTCAGATGCAGGCCGAACTTCTCCTGCAGATGTTCGTCGGCCAGCATTTCGCACAGCGTGGGGGTGAGGGAGATTGTCAGACGGACTTTGACCCCTTCGTTTTGAAGGCGATCGAGGTTCATCAAAAGCGGCAGGTAGCTTTCAATGATTGCCTCAAAGAGCCAGTGCTCCTCTAAAAAATAGTCATGTTCGGGGTGCTTGACAAAGGGCAGGTGCGAGTGGAGCACCAGAGCGAGGTAGCCCTTCATTGAGAGCCTTTTGCCGTTTCGTCGCTGCTAAAAAGATGACGGCTGGCAAAGTCGCTGGAGGGGTTGCCCGCGCCCATGTCGCCCAGCCGGGCGCGCAACTGCTCGGCGCGCAGCACCAGATCGAGACTGCTGGGACTGGTGAGCGCCTCGGGGGCGGGCATATCGCCGGCGGGCTTGGATTCGAGCTTGTGCTCCTTGCCCTTTTTGGTCATCCAGATTTCCCACGGGCTTGAGTGCATGCCCGAAGAAGGCCCGGTAATGCGGTTGGAGGTGAGCAGCACTTGCGTCGCGCCCGTTTCGTCGGTGCCGTAGAGCACCGCCTCCATCTGCTGCAGATTGGGGGTGTGATAGGTGTAATAATTGCCCCGCGCGGAGCCGACTCCGACGGTTTCGATCTCGCGGCGCTGATCTTGGGTGACGTAATAAAGACGAATTTCCAGCTTTAAGCGGCTGCGGCTGAGCGCATCCAGCAGCGCTTCGTCGCCGATCTCCCAGTAGAAGTGCTGGGTGTGGGCGTTAACCGGCAACAGCACCAGACGGTTTTGGCCGTAGGTTTCGGGGATTTGATCGTTCCCGGTCCGGGGCGCGGCCGCTTCGGTGGCCAGCGTCGCGTCGGCGCGCATGTCGCTCGATGGCGTAGGGCCGGCACCCTGAAGCAGCGGGTTGTTCTCTTCGCTCATGGCCTCTCCTTGGTTGAGTCTTGCAGATCGAGTTCGCGTAAATAGGCGGCGTAATCCTCCGGGGCGACGGGGTTGACGTAGCAGCCGCTGGAAAGCTCGAATCCGTCGCGCCCTTCAAAACGCGGCAACAGTTCGATATGCCAGTGAAAAAAATGGCCCAGATGGTGAAAATAGTCCGCCTGCGCATGGTCGCGCTCGGGCGGCGCGGTAAAAAGCACCAGATTCATATCGGGTTTTTCCAGCGCAACACCCAGCCGGGTGAGCGCCCACTCCAAAATTTCGCCCAAATCCTCCAGCGCTTCGCGGCCCAGATGGGCAAACTGCGATTCGTGGGTCAGCGGCGCAACCCACACCTCAAACTCAAAGCGCGGCGCAAAGGGGGCAAAGGCGACGAAATGGCGGTTGCGCATCAGGATGCGGCTTTTGTCCTCCTCTTCGCTCTGAATCGTGTCGCACAGCAGGCAGCGGCCCGTGCGGCGGTAGTGGTCGCGGCTTTGATCGATCTGGATTTTCAGCTGTGGCGCAATCATAGGCAGGGCCACGATTTGCGCGTGGGAGTGGGGAATCGTATTGCCCGCCTTCATCCCTTGGTTTTTAAAGGCCAGCACCGACGCGATGCGGCTGTCCTGGTGCAGCGCCGCAATGCGGTCGCGGAAGGTGAGCATCAGGTCTTTAAGCGTCTGCGCGCTAAAGCGGCACAGGTGTTTGGAGGCCTTGGGGTGATCGACGATCATTTCATGGGCGCCGAATCCGCCCAGGGTCGAATAAAACCCGCGCTTTTGTTTTTGCGCGGGCGCTTCTAAGGCCAGCAGCGGGAATTTATTGGCAAAGACGCGGGTTTTCCATGAGGCGGCAATCTTGCCGTTTTCCCGGATGGCGTAGATTTCCGGCGGAGTTTTGTGTTCCTGACCGGGAATAAAGGGGTCGTTAATCGCCGGGGGCGGCGGAGAGCCCGGCTCGAAACCCGGCTTTTTGACCCGGTTGGGCGCAATCACAACCCACGCATCGTACAGAGGCTGGTGGCGAAATTCGTTCATTGGGACTCCTCGACGCTGAGCTCTACGGTGATTTCGCAGGCGCTTTGCAGCGGGCCGAAAAAGAGTGCTACGGCAACGCCTTGGCAGGTCAAATCCACCCCCGCTTCGCTTTGGCTGACGGTGTAGAGCGGATGAACCATTGTTTCAAAGGGGCGATCGGCCTTCAGGGTAATATCGCATCCTAGCCACGGATCGCGGATGCTTAGCGTGTTGGCGGGTTCAAAAACCTGTTCGTTCAGGGCGCTGCGGCCATTGATCAGCACGCGGCCGATCTCGGCAAAGTGGAAGTTGTGCTCCTGCATATAACCGGGCGACGGCTCCAGATGGGTGGCGACGCACAGCGCGTTACCCTCAAGCCGGACATTTTTTTGGATATTTTCGGAGCGCAGCGTCAGAGTGCCGTTCTCTTGGGCGGCGCGGTAAAAACGTTCAGGGCAGGGGCATGTTTCGGTATAGGTTTGGTTAAAAAAGCCCGCCAGATCAAAACCGGCGTGAACGAGATGATCAATAAATCCGCCCCGCAGATGGTGATCGACCACAAGATGTTTGAGCGATGAGGCATCGGCCTTGAGTTTGGCGTCGTGAATGGTGGCGATTTTGCCACTCTCTTGAGCGCACTCTTCGGCGCGTTCGATCCGTTCGTGGTAGGCCTCGGCGCGGCGGGCGAGGGTGTTGAGCAGGTTAAAGCCCTTGTTTCGCAAAAGCAGTTCGCCCAGCATGCCGCCCTTGGGCTCAAACCCGGCAATAAGGCTCGTGCTTGTCAGCCGTGCCTCAAGGCGGCCGTCGAAGTTCCAGTCCTCCAACGCAATCCCCGGCGCGGGGTTGAGGCGGTTTTCCGCTTCAATCAGGTAGCGCCACGCGGTGTCGCGCAGGCTGGGCAGATAAAGACCGCCGAAAATGCCGTGCCAGAGCACATCGTTGCACTGGGCTTTCATCAGCGCTTCGTTGAAGGCCGCGTCGTTGCCGGGATTTCGGGCCGAAAGGGCCAGCATCCGGCGGTGGATGCGCGCGCTCTCGTCGTATTTGACCAGAAAGTTCTTCCAGGTCGCGCCCCGGGTGAACCGCTCGGCCTCATCGGCAAGCCCCGAGTTTTCCAGCTGTTTTTTGAGCTGTTCGAGCTTGAGGGTTTCGTGGGGGCGCAGGCTCCATTCGCCCATCTCGTAATAGGAGACATCCGGCGGATAGACCACGCCCAGCGGGGTGTGGGCATCGGCGTAGTCGCAGTAGCGCAGGCTTTGGATGGTGCCGCTGGATAAAACCCCCTCGACAAAGGCCTTGAGCCACCCCTTTTCGTACACCCAGTCGTGGGTGCCGGGCCAGACACCGAACTTTTCGCCGTCGTCGAAAATCACCGCCGCGCCGTCGATTTGGGCGATGTTTTCAATGACTGTGGCGTGCTCCCAGAAGGGCACCTGATAACGCAGCGCTTTGCTGATGGGAAAGAGCCCCAGTTTGCGGCCCCCGTTTTCGGTGACGTACCAGCCGTTCATCGCGTCACGCGCCAGTCCGGTGCAAAGCAGATGGTAGTCGTCCACCATCGCGTATTCGATACCCAGCTCCGCCAAATCACCCACGATCGAGGCGTCCCAAACCCGCTCGGTCAGCCACAGGCCCCTTGGGCGCTGTTTGAAATGGGTCTGGATAAAGTCGCTGAGTTTTTGAATCTGGCGTTTGCGATCGGCCGAAGGAATGGAGGCCAAAACCGGCTCGTAAAATCCGCCGGTGAACCAC
The DNA here is from genome assembly GCA_050251635.1 of Campylobacterales bacterium. GTDB lineage: Bacteria > Campylobacterota > Campylobacteria > Campylobacterales > SZUA-545 > JBFWML01. Next base: position 2,273 of record JBFWML010000051.1, on the reverse strand, counting down.
TCGATCTGCCCGCGTTCGCTCATTTGGCACATCATGGCAAACAGCGGCGCATCGTGTTTTTGAATAAACTCCAAAAGCCAGCCGCTGTAGTGGGCGCTGAACTTAAAATCCGGGTAGGCAAAAAGCGTTTCGAAAAAGGGGCGGTAGGATTTGGCCGTCGCTTCGAGCACGACGTGATCGAAGTTATCCACCGGCTGGTGGGAGTGGACGCCTAGCAGTAGGGAGGTTTTCATGTCGGCCTTCATCAGATGTACCACAACGCGTCAAATTCGGGCATTTTGAGCGTGAGCGTGTTGTAAAGCGGTATGCGTTGAATCAGCGTCTCTTGCTTATAGAGCAAAAAGGTGACCTCCAGGCGATCGCCGGGCTCCTCTAAAGGCGCGTTGAGTTTAAACTCCAGGCACTCCCCTAAACCCGCCTCAAGCTGTTCGCTGCGGTGGCCCTCTTTGATCAGCCCCGGCGTCAGGCGCAGGCGGTGGTTTTGCTTGTGCGCGCCCTCAAGGGCGATTTGCAGTTCGTATCCGCCGCAGGCAAGCGCGTCCATATTGCCGCTGAGCTGAAAGTAAAAATGGCGGCCGTCGGTGCCGTAAAGCAGGGTTTTAAAGAGCGCGCCCGAACTGTCCATGGCCGAAAAGGCGCGGCTTAAATCCAACCGGCCCGCGCCCAGCCATTCAAAATAGCTGCTGCGGTGGCCGTCGATGCTGGGGCTGATGGGGGCCGATTGGGGCGTGTGGTCGGCAGCGCTTTCGATCTGCTTGATCGGCTCGTTAAGGGCGGCGGGCGCTTTGATGCCCAGCAGGTGGTAAACCCGCCGGAGGTGGCTTCGAAACAGCTCGTCAAACTCGCCCGCCAGCGGCGTGTAGTGATCGTCGCCATACCACCAAAACCAGTCGCTCCCTTCGGCGATCATCAGCTCTTTGGTCACCTCAAGCCGCGCGGCGTCTGTGAGATCGGGGGCGGCTTTGCGTGCCGCTTCGTGGGTGGCGGCCAGCAGCTCCCAAGCGCGGTTTTTCTCGCTGTGACCCATCCAGGTCGCCAGCGAACCGTAGATCCAGCTTCCCGGCTGCAGGGCGTTTAGCGTCGCCTTGGGAACGGCGCCAAGTGCATGGGCTTCGGGGATGGTGACGGTTTTGCACCAGCTTGCGCCTTCAAGCCGCTCATACAGGGCATTGAAGAACTCAAAGGCGTTGTTCTCGTAGAACTCCCATGCGTTTTCGCCGTCGAGGAAAACCGGAACGACGGTATCGAAATCGGCGGTGTCGTGGATGGTTTTCAGCCGCGCCATAAAATCATCCGCCGCCAGCTGGGGGTCCATGGCGCTGTAGTTAAAGCCGATCAAATCACTCAGCGCCTTGTCCCGGAAAAGCAGTCCCATTTCGCCGTTTTGGGTGATGAGGGTGTAGCGCTTGTAGAGATCGGTGCGGTAGTGGGGGGCGGGCAGGTTTTTAAACAGCACATCTTCATCGGTGCAGGCGAACTCCACGCCGTGCGAACGCATCAGCTCCAGCGCCGGGACGCTGACGGCCCCTTCGGCGGGCCAGAAGCCCGAAGGTTTTTTCCCGAACGCGCTTTCGTACCAGCGCACCGCGTCGGCCACGTGACGATTGGCGTCTTCGGAGAAGTCGCTCCACTTCGCGGGCGTGGCGATGCGGCTGTCGCTGGCCTTGGCCGCGTGCAAATCCAGCAAAAGCGGCAGGATCGGATGGTAAAAAGGGGTGGTGAAAACCGCGATTTTACCTTCGTTTTGAAGCTGTTTGTAAAGGGGTAAAACGGTGGCGCAAAAGGCGGCGAGCGTGTCGATCAGCTCGATTTTTTGCTCTTGAGTAAAGTGCGCGCCCTTGGCGATAAGCCCTTTGATAACGGGGTTTTCGCGGCGCAGTTGATTGCCGCACCAGCTCAGCAGAAAAAGCACCGCCAGATCGGTGAGCTCCTGATCGTCAAAGTGGCGAAGGGCCTGACGGCTGTCGTTAAAACGCGAACGTTTGCGGTGCAGCTCCTCAAAGCGCCACAAAGGAGCCATCATGGTCCGGGGATTGGCAAAAAAACCCTTATCGAGCAGCTGCGCCTTCTCTTCTTCTTCCAGCCGGTTGGGCTCCTTGGCCAAAAGCGCCAGCGTGCGATCGGATTTCCAATCGGTGGTGTAGCGCTCCAGCTGGCTCATCAAAGAGGGCACCAGATTGTAGGTGGCCTTGATCGAGGGGTAGTGGCTTTGTATCCACGGCAGCTCGGCGTAATCCTTGATGGCGTGCAGGAACACCCAGGGCATCAAAAAC
>JBFWML010000050.1:0-14914 GCA_050251635.1 Campylobacterales bacterium | reverse complement strand
TGCGATCCGGCGTTGGCTTCCCAGTTTTTTTGGGGTTCGAGCCGGATGCGCGCGCCGTTAGCCCCGCCGCGTTTGTCGGAGTTTCTAAAGGTCGAAGCCGATGCCCATGCGGTGCGGGCCAGTTCGGCGACGCTTAGGCCGGAACCTAGAATCTGCGTCTTTAAAGCGGCAATATCTTGGCCGTTCACCGGCTCGTGATCGAGCGCGGGGAGCGGGTCTTGCCAGATAAGGTCTTCCTGGGGCGCTTCGGGCCCAAGGTAGCTGGATTTGGGGCCTAAATCCCGGTGGGTTAGCTTGAACCACGCCCGCGCAAAGGCGTCGGCGAACTCTTCGGGGTGTTCGTGAAACCGCTTGGAAATAGGGCCGTAAACCGGGTCCATGCGCATGGCCATATCGGCGGTGGTCATGATGGTTTTGACTTTTTTCTTCGGGTCGTGCGCGGCGGGGGCCAGATGTTCTTCGCGCGGATTGACGGGTGTCCACTGGTAAGCGCCCGCCGGGCTTTTTTCCAGATTCCAGTCGTAGGCAAAAAGCACATCGAAATAGCCGTTGTCCCACTTTGTGGGGTTGGCCGTCCACGCGCCTTCGATGCCGCTGCTGATGGTATCGCCGCCTTTACCGCTGAGGAATTTGCTTAGCCAACCCAGCCCCTGCGCAATGAGTCCTGCGGCTTCGGGTTCCGGCCCCACGTTGGCCGCATCGCCCGCGCCGTGGCATTTACCGAAGGTGTGTCCCCCGGCCACCAGCGCAACGGTCTCTTTATCGCCCATCGCCATGCGGGCAAAGGTTTCGCGCACATCTTTGGCGGAAGCGAGCACATCGGGCACGCCGTTTGGCCCTTCGGGGTTGACGTAAATCAGCCCCATCTGCACCGCCGCCAGCGGGTTTTCCAGGTCTTTGTCGCGCTCTTGGCCGCTGTAGCGGTTGTCGCCCAGCCACTTGTCTTCGCTGCCCCAGTAGATGTCCTCTTCGGGTTCGTAAATATCTTCGCGTCCCCCGGCAAAACCGAAGGTTTTAAAACCCATCGATTCCAGCGCCACATTGCCCGCCAGAATCATCAAGTCCGCCCATGAAATTTTGTTGCCGTATTTTTGTTTGATAGGCCAAAGCAGGCGGCGGGCTTTGTCTAGATTGACGTTATCCGGCCAGCTGTTCAGCGGCGCTAAACGCTGGTTGCCGGTGGAGGCGCCGCCCCGGCCGTCACCCACGCGGTAGGTGCCCGCGCTGTGCCACGCCATGCGGATAAACAGCGGGCCGTAATGGCCGTAGTCGGCGGGCCACCACTCCTGCGAATCGGTCATCAGGGCTTCGAGGTCTTTTTTCAGGCCGTAGTAGTCCAGCGTTTTGAACGCTTCGCGGTAGTTAAAATTTTCGCCCAGCGGCGTGACTTTGTTGGAGTGCTGCGAAAGGATTTTGAGGTTAAGTTGATTGGGCCACCAGTCCTTATTGTAGGTGCCTTTGTTTCCCGCCGCCGGATTGCCGCCGAGTCCCGTGATCGGACATTTACCTGTACCCATGATTGCCCCTTTAAGTGGTGTTTAAGATGCGTTTTGCGCCGGTTACCCGGCAAACGATCCATTGTACTGAAAAAAATTATTAATTAGGAACCTGTTTTAAAATTCACCATAGGCTGAATAAAAGAACAATATTGTGACTGTAAATAAATCACTAAGCTGGGTTGTTTATGATCAGTTGTTGTTGTATATTTTACGCATACCACCGCAAAAGGAGCATTCATGTATCAAGTCATCTTCGCCGGAGAGTTTACCGATTCGGGCCACGAACGGGGTTTTAGAGCCTCTCCGGCAGACAGTTTGTTGTCCGTAGCCAAAAACCACAACGTCACCATCCCTTTCCAGTGTGAGGACGGCGAATGCGGCAGCTGTATTGTGGAAGTGGAAGAAATGGGTGAAAAAAGCGCCCACCATATGACCGAAAAAGAGCTGGACACCCTGATCGCCAAAGGTGCCATCACCCGCGAACAGGCCGAAGATCTCGTAGAAAAGGACATCATGTGCCAATACCGCCTAGCCTGTCAATGCAAGGTATGGGGCGACATGCGCGTGAAACCCTACAAAAAATAACTCTTCTTCCGGCCTTCGGGCCGGACTTCCCAGCCCCCTTTTGCTTAATCGGCTCCAATCTATAGACAAATAAGTGCGGGAGATTTGCGGGTTGTTGTAGTGGATGTTTGGGTTTTAAGGGCTTTTGGCAGATAGGGTGAGCGGCTATTTTCCGCAAAACTCAGGTGAAGTAATTTATCACATCATCATTCCATACAAAAAAAGCAGCAACTAAGCTCGAAAAGCAGTCGCGGGAAACAGGCCTATCAATACTAAACAGTTTAATTCTAACACCCGCCTTTCCTGCATTCCTCACATGCTGCTGATCGCGAGAGCCAATCTGGTCGGCGTTGTAGATTCTGAGCGCACCATCAAAGTGGATGAGCGTTTCTGATTCCGGGGAATAGATCGCATGAATATAGCGTGCCGCCCTTAGATGGCAACTATTGACTGTTGGCACTTCTTCGCATACAAAGTGAACCCCGTCATCACGCGGATCCCATGAGTATTCAGTCTTACTGTAGCCTCTCCTTTGGTCTGTCTCAAGCCAAAGACCATGCTCGGCTTCTCTAAGGTTGGCTATCCGCTCCCAATTAAGCGGTTTGCCATAAATTTGCATCTTATATTCGAGATGTTCCATCCTGTCCGTTGGGCCCCACATAAACGGATCGAGCCTGAGACGCAATGAGGCTAAAAGGTTGTTCCTCGCCACCTGCTGCATAAACCAGTAGGGCGCATTGGTGGACGGTGTTTGCGGGGTCATTAAAAAGGAAAACCGCGTCTTTGGAGTGTTGAGCCATTAAGGGTGAAGGAATCAAGCGCAACCAGTCCATCGCCCCCAGGCTGAAGATCGTTAAGTGCCTCAATATCATACGGAGCACGTGAGAATTGGAGCGCATTTAGTCTGCGCTGAGAAATTTCGTCTGAAATTAGCTTATCCATTGCCCATTCGTGGGCAAGTTCAGTATCGCCTTCGGGGTGAAGTATGTGAAAGTCCTGATTGCTGCGCGCCATTTCAAGCAAACGATCGGAATTCTTGCTGATGAATTGATTTAATTCTTCATGGTGCGGATGCCTATTGTCACCAGATATGTCCAAAAGGAGGTATCGTGGCGGCATCGGCGAACGCGCAAACAAATTAAATAGATCATCATCAACACTAAACATCCCTTTAAACAAACCTCCCCACCCACTGCGCCAAAACGCTGGCATTTTGCGCCCCCGCCATCTGGTCAACGGCGCGGCCGTTTTTGAAGACGATAATCGTCGGAATGCTGCGGATGCCGTACCGCGCGGCGATTTGTTGCTGCGCTTCGGTGTCGATCTTGATAAACCGCGCCTTGAGCGGGAAGTTTTGCGCCGCTTGAGCAAACGCCGGGGCCATCATTTTGCACGGGCCGCACCAGTCGGCGTAGAAGTCCACCACCACGGGAATATCGCTGTTTGCGATCTGTTTTTCAAAAATATCCGCGCTGACGGCGTGGGGTGTGGTGTCCAGCAGCGAGTGGCCGCATTTGCCGCAGTTGGCTTTGCTCAGTGTGCGGTCGGTGGGAATCCGGTTGGATTGTCCGCAATGGGGGCAAACAACGGTTGCGTTCATGGTAAACCTCCGAAAACTACAACTTTTCCAACAAGTTTAACCGATCTGGTATCATTCAGACCATGGTTTTTGAGTATGATAGCAACAAAAGCGACACCAATCTGCAAAAGCACGGGATCGATTTCGATCGGGCTCAGGCGTTGTGGCAGGATGACAATCTGCTGGAAGTGCCGTTGAGATACCCGCATGAAGCAAGGTTTTTGTGCGTGGGAAGAATCGGCTTGAAACACTGGTCGGCCATTGTGACCTACCGCGAGGGCGCAACCCGGATTATTTCGGTTCGCCGCTCAAGAGAAGAGGAGATTAACCACTATGAAAATAACCGCTGAAGAGTTTGACGCAAAGTTTGACGCGGGCGAAGATATTTCCGAATATCTGGACTGGAGCAAAGCCAAACGGCCCAATCTGGCGCAAAAACGGGTCAATCTGGATCTGCCCGTTTGGATGATCGAACAGCTTGACCGGGAGGCCAAACGCATTGGCGTTGCTCGTCAGGCGATTATGAAAATGTTTCTGGCCGAACAATTGGAACATAGCGCCTCAAAGCACTAGTTAAACCGTATCGCCTCCACCGGCTTTAGCTTCGCCAGCACCCGCACGGGAATCAGCGCGGCCAGCACGGTGGCGATCAGCACGGCGATTAGCGCGGTGGCGTAGTAACCCGGTTCGATGGGGGTGTAAACCGTGCGCGCGAAGCCGAAATCTTCCATGCTGGTGCCAAAATCCAGCCCGTAAATATTGAAGTATAAAAGCAGCAGCGTTCCCAGCGCCGCGCCCGCCGCGAAGCCCAGCAGCCCCACCGCGACCGATTCCAAAATGACCAGCGCCGCCACCGACCAAAAGGGCGTGCCCACCGCCATCATAATGCCAAACTCCCGCACGCGTTCGAGCACCGAAAGCAGCACCACGTCAAAAATCCCCAGCGCCACCACCAAAAATACAATGCCGTAGCTGATGAGGTAAAAAATATCCACCGCATCGAGCGATTGGGCGATCAGCGGGTAGAACTCCAGCCAGTCGTAGAGCCGCAGATTTTCATCCAGTCCCGCCGCGAAGCGGGCTTTGGCGATCATGACTTCATCGGAGTTTTTGAGCATCACGGCGATCTGGCTGGCTTGGCCCGACACGCCGAAAATCCGCTCCGCCTCCGCGTAGGGCACAAACAACGACTGTTTATCGATATAGACGTTGTTGGCCCGCAGAATCCCGCTGATTTTAAAGGCCGCCGACTGGATCGACTTGTCCGCGCTCTGTACACTGACAATCACGCGGCTGCCGATTTCGGCGCGGAGTTTTTCGGCCAATTGCGCGCCCAAAATCGCTTCGCCTTTGTTCAGCCGGTATTCGCCCTGCGTGATAAACCCGCCCAATTGCCCAAAACGCTGCTCCCTAGCCGGATCGATGCCGATAATTTCGACGCTTTGCGAATGGCGCGCGGTGCTGATCAGCCCTTCGTTTTTGAGCCGCACGCTTACCCCCGCCACCGCCGGGTCGCCCTCCAATCGCGCTACGATCGCTGCGTAGTTCGCAATGCTTTGATCCAGTTGCCGGTAGTCGCGGAAATCTTTGTGCTGCACTACCAGATGGCCGCTGTCGCTACGCAATGCGCTGTCGATCATTTGCCGCATCATGCCGTCATAAAGCGACACCATAAAAAGCAGAGCGCCAAGGCCCAAGGCGATCAGCGCGATCAGCATCAGCGATCGGCTGCGCCGCCGCCACAGGTTGATAAAGGCCATTTTGATCAGCAGCCTAAACATGGTTGATTGCTTCGATGGGTTTGAGCCGCACCACGCGCCACGCGGGGTAGAGCACCGCCAGCAGGTTCAGCGCAAAGATCAGCGTTGCGGATTTGGCAATAATGGCCCACGAAAAAAGCGCCGTTAGCACGGGGTCGATCTTGTAGCCCATATCGCCGTAACCCTCCTGCATCTCTTCAAGCATCTGGATCGGAACGGGGTTTTCCTGTAACCAGTACGCGCCGCCTCCGCCCAGCGCCACGCCCAAAGCCGCCGCGATCAGCCCCGCTAACAGCGCTTCAAAAAAGAGCATCCCAAACACCCCGCCGGGCGTGGTGCCGATGGCCCGCAAAATGCCGATTTCGCGGGTGCGCACATGAACCGCCAGCAGCGTGTAGATCATAATCACAAAGAAGATCACCGAAAACAAAATCGCCGCCATAAACCCGCCAAAGGCGCGGTCAAGGTCGATCGCCCGTAAAAGCTCGTCGTTCATCTTTTGCCACGGCAATACTTCGACCTCCAGGTCTTTTAGGCGATCCTTTAGCGCGGCGGCCACCGTGTCCGATCGGCCGGGATTTTCGGGCAGCACCACAAAGGCGGTGGCGGTGTTTTGGCTGTAAAAAATCTCGTCCATATAACGCTTGTTGACAAAGCCGTACAGGCCGTCGAACTCGTTCATCCCGACCTTGAAAATCCCTTTGACGATCACGTTATCCGCCGCGGTGGCGTAGTCGGTGGCGGTGGAGATATAGGAGATTATGTCGCCCGTTTTGACGCCCAGTTTACGGGCCAGCACTTCGCCTAAAATCACGGCGTTTTCGTCGGATTCGCTCAAAAATTCGCCGTCGATCAAGGACTTTTTCACCCACGAAAGCCGCGCCTCTTTTTCCGGCTCTACCCCGGCGATCAACCCGCCGTAAGCGCCCTGATCGGAGGCGTAGAGCGCAAACATCTCAAAGCGCTGCGCACTCAGCGCAATACCCGGCGTTTGCGCGATCGCCTCAGCCACCCGATCGGCATTAAAAATCAGCTTTTCCAAGCCCGGATCGTCGTAATAACCTGCGCCTTGCACCTGCACATATCCGCTGTACATCTCGACGCTGTTTTTGATCATCCCCTTGTAGCTGCCCTCGTTCATGCTCCAAAACAAGATCATCAGCGCGCTGCTAACCCCGCCCAGCAAAACGGTAATCAACGTGCGCCGTTTGGCGGCCAGCAGGTTGCGCCAGGCGATTTTTAGGGCGATCATCGCAGCAAACTTTGCAACGCGCAGGGTTTCATGGGCCATCCTTTGACTGGGAAGATACCATAATTGGCCAGTCTAATCGCAATGACAAGAAAGATGGAATTTCTCAATGCATTTAAAATAAGTATAAAAATATTAATTATTTGAACGATTTATCATAAAACAGCATGAGCGAAAGGTGGGTGACCATAATGACACCAATTAATACATCAAATTCCGTTTCCGGCAGCAGCGCGTCGGCCCCTCAGCCCCGGCTTACACAAGAGCAGGTTGCCGAGAAGCTTGCCGCCTCTTTTTATATCTCCCAGAAAGAGGCTGAAGTCTATTTGCAGACCAGAAAAGCATATGCGGAAGAAACAGGTGTTGATTTTGGTTCAAGCAGTCTTCTGCGATCAAACACCGTTCAAGTGCTGGCCGGATTGAGCAGGGTGGGTGATCGGACGATAGAGAATTACGGTTCGGTTGTCAACTATCTACAGATGCGGGCGGAAGAGTTTAACTCTAGAGACGAAGCGTGGGTCAGGCAAACCTATTCACTCACAGACTCATCCAAAGATCGGGCGTTTGCCTCAAAGATGGCCGAAGATTATCGGCATCTGGCCGCATTCACCCTGAAACTGGCTGATGCTATGCCCGCGGCTGAAGAAAATGAATTGGCTCTGCGTATTCTTTCGACGGAAGCACCCAGCACGGCCCAAAAACCTTTGACGCAGAATCAGACCGCCCAGAAAATGGCCGATTCCTATCATATATCCAAACAGGTTGCGGATACCTACCTGGAAACCCTGAAAGCATATAAGGAGGAAACCGGAGCCGATTTTTCAAATGGGCCTTTGAAAATTACTTCGGTTCAGCTATTTGGGAAGTTGGCCCTAGCGCCGATTGAGTCAGGAACGGCAACGGGGTTATTGGGTAACTATAGGCCGCCCGCATACAACCCGACCGTCAACGGTAAACCCGTTAATTTCCCAAGGCCCACCGTGCCTGAACCCAAAATCGTTTCGATTATCGATCATCTACAAAAAGAGCTTGAAGAGATCAGCCGCCGCAATGAAGCATGGGTTAGAAAAACCTACGCTTTCCTCAAAGACACGCCCGAAGATCAGGCCTTTGTGGCAAAAATGGTTGAGGGTTATCAACATATGGCCGAGTTTACCAAGCGTTTTATCACGGCTTTAACTTTGGCAAGCAGCGATCCGGCGTCAAACAAAAAGCCGATCTCAACCGATCTGCTGAATGTCGTGGTTTAAAACAGGGGCGCTGATACTTAGCGCCCTGATTTTGGCCTTGTTTGTTTCTTGAAACGTTTGTCAAAAGTTATAAAAAAACATAATTATTTATTATTTGTCAAAAACAGCTAAAATTTTAGATTTATTTAAGAATGTTTGTACTAGGGTTGTGTATCTTTCATATCTAGGAGGTGTCCAATGGTTCGTGTTTTAAGGGTAGCGCTTGCCGCGATTGTTTTAAGCGGTAGTCTGTGGGCCGTTACAACGGCAGAGTATATATCTTGGATCAAGCCTTCCCGTGTTGATGCGGTTTGGCAAAAGGTTGATGAGGACACCTACTCACTGCTTGAAGTGCTCCCTTGGCCTGAAACGAGCATAATCAACAACACAACATATTCTGTTGGACAATACGGTGGCGAGCTTGCAATAACTGTTAGGGAATATGTTCAGCCGGGCGGCCTTCCGGGGTTCAATTTTATGCATGTGTACGCCGGTGAGGGAAATGCTCGATTCAATCAAGGCGTTGTGGGCTACACCTACTTAGCGGATTTCAGACAACAGATTGAATACCGTGGCACAGGTACGGATGCTGTGGGAGACTTTCATTGGTGGCTCATAAAGATGGCATACACGGGGAATACAACTAGAACGATCAGGGTTGATAGTTGCTTTTCGTATTCCTATGGAACGGGAGAGTACTGCAAGCAAAGGACTATGAAAATCCGTGGCCTCAATTAATACATCAAATTCCGTTTCCAGCAGCAGCGCGTCGGCCTCTCAGCCCCGGCTTACACAAGAGCAGGTTGCCGAGAAGCTTGCCGCCTCTTTTTATATCTCCCAGAAAGAGGCTGAAGTTTATTTGCAGACCAAAGAGGCCTACAAAAAAGAAACGGGGGCGGATTTTAGCTCAAGCACTTTGTTGGGCACTAATACGATTCAAGTGTTGGGCGGATTGAGCAGGGTGGGCGATCGGGTCATAGAAAACTATGGCTCGGTTGTTAATTATCTGCGGATGCAAGCAGAAGAATTTAGCTCCAGAGACGAGGCGTGGGTCAGGCGAACCTACTCACTCTCGAACTCGCCCAAAGATCAAGCATTCGCAGCGAAAAAAGCTGAAGATTATCGGCATCTGGCCGCATTCACCCTGAAACTGGCTGATGCTATGCCCGCGGCTGAAGAAAATGAATTGGCTCTGCGTATTCTTTCGACGGAAGCACCCAGCACGGCCCAAAAACCTTTGACGCAGAATCAGACCGCCCAGAAAATGGCTGATTCCTATCATATATCCAAAGAAGTGGCAGACACTTACCTTGAAACCAAAAAGGCCTACCAGAAAGAAACTGGAGCGGATTTTTCCAGCGGGCCGTTGGGAGTTGCTTCGGTTCAATTGTTTTGGCGATTGGGGGGCGCCCAACCGGGAGGGGGTATTCTTGATAAGGATGGCAAGCCTGTTACTTCTCCCAAAACCGTTGCGCCTATACCTGAAACCGTTTCGATTATCGATCATCTGCAAAAAGAGCTTGAAGAGATCAGCCGCCGCAATGAAGCATGGGTTAGAAAAACCTACGCTTTCCTCAAAGACACGCCCGAAGATCAGGCCTTTGTGGCAAAAATGGTTGAGGGTTATCAACATATGGCCGAGTTTACCAAGCGTTTTATCACGGCTTTAACTTTGGCAAGCAGCGATCCGGCGTCAAACAAAAAGCCGATCTCAACCGATCTGCTGAATGTCGTGGTTTAAAACAGGGGCGCTGATACTTAGCGCCCTGATTTTGGCTTTGATTGTTTTTTGGCCCGTAAAAGAAGAGGTCGAAACAATTGCGCCCGAAGCCTTACCCGTTGTGGCCAAACCCGTACAGCAAACCAGCCTCCCCCAAAAACAAGCCGCGCCGCAGGAGTCTGCAAAACCCGATTTGCGGGTGTTGTCGGTAGCGATCGAAGAAAAAAACCGCTTTGTGATGACCGACGAAACGATGCCTAAACAGATTAACCTCAAAAAATCCAAACAGGCCAAAGAAACCCCCCCGGTTTTTTTGCGATGTTTGTTTGACCCAGAAGGCCCGTTTGATGTTTTTGTCGATCCGGCGGTTTGGGTGGAACCGGAAAAATACAGTCTGATCGTCCATACCTCAAACGGCCCGCAAAAGCTGGCGTTTGATTTTCTGGCCTCTTTGGAGCCGGGCCGATCTTACGAACTGTTTTTTAACCGCGAACCCTTTTCCGTGGGCGGAATCCGCGCTTTTGACTATGCGGCGGAGCTGAACGCCAAAGTCGGAAAAGAGATGAATAATCCTGCTCCCAAGATTCCGCAAACGCTTTCAATTCCCCAAAAACCCTAACGCGAATAGCTTTTCAAAGCCCGCAAGGTAAAAATATCTTCGGGCAGCGCTCTATTGAAGGTGGCTTTTTTGATAATCAGCGTCGTTTCGTTGCCCTTTTTTTCTTCGGTTTCGCTCACAATGCGCCACACGGTGGGAATGACCCGATCGTCCATTTTTTTGACCTCGCTAAAGTGCATGGTACGCACCAAAACGCCCTTTTCGTCGTAAAAACGATCTTCTTGCGGCAAAAAGCCCTCTTTGGCGATACGCGCTTCAATACGCCCCCACACGACCGCCGCTTCGGGCTTGGGGGTAAGGGCGATCAGCCAGCTTTTTTCGGTCTCTTCGATCAGCTTCGCGTCGTAGTCTTCGGCCATGGAGCTTTCTTTGACCATATCGTCGTTGGTAAAATCGCTTCCCATCCATTGCTGAAGCATCATGCTCGGCGGGATTTTTACCGTGCGTTCTATACGCGGCACATACTGCCACAGCTCGTTATCCAGCTTTAAAAACGTGGTTCCCGCGTCTCGTTTGGGCTGCAAAATGCGGATAAAACTGCGTTTGGTTCCTTCGCCCCAGCTTTCCATTAAAAGCGTGCGTTCGTAGCGGGGGCTTTTGATGATCATCTCGTATTCGCCGTAACCCGTGTCGCCGCGCATAAGGTCTTCGCTTTTTTTGACGATCGCTTCGGGGGTGAGCGCAAAGGCGGCGGCAAGGGTTAGCATCAAAACCCAAATGAATTTCATCGGACATCCTTTAAGGGCTAAAAGATACCATAACCGTGCTAGAACAGTCCCGGGTCGGGGCAGACATAAATCGCAGCAACCCCTCTTTGCCTCTTTTTCTGTCTGCCGATCCGGGCCATTTTGCCCGAAGGAATCCCATGAATATCGACTGCCGCAACCTAGGCTGCCCCGAACCTGTCATCCGTGCCAAAAAGGCGCTGGATGAGATAACCGAAGGGGTCTTGACCGTACTCGTTAACTCCGCCAGTTCGCTGGAAAATGTGCAGCGTTTTGCCAAAAATCAGGGTTTTGAAACCCGCGCCGAACCCAAAGGCGACCACCACGCGATCACGATCGTCAAAGGCTTCGCCTGCGAAGTGGCCCAAGCGCCTGCGTCCAGCGGCCGCGTCCTGTTTATTAAACACGACGGCGTGGGCGAAGGCGAACTGGGGCTGAAACTGATGAACGGTTTTATGGCCGCCTTGGTCGAACAGCCCGTGTTGCCCGAAAAGGTCTTTTTCGTCAATCGCGGCGTGTACTGCACCACCGCCGAAGGCCCGGTGCTCGAAAGCCTGAAAAAGCTGGAAGCTAAAGGGGTGCAGATTTTCTCCTGTGGCGCGTGTTTGGAGTTTTTTAAACTTTCCGATCAGCTTAAGGTCGGCAAGTCGGGCAACGCCTACGACACGCTGCATTCGCTCATCAATTCCCAAAATTTGATCGCCCTCTAAACCCACCAAGGAGACAACAATGGTCGCACCCGAATTTGAAGCCCTCTGGGACAGCCTGAATATCGACAAAGAAAAACTGGGCGGCATGGTCAAAGCCGCCGGCGCGCGTTACGACGAACTGTTCAAAACGCAAAAAAACCGCCCGGAGGGGATGAAGTATTTCGACGAGTTCTGGGCGGGGTTCCAGACCGTGCGCATTCAAGAGATTAACGACGCCAAGAAAAAGGGCGCGCCTGCGGTTGGGACGTTTTGTATTTTTGTGCCCGAAGAGATCGTGGTGGGCGCGGGCGGCGTGTGTTACGGCCTGTGCAGCGGATCGCCCGCGAGTATTCCCGAAGCCGAAAAGGAGCTGCCGCGCAATATCTGCCCGCTGATCAAATCCGGCCACGGTTTTAAAATGCTGCGCGCGTGCGGTTACACCCAGTCGGCGGATTTTATCTACGGCGAAACCACCTGCGAAGCGAAGAAAAAAACCTGGGAAGTGCTGGCCACCCATCACCCCATGCACGTTATGCAGATTCCCCAGAAAAAAGACGCCGCCAGCATGAAACTGTGGGCCAGCGAAATCGGCCATTTTAAAGAGCATATCGCCGAGGTCGTTAAACGCCCCGTGACGCTGGAGGAGATGAAAAAGGGCACCGAGATCATCAACGCCAAGCGCCAAGCCCTGCGCCGTTTTGACGCGCTGCGCGGCATGAATCCCGATGTGCTGCCCGTCAGCGGAAAAGACGGTTTGCTGGTGAGCCAGATTTCGTTTATCGACGAGCCGGTGCGTTTTACCGCCAAACTGAATGCGCTCTGCGACGAGATCGAAGAGCGGCTGAAAAACAAAGTCAGCGTGTTCGAAGGCAAACCGGCGCGCCTGATGGTGCTGGGAACGCCCTTTGCGGCCCCCAACTGGAAATTGCACCACATTGTGGAAACCAGCGGCGCGGCGATTATCAATGAAGAGTCCTGTATCGGGCACCGTTACTACAAAGACGACGTTAATCTTGAGGGCGTTAAAACCGAAGATGAGCTGATGGCGCGGATGCTGGAACGCTACGCCAAGATCGACTGCGCCTGTTTTACGCCCAATCAGGAGCGTATCGATAAGATTGTTCAGATGTACAAAGAGCGCCAGGCCGACGGCGTGATCTACTACACACTCAGTTTTTGCCACACCTACAATGTGGAATCGTTTTTGGTTTCCGAAGCGCTTAAAAAGGCGAACATTCCCTTTTTGGCGATCGAATCGGATTACAGCCCCGAAGACGCCGGGCAGATCAAAACCCGCGTGGAAGCCTTTGTGGAGAGCATCAATTTCCGCGATCAGGCGGCGAAGTTCAAAGGGGTGAACTAACGTGTACTGGGGCGTGGATGTGGGTTCAACCTACACCAAAATCGCCGCGCTGGATTCGGGCGGCGTTTTGCAGGAAACGGCGGTCATTCCGACGCTGATCGATCAGGACGAAGTGGTCAAAAACCACCTGAAAGGCAAAAGCGTCAAGATGCTGGTCGCCACGGGCTACGGACGGCATCTGATCGCCGAAGCGACCGGCTGCCCCGTGGTGAGCGAAATCCGCGCCCACGCGCTGGGAGCCTACCACGCCTTTAACGACGCCAGCGCGGTGATCGACTTGGGCGGACAGGACAGCAAGGTGATTCGCATGGGGCAGGGCGGCCACTTTACCGACTTTCGCATGAACGACAAATGCGCGGCGGGAACGGGCAAGTTTCTGGAAATGGCGGCGCAACGGCTGGGCCGCAGCTTGGAAGAGTTCGGCGGCTTTTGTTACGACGCGCCACGCCATGTGAGCATCAACGCCATGTGCGCGGTGTTTGCCGAATCGGAGCTGATCGGGCTGATTGCCAAACGCGAAAGCGCCGCCGCCATCGGCTTTGGCGTTCACGCGTCGATCGCGTCGCGTTTGGCGGGCATGGCGCGCCGTTTTGCCGTGGAAGATCGCGTGGTCTTCACCGGCGGCGGGGCGCTGAACCCGCTACTAAAACGGCTGCTGGAAGAGGAGCTTCGCATGGACATCAGCGTTCCCGATCACCCCCAACTGATGGGGGCGATTGGGGCCGCTTACGCGGGGTTGGAGGTGTCCGTTTAGCCGCCTTTACGCATATCAACCGTTCGCTAAAATCCGGCCCACTCATAAAGCGATTCAAAGGTCTGGCGGTGAAGCGCCTTTAAATAGGCTTCGTCAAAAACAACGGAATCGTCCAAATCCTGCACAAAAAGTTCAAAGGCGCTGGAAAGCAGTTCGGTTCCGGGCAGATAAATGCTACTTTCTGCGAACCGATACTTTGACACCGTGTTTTTCCATCAATATTTTTGCCGCCTGTTTAGCTGCCGCATCGGCGGGCTTGTAGCCTTCGATCCGCATGGAGACTTCAACCGCTTTGGTCATCTTGGCTTTGAGTGACGGGGTGATTTGCATGGCAATCCTTTGGGGTAGATTGTACAATATTGGACGATATTCAGGAAAGCAAAAAGTAGCCTCGACACCGTCTTGCACGTCTTATTCAGGAGGCAGTTGAGCTATTTTGACACCACTTCTTAAGATGGGGAGATATGGATTCTTTAGGACGAAAAAAGGTTGCAGTTATAACTACCTATATCCTTGAGTCATTTTCTCAGACTGATTGGCTTACTCTTGGTCAGATTACTGGGGGATTGAAAACCATTTCTGAGCATCCGCGGCTTCTCCGTTCGCTAAGTTTCGGTGATGATGACTATCCGTACTGCGTAAATGAGGTTCTTGAAAGCATATTTACACAGAATAGCGATCTTATATTGGATGTGATAGAGCATTTCGATATAGAGCTTTGGTTTAGCCAGAAAGACCCAGAGAAATACAAACGCATTTTTGGTACACCTCTCAGATCGGCAGATTTTTGGGTAAACGATTATTTAAGGCTTTTTGTAAGCCACCTTTCTTCAAATCGTGAGCGTATGTCAGCAATGAAAGCTGCATTGTCAAATTGGGGTATTTCCGCTTTTGTCGCCCATGAAGATATTGAGGCATCCAAAGAATGGAGAGATGAGGTTGAGGCTGGGCTTGACACTATGGATGTATTAGTTGCTGTGGTGGAGCCAGGCTTTAAAGAGTCTGACTGGTGCGTGCAAGAAGTTGGATATGCGCTGGGGGGACCATTAAAAATTCTGTGTCAGTCCGATAGGATCTTAAACCCCAAAGGATTGACCCATGAACCAAACAAGCCAGCGGTTCGATCTCGACACCGCTTTAGCGCAGATCAAGGCCGGAGCCAA
This sequence comes from Campylobacterales bacterium, assembly GCA_050251635.1. Lineage (GTDB taxonomy): Bacteria > Campylobacterota > Campylobacteria > Campylobacterales > SZUA-545 > JBFWML01. The sequence continues at coordinate 1 of JBFWML010000050.1, read as the reverse complement.
G
>JBFWML010000049.1:0-14921 GCA_050251635.1 Campylobacterales bacterium | reverse complement strand
GGTGGCGCTGGAAGAGGGGCTGGGCGATCGGCTCACGCGGCTCTCAAGCGACGCCGATCAGGTCAAAAACGTGCTGTCAGCCATTAACGAAATTGCCGATCAGACCAATCTGCTGGCCCTCAACGCCGCGATCGAAGCGGCGCGGGCGGGTGAACACGGGCGCGGTTTTGCCGTGGTGGCCGATGAGGTGCGCAAGCTGGCCGAGCGCACCCAAAGAAGCCTCTCCGAAAGCGACGCGACGGTGGGGGTGATTTTGCAGTCGGTGGGTGATCTGGGCGAAGCGATCGCCCAAAACGTCCGCGCCATGCGGGAATTAGAGCAGATCACCGTGGATGTTTCAAAGGCGCTGGGAGGCTCCTCCGTTTCGCTGGAGACGGCGGTGGAGAACAACCGAAACGCCGCTTCGGCCATGCAGGAACGCGCCCGCGAAGTGACGCAAATTTCCGTGCGCGTCGAGTCGATCAACGAGCGTTTCAGCGCAACCGCACGAAGCATCGAAGAGATTGCCGCCGCCGCCGAACACCTCAATAATGTCACGGGGCAGGTGGGCAACCAGATGGGCCGTTTTAAGATTTAAAGATTCTGCCCGAACCAGCGGGAGATGTCCGATCGGATGGTGTTTCTCAGCTGGACGCCCGCGACGAAGTCCTGCGTGTGCGCCTTTTTTAGAAGCGTCACCAGACCGTTGCGGTCGCGGGTGAGGTAGGGGTTGTCCACCTGCTCGATATCCCCTAAAAACACAATGCGCGATCCCTTACCCAGCCGCGTGCCCAGCAGCTTAATGTCGGCGGGCGAGGCGTTTTGCGCTTCGTCGAAGATGACGAATTTGCGGGCGATGGTAATGCCGCGCGAGTGGGCTAGGTCATACATTTCGATATTGTGTTTTTCGATAAACCGTTTGGTGGCGGCGCGGCTTTCGATGGTGTTGACATCCCCGGTGTATTCGACGGCGTTTTTGAGTGACCGTTTGCGCAGCTCTTCGATCAAGAGATTGATCGCCGAAAAGAGCGGATACATAAAATACCCCAGTTTGCGGTCCTCATCCCCCGCGCGGTAACCCAGCCGCTCCTGCTGTCCCACCGCTTCGATCGTGTTACGCAGGTAGATAATGCCGTCCACTTCGTCCCGCTCCTGAAGCATCAACCCCGCCTGAAGGGCCATGAGCGTCTTGCCGCTGCCGGTGCTGCCCGAAACGGCGGTGACCTTGTTTTGCGGGTGGGTGAGAATGCTGAGCATGAATTTCTGCTCCAGATTGTGGGGCGGCACAATCAGCGCCGGGTTTTCCAGCAGCGCCTCAAAGTGGCACGGCTCTTTGCGTCCGCCCACCCGGATAGAAAAGTGCGGGCGGCCCGTTTCGTCGATCTCTTCGTATTGCGCCCAGTCGGTGTCCGAGGCGTTCGCGCCGTTTTGCGGGGCGTGAAAAAACTCCAGCGACTTGTAATCGCTGACGGTGTCTTCGTAAAAGGATTCGGTGGGCACCCCTTGGGTGAGGGCGATGATTTTTAAAGAAACGTCGTTGGTGATCAGCTTGAGGTTGTAGCTTCGGGCGATCTCAAGGATTTTGAGATCGTTGCGGCTGGCCTCTTCGTGGTACTCGGCGCGGTGAATGACGATCAGCTTGATCGGCCCCTTTTCGTGCCCCGCGTCGTAGTTGAATTCGTAGGCGTAATCGCCCTCAAGGCGCTGCCCCCGTTTGATTTTGACCGCCTTGGCCTCGCTGCCGATAAAACCTCTAAAAAACTGCCGGGCAAAAAAACCCACGTTGGCGCGCTCGGTCTTTTTGCGGTCAAGCTCTTCGAGGATTACGTTGGTGATATACAGGCTGTTTTCGCCGCCGGAGGAGAGGGAGACAAGGTTGTCCGGGTCATCCAAAATCACCGAGGTGTCGATCAGGAAGTGTTTTCTCACGGGGTGTCCTTGAGGTGGGTTGGTACACGCCGTTTGCGTAGCAACGGCCATTCCCTGCCCGGATTTCATCCGGTAGTTTTTAGAGAGAAACGATAAGATTTCTCAAAGCAAGGCGGGGCAATGGGCATAAGCGTAGGGCAAATCGTAAACACACAGGGCGTGGCGCTGGGCAAGACGGCGACGCTGGCCGAGGCGCTCGCGTGCGTTCGCGGCGGTAAAAGCGGATGCGCCTGTCTGGTCGATAACCAAAAAGCGACGGCGATCGTCACCGAGCGGGATTTGGTGCGCGCCCTGGCCGGCGAGGCGCTTGAGACGCAGCCGGCGGCGCTCTTTGCAACCCCAAAGCCGATCGCCGTGGAGGCCGATCGCAGCGTGGAGTACGCGCTTCATTTGATGATCGGGCGCAATATCCGCCGTTTGGTGGTGACCCGGTCGGATTCTTTCATCGGTGTGGTGACCCAGCGCGACCTGATCGCCACGCTGGAATCGGACCTGTATAAAACCCGTCTCCGGGCGATTCACCTTGTTACCCAGCGGCGCGAACTGGTCTTTGCGCAGGCCGATTGGCCGCTTAGGGAGGCGCTGCAGATGATGGTGCGCCACGGCATCAGTGACGTTTTGGTGCAAAACGGCGCAGGGCTGGCGGGCATCGTGACCGAAACGGACGTGCTCAAAATCGAGCCTTCGCGCATCAAAGCGCTCAAGGTCGGCGATGTGATGTCCAGCCCCGTGGTGACCGCGCGGGAGAACGAACTGGTCGAAACGCTGGTGGAGACGATGCGCAAGCGCAAAATCCACCACATTGCCATTGTGGACGAGTCGCAGCAGGCGGTGGGGGTGATTACCGAGCGGGATATTTTGCGCAACCTCGAAAGCAGTTACAGCGACTTTCTCGAAAGTCGCCTGCGTTACGCCAAGGCCTCCTTGGAGCACTTTATCCAGCCGATCGTCGATCTGGTGGACGAGGGCGGCGAAAGCCTGATTGAGTGGGCCAACCGCAAGGCGGTGGAGCTGTTTGGCGACGGGCTGGTGGATTCCCCCGTTCACAAGCTGATCGGCAAACGCGCCTGGACTCGCATCTCGGCCAAGGTGGCGGCGGGGCAGGCGGTGGAGAACGAACGGGTGACGATTGCGCGGCGGCATTTTGATCTTTCGGTCAGTCCCGTCGATCCCGGACGGCGGCAGTTGCTGTTTCACGATGTGACCGAATACGAGCAGCTCACCCGCAAATACCAAAACCGTCTCGCGGAGAAAAACGAGCTCAAACGCTCGATCGAGCGGGAGCGAAACCTCTTTCTAAGCGGCCCGACGGTGGTGTTCCGCTGGAAAAACACCGCCGGATGGCCCGTGGAGTACGTCTCGCCCAATATCCGCCAGCTGCTCGGCTATATTCCGGCGGATTTAACCACCGGCCGCGTGCCCTTTGCCGACGTGGTGCATCCCGATGATGTCAAACGGGTGGCCGACGAGGTGGTGGAGTACACCAGGCTGCATCGGGATCACTTCGAGCAGCGTTACCGGCTGATTACCCAGGACGGCCGCGTGATCTGGATTCACGACGTGACGGCGATTGTCCGCGACGCCGAGGGCAACGCCACGCACTACGACGGCTACGTCAACGACGTGACCGATCGGGTCTTGGGCGAACAGCAGCTGCGCGAACAGATGGAGCAAAAGGAGCAGATGCTGATTCAGCAGTCAAAGATGGCTGCGATGGGCGAGATGATCGGCGCCATTGCCCACCAGTGGCGGCAACCCTTAAGCAGCCTTTCGCTGATTGCGCAGGATTTGGTGGATGCCCAGAAGTACGGCGAGCTGGACGACAGCTATTTGCAGCACGGCGTCGATCGGATTCAGACGCAGATTGCCTACATGTCCCAAACCATCAACGATTTTAGGGATTTTCTCAAGCCCAACAAGGCCAGAGAACCCTTCAGCCCCTACCGGGCCGCGAAGGCGGTGGTGGAGCTTTTGGGCGTGCAGCTGGCCGCCCACGGCGTGCAGACGGGCGTGGAGGCCGACGAGGCTTCTGGAACAATCAAAGCCGTGGGCAACGAAAACGAGTTCAAGCAGGTCATGGTCAACCTGATCAACAACGCCAAAGAGGCGGTGATCGAACGGCAGAAGAAAGAGGCGGGTTTTAAAGGCTTTATCCGCATTGAGGTCGCAGCGCGCAAGGGGGGTGTGGCGCTTTTGATTATCGACAACGGCGGCGGTATTCCCGCTTGGGCGCAGCCGCGCATTTTTCAGCCCTACTTCACCACCAAGGGCAGCGATAAGGGCACGGGCATCGGCCTGTATATGGCCAAATCGATCATCGAAAGCGGCATGGGCGGGACGCTGAGCTTTGCCTCCACGCCCAATGAGGGCACCGTCTTTACGCTAACGCTGCCCGCCGTTTGACGCCAGCCTGTCGATCGCGCGGCGAATGCGCCGCCGGTTGCCGCCGAAGAGTTCGCGGTAGCGGTTTTCGGCGATCTGTTTTTGCAGCTCTTTGATGGTGTTTTGCGCCGGATAGGCGATGATAAAGTTTTTCTCCGTCATCGTTTTGCTCAGCGCGGCGGCAACGGTATCCATAAATTCGGCCCACGATAGGGTATCCACCCGCGCGCCGACGACGATGAGGAGTTGATCTTTATCGCATTCGCGGGCAAAGGCCTCCAGATCGCGCCAGTCATCAAAGCGGACGGTTTTGACCGTCTGGGCCGGCGCGAGCGTCATCACCGCCTGCGCGTAACGCAAGGAGAGCGCCGATCCGGCCAGCACCACTTCGGCGCTGAGCTCCTTGGCCAGCATTTTAATGGAGGAGAGCAGGTGGACATAGCCCACCTCCAGCTCCGAGCGCGGCGGCAGAACGACGCTGATGCGCTTGAGCGTGTTGAGGGGCTGGGCGATATGGGTCACCCAAACGCCCTGCGCGGTTTTTTTGATAACCGTATCAAGCACATCCCCAAAAAGCCGCTCTTCGTTTTCGTCCAGCTGGCCGTCCCAGGCCACCAGCGCGTCGGAAGCCTCCAGCTCCCGCGCGCCGCGGGAAATGCCGTGGGCGATGCTGGGCGCGATGCGGGTGAGAATATGCACCGGATTTTCCGTGGCGCTGCCCAGCCGGACGGCCTCTTCGAGCATCCGGCGGCTGAGCGCGACGCGATCGTCCGCTTCGCTGCCCTCCTTGATAACGTGCAAAGCCCACAGGGGGTCTTCGGACTTTTTGTTTTTGAGCAGCAGCGCCAGCTCCATGAGGTTGTGAATATCGGCCTCGTCCTCGACGGCCACCAGAATCTTTTGGGGCGTTTCGTCCTTTTCGCCAATCAAATCCGCCTCGGTTTCGGCCAGTTGCGCGCCGTAGCGCTCCACGCCCAGCGAGCCCAGCAGGCAGGTGACCAGCACCATCAAAACCGCGCCGTTGAGGATGGTTTCGTCAAAGAGCCCCAGCTCCATGCCCACAAAGGCGACCGCCAGCGTGGCCGCCGCCTGCGGGATGGTCAGGCTGATGACCGTCTGCCATTCGATTTTGGATTGGCCCAGAATAACCCCGGTTATCCACGCGCCCAAGCCTTTGCCCGCCAGAACCGAAAGCACCATCATTGCCCCGGCAAAGAGGGTTTGGGGACTGGAGACAAGCACCTTCGGATCGACCAGCATCCCCACCCCAATCAAAAAGAAGGGCACAAAAACCGCGTTGCCGATAAAGTCGATACGGTTCATCAGCGCCGAAGAACGGGGGATAAAACGGTTCAGAGCCAGTCCGGCGAAAAACGCGCCGATAATCGGCTCCAGCCCCGCCAGTTTGGCGCCGTAGGCCACCAAAAAGACGATCGCCAGCGCGAAGATGTACTGCGGAATGCTCTCTTCGTGGTTTCTAAAGTACCACTGCGCCACGCGGGGCACCACCAAAAAGACCAGCGCCGCAAAGACCGCGACCTTAAGCCCGAAAACAGTCCAAAAATAGCCGTTTGAGGTTCCCAGACTCAGGGCCGCCACAATCGCCAGCGTCACCAGCGCGGCGGTATCGGTAAGAACCGATCCGCCCACGGCGACGGCGATCGCCTTGTTTTTGGCAATCCCCAGCTGCTGCGCGATGGGAAAGGCCAGCAGCGTATGGGAGCCGAACATACTGCCCAAAAGCAGGGCGGGCAGCAGCGTTAGATCCAGCAGCGTCATGCCCACCAGAATGCCCAGACCCATCGGCACCCCAAAGGAAAAGAGGGCAAAAAGCACGCTCTTGTGGCTGTTTTTCTTAAAATCGGCGATATCGATCTCCAGCGCGGCCATGAACATAATGTACAAAAGCCCCACCGTGCCAAAGAGCACGATCGAGTCGTCGCGCTCCAAAAACCCCACGCCAAAGGGCCCCAGCGCCACGCCGCTCAAAATCAGCCCCACCACCGAAGGGATGTTAAACCCCTTGAGGGTCACGGTGGCAAACAGCACCATAAAAAGAATGATCGAAAAGATTAAAACCGGATCGTTAACGGGGAGGTTGAGCGCTTCGAGCATGGGCAGTTATCCTTTGCGGTTTTGCCACAGCAGCAACAAGGCCGCGCCGGGAACCACGAGCAAGCCCGCCAAAAAGGGCAGGGGGGCAAACACCCCGCGTGCATCCAGCACAAAAAAGCCCAGCACCAGCACCAGATAACCCAGCAGCCGCAGCGGCGAAAGCGCGCCGCCCATCAGTTTGGCCCGCTCTTTAAAGGGCAGTTTTTTATCCGGCCTCTGATCGGCGGGTTTTTCGTCCTCTTCGTCGTATAGATCGTAAGGGTCTTCGATTTTGCTGATGGCGTCGCGTTCGTCCGCCGCCGCCGATTCGGCGCGGTTTTGAACCATGCGGCGGTAGGCGGCGAAACTGCCCGCCACCACCGCCAGCGCCCCCAGCGCCGACGTGAGCGCGTTGGTCAGCCAGATCCACTGCTGCGCCGCTCCCAAAACGGCGATCAGGCCGCCAAGCACAATCAGCGCGTTACCGAAGAAGCGGCGCATCACTCTTCATCCTCGTCGTCTTTGATTGGCTTGCGGTTTTTGTAGCGGGGGTTGTTTTCCAGCTCTTTCATCTCTTTGGCGAGCTTTTGGTAGGCTTTGTAGATGTTTAGCCCCGCTGCGGCCACGCCCCAGAAAACCCCCAGCCAAAGCAGCCAGTCGTAACCGAAGAGTTTTTTCATCCCGTAGCCGATGGCAAAACCCAGCACCACTGCCACCACCATCGAAACGCCTAAGCTCAGGTCGTTGGCGCCTTCGATAATCTGTTTAAACTTGCTTTTGGGCGCGCTCACTTGGCCTCTTTCATGGCCGCCTTGGCCGCTTCGATCGTTTCATCGATCAGATCGTCGGTGGTTGCCAGACTGATAAAACCCGCCTCAAAGGCGCTCGGAGCCAGATAAACCCCCCGCGCAAGCATCGCCTGATAAAACCGCTTGAACCGCTCGGTGTCGGTGCCGAGCGCGTCGGTGAAGTTTTTGACCGGTTTGTCGCTAAAGAAAAAGCCGAACATACTGCCGCGCACATTGGTTTGAATGGCCACATCCGCCGCTGCGGCCGCCGCTTCAAAACCCGTCATCAGTTTTTTGGCCCGGGCTTCCAAAACGGCGTAGAGTTCAGGGGTTGCCAGCACGGTTTTGAGCGTAGCCAGACCCGCCGCGATCGCCACGGGGTTGCCGCTGAGCGTTCCGGCCTGATAGATCGGGCCTTCGGGGGAGAGCTTGTCCATAATCTCGCGCCGCGCGCCAAAGGCGGCCACGGGCATTCCGCCGCCAATCACCTTGCCGAAGGTGACGATGTCGGGCCGCACGCTTGTATGGCTGCACGCGCCCTGTTTGCCTGCGCGAAAGCCGCTCATCACTTCGTCAAAAATCAGCAGCGTGCCGTTTTTGTCGCACAGTTCGCGCAGCCCGCGCAGGAAGTGATCTTCTGCGGGAACCAGGCCCATATTGCCCGCGATCGGCTCGATCACGATGCACGCGATGTCGTGTTCGGCGGCAAAAAGCGCTTTGACTTCATCGAGGTTGTTGTATTCGGCCACCAGCGTGTGCTTGGCCAGGTCCGCCGGAACGCCGGGGGAGGAGGGGTGCCCAAAGGTCGCCGCGCCGCTGCCCGCTTGCACCAGCAGACTGTCGCTGTGGCCGTGGTAGTTGCCCTTAAACTTCACAATCCCTGTTTTGCCGGTAAAACCCCGCGCCAGCCGCAGCGCGGTCATGACCGCTTCGGTGCCGGTGCTGACAAAACGCAGCTTGTCCAAAAAGGGATAAACCGACAAAATCAGCTCGGCCAGCTCACTCTCTTTTTCGGTGGGCGCGCCAAAGCTCAGCCCCTTTTTGGCCGCTTCGCACACCGCGTCCACACACGCAGGATGGGCGTGGCCCAAAATCAGCGGCCCCCAGCTTTGGATGTAGTCGATATAACGGCGGCCCTCAACGTCGTAAAAACAACCCCCTTCGCCCCGCGCAATAAACGGCGGCGTTCCCCCCACGCCCTTAAAGGCGCGAACAGGGCTGTTCACCCCGCCGGGAAGCACTTTGCTGGCCCGCTCAAAGGCGGTTTTGTTGGTGGTAGGCATGGCAATTCCTTGTGCTCAAAATTGCCGCGATCGTAGCTAAAAACCGCTCAAGGGAGGTTTTCTCTAAAAAGGGTCAACACAAGTAAGGTTTTGTCGTTGACTTTTCGGTAGAGGATTGAATAACCCTGATAGACCAGTTTTCGGACGCCTTCGCCGTATTCGGGCGCAAGCCTGCCCGCTTCAGGGAAAAGTGTGAGCGTTTGAGAGAGTAAATGGGGACAGGCTACTTTTTGGTATGATTCCCGGCAAAGCAATATCTACCTAAAATCCGGCATTACATTATGGGAGGCATGATGGCAAGGTTGGCAACTTCGATCGCAGTCATGCTGGCTCTTTCGCTGGAGGCTTTTGGCGGTTTTTACGGTGGCGGCACAACCCGGCAGTGGGAGGCGAACGCTCAGCGTTACACTTTGACGGGTGCCGGGCTTGGGTATTCGTACCGTCAGGGCCGTTGGATTTATGATGTGAGTTATATGAACTATGCCGATCAGCGCCTCTTGGTTGCCGCAGGGCAGGAGTATTGGTACCGGGCGCAGAGTTTTCAGGGGTCGGTGGAGTATCGGTTTGCTTTTAAAAAGTATTTTTTCGCCGGGCCGCAGGCGGGGGTGGAGCATCTGCAAACCCGCTGGAAAACGGTGCAAAACGGCCAGGCCCAGCAAAGCGGAAGCAAGACGAGCACTGCAGTTCCTTTCAAGGAGTGTGTCGGGGCCTATCCCGATCGCCGCTCTCTGATTCGGGCTTGCTACGAATTTAGCAGCGATCTAAGCGATCACGCAAACGCCCGTCAGGGCGTTGAGCTGAGCGGCCATTTTGTTTTGGCCGATCGGCTGACGCTTTTGGGCACCTATTATGAAGCGCTCTCGGCAGGCGGCGGCATGGATGCTTACCGGACCTATGGTTTTGGGGTGGGGCTTTCGTTTTAAACACAGGCTTTGGCCGCTAAAATCCCCGCATCAAGAGGCAGGAGCGCGATTTATGGGTCACAAGTCCCACAAGCACACCATCAAGCCGCACGTCTGGCGGCGTTCTCCGGCGGGGAAGTATCTGCGCCATATTCCCCGGCTCAAACAGGTCAAGGGCTCTTGGCTGCACCGCCGGTTGGGGGATCGTTTTATCCATAGCGATCTGTGGGAGCCGCACCGCGAGGCGCTGGCCAAGGGGTTTGCGATCGGCTGTTTTTTCGCCATGTTGCCCATTCCCTTTCAGATGGTGCCCGCAGGGCTGTTTGCGGTTTTTGCGCGGGGCAATATTCCCTTGGCGCTGCTGGCCTGCTGGATCACCAATCCCCTGACGACGCCGCTGTTTGTTTTTTTGCAGCTGGAACTGGGGGAGTTTATTCTCCAAAGCCCCAGCAGTTTGAACGTATTTAAAGAAGAGGGGCTGCTAAAGGCGCTGGCCCATGCGCCCGTGCCCTTTTTGACCGGATCGGTGGTGATGGGGTGCGTTTTTGCGGTGGTTGGCTTTTTTGCCACGCGCAAAACCTACGACTGGGTTATCCGCCTGATTCACTGCGCCCACGAGGAGCGCCAAAACAAAAAAGCAACCCCCAACCCCTAAAGGATCGCTTCTTGCTACGGCGTGGCAAAGTTCAAGGAGGATCGATGCGGCTTTTGAAAATCGCGCTGCCTGTGACGCTGGCGCTGATGCTCTCGGGATGCGTCTTTTCCAACGAGTGCGGTTACTCGACCTATCTGTACAACGACTGCGTCGAAGGCTACGACGCGCAGGGGATTTACTATAAAAAATGCCCGCAAAACAACCTCTCCAACCGCTGCGCCGCGCCCAAACAAGAGAGTCTGCTGGGAGACTGTCTTAATTGCAACTAGAAGCCTTCCAAGCCCCGCTTTTCAAACAGATCCGTTCGGGCCACTACGCGCCGCAGTTTGCCGCGATCGAAGCGCTTACGCCCGATGTGGCGTCGATCGACCTGGGCGATTGCGTCACCATTCAAACCCGCAGCGGCGAAGATTACGAAGCCTTGGCCCGCAGCCTGATGCCCTGGCGCAAGGGGCCGTTTAAGATCAACAACCTGCTGATCGACAGCGAATGGCGCAGTTTTGTCAAATACAACCTGCTGCTGCCCCATCTGGATTTGGCGGGCAAGCGGGTGCTGGATGTGGGGTGTAACAACGGGTACTACCTTTTCAGGATGCTTTCGCTCAAACCCGAAAGCCTGACGGGGTTTGATCCTTCGGCGCTTTTTTACCTGCAGTTTTTGTTTATCGACCGGTTTGTGCGCTCGCGCATCCGCTACGAGCTGCTCGGCGTGCAGCATCTGCCCGAATACGGCCAGCGGTTCGATACGGTTTTTTGTCTGGGGGTGCTCTACCACCGCCCCGATCCGATCGGCACGCTCAAGGCGCTCTCAAGCGCGCTGGAAAAGGGCGGCGAGCTGATTTTGGACACCTTTATGATCGAAGGCGGCGAAGAGTATTGCCTAAGCCCCAAGGCGCGGTATTCTAAAATCCCCAACATCTGGTTTATCCCCACGGTGCCGGCGCTTTTTAACTGGCTGGAGCGCACGGGGTTTGAGGCGATGCGGGTTCTGGAAAAAAAGCCCACCGATGCGAGCGAACAGCGCAAAACGGCCTGGATCGAGGGCGAGAGTCTGGAGCATTTTTTAGACCCCGGCGACCCGGGCAAAACCGTCGAGGGCTATCCGGCCCCGGTGCGGGTTTATATTAGCGCAAGGAGGCGGTGATGGCCGAAGAGTTTGACGGCGAAGATTTGGTGGGCGATGAAGAGGACGAATCCTCCGACCTGCTGGATAACCGCAGCGAACGGCTCGATCTCAAAACCCACAACCTGATCGATCAAAACCTCTGCGGCGTGGTGGAGGATTTGCAGGACGGTTACGCAAAAATCCGCCTCATCACCACCGAGGCGATGGCGGTGGACAAAAAAGGGCTGGTGCATACCGGCTTTGTCTTTAGTGCCGCCAATTTTGCGGCGATGGCGGCGGTGAACAAACCCAACGTGGTGCTGGCCGTGGCCCGCTGCAACTTCCTGGCGCCGCTCAAGGTGGAGGATGAGGTGATCTTTGAGGCCAGCGCGTTGCAGACCACCACGCGCAAACGCAATATCATGGTGGTGGGCAGCATGAACGACGTGAAGGTGTTTGAGGGGGAGTTTGCGGCCGTCGTGCTTGAAAAACATGTCCTGAGCCTGCACTTGATGTCTGAATAAAATGAGGGGGAAATATGGTTGACTGGAACGCATTGGATGAACAGCTGGGGCTCAGGGCGATTTTCAATGGGCAGCTTAACGATCCGGCCTATTTAAGACAATCCTTCTCCACCCGCGCGATCGAAGAGATGCGTCAGGTCACCCATGATTTTTACGATCGGATTTTGGCCGACACGCGCCTGAAGCCCTTTCACGGCCCCATCGCAAGCCCGCAGCGCCGCATCCGGTTCGAAAAAAACCTCGCGCGTTTTTGCCTCTATGTGCTGGTGATGGATTACCGGCAGATATTGACCTACTTTGTGCGGGCAATGGGGATTCACAAGCGGCTCAATATCCCCTTTGAGCTGGTGTATGAGTATTTTCTTTATCTCAGCGCCCGCTTCGAACCGTGGGCGATCGTTCATTTTAAACTGGATCTTAAAGATCAGCTCTTCTACCGCCGCAAGATGGATTCGCTGGCCTTTTTGTTTCTCAAAAGCTATGACGACCGGTTCCTGGCGTCGCTCGAAGAGCAGCTGGATCAACCCATCAGCGGCGCATCCCCCAAAACGCAGGCGATCGAGATTGCCGTTTTTGCCCTTTTGGAAGAGGAGTTAACGCCCGCAAGCTTTGAGGAGCTGCTCGCGGGGCTGAAGCGTTACGGCGCCCATGTCAACCTGCTCAATCAGCGCGGCTGCGAGAAGATTTCCACGGTGATTTTGCGCTTTGAGTCCCTGCTGGCCCACGCCAGACACAATCTGCTGGCCATGCCGGGCAGCCGCGCTTTGATCGCGGATTTTATGGAAAAGTGCGCGCTTTACACCGCCGATCCCGAATTTTCCCAGGCTTCGCTGGCGCTGTATTATCTGGACTTGCAGATCGAAATGACGATGTTCCGGGTCTTTACCGGCCTTAAAGCGCCCGCTGAAGCATCGTGATATAGTCGGGAATAAACCGCCGCGCGCGGGCTTCGCTCGTGGGGATGCCGTGGCCGGGATAAAGGGGCCGATCGCCTTCAAACTCCGCCATAAAACGCTCCAGACTGCGAATCATCGCCTTGGGGTCCGAGCCGAGAAAGTCGGTGCGCCCAATGGTGCCGTCAAAGAGAAAATCCCCCGTAAAAAGACGATCCTCAAAGACGATCATTGCGGTGCCGGGGGTGTGTCCGGGCATATGAACGAAGCGAAACTCAAACCCCTCCAGCGCAATGGGGTTTTCATCCGCAATCAGCACATCCGCGCGGCTGAGGGGCATCTGCAGGTTAAAGGGGTCCATCTGAAGCATCGGCGCATCCAGAGCGTGAATATAGACCGGAACGCCCAGAGCCTCCTGCAAAGCGGCATTGCTCCAAACGTGATCGAAGTGGCCGTGGGTGTTGAGAATAGCCACCGGATTGACGGCGTTTTCGATCACCCACTCGGTCGCGCCGATGCCCGGATCGATAATCAGGCTTTTATCGTTGTGAATCAAAAGATAGCAGTTGGTCTGGTAGCCGCGCCCCATCGGTTTAACAAGCTGTTTCATACACGCTCCTTCAGGCCTTTAATCAGAAAAAATCCCCCGTTTTTATCGGGAATATACCACCACGTGATTTTAACCGCCCCTTGAGCCCAAACCGCTTTGGCGGGCAGGGTCTTTAGGCGCGGATACTCGATCCCGCCCCCAAAAAGCGGATTGCAGCGCAGCACGCGGGAGACGATCGCCCCGGTGGCGCGCAAAAAGCCGTTCTTTTCCAGTTGCCACAGGGCGTAGTGGGAGCAGGTGGGGTAGTGGCGGCAGGTGCGGCCAATCAGATGGGAAAGGGTCAGCTGATAAAGGCGCACCAGCAGCCAAAGCGCGCGGCTAAAGGGGTTCATGCCCTAGCGCGGCTTCTCGGCGGCAAAGCAGCGCCGCTTAATACAGACGTAAATCAGCACAATCGCCGTCACCGCCGCAAACAGCCCCATTAGGATCTGCGGCCACTTTTGAAGCAGGAAGCTTTGATGCTCGCCAAAATAGTAGCCCAGCAGAACCATCAGCGCGTTCCAAAGCAGCGCGCCCGAAACGACGGAGACAAAAAACTTCACCCTATCCATCGCCGCCAAACCCGCCGGAAGCGTGATCAGCTGGCCGATCCCCGGCGTAATCAGACCGATCAGAATAGAAAACTGGCCGTAATCGTCAAAGAACTTTTCGGCCTTGTGCAGCCCGCCTTCGCTGATCATGACGTAACGGCCGTAGCGCAGCACCACGCGGCGGCCGAGGCGGTTGGCCAGATAGTAGTTGATATGCGCGCCCGCAATGCCGCCGAGCGTGCCTGAAAGAATGATCAAAAAAAGATTGAACTCCCCCTGGCTGGCCAAAAATCCCGCCGGCAGCAGCACCACCTGCGAAGGGAAGGGGACAAAGCTAAAAACCAGCGTCATCGTCAGAAAAACGCCGAGGTAGCCCACCTCGGAGACGTTGAGTAAAAGCCAGTCGATCACGCATCCCCTTCACATGGCCGGTGCCAGAATGGCCGCCATTGTAGCAACGTGACGTTTAGGTTATGCGGTTAAAGCCGTTTTTTTATTTAAAAGGGCCAGACCGTTTCGAGCATACGCGTTCCCCAGCCCTGTTTGGTGGCGCGTTTGATGTCTCCTTCGGTTTTGTAGAGAATCTTCGCTTCGGAGATGTAGGCCGAAGAGATGGTGTTGTTTTGGGCGATATCGTAGGGGCGGATTACGCCGCTGATCTGAATCACCTGCTTTTCATCCTCCACCATAATCTCGCGCCGCCCCTCAATGAAATAGTTGCCGTTTTGCATCACCTTGACGATGCGCGCGCTCACGGTGGCGGCGAAGTTTTCGCTGCGGCTGGCGGTTCCGCTGCCGCCGAAGGCGCTCTCGTTGTTGACGCCGAAGCCGAAACTGATGCCGTTGTTGATATTGCTGGCCAGTTTGTTGCCCGATTGCGCGGTGCCGCCGTAGGTGATCGAGGCCGGCCCCAGCTGCGTCTCCTGCGTGCGGGTCAGCTGACGGCTGCCGGTGCTGCTGCTGCTGGCCTGTTCGGCGATCAGGACGGTGACGATATCGTTGACGTTCATCGCCTTGCGATCGGAAAAGAGCGGGTTGTCCCCCTGCCCAAAGAGGCTGCCCAGGGTGCTGAGCTGCTCCTCTTCCTTGGAGGGCATCTGCTGAACGTACTCGGGCGCTTTGAAATCCATCTGCGGATCGAGACTTTTGGCGCAACCGGAAAAAAGCACCACCAAACCGGCTGTGGCGATGAGCGCACCTTTTCGCATCTTAACTCCTTGTCACATTGGCTGTGTTAAGATCGGAAG
>JBFWML010000048.1:0-16869 GCA_050251635.1 Campylobacterales bacterium | reverse complement strand
CGACACCCCGGTTTTAACCAGCGCCAAATAACCGCTTTGTTATCATCGTGTCCAGATGAACGGAAGGGGTGAGAATGGTTACGGTTGAGTTTATGGGTCCCATCGGCCGCCCCGCGATGCAGGTGGAGGCCTCTAGCCTGCAGGCATTGGCCGACATCCTCAACAAAGACGCGCAGCTTGCTCCGTGGCTGGCGAGTAGCGCTATTGCCGTCAACGATGAGATGGTGACCGATCGCGCGCTCCTGCTCAAAGACGGGGACAGGGTTTTGTTGCTGCCGCCGGTCTGCGGAGGCTAAGATGCTGGAGCTGTATCAAGGGCCGCTGCCGGTAGCCGAGATTCTCGGGCGATGGTATGAATCGGGCCGGAGTAAAAACTACGGCGCCTATATCACCTTTGTCGGCACCGTCCGCGATGAAAACGGGATCGAGGGGTTGAGCTTTGATGTGTACCGCCCCATTCTCGAAAAGTGGCTGGAGGGGTGGAGGCTCAAGGCTGCCGCGAGAAACGCGGTAGTGGCTATGGCGCACTCCGAGGGGGATGTGCCGCTTTTTTGCACCTCCTATATCGCGGCGGTCTGGTCACCCAAGCGCCGCGTTGCCTTGGAAATGATTGATGAATTCGTTGAGGACTTTAAGGCGCAAGCGCCTATCTGGAAGTACGATCTGCGGGACTCTAAGCGGGTTTTTGCCGCCGATCGTTGCCATGCCCTTGAGGGTAGCGGACTGCTGAAAGCCTAGGGTGGAGCATCTTTACGCCCCGTGGCGGAGCGCCTATTTTACCGAACGTGCCGAAGGGTGCGTTTTTTGCCGTATTTCTCAAACGCCCGGCGAAGATGCCGCCAATCAGGTGCTTTACCGCGACGAACACTGCTTTGCCGTGATGAACCGCTATCCCTACACGCCGGGGCACTTTATGATCATTCCCCATGCCCATCTTTCGGCCTTGGAGGCGCTGCCCGCCGAAAGCTGGCAGCATATTGCATTGCTGGCGCAGTCAGGGGTGCGGCTTTTGAAGGAGCACTTCGGCGCGCACGGAGTGAATATCGGCATGAATCTGGGCGAATGCGGCGGCGCGGGGATTGCCGAGCATATCCATTTGCATCTTGTGCCCCGTTTTTCGCGGGACACCAACTTTATCACCGCGATCGGCGATACCCGCGTGAACCCTTCCTCCTTTGAGGTCATCTACCAACAGCTTCTTTCGGGCGTCAAAACCTATTTTGCAAACCCCGGCTAATTCCACCGTACCCATCGGACGTTTTGCGCCAAGCCCCAGCGGGCCGCTACACTTTGGCTCCTTGGTGGCTGCGGTGGGCAGCTATTTGAACGTCAAACGCGCCGGCGGTTTGTGGCTTGTGCGCATGGAGGATGTGGATACGCCGCGCAGCGTCAAGGGTGCCGACGGGGCGATTCTTCGCGCCCTGGAGCGCTACGGTCTGGCTTGGGACGGCGAAGTGCTCTATCAAAGCCGCCGAATAGAGGCCTACCGTGAGGCGCTTGCGGTTTTGCAATCCCAAGGGCTGCTTTACGCTTGCGACTGCTCGCGCCGTATTTTGGCCGAGCAGGGACTTTTGTCCGCGCCCTATCCCGGCCTGTGCCGCCACAGACGGATCGACAAAAACAAACCCCATGCGATCCGGTTGCGCGTCGAAGAGAGGACGGTTACCTTCAATGACGGCGTTTACGGTTCTGTGAGTCAAAACCTCAAGGAGTCGGCCGGGGATTTTGTGCTGCTTCGCGCCGACGGTATTTTTGCCTATCAGTTGGCGGTTGTGGTGGATGATGCCTGGCAGGGGGTGAGCGAAGTGGTGCGCGGCGGCGACCTGCTTGAGTCCACGCCCCGCCAGATTTATCTGCAGGGGCTGCTAGGCTACCCGCTGCCCTGTTATGCCCACCTGCCTTTGGCGTTGGGCCCCGATGGACAAAAGCTTTCAAAGCAGAATCTGGCAAAGGCGCTGGACGAAAAAAACCCGAGCGATCCCCTGTGGCGATCGCTCGGGTTTTTGGGGCTGAATCCGCCCGAGGCACTGAGATATGCGCCACCACAGGAGCAGCTTGAGTGGGCGCTGGCACATTGGACGCTAGAATGCGTGCCCGCCCGGGATGCGTTCGTCGTTAACCCTTGAGCTGTTCGAGCCGTTCCCGGCGGGTTCCGATGCTGGTGATCTGAATACCGAAGTTACCGTCCACGATTACCACTTCACCCTCGGCGACTTTTTTGTTATCCACAAGAATGTCGAGCGGTTCGTTGGCGAGCTGATCGAGTTCGACGATCGAGCCGATGTCCATATTGATGACATCCCGCAGCAGCATCCGTTTTTTGCCGATGCGTACGCGCACGGTGAGGCGCACATCCATCAGCAGTTGAATGTTTTTCATCTCCTCGGCGGTCAGGCCGGGGCCGTGGTCGTGGGCGGCGGGCGTGTGGTAGGGCGTGCCCGAAGGGATTGGGGCGCTGGCCGGTGCGGCCGCCGGCTTGTTTTCCAGCGCATCGATCACGTTTTTGTCGAGCACGAACATCAGAATGCTTTCGATGCTGTTGATGCTGAAATCAAAGGTGAACATCTTGGCGAAGCCGCCGATGTCAATCTCCTGATCCGGCCCGACAAAGGCGGCCTTTTCGACCTTGAAGGTCATTTTGGGCATTTCGTTTTGCGCATCGAGGGTGCTGCTGACCGCGCCGATAATCTGGGAGACAATCTCTTTGGTGGCGTCGAGATCGTCCTCTTCCATGGTCTCCTTGGATTCGCCGTCGCCGCCGAGCATCATGTCTGAAAGCGCCGTGGCCAGTCCGGGCTGAATGACGACCTGTGCTTTGCCGCTGACCGCTCCGGAGACGCTCAGTTCGATCACCGCCGCCGGGGGGATGATGCTTGAGTGCTCATTGAGCTTTTCTTCCTCTTTGAGGCTCACTTCGGGCGCGGTGCCCAAAAGGCCGTTGACGGTGGCGATAATCTCTTTTTGGAGGAGTTCTACGAAGGTCATGGTCAGTCACCCTTAAAGGCTTGGATTTTTCGGCGGCGTTCATCTTCGAGGCGGTTAAGAATGGCTTTAACGTCGTCGTGTTCGGTGCGGATAATCTGTTCGACTTCCACGGTTTTGCGAAACCGGCTAAGACCCAGCCGGGCGATAAACTTATCTTCGCCGTCCACGCATAAAATAGCCGTGTCATCGGCGGGGCGGTTGAGGATGAGAATATCCCCCTCTTTAAGATCAAACATCTCCCGCACGGTCAGTTGCGCATCACCGATGATCGCCTCAATATTCACCCGCGCGCCGCCGAGCAGGGTTTTGAGTTCGCGGTTACGGGATTTTTTGGAGCTGGTTTCGCTGATCATAATATCCCGCGCCGCCAGTTTGGGCAGCACGGGCTCCAGCGCGATAACCGGATAACAGATATTCATCATGCCGCTGGTGTGACCGATGATAATCTCCATCACCACCATCACCACAATTTCGTTCTGCGCCACGATCTGAATGACGTTGGGGCTGGATTCTTTGGCCTCCACGACGGGGTAGAGTTCGCTCACCGGCCCCCACGCCTCTTTGAGGTTTTGCATGATCACCCGCAAAATCGTATCCAGCAGATTCAGTTCGATGTCGGTGAAATCCCGGCTGGAATCGTAGGCTTCCCCTTTGCCGCCCAGCAGACGATCGACCATCGGAAAGGCGATGGAAGGGTTGATCTCCAAAACCCCGCTGCCTTCGAGCGGTTTCATCGAAAAGACGTTAAAGCTCGTGGGCGAGGGCAGGGACATGAGAAATTCGCCGTAGGTCATCTGGTCAACGGAGTGGAGCTGGATCTCCACGATCGAGCGCATTACCGACGAGATTTGCGCCGAGAGCGTCCGGACCATTTTGTCGTGGATCGATCTAAAGGCGCGAAGCTGCTCTTTGGAAACGCGGTTGGGGCGCTTAAAGTCGTAGAGGGTGACTTGGCGCTGTTCGAGTTTTTTCTCTTTCTCGAACAGCTCCTCGGGGGAGGTATCGTCGTCATCGACCGCTTCTAGAAGGGCATCAATCTCTTCTTGGCTGAGAATATCCGCCATTAGGCAACCCTTTCACGGATTTTGCGGGTGACGCTTTTAATAATCTGAGAAATGCGCGATTCGGTGATGTTGAGAATCTCGCTGATCTCTTTGAGGTTGAGCTCTTCGTAAAAATAGAGCTGGATAATCAGCTGGTCGCGTTCGTTCATCTCGCCGAGGGCCTCCATGACCTGTTCGATCACTTCGTCGTGCATCACGGTTTTTTCGGTGTTTTCTTCGCCAAAAACCTGCAACTGGTCGTCCAGCGACATCAGCGAATAAACATCCCCTGCGCCGCGGGCTTTTTGGATTTTGCTCAGCTCTTCCCCGGTGGCTTTGGCCAAAAATTCGTCGCTCGGCTCTTCGTCGTGTTCGCCAAAGTACTGGATGATCTGCTTTTCGACCTCTTTAATCAGCCGGCGATCGCTGCGGCTGACGGTATCGAGACTGCGCAGAAAGTCCAGCATGGCTCCGTGAACGCGCTTTTTGGCATAGCCCCAGAAGGAGTCATTCAGATCGGCATCGTAGCGGCGGGCAAGCTTAATCAGCTCTTCGGCCCCGATGGAGATGAGATCGGTTGCCTCCACGCTGGCGGGCAGGCGTTCCTTCATGCGGTAGGCCATCGCCTTGACGGCGGGCAGATACTGCACGGCCAGCGCGTTTTGCGCCTGCTGCTGGTGCGAAGTGTAGGCGTCGATGGGCTTTGAGTTGCCGTTTCTCACGCTAAATCCCCATCTTTTTTCTGGAGAATTTCCTCTTCGAGCATGCGGATAAAGCGCGTCGAATCGCGGATGTAAGCCTCACGTTTTTCGATCTGGCCGCGGGCCTTGTCGAGCTGCTCTTCGTAGTAGTCTTTGTTGAGGGTGTAGGCGGCTTTGATGTCGATGTACTTAATAAAATAGGCGCTGCTGGCAAGGCCGATCATGTAGAAAATCGCGGTAATGGAAATGGTGGTCCACAAAACCATGGCCGGTTCGATCTCGATGAGAACGGAAAAGACAATCCCCACAAAAAAGCCGCATGCAGCTAAAAAATAGATAAAGTTTTCCGCCCTCATCATGGTTCGTCACCCGCCTAAAACTGATTCAAGAGCCGCTTGAAAAAGCGTCCAAAACCGCTCTCTTCCCTCCCTTGAAGCATCTTGTGTTCCATTCTTGCCACCAGACGATCGATTATCTCCGCCAGGCGCATCGTGGCTGCCGCGTTGGGCACCGCTTTGGAAAACAGATAGCGGCTGCGCACGCTTTTTTCCACGTCGGCATCTCTAGGAAGCAGTCCGGCCAGCTCCAGCTCCAGCGTGCCGAGGTTTTGGGCGGCCACCTTTTGAATCTTGCCAAAGACGCTTTCGCCCTCTTTGAGATTGCGCACCTGATTGAGCAGCATAAAGACCCGCTCGCGCTTGGCCGAGAGAATTTTGATCATCGCGTAGGCATCGGTAATGGCCGCCGGATCGGGTACGGTGACCACCAGCACTTCGTCGGCGGCGTCCAGAAACATCTGCACGTGGTCGGCAATGCCCGCACCGGTGTCGATGATCAGGTAGTCGAGAAAATCCAGCTTTTTGATTTCGTTGTAAAACCGCTCCATCAAGAACTGATCGTGAAAGCGCAAAATCTCGTTGCCGCTTTCGCCCGGCACCAGCCAAAGATTGGCATCCACCTCAACCAAAATCTCTTCGATCGCGCATTCGCCCTTAAGCAGGTGCAAAATATTGCGCCCGGTTTTAACGCCCAGCATCACATCCAGATTGGCCAGTCCGATATCGGCGTCGAACAGTCCCACCTTGTAGCCCTTTTGGGCCAGCATCCAGCCGAGATTGGCGCTGACGGTGGTTTTGCCCACGCCGCCCTTGCCGCTGGTTATCGCCAAGAAGCGGGTTTTTCCGTTTTTGGGCGGTTTTTGCTCGCTGACCATTTCGGCCAGCTTGTGGGCCTGATGCTTCATGAGACTTCACGCTCCCGGCGAAAGCCGTCCAGCAGACAGGAGATAAAGTAGTCGGCATCGGCCACGACGAGATCGTCGGGCACCTCTTGACCGACCGAAAGGTAGGAGAGCGGCTTTTTGTTTTCGTAGATAAAGCTAAACAGGCTGCCCAGACCCGCCGTTTCGTCCAGTTTGGTGGCGATGATGGTGTCGATGCCCAGCGTGGCGTAGTTTTTGTAGATATCGCGCAGGTCTTCGAGCTTGGTGTTGGAGGAAAGCACCAGCGATACATCAATACTCGTCTGCTTTTCGGCATCCAGAAACTGGCCGATGCGGGCGATCTTTTCGCGGTCGTGCTGGGAGCAACCGGCGGTGTCGATCAGTACGTAGTCGCAGTGCTTTAAAGATTGTAGCGCCGAGGAAAAATCGAGCGGGTCTTGCACCGTTTCGATCCCTAAACGCATCATTTTGGCGTAGTACATGAGCTGTTCGACCGCGCCGATGCGGTAGGTATCCAGCGTCATAATGCCGACTTTGTATTTTTCGGGCAGTTGGTAGGCGTAGCGGGCGGCCAGTTTGGCTAATGTGGTGGTTTTGCCCACGCCGGTGGGGCCCACGAGCATCATCACCTTTTTGTTGGGACGGGTCAGACGGCTTTCGACGCGCACGGGAACCATTTTGCGCAGCAGCACATTGAAGTAGCGGCGCACGGTTTCGCTGCTTTGGCGCATATTCAGCGGCATATGCTCGACCGTCAGGCGCATAAGCGCATCGAGGTGATCGGCGGCCATGCCGCTTTGCCGGCTGACGCGGTAAATTTCGGCAAATTCGGAGGGGATCACCAAGCCGCTGCGGGTATCGACGGTTTTATCCCACACCATGTTTTGGATGAGCTTGACGCGATCGGCCAGCTTACCAATCTCTTTTTGAATCTCTTTGATCTCCACTTGTTCGCGGGGGGCGGCAAGCGGGCTTGCGGCTGCGGGTTTGGGCGCTGCCGTTGACGCTATGGACGGCGCGGCGTTTTGGCGGGGCAGGGAGCGGGTGGGCAGTTCGGCTACTTTGGCGATTTCGGAGATTTGCCGCGCGGTTTCGGAGAGGCTAAAGAGCACATCGTCTTCCATTGGCGCTTCTTTTCGCGGCGCGGCGGCGTTTGCTCTGGGGGCCGCTTTGGGCGCGGGCGCGTCTTCGAGCGCTACGACCACCTCATAAAGTGCGCTTTGACCTAAGGATTTCTTACGAATCTCTTTGGTGCTGACCACCAGCGCGTCTTCGCCGCATTCGGCTTGGGCCTTTTTGAGTGCTTCGGCCGGGTTTTCACCCGTGAAGGTAAACATCTTCATCCGGTTCCTTAAAACTTGAGCGTCAGCATCGGTACCAGAACGCTGGCCCGTTTAGACCAAGCGGGGTGCGGCACGCTTAATCTTTCATTGTACAGGGTTTTGGTTTCAAAGAAGATAATGTCCAAATCCAGTGTGCGAGGGGCGTTCTTGTAGGTTCGCACACGCCCGAAACGCGCTTCGATCCGGTTAAGGCGATTTAAAAGCATCATCGGCGAAAGATCGGTGGCAATCAGAATGACTGCGTTCATATAGGGCGGCGTATCGGCTCCGGTAAAGTCGGGGTTGATAAACAGCGCGGAGGTTTGCAGCGGGTCGATATCGCGGTCGTTTAGAAGCCTGTCGTAGAGCCGATCGAAGCGGCGTTTGACGTTTCCCAGATTGCCGCCCACGCCAATAAGTGACATGTATCTTTTGGATGAATAGAGCTTTTGAGAGGGGAAACGCGGCGTAAAAAGCAGCGCGTGATCACGATCGGTTTGGCGTTTCATAAAATGCGGGGTTTGCCGTTTTCCAGTACGATCACGTCTTCGATCCGCACGCCGAATTCGCCGGGCAGGTAGATGCCCGGTTCGATGGTGAACACCATGCCCTCTTCGAGCTTCATGGGATTGCGGCGGTTAATATAGGGATGTTCGTGAATATCCAGCCCCACGCCGTGGCCTAAAGAGTGGTTGAAGTATTTGCCGTAACCGGCCTCTTCGATCACGCTTCTGGCCACACGATCAAGCTCGCGCGCTTCCATGCCGGGGCGCGCCGCTTCGATCGCTTTATCGTGGGCTTTGAGCACCAGATCGTAAATCTCCTGACGCTTTTTATCCCCAAGGTTTTGTTTGAGTTCAAAACGCAGGCCGTGTTCGCCGAAAACCGCCGTGCGGGTGCGATCGGAGCAATAACGTTCAAACTTTGTACCCGCGTCTAAGAGCAGCAGATCGCCGCGTTTTAAGGGCGTGTTTGTGGGTAGGGCGTGGGGTTTGGCGGCGTTGGCGTTGATGGCCAAAATCGGTTCGAAACTCACATCCCGCCGCCCGCCGTTTTGCAAAAAGCTTTTGGCCTGAAAATGCAAAATCGCCTCTTCCAAACCTGCGCCTTCGTTGTTGATAAAAGCGGCGATCAGCGCGAAGGCTTCGGCGTTTTCCTGCACGGCCCGTTCGATCAGCGCGATTTCATCGGCGGTTTTGATGCGGCGTTTTAGGGGCGAATAGTCGCTTTTGCGGGTAAAGCGAACGTTGGTGAGCTTTTGGGTGAGTTGTTCGTAGGCTTCGAGGCTCCACTCTTTGGGGTCGAAAACAAACCGCTTTTCGCCGCTTTGGCGGATAAGCGTGCGGGCGGTTTTGAGCAGGTTGTCGCTTTCGACGACCTCGGCTTTGCAGCCGGATTCTTTGGCTTCGGTGGTGTAGCGGCCATCGGTGATGAACCATTTTTTTTCGCCCACCGCTAAAAGCAGCGCGTGATCGCAGCTATAGCCGCATTCGTAATACTGCGCGCTTTCGGCCCGAAGAATCCGGTTTTCCATGCCTTAGGCTTTCTGTGCGGCGGCTTTCTGGGCCTGCATTTCATTGCCGATCTGAACGGCGGCCATCATGGCCATGTGGTAACTAAAGGGGCCAAAACCGGCAATGACACCCGCAGCCACGGGGGTAACGTAGGATTTGTGGCGGAACTCCTCGCGCCGCGCGGTGTTGGTGATGTGCACTTCGATCACGGGAATCCCCACGGCGGCAATGGCGTCGCGGATGGCCACGGAGGTGTGGGTGTAGGCCGCAGGGTTGAGGATGATCACGTCGGTTTCGCCGTAGCACTCCTGAATGCGGTCAACGATTTCGCCTTCGAGGTTGCTCTGGTAGAACTCCACCTGCACGTTGTGCTGATCGGCCACCTTTTTCATTTCGGCGTGGAGCTGGCTAAGGGTCATGGCGCCGTAGAGCGACTTTTCCCGCACGCCCAGCATATTGAGGTTGGGGCCTTGGATAACGGTGATTTTCATGGTGCGTCCTTGGTGTGGTGTTGCGTTTTTGATGGGCGCGATTATAGCGGTTGATGCTAAAAAGGTTGTGGTGAGGGGGTTAGGCGGGGAGCTGGCGGATTCTGATTTTTTGAGGAGCCAGCACGGTGAAAGCTTTTTGAAGGTCACTAGAACGTTCGCGCAGAATTCTGATTAGCGTCCGCATAATGGTGACATGATCGGACAAGGTATAGCGCAAATAGATAACCCCGGCTACTTGAGCGCCGTGGGCAAAAACCCATTCGCCAAAATCGCTATCGCGGGTGAGAATTATTAACCCTTTGGTGGTTGCAAGCTTGATAACCTCTTGATCGGTTGCGCCACGGTGTTCTTCAGCAATTGAAAGAACCCTGAAGCCCTGCGTTCGAAGTTCTGCCACCATGCGGCTATCGATGTTCTCATCGGCAAGCAGTTCACGAAGCGGCAAGAAGCTGCTCTTTTGAAATAACATCTGCGCTGTAGGCTAGTGCCGCAAAGATGTCTTCGGCTTTAAGCTGGGGGTAGGCAGCCAACAGGTCTTCTACTTTTGCGCCTTGGGAAAGTTCACGCAAAAGCAGCTCCACGGAAATGCGGGTTCCGCGAATGACCGGCTTGCCCAAAAGCACATCATGTCTGGATTCGATACGGGGGGCTTTTTCCATAACCTGATCTTTCTTGCTTATTTTTGACGATTGTAGCAAAAACCGCACTAAGGCTTTTGATGGAGAGATGCTTAACCCTCAATCGCTATAATCCCCGCATGATCAAACTTAAACTTGTTAAACCCCGCGCGGCGCTGAAGCCGTTGCATTCCAAAGCCGTTATTTCACCCGAAAACTTTGCCGCCTTCCGCGCGGCGCTGGCTAGCTACCTCACCCACCTAAACACCGACGAGAGCGAAGAAAACGCCAAAAATCTATTACGCGCCTTTTTGGAAAACGCCTTTTATCGCGGGCGCAACCTGATCAACACCAAAGAGCGCATGGACTATGTGATCCACGCCGGGAACAAGCCTACCGATGCGGTCGCGGTGATTATAGAGGCCAAATCGCCCAAAAATCAAAACGAGATGATCGCCGTGGGCGATGCCAACCGCAAGGCGTTTCATGAACTGTTGCTGTACTATCTGCAAGAACGTAGCGCGGGGAATATTGACCTTAAACACCTGATTATCACCAACGCTTACGAGTGGTTTGTGTTTGACGCGGCGGATTTTGAGCGGTTGTTTTTTCAGAATACTACGCTCAAAAAACGGTTTGCCGAGTGGCAAAAAGGTGTGCTGACCGATGATCGCACCGCGTATTTCTACAACGAGATTGCCGCTACTTTTCTGGCGGGTGCGGATACCGAACTCAGCTGTGCCCACTTTGACCTGCGCGAACCCGCGCTGGCGGGTGACGACAAGCGGTTGATCGCGCTTTATAAACTGCTTAGTCCCGAACACCTGCTCAAAGCCTTTGAAAAGGGTGATGCCAATAGTCTCAACACCGGGTTTTATAACGAACTGCTTTATATTCTGGGTTTGCAAGAGGTGAAAGAGGGCGGCAAAAAGCGCATCGATCGCCGCAGCGGGGCCGATCGGCAAAGCGGCAGCCTGATCGAAAACACCATCAATCTGCTGGTGCGCCACCGTAAAGGCGACGGGGCCAACGAAGCGGCACTGTTTGAAAAGGCGCTTTCGCTGGTGATTTTGTGGACAAACCGCATTCTGTTTGCCAAACTGCTCGAAGCCCAACTGGTGCGCTACCACGGCGGCGATCGGGCGCAACGGTTTTTGACCGCGCAGGTCATTGCCGATCACGACGAGCTGGATAAGCTGTTTTTCGAGGTGCTTGCCAAACGGCCCGAAACCCGCGCAGAGGGCGTCAACGCCAGGTTTGGCCATGTGCCTTACCTGAACAGTTCGCTTTTTGAGGCCGCAAACGAAGAAAAACAACTGCTGTTTGTCAACGCGCTGGACGATCAGGCCAGCCTGACGCTGTTTAACCGCACGGCTTTAGCGGACGCAAACGGCGCAAAACGCAGCGGCACGCTCAACACACTGCATTATCTGTTCGAATTTCTGGATGCCTACGACTTTTCCGGCGTGGTGAGCGAAGACGAGCTGGCTCCCACGGTTCGCCCGCTCATTAGCGCGTCGGTGCTGGGCTTGGTGTTTGAGAAGATCAACGGCTACAAAGACGGCAGTTATTACACGCCCAGCTTCATAACCATGCACATGGCCCGCGAGACGTTGCGCCGCGCCGTGACAGACAAGCTAAACGCCGCCTTTGGCTACGAAGCCGAAAGCTTCGACGAGCTTTATAACCGGATTGATTCCAAACAGGCCGCCGAAATCAGCCGCGTGATCGACACCGTGACGGTGTGCGACCCGGCGGTGGGGAGCGGACACTTTTTGGTTTCTGCCCTGAATGAACTGATTGTGATCAAACACGAGCTGGGTGTGCTGACCGACGCGGCGGGCCGCAGACTGCGCGACTGGAGCGTAGAGATCGACAACGACGAGCTGATCGTGCGCAACGACGAAGGCGATCTGTACGAATACCGCCGCCCCAAAGCGGCCAATGAAGTCCAGCGGGTGCAAAAGACCCTGTTCGACGAAAAACGCCGCCTGATCGAAAACTGCCTTTTTGGCGTGGACATCAACCCCAATTCGGTCAATATTTGCCGTTTGCGCCTGTGGATCGAACTGCTGAAAAACGCCTACTACACCGAAGAGAGCGGCTTTAAAGAGCTGCAAACGCTGCCGAATATTGACATCAACATCAAGTGCGGCAACAGTTTGATAAGCCGCTACGAACTCGCGGGCGATCTAAAAATAAACAACCTCAAAGCGGAGATCGAAAACTACAAAAAAAGAGTTTTCGACTACAAAGAAAACTTGGGCCAAAAAAGCGACCTGCTAACCAGCATAGACGCGCTAAAAGCCAAATTCGGCCTGACGCTCAAAAACGAAGGCCGCCTGACGCAAAAGCTCAAAGAGCGGCTCAAAGCCTATGTGAGCGAATACAACTTCGACGGCCTAAACGACGAACTGAGCCTGCTGGCGCTAAAACACAACTACCGCCCGCAAACCGCGCTGTTTGGCGACGACGAACACATTACCCAAAGCCGCGCCAAAGAGCGGCAAAAGCACTTAAGCGAGCTGCAAACCCTGCAAGCGCAAATAGCCGAAATAGAAAGCGGCAAAATCTACGAAAATGCCTTTGAATGGCGCTTTGAGTTCCCCGAAGCGCTGGATGCCAACGGCGATTTTGCGGGGTTTGATGTGGTTATCGGCAATCCGCCCTATATTCGTCAGGAAGAGCTGGGCGCGGAGTTTAAAGCCTATGCCAAAGAGCGCTATGTGGTTTATCACGGGATGGCGGATATTTATGTGTTTTTTGTGGAGCTGGGCTTTAACCTGCTGCGCGAAAACGGCCATATCAGTTACATTTTCCCCAACAAATGGATGCGCGCGGGCTACGGCGCGGGGTTAAGAGGCTACCTAAAAGCAAAACGGCTGATCGCCGCGCTGGACTTTGGCGATCTGCCGGTGTTTGACGAAGCGACCACTTACCCCATGATACTGCTGGCAGGCAGAGGTGGGAGCGCGGGCGGTTTTGACGCGCTGGAAATCCCCGCGCTGGATGTGGGCGATCTGGGCGAATACGCCCGCACCCACGCCGAACGGGTCGATCAAGCCGCGCTGGAGGAGGGCGGCTGGAGCCTAAAGGGCGGCGAAACGGCCCGCCTGATGCAAAAAATCCGCCAAAACACCATCCCGCTGGGCGAGTATGTGAAGGGGCAGATTTACTACGGCATAAAAACGGGCCTAAACGAAGCCTTTGTGATCGACGCCGCCACCCGCGAACAACTCATCGTCGCCGACCTCAAAAGCGCCGAGCTGATCAAACCGTTTTTGGCCGGACGGGATATTAAGCGGTATGAGACGCCGAAGGCCGACAAATACCTGATCTTCACGCGGCGCGGCACCCGGATAGACGAATACCCCGCCATCAAAGCGCATCTGGAGCAGTACAAAGACAGGCTCATGCCCAAACCCAAAGACCACAACGGCCCGTGGCAAGGCCGCAAAGCGGGCAGTTATGAGTGGTGGGAGATTCAGGACAATGTGGCGTATTGGCAGGAGTTTGAGAAGCCGAAGATTATTATCCCCGCGATCGCCAAACAAATGTCTTGCGCCTTTGATGCAGACGGAAACTATTCTAATGATAAAACGACTATCATCGTCACGGACGATCTCTATCTGCTGGGAATCCTGAACTCAAGCGTGATCGACTTCTACATGAAGCAGATTGCATCTACAAAGCAGAATGATTATTTTGAATATAAGCCGATGTATTTGGAGCAGTTGCCGATTGTGCCTAAAGGAACCAATTTGGGGCTGGAAGGTAAGATTATGGATGCGGCCAAGAGATGTGAGTGGGGTCTTTTGGACGAACTGGTGTGGGTTTTGTACCGACTCAATCAAGAAAAATGAGGAGCATAAAAATGGCTAGTAAGACGAGAAAACTAAAATCATCAGAGTTTATTCTTTTGGTCTTACATGCGGATAATCGTATGCCAATAAATGGTAATACAAGAATTCAAAAAATAATGTTTGTTTTTGAGAAAGAGCTATACAAGCAAGGAGATTTTCATAAACTTTCTGATGAGCCAAATTTATTTAAGTTTTCTGCATATAAATTTGGACCATTTTCAAAAGAAATTACAAAACACTTAGATTTTTTTGTTAAATATGGAATGATCGATAGAGAATTAGTTAAAGAGGTTGATGAAGATTTACTGATTGAAAACTCATTGGAGGAGTCTGATGATTCTATTGATCAAAATGCTTCTCAGTTTGGTTGCTATAGATACTCAATTACAGACATTGGGGCAGAATTTGTTGAAACAAAAATACTGCCAATGTTGAGTGTATCACAATGGGAATCGATTCTAAAATTGAAGAAACAATTTACAGCATTCGGACTCAAAAAAGTTTTAAACTATGTATATACAAAATACCCAGATATGACAGTAAATTCTGAAATTTTAGAGGATGTTATTAATGGTCAAACTTACTGAGTATGATTTGGTAAAAATAGTTAAGTCAAAAATAGTTGGATATACAATCATGGAGGAGATTTCATTCTTCAGGAGAAGTATTGACATGGTTTTGATTGATGAGGATAATGGAATTCTAAAGACAATTGAATTCAAGCTAAATAATTGGAAAAAAGCATTGATGCAAATCAGGGATCATCAAGTGGTTGCTGATTATTCGTATTTGTGTATGCCAAAAAAAGAAAATATTCACCCAGAACTTAAGGCACATCTTGAAAAGGAAGGCATCGGCTTGTTACTTTTTGACTTGGAGCACAAGAGACTTGAAACAGTGAGTGAAGCCAGAATATCGCCGAGGCATTGTGGTTTTTTTAAGGCAAAGCTTATTAATAGATTGGGGTCGCAATGAACAATTTTCCAAAGCATTTTATTCGTTATGGCACAACAGCAGAGCAAAAGTATATTACACAGTATCAGCATTTATTTAATGCAGTTGCCCTAAATGCGAACATGTTGGTGCATGCATCAAAGTCAATATCGACATTTTTACATAAAGATATTGACTTAAATTTCTTTATTGACCCAATGACGCATGCCTTTCAACATGATCTCAACTGGATTTATAATGAGAAAGGCGAGATTAAGACCTCAATTAGCAAGCTTATAGCCGAGTATGCTGGTGTCGTAGATGATTCTATAAACAATAAAAAAAGACCATTGAGACACACAGACCTAAACAATAACAGCATTGTTGAGCTTTGTCATAAAGTGCTTAATTTCCAAAAAAATTTTGTGCGAGCAAGCGTTGATGAGGAATATAAAGAGTACATTGATTTTCTTAAAGCCGATAAAGAACCAATGTTTCTTGTGGCGCCATATTTTTTCTTAACAGACGGCAACTTTTCAAATTGGTTCCATATTAACTCAGAACTAATTTCAAAATCAATGAGCTTAAAAAATGAATACAAAAAATCAATATTCGCCCAGTTGGTTATTGATAAGAAAATATTAAAAGCAAAAGAGCGTGTATCGCAAATCATTCAAGAATACAGTGTTTCAGATGGACTTCTTATTTGGGTGGATGGTTTTGATGAGGCAAGGGCAAGCGAAGAAGAACTTTCATGCCTAAGAGATCTTGTTTCGGATTATAAAAAAATGAACCCTGAAAAACCCATTGTTTCTTTGTATGGGGGATATTTTGCTCAACTCTTAACAAAGTGCGGGTTGGATGGTGTTGTTCACGGGCTGGAGTATGGAGAAAAACGCGAAGTTGTTCCTGTTGGTGGCGGAATTCCAAGGGCAAAGTTTTATATCCCGGCACTCAAGCAAAGATTTGATGCAACATCAGTAATTCCTCTCTTTTATTTCTTTAAGGTATCAAATAAAGATTTTTTTGCAAGTAAAATTTGTGGCTGTAAAAACTGCGATAAAAACATACATAAAGAATCAAATACTATTGAAGACATTATTAGCGATTTTTCAGTTTATATACAGACAAAACAGGTAAAAATTCAATACAAAAAGGGTAATGTTAGGGAAGTCGAATTTCCAATTTTGGAAAGTAAACATGAATGTTTAATTCATTACTTGATCGTAAAACATTCAGAGTATGAAAAAATAAATAAGAGTGACCTAGGCCTGCTTTTAGCAGAACTTGAAAATTCATACAATACTCACGAACCTGCTTTTGCTGAAAATGAATTGAACTATTTGATGACATGGAAAAATGTACTTGACCAGTAAGTCAGTCTTCATCTTGGGTGCCGGTTTTTCTTATGCCGCAGGAATGCCAAGTCAGAAGGCGCTTATGAATGACATTCTTAAGCTTGATTTCGGTGCTCTTGAGGAAAGGGCTATTGAATATTATGAAATCATTAGAAAGCTTCGCAACTTTTTATCAATTTTTGGCAATGAGAATGTTAAAGACATCGATGTAATCGAGGATTTATTTACTATTTTAGATCGATCATATAATAACGAAGAATATTTTTGTGATTTTGATTGGATTGAAATGCATTCACTTCGTGATGGATTAATCGACTTAATCATTGCGCTTTTTGATAAAAAACAGAATTCTATTGGTTTATCTAAAGCATATCTTCAGTTCGCTGATATGCTAAAAAAGTCTAGATTATCAACTTCTAAATCTGTTTCTATAATTTCTTTAAATTGGGATACAATTTTAGAGAAATCTCTTAGTTCAATTGACAATATTGCCATTGATTACTGTTTCTACACATATGGCTTGGCCGAAGAGCATATCCCGCATATTACCCTAAAAGCGAGAGGGTTCAATAACTTAAAAATACTAAAGCCCCATGGTTCAATTAATTGGCTTGTTTGTTCCAACTGTGGTCGAATGTTTGTTGATACATCAAAAAATATTTCAAAAATAAAAACAAGTTGCAGATTTTGTATAAATACAATGCGTGGAATAAAAGTACCATCTCACCCTTATGTGCTTAAACCATTTTTGGTGACGCCAACGCTTTTAAAAGAATTTGACAATCTTCACCTAAAATATATTTGGCAAAACTCCCTTGTT
>JBFWML010000047.1:0-17008 GCA_050251635.1 Campylobacterales bacterium | reverse complement strand
ACGGCAACCGGCTTTTTAGCGTCAACCGCGCGGCCAATATCGTGGCCTTTTTTATTATTGTGCTGGTGCTGCTGTTTAACTACCTCAACAATATTCTCTATTTCGTGACGCTGTTGGGCTTTATCTCGGCGGGTATCGCCATTGCCATGAAAGACTGGTTTATGAGTCTTTTAGGCTGGCTGGTGATTGTCATCGGCGGGTCGATCCATATCGGCGACCGCATCCGCATCGTGCGTGACGGAGACGTGGTGGTGGGCGACGTGCTGGAGATTGGCTTGACGCGGATTATGCTCTTTGAAGACATCACGCTGGCCACCTTTGACACCAACCGCCGCGCAGGGCGGATTATCCACCTGCCCAACAACTATATTTTTACCCATATGATTCAAAACTACACTTACGACGAGATGAAAACCGTCTGGGACGGCATCGATGTGGTGATCAGCTTTGATTCCAACCACAAAAAAGCGCTCAAAATCGCCCGTGAAATTGCCGCGAAACACGCCAAGGGTTATACCGATATTACCCGCAGGCACTACAACAATCTGCGTCAGCGTTACAATCTGCGGGCGGTGAGCGTTGAGCCGAGGGTTTACACCTTTGCCTACACCTACGGCGTGAAGGTGAGCATCTGGTATTTGACCAACTCCTATGCGACCCTCGCGCTTCGCAGTATTATCAGCGCCGAGGTGATCGAGGCTTTTAACGGGGCCGATGATATCACCATCGCTTACCCCACCTATGTGGTCGGCCCCAACGGCGCAGGGCGGGAATCAAAGGTGATTATGCCCGGCGAGAACGATGCGGGATGGGGCGCAAGCCCCTTTAAGTAAAGCTACTTTTTGCCCATCATCAAAATAAAGAGCGATAACAGCTTGGGATCGAGCTCGTCGTGCATTTTGTGCCGCATCAACTCCAGCGCCTCAAAGGTTGAGAGGGCGGGTTTGTAGCTGCGTTTGGTGGTGAGCGCATCGAAAATATCGCCGATGGCGACAATCCGCGCATACATATCCACCCCGTCGCTCATCAGGCCGTCGGGGTAGCCTTTGCCGTTGAGCTTTTCGTGGTGGTGGCGCACGATGCTTAAAATCACCGAATCGTCCTCGTGCAGCTTTCTAAGCAGGTCATAGCCCAGAGCCGGATGCTCCTTGACCTTGGTAAACTCCTCTTCGGTGAGCTTTCCGGGCTTGTTGATCAGGCCGATATCCACCTTCGCCTTGCCCAGATCGTGCAAAATGCCCCCCGATCCCAGCCGCTCAAGCTCCTTGGCGCTTAATCCCAGCTCTTTGCCCAGACCCACCGAATAGACCGCGACGTTGACGCAATGGGTGTAGGTGTAGTAGTCGTAGCTCGATACCTCAATCAGCGAGGCGATGGTAATCTCGTCGTGGATGACGCCGTCAAGCATGACCGAAACGCTCTGTTTGGCTTCGTGGATTTTTTCCGAGGTGATTTCGCTTTCGAACAGGTCGTTGATCAGGCGGCTGGTGACGTTGTAGATAATCTTGCTTTTGGTCTTTTTGGGAAGCGCGCTGTCGTGGAGCGCGGTTTTGATCTCCTCCGACGGTGTAAAACGGTTAATGCTCTTTGCCGCCTCTTTAACGCGAACTTGTTCCATCCACACACCCCTTTAAGTCAACAAGTATCACGCGAAAGCACTTAAAAACAGGCGCGTTAAGACCCGACCCAAACGGCCGGATCGTCCAGGGTGGGGCGCCCTTGGAGGGTTTCGTAGGGTTTGAAACGCGATTTGTACGAAAGGCTGCGGTTTTCCGGCACCCAGTAGCCCAAATAGAGGTAACGGATATTGGCCTTGCGGGCCGCAAGAATCTGCCGCAGGATCGAGTAGGTTCCCAGGGAAAGATGCGTATAGTCGGGGTCGTAGTAGCAATAAACCGCCGAGATCGCGCGCGGAAGAATATCCACCAGCGCCACAGCAATCAGCCGATCGCCCAGATAGTAGGCAAACTCGTAGCCGTAATCCCTTGCCCCCTCGACAAAGGCCTGATAGTACTCCGCCGACCCGGTGGGCTCAAACTGCCAGCCACGGCTTTCGTGGCGGTGGGCGTGGTAGCGGCCATAGAGCGACAGATGCGCGTCGCTTAGCGTCGGGCGGCGTATGCTTAGGCGGATTGCCTCGCCGGTTTTCAAAACCCGCTTAAAAGAACGGCTCATCTCAAAGCGCTCGGTATCGATCCGAAGGCTAATGCAGCGATCGCACCCGCTGCACATCGGCATAAAAAAGAGCCGCCCAAAACGCCGCCAGCCGCGTTCGATAAGCTTTTCGTAGGCGTTGGCATCCACGCCGTCGAATCGGTAGAGCGTGGTGGTGAGTTTATCGTTCAGGTAGGGGCAGGGCTTATCGCGGGTGATGAAAGTGCTGCCGGGCAGAAAGTTCAAAAGGGGCCTTTGGACGCTTTTTTGCCGGGCAGTCTAAAGCAGTTTCGATAAAATTTATCCGTCACAAACGAAAAAAAGGGTTTTGATGGACTATCTGGTACTCAAAGCGATTCATGTCATGTCTTTGGTTTCGTGGTTTGCAGCCATGTTCTATTTGCCCCGGCTCTTTGTCTATCATGCCGAAAACCGCGATAACGCCGGTTTTGTCAGCGTAGCCAAGGTAATGGAAAAAAAGCTGTTTAACTACATCGGTCTGCCCGCCTTTGCGGCGACGGTGATTACGGGGGTGGTGATGATCGTGATGAACCCTTCGGTCTTTTCCGGCGGGGGCTGGATGCACGCCAAGCTGACTCTGGTGGCGGTGCTGATAGCGTGGTTTTTTCACGCGGGCAGCCTGCGCAAACAGCTCGAAAACGATCGTTGCGACAAGTCGGGCCGCTATTTTCGCATCTACAACGAGATTCCGACGATCTTTTTGATTGTCATTGTTCTGCTGGCTGTCGCCAAACCCTTCTAAAACCTTCCCAATCTGTCATCATCGGCCTGTAAGATGGCCGGTGATGAGAAAAAAGCTCTTTAAACAGATCTCCCAGCATATGGCCGAAAGCGTCGCCGTTTGCGACCCTGCCGGTTTGATCGAGTTTGTCAATCCCTCCTTTGAGCGCCACAGCGGCTACAGCGCCGAAGAGGTGCTGGGGCGGCCCTACGCGCTGATGCGGCCGGAGCAAAAGCCCGATGCCGCCTACGCCCAACTGGTGGCCGAGGTGCGCGCCGGGCAAACCTACAGCGCCACGCTCATTAGCCGCCGAAAAAACGGCGAGCTGTATCAAGAGGAGCTGGGCGCCAGCCCGATTCTGGGCAGCGACGGGGAGCTGGGTCATGTGCTGATCATCGGCCGGGACGTCAGCCGCGAACGGGCGATCGAGGAGCAGTTCGCCATTGCGCGGTCGATCGTGGAGCACAATCACGACGCGGTTTTTTTGATGACCCTTTCGGGGGGATTTTTCTATGTGAATGCGCAGGCGACAAAAATGCTGGGCTACCCCGCCGAAACCCTCATGGAGTTGCGTCTGGGCGAGATCGAAGAGGGCGCGGCGCTGGTGGAGGCCATTGAGGGCGAGCGGCTCGATGCGGCGCTGCGCACGCGCTTTAGACGGTGCGACGGCACAGATTTTCCCGCCGAAGTCAGCCTGACCCGGCTGAGTTTCGGCGAAGCGGCCTTTGTTTGCGCCTTTGTGCGCGACATCACCGAAAAGAGCGAGTCCGAACGGCAGCTTCTGGAAAAATCCAAGGAGCTTGAGGCGCTCAACCGCAACCTGCGCCTGCGCATCGACGAAGAGGTGCGGCGCGGCGTGCGTCAGGAGCAGCTGCTGATTCAGCAGTCCAAACTGGCGGCCATGGGGGAGATGATCGGCGCGATCGCCCATCAGTGGCGTCAGCCCATCACCGCCATTGCGGGCGCGGCGATCAATCTGCGGATGCAAAAGGAGCTTGGACAGCTGGACGACAAGGGGTTTGACGCGATTTTGTCCGGCATTGAGGCCCAAACGCAAAAGATGAGTCAGACGATCAGCGATTTTATGAACTTTTTTAAGCCGGGCAAGGAGGCGGTCCGTTTTGGCCTGCGGCGCACGGTCAATGAGGTCTATTCGCTCCTAAGCGCCCAGTTTGTCCACCGGGGCATCGAGTTTTGCAATGATATTGATGCCGATCTGGAGCTGTGCGGCTTTCGAAACGAGCTGGAGCAGGTGATCTTAAATATGCTCACCAATGCCCGCGACGCCTTCGAGCACCGGGACGCGGCCGGAAAAACCCTGCGTCTTTATGTCACCCGCTACGATGAAAAGATCGATCTGATTGTAGAAGATAACGCCGGCGGCATTGATGAGGGAATTTTGGATCGCATTTGCGAACCCTACTTCACCACCAAAGAGCCGGGCAAGGGAACCGGTATTGGGCTTTATATGAGTAAAATGATTATCCAAAACAGTTTCGGGGGGGATGTGGTGCCCAAAAATATTTATCTGGACGATCGCCGCGCGGGGGCGCAGTTTGTGGTGTCGATCGATGCGCAGTATCTGAGCGGGGGCCGTTTGTGATCGGCTTTGAGCAGCTTCGGCTGCTAACGCAGGAGCTGACGCTGCTGTATGTGGAGGATGTGGAGGAGATTCGCGAACAGATGGGTCATATCTTTACCGCGCTTTTTAAGGAGGTGGTTTTTGCCGCCAACGGCGAAGAGGGGCTGGCCCGTTTTGGGGAGCGCGGTTTTGATCTGGTTATCTCCGATGTGATGATGCCCGTGATGAACGGGGTGCAGATGTGTAACCGCATCAAACAGATCAAGCCCGATCAGCACGTGATTATCATCTCCGCTTCCAACGAAGGTCAGCTGGTTAACGAAGGGCTTAGGGTGGCCGTTGACGGCTTTATCCTCAAGCCGGTCATCTCCAGCCAGTTTAATACCGCGCTCTTTACGGCGGCCCGGGCGATTACAGGGAGGCAATAGCCGGATCGAGCGTTTCGTGGGGGGTGAGCGTTACGCCGATGCCCAAGCCTTCGAGGTTGCGCCGCAAACCGTCGCTAATCTGTCTAAATACCGCTACGCTCACCCCCTCTAGCAGCTGGGGAATAACACGTCCGGCCTCTAAGCCCTTGCCGTCGTGACCCTGGGGGAGGGTGATATTTTCGGCCTTGAGCCGCACGGTGATGGGGTTGTCCAAGAACTTCAGGCTCTTAACGCGGCCGCCTTCGATCTCGGCCACCACATAGTAGGGCGCAAGAATCGGATTTTCGGCAATATGCACCCGATCGGCGGAAGGGTAGGCGACCAAAAAGGGACGATCGGTTGCTTCGATTTCGAGCGCGCGGCCAAAGAGGAGCATCTGCGCGATCTTGTAGCGCGCGCTTTTGAGAATACGCGAAAAAGTGGTTCGGGAGGTGCCGATCCGATCGGCGCACGCCTCATGGTAGAGCCCCTCGAAGTCTGCCAGCCTAAGCGCTTCAAGCTCGTCGTGGCGCAGTTGCAACGAATCGGTTGCGGTTTTGTCCAGCGGCCCGTACCGGCGGCAAAGCGGCCTGAAATTGAGGCTTCGTTCGATTTTTTTGCGTCCCCGCATGAACTTCCCTTTTTGCCCATATGACCATTAATAACGGTCAAAAACGGTCATTTGTTCAAAACGATTCTACCGTAACTTTCCGCTAGAATCCCCCTATGAAAATTTCCGATCTCTCAACCCTCGAGGCGCTCCTGCGCGATCGGCTCGGGGGCGAGGGGGGCGACAAGCTCTCCGAACTGCCCCAACCTTCGTTATTTGCGGATATGGACAAAGCCGCCGATCGGATTGCCGAAGCGATCCGGTCGGGCGAGCGCATTACGATCGTCGGCGATTATGACGCTGACGGCGTTTGCGCTTCGGCGCTCCTGTCCGAATCGCTCCTGCGCTGCGGCGGACGGCACGACGTGGTGATTCCCGATCGCTTCAAGGACGGCTACGGGCTTTCCCCCGCCGTCGTGGACCGTATCGAATCGGGTCTTGTGGTGACGGTGGATAACGGCATCTCGGCCCACAAGGCGGCCTTGAGGGCGCGGCAAAAGGGGCTGACGCTCATCATTACCGATCACCACCTTTGCCCCCCCGATCTGCCCGATGCTTACGCCATTGTCAATCCCAAGCGGCCCGACTGCCCCTTTCCCTTCAAGGAGCCCTGCGGCGCGGCGGTGGCCTGGTATCTGGGCGCGGCGCTTAAGGAGCGTTTTGACGGCGATTGGGATGTGGGCGCGCAGCTGGATATTTTGCTGCTGGCGGTCTTGGGGGATGCGGTGGCTTTGCGGGGGATGAACCGCGCCCTGGCCCGCGCGGGGCTGGGGCGTCTAAACCGCTCCAGGCGGCCCTGCGTGCTGGCTTTGCGCAGCTTTTTAAACAAAACGCAGTTTACCTATGAAGATGTGGGTTACCAGATTGTCCCGCGCCTGAATGCTGCCGGGCGGATGGACCATGCCCAAAGCGCCTTCGAGTTCCTTACGGCCCAGACCCTTGAGGCGGCGCTGGATAAGCTTGGCGAACTCGATCGGCTCAACCGGGCGCGCAAGGAGATTGAGGCTAAATTGCTCGCCAAGGCGCAGGATCAGGCCGACGGGGCTCAGGCCGCCGTAGTTGCCCACGGCAAGGGGTGGCACGAAGGGGTGATCGGCATTGTCGCGGCGCGGCTGGCGCAACGATACAAAAAACCCGCCGTGGTGATCGCCCATGACGAAAACGGCGCCAAGGGCAGCGCCCGCACGGCGGGAGAGGCGGATCTGTTTGCGTTGATTGCCCATTGCGAGGCGCATCTGGAGGGTTTTGGCGGCCACAAAAAGGCGGCGGGCATCCGCCTTGAGGCCGATCGTATCGAGCCCTTTAAAAGCGCGTTTTTACAGATTGCCGCCACCGTGCCCGGCGAACTGCTTGAGCGCAACGAAGCGTTGGCGGGGGAACTGCCCTTAAGATTGATCGGCCCGGAACTTTGGTCGCTTATTAAACGCTACGAACCCTTTGGCGAAGGCAACCTCGAACCGCTTTTTGCGGCGCGCGACCTTCGGGTGAGGAGTGTGCGCGCCATGGGCCGATCGGGTGAGCATTTACGTCTGTCTATTGCCGAAGAGATGCACGCATCCGCTGCCGAAGCGGTGGCTTTTTTTACCGATCGGACTTTTGTGCCGGGGGATGCGGCCAGCTTTTACTACACGCTTTCACTCAACGAGTTTAACGGCAGCAGCCGGTTGCAGATGACGGTTAAGGAGTTTTTGTAGCCGTGCCGGGCGCGCCGAAACGCGACGCCCACCAGCGCCCGAAATCGGCGTTGCGCTCGACGGTTTGCGCTTCAAAGCTGAAGCGGTAGTTTTCGCAGTAGCGCAAGATCAGTTCGTAGGCTTCGTTGATGGTTTGCATCCGGGCTTTGCACTCGGCCTCTTTTTCGCGGGGGTTGCGATCGGGATGCCATTTTTTGGCCAGCCGCAGATAGCTGTTTTTAATCTCCGCCAGCGTGGCGTCGCTGCCCAGCCCCAGCTCGTCCCGCGCGGCCAAAACCGCTTGGGCGCTTAGGGCTTCAGCCATCCGATTTTTCCGCCATAGACCGACCGATCGCCCTCTTGCAGCTCAAATTGCGCCGCGCCTTCGGGGGTGATGAGCACCACCGTCGAACCCATCTCAAACCAGCCGAGCAGATCGCCGCGATCGACCCGAACGTTCAGCGGATAACTGGTGGGCGCATCGGCCTTGACGTTGCTTTCAAAACCCGCAAGATGCACAAAACGCATCTTGCCGACATTGAGCGCCCCCACAAAAATCAGCATCCACGTCCGCCCCTTGAGGTCGGTACCCTCCAAGACCACCCGTTCGTTCTCCACAAACAGATTGGCTTTCTTCTTTAAAAACGGAATGTTCACGGGCCAGAGCCGTCCGGGAATGTGGGTCAGCCGCGTCAGCGTCAGCGCCGTGGGCGTGTGGTAGCGGTGGTAATCTCTGGGGGAAAGATAGAGATTGACGTAGTCGCCGTTTGTCAGCGGGGCCAGCTCGCTTTGAGGCAGGTGCGGCAGCAGATCGGCCAGTTTGTAGGCCATGCCCTTAATCTGAAAAAGCACCCCCTCTTCAACCTTGCCGCACTGGGTTGCCAGCGCGTCGCAGGGGGCCAGCAGGGTGTTTTGATCGCCCGCAAGGGGGCGCGGGGTTTTGAGCGCGCGGGTAAAGAGCGCGGTGAGGGTGGGGTAGCTTTCGGGCGCTTCGAACTCGCCCATATCAAGCTTCATCAGCCGTACGTAGGCGCGGTTGATCGCGCCTTGAAGGGCGGGGGCGTGCGCCTTGGCCGCAAAGCGTCCGAACGCCCTTGAAATTCCATTGGTGATATGTTTACTATTCAAGATTTATTTGCCTTTCTTCCGCCGATGCGAATATCGTTTTTGACAATCAGCCAGTACACCAGCCCCAGCGCCAGCACCAAACCGCCGTAGCTTAGAAGCTCAACAACCTTGTCGCCCGAAAGCGAGGTGATCAAAATCTTGCGGATCATGGCGGCCATGGCAAGGCTTAAGAAGGCGGCGATCGCAAAACCTTCGCCCCGCAAATGCCGCACCTCTTCTTCCATCAGCTCGCTCACCGCCCATAAAATCAGCAGGCTGCCCAGCACCATCAGGATGCCTTCTTCCATTTTGACCGCGCCGGTAACCAGCAGGTAAACATCGTAGGCAAAAAGCCCCACCACAAACGGCCCGACAAGCATCAGGGCCAAAACCAGCACCAGATCGGCCAGATCGGAGACTTTTTTGGCCAGCGTAATCAGCCGGAGTTTGAACTTTGAAAGGGTCGAATAGGGGATCATCTGCTCTTCGTGGTAGGCGCTGGTTAAAACGTCCAGATTCATATCCAGCATCTTGCCGCACGAGCCGATCAGGTCGATGGGCGCGGATTCGGAGAGGAAATGCTTTTGGATCTGGCTGTTGATAAAACGGCGCACGAAGTTGATGGCGGCGTTGACGTGGTGGGTCGGAAGCCCGATGCGCACATGGGTTTCGCCGATATGCTGCAGATGGGCGAAATAGGTGGCATCGTAGGCGCTTGTGAAAAGCTCTTCATACCACTGCCGGATTTGCTGTTTGTAGTGCGCAAGGCGGGCGGGCTCTTGAAGATGAAGCTGCGCTTCGGGATAGTGGGCGATCCGGCTGTAAAAGGCCTCTACAAAAGCGTCTGCTTCGGTCAGGAGCGCTTCGCCGACTTTGCGCAGGTTGGCAACGTCGGCTTCGGTGAATTCGTAGTGTTGCTTGAGTTTTTGAATCTCTTGGGGCATGGTTTTGACCTGTCTGGTTAAATTTGAGTGCGATTATAGCAAGTTGCTAGCGCCGCAACAGAAGCGAGCGGAGCGGCTTGCGGGGCGTAAAATCCGCCGGTTGCGGTTTTTTGCCGAAGGCGATGACCGCGATGGGGTCAAGCCCCTGCAATCCAAAGCGCTCAACCGCCGCCCGTGTGTCAAATCCGGCCATGGCGTGCAGATAAATTCCCCGCTCAAAGGCTTCGTAGGTCATATATCCCCACGCGGTTCCGCAGTCAAAACGGGCCCATGCGTTGGGCTTGCCGTTGCGCTCGAAGGCGGGCGCGGCGCAGAGCAGCACAAAGGTTTCCAGAGAGCGGCACCACTCTAAATTTCCCGGCGTCAAAAGGGCAAAAAACGCCTCTTTCTCGGCCAGAACGAAGCGCCAGGGCTGTTCGTTAAAGCACGACGGCGCGGTGGAGGCCGCCTCCAAGATGGCCTCAACATCTTCGGCGCTTACGGAGGGATCGTCAAAGACCCAGGGCGAAAAACGGCCCTTGAAAAAGGGCGAAAGGGGGGCTATACTCTGTCTCATTGCTCGACTCCTTAGCGGGGTCATTGTAGCCAAAGGAGGGTGTTATGAGTGTCCGCCCCGCAGCCGTTGCCGGTCTGTTTTATCCTGACGATCCGAAGGTGCTTGGCCGGATGGTTGACGGGTTTTTAAACGCCGTCCCTTCGTCTGCTGTTGTGCCGAAGATTTTGATCGAGCCCCATGCGGGTTATGTTTATTCGGGCCAGTGCGCCGCGTTTGGATATGCCCAGCTTCGCGGCAGCGGCTATGGGCGGGTGCTGCTGATCGGGCCGAGTCACCGGGTGGGGTTTGAGGGGGCGGCCTTTTCCAATGCTCAGGCGTGGCAAACGCCCCTTGGGCGCATTACGATCGATCAAGATGCGATCGGCCATTTTTTGCAAAAGGCGCCGGCGGGTTTTGCGGTGCATCCCCAGCCCCATGCCCAGGAGCACTCCTTGGAGGTGCAGCTGCCTTTTTTGCAGCGGGTGCTGGGCGCTTTTACGTTGATTCCCGTCACCTACGGCCTCTGCGCGCCCAAGCTGCTGGAGCGGTTGCTGGATGAATTTCTGGATGATCGGACGGTGGCGGTTTTTAGCAGCGATTTGAGCCATTACTATCCGCAAGAGGAGGCCCGCACCCTTGATAACGACTGTCACCGGGGCGTTTTGGCGCTGGATGCGGCGGGTTTGGGCCGGTGTGAAGCGTGCGGCAAAACGGGGATTGAAGCGGCGATCGGCTATGCTTTAAGGCATCAACTGACATCAAAGGTGTTGGATTACCGCACTTCGGGGGATGTGACGGGAGATGACAGCCAAGTGGTGGGTTACGCCTGCTACGGCTTTTACAAGGAGCCTTGAGTGACAGACGCAGAAAAAGAAAACGCCTGCAAACTGGCCCGATCGGCCCTTGAGTGTTTTTTGCGGCAGGGGCAGGTGATTGAACCGCCTGCCGGTCTGCCCGCCGCTTTTTGCGAACCGGGGGCGGCCTTTGTGACGCTGCATCTTAAAGAGAGCGGCGCGCTTCGCGGCTGCATCGGTTCAATCATACCCCACCGCGCCCTGTCTGAGGACATCATCAAAAACGCCATTCAGGCGGCGGTGCGCGACCCGCGTTTTGATCCGGTGAGCGCCGATGAGTTGGCGCAGATCGAACTGGAAGTTTCCGTTCTGACTCCGCCAAAGCCCTTGCACTACTGGAATGTGCCCAATATGCTCAGCAAAATCCGCCCCGGCATCGACGGCGTGATTATCTACCGCGACCATCATCAGGCCACCTTTTTACCCAGCGTCTGGGAGCAGCTACCCGAAAAAGAGACTTTTATGCAGCACCTCTGCGCCAAGGCGGGCTTGCCGCCCGATGCCTATTTGGAGGGCAATTTGGAGGTGATGACCTATCAGGCGGAGATTTGCCGCGAGGGCGGCTAATCCCTCAGCGCCGCCGCTTTTTCCTCCAGCTCCAGATAGTGTTCGACTTTGCCTTCCAGATCGGCTTTGAGTTTTTCCACGTGGGCGTGAAGCTCTGCCAAACCGCCCTTTTGCCCGTAACATTCCGGGTTCATCAGGCAGTTTTCCAGCGTTTTGATTTCCGTCTCCAACGCCTCGATTTCGCCGGGCAGGGCATCTAAGAGCCGCTGCTCTTTGTAGGTGAGTTTTTTGATCTCTTTTTTGGGTTCGGGCGCTTCAACGATCGCGGGCGCGGAGCCGAGACTCTTTTCAAAGGCCTCAATCTCGGCGATCTCCGCTTCGTATTCGAGGTATTCGGTGTAGCTTTCCATGGTCTCTTCAATATGGCCGTGCCCCTTGAAAATAAAGAGTTTTTTGGCAATTTTGTCCACAAAATAGCGGTCGTGGCTGACAAACAGCAGCGCGCCTTGGAAGCTTTGCAGGTACTCCTCTAAAATGTTGATTGTGGGGATATCCAAGTCGTTGGTCGGTTCGTCCAGAATCAGGCAGTCGTAGTTTTTGCTAAACAGCAGCGCCAGCGCCACGCGGTTTTTTTCGCCGCCGCTTAGCACGCTGAGCTTTTTATCCAGAAACTCCTTGGGGAAAAGCCAGTTTTTCAGGTAGCCGAACACGTGCATATTGCGCCCGCGCACCATGATGTGATCGCCGCCCATGGGGCAGAAGGTTTCCATAATGTTTTTGGAATCATCCAGCATTTCGCGGTGCTGGTCAAAATACCCCACGGTAAACTCGCCGCGCTTGATCGACCCGCCGGTGG
The DNA here is from genome assembly GCA_050251635.1 of Campylobacterales bacterium. Taxonomy (GTDB): domain Bacteria; phylum Campylobacterota; class Campylobacteria; order Campylobacterales; family SZUA-545; genus JBFWML01. Next base: position 5,037 of record JBFWML010000047.1, on the reverse strand, counting down.
GTTTGAGCGTGCCCAAAAGCGCGCGCAAAAGCGTCGATTTACCCGTGCCGTTGCGGCCTACGACGGCGATTTTATCCTGCTGCAAAATCCGGGTGGAAAAGTCGCCAATCAGTTCGTTGTCGCCCAGTTTGACCTTGAGCCGCTCCACCTCAAAGATCATTTTTTTGCGGTTAACGCCGTCTTCCTGATTAAACGCCTTGTGTTCGCGCTCAAGCTGCACCTTGACGCGGCGGATGATGCCGGGGTTTTTCTTGGCCTCTTCCTTCATCTGCTTGATGCGTTCTACCCGGCCCATATTGCGTTTGACCCGCGCCTTAACCCCGCGCGAAAGCCATTCTTGTTCGCCTTTAAGCAGCTTGACCAGCGTTTCGTGGGTTTTGATCATGCTTTGGAGCATCTGATCCTTTTGAACCAGATAGTCCGCGTAGCCGCCTTTAAAACTGCGCACGCGGCCCTCTTCAACCTCCACGGTGCGGGTGGCGAGCTGATCGATAAAATAACGATCGTGCGAAATAAGCAGCAGGGTAAACCCGCCTTCGAGCAGCGTTTCTTCCAAAAACTTGACCATATAAACGTCAAGATGGTTGGTCGGTTCATCCAGTAGCAGCAGATCGGGTTTTTTCAAAATCAGGCTGCTTAAGGCCACGCGCCGCCGCTCTCCGCCGCTGAGCGTCATTAAAAGCGCGTCCTCAAGGCGTTTGAGGTCAAACTCCTGCAAAATCCGCTCGACGCGATCGTCAAGGTTCCACGCGTTGTGAAAATCGAGCAGATTGGTCAGCTGCGTCAGCTCGTTCATCAGTCCCGCGTTGTCGTGATCGGCGCTGATTTGGTGGCTTAGCTCCCCATAGCGTTCACGGGCGGCTTTTAAAGTGGTCAGCGATGCTTCGATCGCTTGGCGCACGGTCAGCTTTTCGTCAATATCGGGGTTTTGATCGAGCATTTCGATGGTGATGCCGTTTTGCACCATCCTTTCGCCGCTGTCTTGCTCCATGAGTCCGGCGGCAATTTTCATCAGTGTCGATTTGCCGCTGCCGTTTTGACCGACGATCGCCACCCGTTCGCCCGCATCGATGGCAAAATCGGCCTCATGCAACACCTTGCGGGTATCAAACTGTTTGGTAACGGCTTTGAGATCAATCAGCGGCAAAGGGCATCCTTGGGGAAAAGTCGCGGCATTTTAGCAGAGCGGTCATTGGTTGATTGACATACAAATAAGTTATTAGTAGAATAGGCACTAATAAGGAGTGCAAATGTTTACCGTTTCAACGAGCGACATTGTCCGAAAACCCGCACTAATCAGTCACCCCAGTCAGATTACACTGGTTCAGGATGCCCGCAAGAACGAGCCGCGCAGCGTGGTTTTACCCTATGCGCTCTATGAAAAATTGCGTCAAAAAATTGAAGACGAGCTTTATCTGGCCGAAAACGCCAAGGCGTTGGGCGTGGAGGCCCAGGCGGAGTTTGAGCAGATCGAGCCGGTTGCGGAGGAGCTGATCCGTGATTAAACGCGGCGAAGTTTATCTGGTGGATTTTGGCAAAAAATACCATAGCGAGTTCGGCAAAGTCCGTCCGGCGGTCATCATCCAAAACGATGTTGCCAACCGCAATATCGACAAGGTGGCCTTTAAAGGGGTCACGGTTTTGCCCGTCACCACCCAACTTTCCGGCGGCAGCGTGCGGGCAGGTTTACCCAAGCGTGACAAACTGGAAAAACCCAGCGAAATCTGCATTAACGAACTTTGCACGGTGGATTTAAGCCGGATCGATCAGGCGCAAAAACTGACGGCCTTGCGCGAAGCGGAGTTGGCGGAAGTCAACGAAAAGTTAATGCGTCACCTAGGGCTAATGTCCGCCTGATTCCATATGGGGCAGGCGGAGTTTGTTGGCATTCTCCACAAATCCGGTCTCTAAAGCGGATTGAATCAGCCGGCAAAGCTGTTCTTTTTCCGGATTCTCGCTTTGCGGCGAGTTTGTCGGAATGACCCGTCTGATCCAGTCAACTTCATTCATAGCTTCGGTGATAAAACAGATTGAACCCGTCGTGAAGGCGCTGAGCACGGTTGGGGTTTCATCCAATGTTGAGTTGTCGATAAGAATCAAGCAATCTATTTCAGTAAAGACGGCGGCTAAGTTGTTCAGGGATTTTTCGTAGCGCTCAAGGATTTTTTTGATCGGCACATCATGACCGCCTTTTTTGACCCGTTCAGTTACGTTCAAAACGTTAATATCGGGGTCTTCGGTGCAGATGTAAACCATGTTGACGAAATAACCCTCCCGCTTGAGGCGATAAAAAAGTGCCTTTTTGTCGGGCGAGGAGAAAACCGTCTCAAGCAGGAGGTTTCCTCCTTCCCGGATTGCTTTATTTGTGCGTTTTTCCGCCTCGGCAAAAGCGGCTAGATAACCCTCTTTGGTTTCGGGCAAGCCCAGTTCGATCAGGATTTCGTCGGGGTTAATATGGGTGGTTTCCGCCAGAAGCGAACTGTATTGCAAAAGTGTGTGGACAAAGGTTGTTTTGCCCGATCCGTTCGGGCCGGCAATCAAAAAAGCGGTTTTGTTATTTTGCATCGGGGGCGGAGATTGCGGGTTTGGAGGCGTGTCGGCGTTTGGCGATCGCTTTCTTGATCGCCGCGTTTGCGTACGCTTTGCCCTTTTCAGAAAGGGTGCGTTGTAAGCCGGAAAAAGCCGTATTGCAAATGTGTTTTGCATCTTGATTTGTCACAGCCTTCATCGCACACTCCTTAATTCCCGCCATTTTACAATAAAAACACACTCCCTTCATCCTTGCTTTGCTAGAATCCCGAAAACTTGTAAATAAAGGCTCCGATTGGAATTTCTGAACTTTTTTCTCGTGCTTTACGGTGCTTATATTGCGGTGCGGTTTGTGCTCTCGGCGGTGCAGATCGGGTTTCTTAAAAAAGCACGCAACGAACCCGCGCGGCTTTTAACGCCCGAAGGGTGGCAAAAGGCGGCCGATTACGGCATTGCCAAGGAGCGGCTTTCGTTTTTTGTGACGCTGGTTGAGGCGGGGTTGTTTGTGTTTTGGGCTTTTTTCGGCCTGGCGTGGCTGGATGCGGCCGTAGCGATCGAGGGGCCGATTTTGAAGGCAATTGTGTTCGTGAATCTCTTTTTGCTTATTAACTACGTTATCGAGCTGCCGCTTGGGTTGTATGAACGGTTCGGGATTGACGCGAAGTTTGGCTTTAACCGCAGCACGATCGGCCTTTATGCGGCCGATCAGCTTAAGACGCTGGCGCTGGTGGCGCTGCTGGGTTCTGCCGTGATTGCCGCTTTGGCGTGGTTTATCGGCGGTTTTGAAAACTGGTGGCTACTAAGCTTTGTTTTTTTGATGGCCGTTTTGGTGCTGGTGAATCTGCTTTTTCCCATTGTGCGGGCCAAGCTGTTTGATAAATTCACCGCGATCGACGAAACCGACCTAGGCCGCGAAATCCGCGCGTTGATGCAAAAAACCGGCTTTCATGCAGGTGGGGTGTTTAAGGTGGACGCCAGCAAGCGCGACGCGCGGCTCAACGCCTATTTTGCGGGGCTGGGTTCCACCAAACGGGTCGTGCTGTTCGACACCCTGATCGACAAACTAAGCCAACAGGAGTTGCTGGCGGTGCTGGGCCACGAGTTGGGCCATTTTAAACACAACGATATTTACAAAAACATCGGTGTGATGGCGGTGCTGCTTTTTGGATTTTTGGCGTTGTTTGGCAATCTGCCCGCCGGATTCTTCGCCGCGATCGGCATCGAATCTTCGGCCCATTCGCTGATGGCGCTGTTTTTACTGCTGACCACGCCGCTGTTTTTCTTTGCGATGCCGTTTTTTAACGCGATTAGCCGTCATAACGAATTTGCCGCCGACGCTTTCGGGGGTGGGCTGGTCGATCGCGCCGCGCTGAAAGAGGCGCTCATTAAGCTGGTGCAGGAAAACGTGAAATTTCCCAAAAACCACCCCCTTTACGGACTGTTTTACGAAACGCATCCCAGCGTGTTGACCCGCGTCGAAAGGCTTGAAGCATGATGGATAAAGATTTGGTCGAGCTGATCACGATGGGGATTTTGGCGTTTATGGGTTTTTTGGTGTTGTGGGCAACGATTGATCGGTTGCTTTTTTTCCGCAATTTCGACCCCAAAGAGTACACCAAAAAACAGACGATGGAGGTCGCGCTCACCCGCAACCTGTCGCTGATTGCCACCATTGCCAGCAACGCGCCCTATGTGGGGCTTTTGGGTACGGTGTTTGGCATTATGATTACCTTTTACCAAATCGGTGCGGGCGGCGCGGTGGAGGCCGGGGCGATTATGACCGGGCTTGCGTTGGCTCTAAAAGCAACTGCCGCCGGGCTTTTTGTGGCGATCCCGGCGATGATCGCCTACAACCTGCTGGTGCGCAAAACCGAAGTGCTCATCGCCCTATGGGAAGCGGAACGTGACGCTTAAAAAGTTCGATTCGATCAACGTTATCCCGTTTATCGACATTATGCTCGTATTGTTGGCGATTGTGCTGACAACCGCCACGTTTATCGCCCAAGGGGCGATCAAAGTGGCGCTGCCCGAAGCCAAATCCAGCCAGCCCCAGACCCCTGCGCCGGGACAAAAGCGCATCGAGATCGCCATTAACGACAAGGGCGAATTTTTCTTCGACCACGAAAAGGTCACCTCCTTTACGCTGCTGGTGCGGTTGGATGACCTTAAACGCGAAGACATGATCGTTATCCGCGCCGACAAACAGGCCGCCTTTGAAGACTTTATGCGGGTGCTGGACGCTCTAAAAGAACGCAAACTGGAAAACGTGGCAATTGCGGCGGAAAATGAGGCGCAGTAGTTGATCCGTCTGGACAGATTACTTTCGGAAAGTTCGGGATTAAGCCGATCGGAGGCCAATACCGCCATCCGCAAAGGGTGGGTCAGGGTGGGGGAGGAGACGGTCAAAAATCCCGCGCTCAAGGTGGCCAAGGATGCGCCCGTGTTTTTGGACGATGCGCCGCTTTTGCCCCCTGTGCAGAACCGCTATATCCTGCTTTATAAACCCGA
>JBFWML010000046.1:0-17028 GCA_050251635.1 Campylobacterales bacterium | reverse complement strand
CTGTTCAAAACGGCCCACCAAATCGCCCACCTGCCCGGCGGAAGCCGAGAGCGTTCCGGCGGCCTCCAGCAGATGACGGCTGTCTTCGAGCACCCGCGCCGCGCCTTCGCTCACACGGGTGCAAACGGCCAAAGTCTCCTGCGCGATGGTGGCAACCTCCTTTGCGCCCGCTTCGCTCTGGCGGCCGATCGCGGAGGCGGTGGCCGAAAGCTCGCCGGCGATCGACGCGCTTTCGCGCGTGCCTTTAAGCGCCTCGCGGACAACCGACTGGGTTTTGGCCAAAAAGTCATTGAAATGCGCGGCCACCTGTGCGTATTCGCTCACCCCGCGGGTGTCCAAACGGTGGGAAAGATCGCCGCCCTGCGCATGGGCGAGCTGGGCCGTTGCCTCCTCAAGCCGCTTAAAGGCCGAAACCGTGCGGTAGCCCGACCACAGCAACAGCGCGATAATCAGCGCCCCCGCCGCCAGCTCCGCCGCCACGACCGCCGCTGCGGTTGCGTTCATCTCCTGCTCAAAGAGCGCGCTGAGGCGTTTTTGCTCCGCCTCTACGGCCTTGAGGCGATCTTCGAGGGGAAACTTCAAATCCCGCCACTTAGCCAATGCGGCGCGCATGGGGCCTTCGGGCATGGGGCCCGCTTGCGCCAGCGTCAGCAGCTCGCTGACTGCCTGTTCGTAACCCAGCCAAATCTCTTGAATCTGCCGGTAAAAAACGGGGTCGATCTTTTGAAGATGCGCCATGCGCGCCAGCGCCTCGTCTCTGGCCTGCTGCATGGTTTTAAGCGCCCGGTCGTCGGTGGGGGTAATGTAACGCACGCCGCGGGCGCTGTTATACAAAAGACCCGCGCCGAGCAGATGCTGCAATGTGGCTTGCACCTGCGAAGCCTGCGCGCTCTCGTGATAGGTTTGCCCCAGCGTTTTCATGCCGCTTGAGGAGATCAGATAAAGCCCCAAAAGCGCGGCGGCAACCAAGGCTATGACCGATAGATTGGTGTTCTTGACCGACAGGATCATCGAGTGACCTTTTATAAAAATAGCGGGCATGATAGCCCAATTGAAGCCAAATCGACATAACCCGATCGATTTAGACAAAATCGTTAAGCAGTCGCGTCACATTTAAGTTTCAAGTTAGAAAGGGCTGGTAATATGGATGCCCCTAAAGACAAAGGAGGCGTCATGGCGGTCGAGAGCATTATGGCAACCCCCCAGCGCGAAACACCCCTTTACAACCGCTCCAAAGCGACCGACGCGGGATTCGAAAACCTGCTGGCCGCATGGATGGGCTTTAAAAGCGAAGCGGTTCAAGAACCCCAAAGCGAGACCAACAGCACCCACCTGCGCCCCTACAACGAACTGGCGGGCAATCTGCTCAACACCCGCGCTTGAACTTCCCCTTCCCTCTGCTTCGCGGCACCCTGATTAAACGTTATCAACGCTTCTTGGCCGACGTGCGGCTTGAAGGCGGCGAAGTTGTCACCGCCCACTGCCCCAACTCCGGTTCGCTGCTGCACAACAAAGAGCCGGGCCTTGAAGTGTGGCTTTCAAGAAGCAGCAACCCTTCGCGCAAGCTGGCCTACACATGGGAGCTGGCCAGAACGGCGCAGGATCATTGGGTGATGATTCATGCCGCCAAGGCCAACGCGCTAACACTTGAAGCGATTGAAAACGGCACCGTAAAAGAGCTGCAAGGCTACGAAAGCATCCGCGCCGAGGTCAAATACGGCCGCCAAAACAGCCGCATCGATCTGCTGCTGGAACGCCCGGATGAACGGTGCTATGTGGAGGTCAAAAGCGTCACGCTGCTGGAAAACGGCACGCTGATGTTCCCCGACGCAATCACCACGCGGGGCCAAAAACACCTGCAAGAGCTGATCGCCATGAAACACGAAGGACACCGCGCGGTGATCTTTTTTGCGGCGCTGCACGATGGGTCGCGCCGTTTCGCCCCCGCTGCGCATATCGATCCCGATTACGCTAAGCTACTCAAAAAAGCTGTGGACGCAGGGGTGGAGATTGTGGCCTATGGCGCGGTAATTTCGCCCGGATCGGTGGCGCTTAGGCATCCGCTGAGCATCCATGCGGGCTAAAGGCAGGTCAAAATGGGGGTCAGGTTTCGAAAAAACAGAGGCAAAACCCGGCCGGTTTCACTGACAGAAGCGGTTTTTGAGGCCACGGAGGTGGGTATCTGCATTACCGATCGCCACCACCGCTACGTCAAGGTCAATCCCGCCTATTGCCGCATTTACGGCTATGAAGCCCACGAACTGATCGGCCAAAGCTTTACGCTCGTGGTGCCGCCGCCCATGCACGGCGTTTTGCAAAAACTTCACGACGATTTTATCGAGGGCAAGGCCGAAATCGCCGCCGAATGGCAGGTGCTGCGCAAGGACGGACGGCCGCTGCACATCTACGCCACCGCTTCGCTGCTTGCGAATGTGCCGGGCGGGCCGTATAAAATCACCACCGTTTCGGATATTACGGAACTCAAAGCGGAGCAGGAGAAACAAAAACGTCAGGAGCAGATGCTGATTCAGCAGTCCAAAATGGCGCTCATGGGCGAGATGATCGGCGCGATCGCCCACCAATGGAAGCAGCCCTTAAGTGCCATTCAGGGGGCCACGCTCAACCTCAGCCTCCGGCAGGAGCTCGAAACCCTCGATGCCGCCGCCGTGACCGAAGCGGTGGAGCAAATCAACCGCCAGAGCGATTTTATGGCCCACACCATCACCGACTTTAGCGGCTTTTTCCGGCCCGGCCGCACGGCGGAAACCTTCAATCTGCATCAAAGCGTCGAAAAACTGCGCGTACTTTTCGGCGCCCAGCTCAAACAGCACGGCATTACGCTGGAAAACAAAATCGATGAGGCGCTGGAAATCACCGGACTGAAAAACCAGCTCAAGCAGGCGCTGATCAACCTGCTGGCCAACGCCCGCGACGCCTACGAAGCCCAAACGGGCGGCACGCGGCGCATCATCCTGCGGGCCTGGACGGAGGCGGAGCGCACGCTTATTTGCGTCGAAGACGAAGCGGGCGGGATCGACGAGGCGGTTTTAAAACGGCTGGGGGAACCCTATTTCACCACCAAAACCGAAGGCAAAGGCACGGGGTTTGGCCTCTACCTCTCCCGCCTGATTTTGCGGGAAAACTTCGGCGGGGATTTAAGCGTCGAAAACCGCTACGACGCGGAAGGTAAGCGCATCGGCGCGCGTTTTACGCTGACGTTATCCAACGCGGCTAGCGCAGCCGCCGGTTTGCCCACGTAATAAACTCCACCAGGCTCACCACCTCGATCGTCTTGTGGGCATTGGCGGCGGTGCGGTAGCGGCGTTCGTCCACCGCTGTGCGCAGCCACGCTTTGGCGCCGGGTTTAAACCCTTCGCCGTCGATAACGATCATAATCTGATCTTCGGGCATCGCTTCGAGGCAGTTAAGGTAGAGATAGGGCAGCTTTTCGTCCACCGACCCGCTGGCCTGTTGCCATTTGCATTCGATGCGTATCTTTAGCCCCAGCCGATCCGACAGGGCCAGAAACTCGGTTTTTCCCGCGTGGCCGTAGATGCTGGTGTAGGGCACGTCCTCAAGCAGCAGATCGGCGGGCAGGACGGGGGCCATCAACCCCTTGTGCTGCGCTTCGTAATCGCGCCATTTCATCACCGAAAACCCCGCACCGCTGAAACAATCGCGCACGGTGCGTTCGAGCTGATTGCCCGTCTGGTTGGCGTAGGTGCCGCCCTCACCCACAGATCAACCCCTTGATAGTGTAGTTGCGCACAATCACCTCATTAAGCGCCGCCGCCCGGCCGCTGGCCTTGGCGTTGACCGCGCGGGTTGCTTTGATTTTTTCCACCTTGTAGCCCGCCGTTTTGTAGGTCTCCACCACCCACGGGGCGCTGGAGTTGGAGAGCATCACAAACACCCCCCGGTCGGTGAGCCGATCACACACGGTTTTGAGCCGCTCCTGCATGGTTTTATCAAACCCGGCGGCGGTGTAGCCGGTAAAGTTGGCGGTATCGCTCAGCGGCACATAGGGCGGGTCAAAATAGACAAAATCGCCCGCCCCGGCGGTTTGCAGCACCTGTTCAAAATCGCCCTGCAAAAGCCCCACGTTTTGCAGCGCCGCCGAGCAGGCGCGAAGGTTGGTTTCGTCGCAGATGAGCGGGTTTTTGTAGCAGCCGTAGGGGACGTTAAAAAACCCTTCGCTATTGACGCGATACACGCCGTTAAAGCAGGTGCGGTTGAGGTACACAAACCGCGCGGCCCGCTCGACGGCGCTTTTTTGCAAAAAGTCCGCTTGGCGGTCTTGATTGCGCACGGCATAAAAGTAGTCGTGCGCCCCCGCTTCGTGGCGGATTTTGTGTTCGTGCAGCAGCCCGATCAGCGCTTCGACGTCGTTTTTCACCACATTATAAAGGCCGATCAGTTCGGCATTGTTGTCATAAAGCGTGGCGTTACGGGGCGTGAGCGAAAAAAAGAGCGCCCCGCCGCCGATAAAGGGTTCGTGATAGGCGTTGAATTTTTTGGGCAGGCGCTTTTTGAGCTCCGGCAGCAGTTGCCGTTTGCCCCCCACCCACTTTAAAAACGGTTTACAGTTCAAAGAAAAACCTCTATGAAATAATGCGCAATCATACCCAAAGCGCGTTGTCGCAACCCTGTAAAAATAAAGGTTGAAAGCCTAAAATTTTGCATAATCAGTGCAGCCCACCAAACGACATGATAAAGGCACGATATGAATCCTCCGATTATTCAAAGCCATATCGAAAGCCGAATCTTCACAATTCGCGGCGTTCAGGTGATGATCGATAGAGACTTAGCAGAGCTGTATGCAGTAGAGACAAAAAGGCTCAATGAGCAAGTAAAACGAAATATCGAAAGGTTTCCGGAAGCCTTTCGTTTTGAATTAACGCAAAACGAGAAAGACGAACTGGTCGCAAATTGCGACCGGTTCAGAACCCTGAAGCATGCCACCGTTTTGCCCTACGCCTTTACCGAACAAGGCGTCGCCATGCTTTCGGCGGTACTGCGAAGCGACACGGCAATCCAAACAAGCATCCAGATCATTAACGCCTTTGTGGGAATGCGCCGCTTTATCGCCGCCAACGCCAATATTTTCGCGCGGCTCGATCAAGCGGAAAAACGCCAAATCGCCTTTGAAATCAAAACCGACGAGCGATTTGAGCAAATCTTTAACGCGCTGGAAAACAAAAGTCTTCAACCCAAACAGGGCATCTTTTACGACGGTCAGGTGTTTGATGCCTATGCTTTTGTCTGTGACCTGATCCGCAGCGCCAAACACTCGATCGTGTTGCTGGATAACTATGTGGACGATACGGTGCTAACCCAGCTTTCCAAAGCTGCCAAAGGCGTAAAAATCACCGTTCTGACCAAACAGATCACTCCCGAACTGGCACTGGACGCCAAAAAATACAACGCGCAATACGAACGCATCACCCTCAAACCCTTTGCAAACAGCCACGATCGGTTCTTGATTTTGGATGAAACCGAGATTTATCACATCGGCGCGTCGCTGAAGGACTTGGGCAAAAGGTGGTTTGCCTTTTCACGGTTGGAAGCGGAAAGTTTTGGATTGAGGGAGCGAGTTAGGAACGCGACCTCAAAATCACCATTCTGACGCTCCTTGCTTTGCTATAATCGCGCAAATCACAAAAAGGAATCTTTATGAAAATTGCCGTTCCCGTGCGGGATGAAACGCTTAAAATCTTTGGCAACGCGGGCCATACGCCCTATTTCGCGGTGTATGCCGTTAACGGAAGCGGAATGTTCCGCACCGTGAAGCTTGAAGGCTTGCGCGAAAATCCCCGTGCGAATTTAGAGGCCGAAGGCGGCTGCCACCACGAACACGGCGATCATGAGTGCGATCATGACGCCGAAGCGCACAAAAACGAGCACCGCGTCATGGCCGATATTCTCAAGGATTGCGACCATCTGGTTGTCACCAAAGCGTGCAAAAACACCAAACTGGTCATGGAAGAGGCGGGCATCAAAGTAAGCGCCGTTCAGGGCCACACGGGCGCGGGCGAGCTGGTTTCGGCCTTTTTGAAAAAAAAGGCCGCCTAAGCTTGAAAATCCTCTTTTACGGGCTGGGGGCCGTGGGCGCGGTGATGGCCGCCGCTCTGGAACGGTTGTTTGAAAAAGAGGGTCGGGGCGTTTTGTTCGCCTTTGCGGTGCGGGACGAAAAACGCGCCCGCGCCGCGCTGTTTCGCTCCCCTGCCCTGCAAGCGCAAGCGCTTTTTTTCGGCTTTGATGACGAAGCGGCCGCATCGGCCTTTGCGCCCGATGTGGTCATCAACGCCGCCGTGCCCGAACTCAACGTCGTCATCGCCCGGCGGGCCTTGGCGCTGGGTGCGCACTACGCCGACATGGCTTCGGATATCTACAACGAAACCACCCTGCAAACCCTGCGGTTTTCCCAGCAATCCCTTGGCGAAGCGTTCAAAAAACAAAACCGTTTCGGCCTGATCAATCTGGGTTTTTCGCCGGGACTGACCAACTTTATCATCGGCGAAAAAATCGCCCAAATCACCGCCCTGCCCGATGCGCCGCGCATTGAGTCGGTGCGGCTTTTTTTGCTTGAAGAGCTGATCAGTTCGCGGATTTTGTTTTCGTGGTCGCCCAAGGTGGCGCTGGACGAGGTGCTGGCCAGACCCGCCTTTGTCAGAAACGGGGCGCTGCAAACCCTCAAGCCCTTTTCGCTCATCCGTCCCCACCGCTTCGATCCCGATCGGGAGGTGGAGACCTATCCGGTGTTTCAAGAGGAGGTCATCAGCCTGCACGACAGCTACCCGCAGATTGACGAAATCCGGCTCTTTTGCGGCGGCAACGAGGTGGAGCTGTTTAAAAACCTCTTTCAGCTCAACCTGCTTTCGCGGGATCTCAAGGTGGGCAGCGCGCCCGTGGAGCAGGTGGTGCGCAAGGTGCTGCCCAAGATGAAAAGCCCCAAGGTGATCGAATACTACAACCGCCGCCGAATCATCAAAGGCGCGCGTTTTGAGGCGGTGGCGGAGATTGAGACGCTCTCCAAAAGCGGACGCCACACGATCGAAAGCGTCGGCGCGGCCTTTACCCGCTACCACGACCTGATTGGCACCCCCTTTAGCGGCGCAACCTATATTGCCTACCCCACGGGCGCGGCGGCGGCGGTGCTGCTGTTTTATGCGCTCAAAGCCCAATCGCTCAGCGGCGTGATTGCCCCCGAATCGCTGCCGGCGGCCCTGGGCCCGGCCTTGAGCGACCGCATCAAGCGCGAGCTGACGGGCATGGGTATTGAGTTTCATGCCCGTTTATCGGGCGTTCGCCGCCCTTGAGGTATCTTTTTAATTAAATCCCCGGCATTGCCGATGTTGCATGGAGACTTCCGCAAGGAGGAGCCATGCAGATTATTCGCAGCGCCGTCACAGGCGTTACGCACCATGAGAGCCTGCTGGAGCAGCGCGCCTTTATCGCCCAAAGCGACGCGGCGGCCACCATCCGCAAAATGGAGTCGATCGACGGCGGCATTGTGGACGGCGAAGGGCGTGTCGATACGCTCCATGCGCGCCAAAGCGACCGGATTGTTTTTGCCAAAGAAGCGGTTGTCCGCGCGCAGGATCAAAGCGCGGTTTATGCCGACCGAAGCGATCGGCTCAGCGTCGAAACCAAAGAGGAGATCGTCGCGCAGGCCGCGCCCGCAGAACGCGACAACGCGCTGTTCGCCTCGTGGCAGCACCGCATTACGCAGCTTCGCCACACCCAGCAAAGCGAACTGGAACTGGGCGGTTACGCGGTGGACGAGACGGGCCGGCGGGTGGATTTTTCCCTCAAATTGCAGCTTGAGGGGGACTACTTCAGCCGCAAAGAGGTCATCGGGCTGATTGTCGATCCGCTGGTGGTCAACTACGCAGCGCCCAGCGCGCGGCTTAGCGGCGAAACCTTCGAGTTTAATCTCAACGGCGGCGGCCCGCTTTCGCGGTTTGCCGTTCCCGAAGCGGGCAGCGCGTTTTTGGCCCACGACGCCAACAACGACGGCCGCGTTAACGATGCGAGCGAGCTTTTTGGGATGCGCACCGGAGACGGTTTTGGGGAGCTTGCGGCCCACGATGCTGATAAAAGCGGCTGGATTGACGCCGCCGATCCCGTCTATGAATCGCTATTTTTATGGATTCAGCACGACGGGCAAGACCGTCTGGTGGGGCTTCGTGAGGCGGGCATCGGCGCGCTTTCGCTGAGCGCCTACGACACCCCCTACACCCTGCGCGATCTGGATACCGGCGTTTTGGGTCAAATCCGCCAAAGCGGCCTGTTTATCCGCACAAACGGCGATATCGGCACGGTTCAGCAGGTCGATCTGGCCTACCTTTCGCCCCTCTCAAGCGGACGGCTTGCCGACGGCAGCATCGATCCGCAGACGGTGCAAGAAACGGCGCAAACCCCCGCGCCCCATGCCGACCCGCGCAAGAACGAAAAGGGCGAATGGCGCACCGATATGACCTATCTCAAAATTGAGCGTCAGGACGAAGCGCTGATTTTGAGCGAATACCGCCATGCCTCCAAAATCTACGAGGCGGCCGCCGCAGGTGAAGCCCAGACCCTTAGCAAGCCCAAGCAAAGCGACGATCGCGGCAAGCTGGGCGAACGGCTGCGGGCCTTAGAGGGAGAGTTGATGCGAACGGAGTTTTCGGGCGTGGGGGATGAAACCCGGATCCGGCGGCTTAAAAGCGAAATCGCCCAAACCCGCCAGCAGGTCAGCGCCGCCGAGTTCCGCACCTTGATCGTGCAGGGGGCGGCGTTGAGCTTGAAGGTGTAATTACTCTTCGATGTAGTTTTTCAGCGCGCGGCCCACTTTGGGGTGCTTGAGTTTTTTGATGGCACTGCTTTCAATTTGGCGCACGCGCTCGCGGGTGACGTTGAGCTCTTTGCCGATTTCTTCCAGCGTGCGATCGGACTCGTCGTCCAGCAGGCCAAAGCGCATGGCGATCACCGCTTTTTCGCGGTCGTTGAGCTGATCGAGCACTTCGCCGATTTGCGCTTTAAGGTCGTTTTTCATCACGAACTCAACCGGATTGACCGACTGGTTGTCTTCCACAAAGTCGCCGAATTTGCCGTCGTCGTCGTTGCCCACGGGCGCTTCGAGGCTGATGGGCTCCTTGGTGATCTTAATAACGTTTTTCACCTTCTCCACCGACAAGCCCACTTCAGCGGCGATGGTCTCTTCGTCCGGCTCTTTGCCGTGATCCTGAATGTATTTGCGCGTCACTTTGTTGATGCGGTTGATCGTTTCGATCATATGGATGGGAATACGGATTGTGCGGGCCTGATCGGCGATGGCGCGGCTGATCGCCTGACGAATCCACCAGGTGGCGTAGGTGGAGAATTTAAAGCCCTTTTTGTACTCGAACTTGTCCACCGCCTTCATCAGGCCGATATTGCCCTCTTGAATAAGGTCAAGAAACGGTAAACCCCGGTTGGTGTAGCGCTTGGCGATCGAAACCACCAGACGCAGGTTGGATTTGGCCATGCGCACCTTGGCGCTGTCGCTGACCTGTTTACCGCGCTTGATCTGCTCCAACACGCCCTTGAGCGTCTCCTCGTCCAAATCAAACTTGCTCTTGCTGGCCTCTTTGGTCTGTACGAGCTTTTTCATCTCCATATAGACGCTGACCATCGTGGCTTCGGGCACCACGGCGGCAATGTCCTCTTTGGTCATATCGACGATGTTTTCCAGCAGTTTCTGGTGGGCGATACGGTGCTGATCGTTAAAGAGCGGCAGGCGGTATTCGAGCTTTTTGAGCTCGCGGTCGAAGTAGCCTTCGCTTTTGAGGCTGGTCTCCATGGCCTTCACCAGCTCGCCGATCAGCTTGCTGGTGGGGCCCAGCTCCATCAGTTGCTGTTTGACGATGTTTTTCTTGTAGGCGTTGATCAAAAGCGCAAGCACGCGGGCCTGCTCGTCCTCTTGTTCAAACAGCTCTTTTTGGTTGGTTTTTTCCCAGTCTTTGTTGGCTTTTTCCAACGCGCGGAAGCTCTCAAGCACCTTCTCTACGCGCTTGAGGTCCTTTTTGCTCGTCGGCTGCTCTTCGCCCTCCTCGCCGTCGTCGCCGTCGGAGTCGGAATCGGAGTCGTCGTCATTACTCTCCTCTTCGTCCTCAAAGCTCTTAAACAGCTCCTTAACGCGGCGTTCGCGGTTGATCAACGCTTCGCGGTAGTCAAGGATAAAATCCAGCAGATAGGGCACCGAGCAGACCGCGTCGATGATCATGTCTTCGCCCTGCTTGATCTGCTTGGAGATGTCGATCTCCTCCTCTTTGGTCAGCAGCGGAATCTGGCCCATTTCCCGCAGATACATCCGCACGGGCGAATCGGAGCGGCTCCACTCGAGCAGTTCGCGCTCCTTGAGGATGTCGATGTCCTCATCGGGCCCCTCTTCGCGCAGTTTTTTCAGCTTATCCTGACGGCGCTTGGCGTCCAGACGGTTTTTGCGGCCCACCACCTCGGCGGTGGTCAGCAGCGCCGCGCTGTATTTTTTAGAAAGGTCGATCACCTTTTTGGCAAAGGCGGAACCGGGGGCTTTATCCATCTCGGCGGTCAACTCTTCGTAGGTGACCATGCCCCCCTTGTTCTCTTCAAATATCTCTTCGATCGGATCGACTTGCGTTTTCTTAGCGGCCATACGGGATGCTCCTAGGGGTGAGTATTAAAAAAGCGATTGAGCGGTTTTAAGGGCGCGTATTATACCCAAATCAGCTTTTTGGGCGAAAAGCCTTGATGACCGCTTCGTTCGTCTGCAAAAAGGGCCCCTCGATCAGATCAATACAGTAGGGCACGGCGGGAAACACCGCATCTAAACATTCGCGGATCGACTTGGGTTTGCCGGGCAGATTGATAATCAGACTTTTGCCGCGAATCCCGGCGCTTTGGCGTGACAAAATCGCTGTGGGGACATACTGCAAACTCACCTGCCGCATCAGTTCGCCAAAACCGGGCAGCATTTTGGCGCAGACCTTCTCCATCGCTTCGGGGGTCACATCGCGCGGCGCGGGGCCGGTGCCGCCGGTGGTTAAAACGAGGCAGCAGCCCGCGTTGTCGGCCATATCGATCAACGCCGCTTCGATGCCGGGCTGATCGTCGGGAATGACGCGGTAGTCGTATTCGCGCGGGGTGGTGAGATACTCGTCCATCGTCGCCATAATCGCTTTGCCGCTTAAATCCTCGTATTCGCCCCGGCTGGCGCGATCGCTGAGCACCAAAACCCCGATTTTGACCTTGTTCATAAAACCTCCAGAAGATGAGTTGCGTTTTTGAGAAAATAGACCTCGGTGACGGCGGAAAAAAACGCCGCAGCGCCATTCGCGTCGATAATCGCGTCTTTGCCGCCCAGATAAACCGTCACCCGCGTACCGCGATCGATCAAGGCTTGCAGCGCCGCCGCCTCCCAGCGGTAGTTGAGCAGCGCCTCCAAATCAGCCGCGTTACCGGAGGTTTGAAAGGGGGAAAGATCGCGTTTTGACCCGCAGGCGGCATAAAACTGCGCAAAGTAGCTTTGGGGGCTTTTGTTGAACCCCATCAGTTGCAGGCGGCGGAATTTATCGCTTTGGGTTTGAAAAAAAGCGGGGGAAAGCAAAATCAGCCGCTCGATCCGCGTGGGCGACGATGCCGCATATTCGAAGGCCTCGATCGCCCCCCGGCTAAACCCGGCCACCGTAAACCGCCCTTCGCCCTGCGGTAAAAAATCCTCAAAGAGCGGCGCTTCGTTTTGAAACCCGAAACCGCTAAAAAAGATCAAAGGCCACGCTTTCGCTCTCAAGCAGTTTTTTCGCCAGCGCGCCTACCGATCGGGTACTGAGCGCACCGGCGGCGGCTTCGTAGGCGCGGGTTAAAAGAGCCTGCGCATCTTCGCGCCCAAGCGGATCGAAACTGCCCAGATACCGCTCGGCCAGCGTCCTTGCGCTTGAGATATCCGCCTCGCTAAAGCTGGCAACCCCCTCCCCTTTGTTGTCAAAGTAGGCCAGCCCCGCCAGATGCGCGGCAATCAGGCCAAAAAGCGCCTCCTGGGCGACAATGCCCGAAGGCAAGCGCAAAAAATCCCCCTGAAGCCGCGCCGCTTCGAAGGCCACACCCAGCTTTTTGGCCGCCAGCGCCTTGGCCGCCTGATAGCGGGAGAGCTTTTCCCGCAGCGCATCATCGAGCAGATCGCCGCTTTTTTTCAGGCTGATAACCTTCTCTTTGACGGCATCCACATCGACAGACTCAATCTTGGCCGCGCCGCGCCGCAGAGCGTGGATGGCCGCCTCGTTGGCCAGCGCCGCCAAAGCCGCGCCGCTAAAACCCACGGTGCGTTCAGAGAGCGCCTGCACATCAAGCCCATGGGGTTTGCCCGCCAGATAGATCTCCAAAATCGCCCGCCGATCGGCAGCGCCGGGCAAGCCCACCTCCACGCGCCTGTCAAAACGGCCCGGGCGCAGCAGCGCGTCATCGAGCATCTCAATCCGGTTGGTCGCGGCAATCACCACCACCTGCGCGCCGCTTTCAAAGCCGTCCATTTCGGTGAGCAATTGATTGAGGGTGTTTTCGCGCTCGTCGCCGCGGTGTCCGCCGCGCGCTTTACCCACCGCGTCGATTTCGTCGATAAACACGATCGCCGGGGCGCTTTTACGGGCGGCGGCAAACAGTTCGCGCACCTTTTTAGGCCCGATGCCCACATACATCTGCACAAAACTGGGGCCCGAAGCGTAGAAAAACGGCACCCCCGCTTCTCCCGCCACCGCTTTGGCCATGAGGGTTTTACCCACCCCCGGAGGGCCCGCAAGCAACACGCCCTTGGGTAAACTGACGCCGAAACGGCGGTATTTTTCGGGGTTTTTGAAGTAATCGACCAGCTCTTCGAGCTCTTCGCGCACGCCGCCCAAGCCCGCCACCTGCTTGAAGGTGACGTTTGATCGAACGGGCTGAACGGGCGCATCCTCCTGCGCCGCGGTTGCTACGGCACCCTGACGCGGCGCGGCGGCTGCGGCGCTTTTGCGTAGCGGCCAAAGGAACAACCCCATGCCCGTCATGGCCATCAGCACCGCCCACCACGGTGTGGCGATCGCAAAGGCGATCATCACTAAAACCAAGGCTCCGGCCAACAACGAAACCGTCAAACTGGAGAGTTTAGGCACGCTCGACTCCTTCGCGCTAAAGAAAAGGATTATACCCGCCCGCTCTTAGGCGATCGAAAGCAGTTTATGCAGTTGCGGCAACACCCGCGCTTCATAGCCCAGCAAAAAGAGTTTTTTCTGGATAATCAGCGCCCGCTCCAGACTGCCCGGATCGTTATTTTCCAACTGCAACACAAAGGGAACGCCCCGCTTGTAGGCCTCATAAAAGGGTTCGCGCAGCACATCCATCACACGAAGCCGCTCGTCCACGACAAACTTGAGCTCGTTAACCTGCTCGGCGATGCGCGGATGCACGGCGTACTCTTCGGGTTTGGGGGAGCAGGCGATAAAGACCGATCCGGCGGGCAGCGAATCCATGCCCGGCTGCCACAGCGTGCCGTTGGTTTCGATTTTGACGCGAAAACCCGCCTCGATCAGCGCGGCACACAGCGCAGGCAACTGCTCTTGCAAAAAGGGTTCGCCGCCGGTAAGGGTCACAAAACCGACCTCCAGCATGCGGATACGATCGACAATCGTCTCCAGCGCAAGCTCTTCACAACGCCCGCCGGGGCCGTAGGACTCCTTGGTGTCGCACCAGTCGCAGCGCAGGTTGCAGCCAAACAGCCGGACAAAAGCGCTTTGGCGGCCCATCCAGCTCCCCTCGCCCTCCAAGGAGGCAAAAATCTCCACCACGGGAAAAATCATTCGTTTCTTTCTTTCAGCGCCCTGGCCGCCTTCTCTCCGGCGGCGGCTTTCACTTCGTCATAACTTGCTTTTTCGATCGCCTCAAAGGTGCCAAATACATCCAGCAGGCGCTTAAGCGTCGCGTCGCCGATCCCTTTGGTTTTGAGTATCAGCAACTGCGAATCGGCGCGGCGCTTTTGTTTGCGGTGGAATTCTATCGCAAAGCGGTGCGCCTCGTCCCGCAGCCGCTGAAAAAACTGAAGCCGCCGATCGGTGGGCTCCAGCGTATAAACCTCGCCGTTTGAATAAAGCAGATCGCGGGCACTCCCCTTGGCGCGGTGGGCTTTGGCATCCAGCTTTTCCTTGGCGATCGCCACCACGTCGATCTTGACCCCCACACTTTGGAGCACATCCACCGCCAGCCGCCTTAGCGTTTCGCCGCCGTCGATCACCCAGCAGTCCGGCGGCGGGTTTTCGGCGAATTTTTCGGCGCGGCGGGAGAGCATCTCTTTCATCTGGCCGTATTCGTCGCGGGCTTCTAAGTTGTAGTGCCGAAAATCCCCGCGCACGAAACGCCCTTCGTCCCACACGACCATCGCGCCCACGGTGGCCTGCCCCATCAGGTGCGAGTTGTCGAAGGTTTCGACGCGCACGGGCGGGTTTTCCAAGCTCAAAAGCGCTTGCGCTTCGGCTTCAATCGCCGGTTTGTTGGCCTCTTTTTTCAGAAGCTCTTCGGCGTTTTTGCGGGCCAGATCGACAATCTCTTTTTTCGGTCCGCGCTGGGGCACGCTGATTTCAAAACGGCGATCGAAGGTTTCGTTCAGCCACGCCTCGATCGCCGCCCGATCGGCAAAGTCGCGGCCCGTATAAACGGTGGTGGCGGTGACGGGCATATCGGGGCCGTAGAAGGATAAAAAGGCCCGTTCATAGGCTTCGTCTTCGTCGTAGCCTTGCGAAAAACGGAAGCTCTGATGGGCGCTGCTAATCACCCGCCCCTCGCGGATAAAGAGCCGCACCGCCACGGCGTGATCGCCCCGGTCGGCCAGCGCGATGACGTCGAAATGTTCGCTTTTGGCCAGATCCACGCCGCTTTGGACGGTGCTGGTTTTAATATTGGCCACCTGATCGCGAAGCTTGGCCGCCTCTTCAAAATGTTCATTTCCGGCGTAGTGCAGCATCTTGGCTTCCAGCGTTTTGACAATCTTCTGCTTGTGGTTAATCACATGGATCGCTTCATCGATCAGCGCGCGGTAGGCTTCGGGGGTAATGAGCCCTTCGCAGGGCGCTTTGCAGCGGCCAATCTGATAAAACAGGCACGCCTTTTTGCCCTTGATGCAGTTTTTTTTCTGCACCAGCGGGAAAATTTCGTAAAGCGCATCGAGAATATCGCGCCCGCCGCTGGCAAAGGGGCCGAAGTATTTAATCCCCTTGCCGCGCACGATTTTTCGCGTAATCTCAAAACGCGGGAAATCCTGACTGAGATCGATGTAAATATAGGGATAGGTTTTATCGTCGCGCAGCAGAATATTGTATTTGGGTTTGAGCTGCTTAATCAGCGAGTTTTCCAAAATCAGCGCGTCGTTTTCGCGGTTAACGACAATATATTCGAGCTGGCGCGTTTCGCTGATCATCTTAAAAATACGCGGGCTTAAACGCGAATCGGGCTGCAGCAACGGCGTAAAACTAAAGTAGCTTTTGACGCGGTTTTTCAGGCTCTTGGCCTTGCCCACATAGAGCAGCCGGCCGTTTTCGTCCAGATACTGATAAACGCCGGGGGAGTCGGGCAGCGCGCGGATGCGCTCAAGCAGTTCGCTCACTGAGCCGCCCCGATACAAACAAGCGAGCCCTCAAGGGTCCCGATATAGATGCGCCCCTGCGCGTCCGCCCCCGGGCTGGCAAAGATCGAGCCGCCCAGCTTCATCCGCCACAGCCGGTTGCCCTGCGCGTCGTGCAAATAGAGCTGGCCGTTGCGCGCCGCAAAAAGCACGCGCCCCTGTGCGTCGCTGAGGGCCGAAGTGGTTACGTAGCTCATATAGTTCTCCACCGGCGCCTGCCAGCGCAAGGTGCCGTTTTGCTCCAGCGCATAGAAGTTCCAGTCCCATGATCCGGCCAGCACCTCACCGCTTTTGCCGAAGGCGGGCGATTCGGTCACCGGCCACGAAGTGGCGTAGCTCCATTTAATCACGCCGTGTTGATCCAGCGCATAAACGCGCCAATCCTTCGAGCCGACGTAAATCGTGCCGTCGCCGCCCAGCAAGGGCGCGGCGTCAACCTGATCGCCCACGGCGCGCTGCCAGCGGACCCGGCCCTTCTTATCCACCGCCCAGATGCGTCCGTTTTCGGTGAAAACAATCAACAAACCGTCACGGCGGATCACGACCGGGGCGCGGATGGGCATTTGCAGATTGGTCGCCCACAGCAGCACGCCGTCGGGCGTAAAGGCGTACAGGTAGCCGTCTTGGGAGGCGGCGTAAATATCCCCCTCGGCATCGATCGCCGCCGATCCGTTAAACCGCGCCGACGCGGGATGTTTCCATAGCATCGTGCCGTTTTGATCAAAGGCGTAAAAAACGCTGCCGCCGCCCACATAGATATGGCCGTTTTCATGCACCACCGCCTCGCCGCGCACCTGTCCGGCGGTCTGAAACTTCCAGCGCAGCGCGCCGTTACGATCAAGCGAAAAAAACCACCCCTTGGTGTTGCCGAAGTAGAGATTCCCCGCCGCATCCATCACCGGCGCGGCAAAGATAAAACCGTTGGTTTTAAAGCGCCACGCCTCCTGTGCGCGCTCCGGAAAATGCACGTTGAGATGGCGGGTGTGATTAAAGGCGGCGGGGAAAAATGAGCTTTTTTGGTAGGCGCCCACCTCAAATCCGCCCCGCCCGCCGCCGTTTTGGTCAAAGGCAAACAGCGGCGGCAACAGCCAAAAAAGCAGTAAAAAAAGCCTCACGGTGACACACTCCGTTACATTTGCGTCGCATTATATCCGCCCGTGCGCTTTTGGAAGAAATATTCGATAGAATTTAAAGTTCACGTGAAATTATGATTTCACAACTTCGCACCAAAGAAAGCGGCTATGGGGCGGTTATTCGCGGTTTTATTAACGGGTATTACGGTGTTTGGGCTGCTGGGCGGATGCAGTCCCAAGGAGAAAGAACAGGCGGCCGTTGCGCAGCCGGGCGGCGAGGTGGTGGCGCTTAAGGGCACGGTCAAGATCGGA
>JBFWML010000045.1:0-17558 GCA_050251635.1 Campylobacterales bacterium | reverse complement strand
ATCTGCAAATCCGCCGCCATTGCCATCTGCCGGTGCTGCGCAAGGATTTTATCGTTGACCGCTATCAGCTTTTAGAGGCGCTTTTTTACGGCGCGGATTTTGTGCTGCTCATTGCCCGCGCGCTGGGAACCAAGGAGCTGAAAAACCTGCTGGAACAGACGCGGGGGCTGGGCATGGAAGCGCTGGTGGAGATTCACGATCGCGCCGACCTGACCAAGGCGATTATGGCGGGCGCGGATATTATCGGTATCAACCACCGCAATCTCGAAACCTTCGAAATGGATATGAGCCTGTCGGAAAAACTGATTCCGCTGATTCCGCAGGGCAAAATTATCGTGGCCGAAAGCGGCTTGCACAGCCACGATCAACTTGTGCAACTGAATAAAATCGGCGTTGATTCGTTTTTGATCGGCGAGCATTTCATGCGTCAGGGCGACGTGACGCAAGCGGTCAAAGAGATTTTGGGCCGCTAGGATGGAGCAGGCGGCCCGGCGGCAAAAAATCGCTTTTTTAGCCCTTGCGATCTTTTTAGCCGGGCTTGCTCTGTGGAGTTATCTCGCCCGCCCTGCGCCCAAGCTGCCCGTTGGCCCCATCGAGATTGCCTGGCCCCTTGTGGAGATCGAGCCGCCGGTGATCGAAGTCGAAGAGCCGCAGGCGCTCCGTCAACCTCTTGCGCCCCTGAAGGCGCCCGCTTTGCCCAAGGCGGATGGCGGCAAACGTTTTTTTGATTCGATCGGGTTTCCCATCGCTTCGGGCAAAGCGATCGATGAAAAAACAAGCGGCCGGATTCAGCTGGAATCGGGCTATCTCAACGGAATCGATTTTTCGGAGCTTTATTGCCGCGCGGCGGCCTTTGCGGGCGGAAAGCCGATGCCCAAAGCCCCCGCCGTCCGCCGTCAGCCCTTTGACCGGCTGGAGTTTGATTACCGCCCCGCAGAGACGGCATTGCGCGACCTGACGGCGATCGAAGGGGTGTTTGTCCTCAGCGGCGAGCTGATCGCCCAAAAGGGTGTTTTGAGCGGCGCGATGAGTCTTTCGTTAAACGGCCCCTTCAAAAACCGCTGCGGCGTGGATGAAACGTGGCAGCAGGTGACGCTGCCTTTGCGGTGCGAAGCTTCTAAGGGCAAGCCCCTTTCCTGCGCGCTGGAGTTGAAAAAACTGATCGAATCGCTCACCGGCGTCGCCGCCAAGGCAACCGAAGCCAAGCAGAAGGCCGAAATCCAAAAACTCGAACAGGACATCCGCAAGGAGCGCGAAAAGTTCTTTAAAAACCGCGTCAAAGAGCGGCCTGTCATTGAAGAACACGATCTGCGCCCGCTCTTTTTGCCGTGAGTTTCTCGCAAAAGCTGTTGGCATGGTTTGAGCGCCACGGGCGGCACGATCTGCCCTGGCAGCAAAATCCCACGCCGTACCGCGTCTGGGTTTCCGAGGTGATGCTGCAGCAGACGCAGGTGGCGACGGTGATTGGCTACTACGACCGTTTTATGGCCCGCTTTCCCGCCTTGGGCGATCTGGCGGCGGCCGATGAGGAGACGGTGCTTGGCCTGTGGGCGGGGCTGGGCTATTACGCCCGCGCACGCAACCTGCACAAGGCGGCCAAAATCGCCTTTGAACGCTGGGGCGATCTGGTTGCCGATGAAACGGCGCTGGGCGAACTGCCCGGTATTGGCCGATCGACTGCGGCGGCGATCGTGGCGCTTTCAACCGATCGCCGGGCGGTGATTTTGGACGGCAACGTCAAGCGGGTTTTGTCGCGCTACTCTGCCCTTCAAGCCCCGCCAAGTGCTGCCGCAACGCTCAAACGGCTTTGGGTTTTAAGCGAGCAGGTCACTCCCCAAGCGCGCGCGGCGGCCTATACGCAGGCGATTATGGATTTGGGCGCTATGCTTTGCACCCGCGCCAAACCCGCCTGCGAACGCTGCCCGGTCGGCGCGGATTGTCTGGCCTATGCGCAGGGGTTGCAAAACCGCCTGCCGTTACCCGCCAAGCGGCCCGAACGTCCGGTTCGGCGCGTCTGGCTTGTATTGGTGCTGGACGAAGCGGGCAGGGTGGCCCTGTTTAAACAGCCCGCAAAGGGCGTTTGGGGCGGACTCTATGCGCCGGTGCAACTGCCGATCGAAGAAAACCCCGCCGATCGCTACGGCAAACCCTGTGCGGTGTTAGCGCCAATCCGCCACGGTTTTACCCATTTTGTTCTGGAGATGACGCCGTATCCGGTTTTTGCGCTCGGCGCTTTCGAGGGGGCGGCGTGGGTTCATCCGGCTCATCCTGAGGTGCCGCTTCCGGCTCCGGTGGCCCGGCTTTTGGAACATCTGGCACAAGGGGCTGCTTGGCCCGCTCCTGCGCGGTGCGAAGCTGATCGGCGGTGAGCTTTTCGGTAATGAGCCGCAGTTTGGCGCGGCTGGCCTTGTCGCCGCGGCTGGCGGCCAGGTTGTACCAGCGGTGGGCCTCCACGTAGTCTTGCACGGTGCCGAGCGCTTCGGCGTGGGCGTCGCCCAGTAGCCGCATTGCCTCACTCTTGCCGGCGATTGCCGCTTTTTCGTACCATTTGAGCGCTTGGATGGCGTCGGCTTTTCCGTTTCGACCGTCGAGATAGAAGTTGGCCAGAATCATCTCCAGCCCGCCCACACCGTCTTCGGCGGCTTGGAGATAATACTCAAAGGCCCGTTTTTCATCTTTTTCCACCCCAAGGCCGAAGTGGAGCATATAGGCCGCGCGGAGCATGGCGTCGGTATTGCGGTCTTCGGCGTAGCTTTCCAGCAGCGCCCACGCCCGCGCATAATCCTTGTTTTTAAAAGCCTTGAGGCCCCGGTCTCGATCGTTGGGTCCGTTGCGAAAGGCCAGATAGATCGCGCCCGCGAAGGCGAAGGCAAAGGCGATTCCCTCCCACATAAAACCTACGCCTCAAAAAACCGGCGCATCATCTGGCGCAGCTTGGGAACATCGAGGGTGGGTTCGTAGTAGATGAGGATGTTGTTGAGTTGGGCGCGGTAGAGGGTGCCTTTTTCGAAGTTGTGGTGGATGCGTTTGCCCCGGCGAAGGGCGTCTTTGGCTTCGGTGCTGGCGACGTTGACGATCATCACTTTGCCGTCGCGATCGAGCCTGTCGAGCAGCGCGTCGTATTTGTAGATGAGATATTCGCCGTCCACACGGTCGCGGAATTTGCACTCGATGATATAGAGGTGGTTGTTTTTGATCATCATCACGTCAAATTCGTTTTGCACGGCGGTGTCGTCGATGGTTTCAAAATGCACCTTTGCGCCGCAAAGCACGTCGTCAAAACCCATCTCCCGCACCAGATGGTAGATTTGCTCTTCAAACAGCTCGCCCAAAATGTAGTTGGTATCCAGCGCCCGGCCTTTGCGGGTGGCGACGCCAAGCTGCCACAGGGAGTGAATGATCGAGTCAAAACGGTTGTCGTCGGGTTTTTTTTCGCGCATGACCAGTTTGCGGAACTTCTGAAACTGCCGGAAATTGCGGGTAATTTCCATCACATAGGGCCTGCGGCGTTCCAGCGCGTCGGGGTCTTTGTAATCGACCAGATCGTATCCCTTGGCAATGAGATGATCTTCGACCCCCATGCTTTTGGAGAGCAGCATCCGTTTCATGCCGCCGAGGGTGAGGTGGTTTACTTGGTTGTCGTAGCGGTCGTAAATGAGCAGATTGGCCCCCCGTTCCAAAACCGCCTTGGACAGAATAATGCCCACGTTGGCCAGCCCGTCGCTCACATTAAGAAAGAGCTCTTCGGGCGGTGCCAAGGTGAGCAGCCGTTCCCCGAGCGCCAAGATAACCTTGAAGTGATCTTCGTCGATCTCGATCGTCTCCAGATTACACGCGATACGGTACTTGTGTTTGAGGGCTTTAAGCCCCTTTTCCAGCCGTCTGGCCTCTTTTTGATCGCGGGTGGTTTTGTCGTGAACCAGAACGTGCAGCGATAGCTTTTCTTTGTGTTCGAAAAACAGAGGAAGAATAGAAGAATCAAAATCGCCCAAGAGGGAAACAAGAACCATCGGTATCCGTTACATTTTTGTTTTAGTGTAACAGAGGGGTTCTAAAAAAGGCGGGAAAAACCCCGGCGGTTGCCGGGGCCGGGAGGGAAAAGGGCTTAGAAGTCGCCCATGCCGCCCATGCCGCCGCCGGGCATGGCGGGCATTGCGGGTTTGTCTTCTTTGATTTCGCTAACGGTTGCTTCGGTGGTTAGCAGCAGGCTGGCGACCGAAACCGCGTTTTGCAGGGCGATGCGCTCAACCTTGGTGGGGTCAACGATGCCTGCGTCGAACATATCGACATATTCGCCGGTCGAGGCGTTGAAAGCTACGTTGGGTTTTTCGCCCTGAACGGCGTTAACAACCACGCCGCCGTCAAAACCGGCGTTTTCCGCGATCTGGCGCAGGGGCGCTTTGATGGCGCGCATAATGATTTCGGCGCCGATCGCTTCGTCCCCTTCGAGTTTGAGTTTAACTTTGGCCGCCGCGCGAATCAATGCCGCGCCGCCGCCGATGACGATGCCCTCTTCAACCGCCGCTTTGGTGGCCGAAAGCGCGTCGTCCACGCGGTCTTTGCGCTCTTTCATCTCCACTTCGCTAGCCGCGCCCACTTTGATGACCGCAACGCCGCCGGAAAGCTTAGCCAAGCGCTCTTGCAGTTTTTCGCGGTCGTAATCGCTGGTGGTTTCGCCGATCTGCTGCTTGATCTGACCGACGCGTGCTTTAACCGCATCGGCGGAGCCTTTGCCGTTGACGATGGTGGTGTTCTCTTTGTCGATAATCACGCGGCTGGCCTGGCCGAGGTCTGCAAGCGTAATGCCTTCCAGTGTGCGGCCCAGCTCTTCGGCAATAACCTGACCACCGGTGAGGATTGCGATATCTTCCAGCATCGCTTTGCGGCGATCGCCAAAGCCGGGGGCTTTTACGGCGGCAATGTTCAGAACGCCGCGCAGTTTGTTGACCACCAAAGTCGCCAGCGCTTCGCCTTCGACATCTTCGGCGATGATGACCAGCGGGCGGCTGGTTTTGATCAGTTGCTCCAGCAGGGGCAGCAGATCTTTCATGGCGGAGACTTTTTTGTCGTAGAGCAGAATGTAGGGGTTTTCGATTTCCGCCTGCATCTTTTCGGAGTTGGTCACGAAGTAGGGCGAGAGGTAACCGCGATCGAACTGCATCCCTTCAACCACGTCCATTTCGTCCTGAATGCCCTTGGCTTCTTCCACGGTGATGACGCCGTCTTTACCGACTTTTTCCATCGCTTCGGCGATCAGTTGGCCGATTTTCGCGTCGTCGTTAGCCGAAACCGTCGCAACCTGCTCGATCTCTTTTTTGCCTTTAACTTCGCGGGAGATTTTTTTCAGCTCGGCGATGATTTCAGCCGAAGCCTTGTCCATGCCGCGCTTGATCGAAATGGGGTTCGCGCCCGCAGTGACGTTGCGCAGACCTTCTTTAAAGATGGCGTGGGCCAAAACGGTGGCGGTGGTGGTGCCGTCGCCCGCTTCGTCGGCGGTTTTGGAGGCGACCTCTTTTACCAGCGATGCGCCCATATTGGCCAGCGCGTCTTTGAGTTCGATCTCTTTGGCAACGCTCACGCCGTCTTTGGTGATGTGGGGCGCGCCGAAGCTCTTTTGGATCAGCACGTTGCGGCCCTTGGGGCCCATGGTGACTTTAACGGCGTCGGAAAGAACCTTTACGCCTTCGTAGAGTTTGTGTCTTGCGTCGTCGGAGAAGAAAATTTCTTTTGCTGCCATGGTTTACTCCTTGCCTGATTTATTTGCGAACGCCGAGGATGTCGTCGTTCTTTTCGCTGTTGTTCAGAACGATGTACTCTTTACCGTCGATGGTGATCTCGGTGCCTGCGTATTTGCCGAATACTACGGTGTCGCCCACGGCGATTTCGCCGCGCTCTTTAACCGTTTTGCTCACGGATACCACTTTGCCTTCGAGGGGCTTTTCCTTGGCGTTGTCGGGGATGATGATGCCCGAGGCGGTCTTGGTGGGCTCTTCGCTGCGTTGAACAAGAACGCGCTGACCCAGCGGTGTGAAATTCATGGATTCCTCCTTGAGGTATTAGGGTTTGGTTAAAACAGGTAAGTAGCACTCTAGCGTTCAGAATGCTAACGCGATTATATAACTTTTAGTCTGTCATTGTCAACAATTGGGCGTGATGTCCGCCGGGGGTCTTACGATCGGTGGGTTATAATACCCCTAATACCTTTTATTAAAGGGCGTGGATGATTGAGCGCATTACGATCAAAGAGGCCGTCACCTTCAAAACCGCCGAATTGCGGCCCGAAGCGGGGCTGAATATCTTTTCCGGCCCCAGCGGCGCGGGAAAATCGGTGCTGATGGGGACGGTGCTGGCGTTATTCGGGCTGAAAGAGAGCGAAGCGGCGCTGGCCGAAGCGGTTTTGCAGGGGGTTAAACTGCCCGACGATCTGCCCGTGGAAGAGGGCGACGATGTGATTGTGCGGCAGATCAAAAAAGAAAAAGTCCGCTTTTTTATTAACGACAGTCAAATCAGCCGCCCCGCGCTCAAAAATGCCTTCGAGGGCAGGGTGCGTTACCTCAACCATAAAGAAACCGGGGATCTTTCCAGCCAAAGCCTATTGGATTTGCTGGATTTATTGGCGTCGGGCAACAATGCGGCTTACGGCGATCGGCTGGCGGTTTACAAAACCCGCTTCGCGGCTTATGAAACCCAAAAAGCCGAACTGGCGGAACTTAAGGCGCGGGAAGCCAAAGCGCAGGAACTCAAAGAGTTTGCCCGTTTTGAGATCGAAAAGATCGAGTCGGTTAACCCCAAACCGGGCGAATACGAAAAGCTGCTGGAACTGAAAAAACGGCTCTCCAAAAAAGAAAAAATCGGCCAGCTCATGGGTGAAGCGGCGGCCTTTAAAGAACACGAATCGCGGGTGTTCGAGCTGTATGAATTGTTGGGCATCGACGCGACGGCCTTCACCGAAGCAATGAACGAACTTTCGGGCGTGCTGGAAAACGGGGCCAGCGAAATGGAAGAGATGGAGGGCACCGATCCCGAAGTGCTGCTTGAGCGGATCGAGAAACTTTCGGGGCTGATTCGGCGTTTTGGCGGCGTGGAGGAGGCAATTGAACACGCCAAAACCAAAAAGGCCGAACTGGCGGGGTTTGAGTCGATCGAAGCGGATATTAAACGCTTGGAAAAGGCCGTGGGTGCGGAAGAAGCGGCGCTGACCCAAGAGGCTGAAGCGATCGCCGCCGAACGCAAAAAAGCGGCCAAGCCGCTGGAAGAGAAGGTTTCGGCGTACCTTAAGCAGCTTTATCTGCCCGCCGCCCGCATCACGCTGGAACAGACCGCGCTGAATTTGCAGGCGGGGCAAAAAGCGGGGCTGGAACTGAGCGGCGTGAACTTGGACAAAATCAGCGCGGGCGAATTTAACCGCCTGCGTTTGGCGCTGCTGGCGGCCCGCGTGGAACTGGGCGGCGCGGACGAACGGCTGGTGCTGTTTTTGGACGAGATCGACGCGAATGTGAGCGGCGAAGAGGCGGCCAGTATCGCCAAGGTGCTTAAGCTGCTGGCGGCCCGCTACCAGATTTTTGCCATCAGCCACCAGTCGCAACTGACCAGCAAAGCCGATTGCCACTACTTAGTGACCAAGCAAGACGGCATCAGCGAAGTGCGCGCACTGGAACGCCACGAACGCATCCGCGAGATTGCCCGCATTATCAGCGGCGAAGCGATCACCGATGCGGCGCTGGAACACGCGGCGAAACTGCTGGAAGAATGAATCTTTTCGAAAACCTGCCCGATCAGCCCTTGAAGGACGAACTGTTCGAAACCCTGCTCCAAAAACCGGGGCTAAAAATCGAACGGATCGTCTCGACCGGACAGGCCAGCCCCGAAGGGTTCTGGTACGACCAGCCGGAGGATGAGTGGATAGCACTTTTGCAGGGCGAAGCGGTTTTGCGGTTTGAAGATTCGCCCGATCCGGTGCGGCTCAAAGCGGGCGACACGCTATTGATTCCTGCGCACCGTAAACACCGGGTGGAGGAGACGCTTAAGGGTGGTGTGACGGTTTGGTTGGCGGTGTATGTTGCGGCAAGATGAATGAGTTCACTCGAACCAGCTTTCGGCTTTTAGGCCGTTAACCCGCGTGAACTCTTTGAGGTTGTGGGTGATCAGCGTGGCGTTGTGGGCTAGGGCGGTTGCGGCGATTAGGGTGTCCAGCGGGCCGATCGGCGTTCCTGTTTTTTCTAAATCCGCACGGATTTTTGCCGCCACCTCTGCCTCGTTCTCCGCAAAGCCGATCACCGTGATTTGTTCCAGCAAGGCGTCTAGTTGCGCGCTTCGTTTGTCGGGGGATTGGGATTTTAAAATCCCCACTTTTAATTCAAAAACGGTAATAGACGAAACTGCAATGCTTTGCGGCGCACAAGAAAGAAGCCTCTGGGCAACTTGCCCCATGCCTTTGAAAAAATAGATCAGGGTATTGGTGTCGAGCAAATACACTAAAGACTCTCTCTAGGCGTGTCTTGGCCGCCGGAGCGCAGCTCTTCAAGGGTCGGAAAATCCCGCCACTGCCCCGCCAGCACCTGAACCTCGGCGCTCCAACTGCCCCTCATGCGATTCTCCAGCAGGGTGGCAATGTATTTGCTGATCGAAACATCCATTTCGTGCGCTGTTTTTTTAACCCGGTTTTCCAGATCGTTGTTGAGATAGATTGTGATTTGCCCCATAATTGACCTCCACTTATATGTTGTAGTATAAGCCCTTTGGGTGGGTGGTGTCAATGGGGGGTGGCTATCGCAATCGACACAGAAAGTAAAAGGAAGGCAGAAAATAGAAACTGACCACGTTTCGCCAAGGCGCGGGCCCGCACCGGAAATGCAAGATTGCACCGAAGATCAGTGTATCTCCAGAGGGTAATACGGGCCCACTTCCTCCCATACCTCTGAACTCACTGGCCAGGCGGTTATATGGACTGAGCGATTATCGCTTTTAAACATCCAAGCCTATAGCTACCAGTTGTTTCCGTGGAAGCACACAAAAAGTTGGCCAAAAACCCTCCTTTTGCCTCTTCCTTAAGATAGGGGGCGCAAAAATTATAACCAAACAATGAAGAAAAGTGGGGTCAGGAAAAATAGGAAAACGGGGCCAGCCTACTTTTTTGATACGCTTATGCCACCAAAAATGGTGGCATAGAGAGCAAGATTAATGAGTTTTAGGCTTGTGATGCTTGCGGTTTTTTGCGGCATCTTTGGTAATGTAATTAACCGCTAACGTGCCGAGTACGGCAAAAACTACAGCAAGAATAACAAGTTCCATTTTTACCTTTCCTCCAGTGCTTTTGCTTGAATGACGGAATAACCGAACAGGTATGCGCCGGACACGATCAATGCGATTGCGCCTAATACACTTTGCCCCTCAATGACTAGCGCAACAACGCCCGATACCACTAATGCGATCGAGAAGTTGCTGATACCCGACAGGCTCAATTCTTGCCATTTCTTCATGGGGCGATTATAACACGGCCTACAAAAACGCCGTCGCCTCTTTAAGCGAATCAAACACCAACACCTGATTGTCCTTGAGCAGCTTTTTGGCTTCATCCACCATCGATCCGCCCAGCAAAACGGGGATAACCGGCTTTTTCCATTCTTTGAGCATCAGCGCGGCGATGTTGTTGTTGTCGGTCATAAACTGCGGCGTGACAACCATATAAATAATGTCCGCGTCTTTGAAGTTCTGCACGATTTCGAGGGTTTTTTCGTAGCGGTCGCTCATGGCGTCGCCGATAATGTCGATCGGGTTGGATTTGGGCCAGTTAAAGGGCAGCACCGCGTCCAGCGCCTTGATGTCGGCCTCGGTGAGCGCGTAGAGCTTTTTGTTGTGGTCGATGATATAGTCGGTCAGGATCGACGCCGGGCCGCCCGCGTTGGTGACGATCACCGCCTTTTGCCCACCGTCAAACTTGGGGTGGTAGATGAGCGCTTCGATATTGTCTTCAATCTGGCAGCCTGCGCTTTCTAAGAGTCCGCGGAACATTTCGTAGTTGCCGCTGAGATTGCCCGTGTGGCTGAAGGCCGCTTTTTTGGACTCGTTGGATTTACCGGTTTTAAACACATAAACCGGCTTTTGGGTTTTGCGTAGCGCCTGCATAAAGGCTTTGCCGTTTTGCAGTCCTTCGGCATAGAGGCTGATCGCTTTGCATTTGGGGTCGGCATCGAGCATTTCGATCAGCTCGGCAAAGTCGAGGTCGGCCATATTGCCCACGGAGATAATATGGCTAAAGCCGATGCCCGCCTGATAGGCTTTATCCATCAGCGCGGAAAGCACCGCGCCCGACTGGCTAATCACCGCCAAATCACCCGCGATGACTTGATCGGTGCCGAAGGTGAGGTTCAGGCTTCGGCTGCCTTCGTAATAACCCAGACAGTTGGGGCCGATCAGGTTGAGGTTGTGTTTTTTAACCAGATCCTGCAGCTTCTTTTCGCCTTCCAGATCGCCCACCTCTTTAAACCCGGCGCTGATCACCACAACGTTTCGCACCTTTTTGGCGACCAGCTCTTCTAAGGTTTGCAGAATAAATTTGCCCGGAATGGTCAGCACCGCCGTATCCACATCGCCGGGAATGTCAGCCACGCTTTTAAAGAGCGGCTTGCCAAAGAGTTCGCCGCCCTTGGAGTTGACAAAAAACGCTTCGCCCTTGAAACTCAGCGCGTTTTTGGCCACGGCGTAACCGACTTTGCCCGTATCGGCCGATGCGCCCACCACGGCCACTTTGGTGTTTTCAAAAAAGCTGCTGCGTTTGCGCGGCTGCGCCTTGGGGGCCAGCGCGATCTTTTCGTCAAACTTCACGCGGGCATCCACGGCGATCAGGCCTTCTTTGGTGAGCATCACGGGGTTTAAGTCCATTTCCGAAACGGTCGGATTGGCTTTGATAAAGGCTTGCAGCTTTTGCACAAAACTCACGGCGGTATCGATCTCAAAGCCAAAACCCCGGAAGTTGTTAAAGAGTTTTGAAATCTTGGTCAGGCTGAGCGCGCGGGCGATCTCCGCTTCGTCCGCGTCCACGTCGATAAAGCAGACAT
Source organism: Campylobacterales bacterium (assembly GCA_050251635.1). Lineage (GTDB taxonomy): Bacteria > Campylobacterota > Campylobacteria > Campylobacterales > SZUA-545 > JBFWML01. The sequence continues at coordinate 6,501 of JBFWML010000045.1, read as the reverse complement.
CCTTGTACAGCTCCAGCAGCACGCCGCCTTTGCCAAAGAGGATCGTTTTGCCAAAGACCGGGTCGTTCACCATGCCAAAGTAGAGCTCTTCGCCTTTGATCATCTGCGTGGCGATCAGTTTGTCCGAATCGTCCAGCTCCACGCCGCGGGCGGTGACGTTCTTGATAATCTCGCCACGGGCCGCGTCAAGCTGTTGATCGTTGATGATGCTCAGCTTCACCGCGCCAAACTCGCTTTTGTGAACGACTTTGGTCGATTCGATTTTGAGGGCGACGGGGTAAAAATCGACGCTGGGTGTTTCGTTGAGGGCAAAGGTTTTATAAGGGGCAACGCGGATGCCGTGGCTGGTGAGCAGTTCGTAAAGCTTGGATTCGGTCATTTTTATTTCTCCTTGCGAGTCTGCAAGGATTGTAGCACGCGCGATCTTTCCGATTGGTGACGTGCTAGTAGCGCACCTGTGCCAGATAAAGTCCGGCGGCAGGGGCGGGAGTGCGAAAGCGGATGCGTTCGCCTGAAAACTGCCACGCAATATCGTCAACCTCGGCCTGCCGGGCCGCTACACGCAAGACGGCGGCCATCATCAGCCGGATTTGGCTGCGCAAAAAAGCATCCCCCTCAAAACGGGCGACAAAAAGGTTTTTGTGGCGGTAGAGGGCGGTTTTGCGCAGGGTGCGAACGGTGGTTTTTTCGTCGGACCCGCGTTTGGAGAAGTGATAAAAATCGCGCTGCCCCTCGAAGGCTTTGATGGCCAAAGCGGCGCGATCGGCATCGAAAACCGGGGCAAAGGTCACATAGCGGGTGGCAAACACGCTGGGCCGATCGGTCGTGATGAGGTAACGGTAGGCGCGGCTTTGGGCGCAAAAACGCGGATGAAAACCGTCATCAACCAGTTCGAGCCGTCTAATGAGAATCTGCGGCCAGAGTTTCTTGTCCAGCTCGCTTTTGAGCCGATCGGCGTTTTGCCAAAAGGGCGGCACTTCAAACCCCACCACCTGACCCGTGGCGTGGACGAAACGGTCGGTGCGCCCCGCTGCGGAAACGGCAGAGGCAATTCCCATACTTTTAAGCGCCTCCTCAAAAACCGACAGCACCGTCGGCAGCGTCGTGTCGCCCTTTTCCCGCAGAAGCTGCGATCCGTAAAAATGGCTGCCGTCGTAGGCGATGGTGACTTTGGCCTGCATTACCAGCCCAGCAGCCTGTAAAGCGTGGGGCCAAAGAGAAACACAATCAGCGTTCCGGCCGCCAAAAAGGGGATAAACGGCGTCTCTTCATTGCCGTTTTTGCGGCGCAAGGCGGCCGGAAGGATTGCCAAAACCGCTCCGCAAAACAGCGCAAGAAGCGCCCCGTGCAGACCCAGCAATGCGCCCATTGTCGCACCCAAAATCACGTCCGCTTCGCCCATCGCCTCTTTTTTGAGTAAGGTCGAAAGCCCCATGCGCAGCAGCGAAAGACCACCCGCGACGACCAGCGCGTTAAAGAGGTTATCCAGCCCGAAAGGCCCGGCCAGCAGCGCGAAAAAAAGCGCGGCAAAGTTGAGCGAATCGGGCACCGCCATATGTTTGAGATCGATAATCGCCAAAGCCAGCAGAAAAACAAAAGCCGCACCCGCCGCCAATGCGTTCAGCGCAAAACCCAGTTTCCACACCGCCAGTACAAACAGCAGCCCCGAAACCGCTTCAACGATCGGATAAAGCGGGCTGATTTTTTCGCCGCAAAAACCGCAACGGCCCCGCAAAAAGAGGTAAGAGAGCAGGGGGATATTATGATACCAGCGCAGCATATGACCGCAAGCCGGACAGGCGGAGGCGGGAAAAACGACGCTTTTATCCTGCGGAAGCCGCACGATCAGCACATTGGCGAAGCTGCCCAAACAAAGCCCGATCAGTGCCGTAAAAAGCCACTCCATTTAAACCCCGCCGAAACGCCGCTCGCGCAGGCTAAACTCGGCGATCATCTCGCCGAGTTCCGCAGGCGCAAACTCCGGCCAGAGGGTTTCGGTAAAAAACAATTCCGCGTAGGCCGCCTGCCACAAAAGAAAATTGGAAATACGCATATCGCCGCCGGTGCGAATCAGCATATCCACCGGCCCGTGGCCCGCCGTGTCCAGCGCGTTTTGTAGCGCCGCTTCGGTAATCGGTTGGCCTGCGCTACACAGTTTTTGCGCCGCGCGGACAATCTCGTTTTGGCCGCCGTAGTTGAGGGCCAGCAGTTGGGTCATGCCGCTATTTTTGGCTGTCGCTTCGGCGGTTTTGGCAATACGATCCTGAAGTTTTTTAGACAGAGCGCTCAAGTCCCCAATCGCACCGAAACGCAGATTATTTTCCTGAAGCGTCGCCAGCTCTTTTTCCAGATACCGATCGAGCATTTTCATCAGAAAATCGACCTCCGGTTTGGGTCGCTTCCAGTTTTCGGTGCTAAAGGCGTAGAGGGTCAGGGTTTTGATTCCGATTTTCGCGCAGTGGGTTGTGATGGCACGAACCGTATCGGCCCCCTTTTCGTGGCCCTTGGTGCGTTCGCTAAACCCCTGCTTTTTCGCCCAGCGGCCGTTGCCGTCCATAATAATGGCGATATGTCCGGGCAGGCTCAAGAAAACTCTTTTTCCAGCGCCGAGAGGATGCCAATTGCGGCGGTCAATTTGTCACCTTCGATCGTCTGCTCTTGGGCGCCGATCAGCCGGATGCGGGTGTGTTCGCTGCCAAAACTCACGCCGTTTTGGCCCAGCACATTGAGACAAACGGCATCGAGTTTTTTGATTTTTTTCATCTCAATAGCGTTTTCGTAAGCGGCCTTTTCGTCCATTTCGGCTTTAAAACCCACGCTAAAAACGCCGCTTTTATCGGTGGAGGCAAGCAGATCGGGGGTTTTAACCAGTTCCAGTTTCCAGCTATCACCCAAAACGCTCTTTTTGAGTTTGCCGATCTGGGGATTTTTGGGTGTGTAGTCGCTCACAGCCGCAGCCATTAAGAGTAGCGGCGTTTTTTTGATGACGCCCTGCGTCTGGCCGATCAGCGAAGGCGGCGGTAAAACGCCTTTTTTGGCTTCGCGCAGCGCCTGAGCGAGATTTTCGCCCAGCTCCCCCACGCTTTCGGTTCGGATATGATGAACGGGCAGGGCGGCATCGGACGCGGTGCCGATCAGGCAGACATCGCCGCCCAAAAGCCATCCGGCGCGGGCCAGAGCCACGGCCATTTTGCCGCTGGAAAGGTTGCTAAGAACCCGCACATCGTCGATTTTTTCGACCGTGCCGCCGCCGGTGATCACCACGCCGCGCCAGCGCCAGAACTCCCGCGTCATTAAAGCGCGGGCAATCTGCCAGAAGATCGTTTCCTCTTCCGCCAGCCGCCCTTTGCCGTTTTCGCCGCAGGCCAAGTCGCCGCATTCGGCTTCAACAACCGCGTAATCGTTCAGTTTTAAAAGCTTGATCGACGCCTGGGTGATGGGGTTTTCGATCATATTCGTATTGGCCGCCGGGGCGATCACCTTGGCCGCGCGGCAGGCCAGCGCCGTTTGCAAAAGCAGATTATCCGCCGCGCCGTGGGCGAGTTTGTTGATCGTGTTGGCCGACGCGGGGGCGATGGCAAAAACCTCCGCCCACTTTGCAAAGCCGATATGGTTGCAGTCGCCAACCCAGCTTTCGGTTGTTTCGGTCAAAACGGGCGATCGGGTAATCGCTTCAAAGGTTAACGCCCCCACAAACCGCTCGGCAGCGGGGGTCATCACGACCCGCACTTCGGCCCCGGCTTTAATCAAAAGCCGCGCGATTTGCGGCGCTTTGTAGGCGGAGATGCTGCCGGTAACGCCTAGCAGAACGCGACGATTGGCAAGCAGGTTGGCGGGAATAGCGTTCACGCCTTTTTCCCGAAAAAACGTTCAAAAAACCCGGCGACGCTTTTTTGCGGCGTGCGCGAAAGCACCAGATCGCCGCTTTGGGGGTTTTTGGTCACGGTTGTTCCGGCGGCGATCAGCACATTGTCGGGAATGTTGACGGGCGCAACCAATTGGGTATCGCTCCCGATAAAGACGTTCTTGCCGATGATAGTTTGATGTTTACCCTTGCCGTCGTAGTTGCAGGTAATGGTGCCCGCGCCCACGTTGGTGCCTTCATCGATCGTTGCGTCGCCCAAATAGCTAAGATGTCCTGCTTTTACGCCGGTCAGTTTGGATTTTTTCACCTCGACGAAGTTGCCGATATGGGTTCCTATTAGTTCGCTCTGCGGGCGGATGCGCGCCATCGGCCCCGCGTCGGAGTCGATTAGCACCGAATCTTCGATAACGCTGTGGGCTTTAACGGATGAGCGCACGATTTTGCACGCGCCTTTAATCATCACGCCCGGTTCCAGCTCGCATTCGCCTTCAAAGGTTGCGCGGGAGTCGATAAAAATCGTTTCGGGCAGCCGCATAATGACGCCCGCTTTCATCCAGTCGGTTTTCAGGCGGCGCTGGTGCAGGGTTTCGGCTTCGGCCAGTTCGGCTTTGGAGTTGACCCCCATCAGCATGGCCTGATCGCCGCTGACGGCGGCAACGCTTTTGCCTTCAGCTGCCGCAAGGCCGATCAGGTCGGTGATGTAGTACTCTTTTTGGGCGTTTTGGTTGCTTAGGCGGGGGAGGGCGTTTTCTAAAAAGGCGCGATTAAAGGCGTAAACCCCGGCATTGACGGTCTGCACCCGCTTTTGCGCTTCGGTCGCGTCTTTTTCTTCCACAATCGCCACCACCCGATCGCCGTCTAGGATGACACGACCGTAACCGGTGGGGGCGGGGTGCTCAAAGGTCGAAAGGGTGACCGTGGCGCTTGAGGCGGCCAGTTTCTGCACAAACTCCGGCGTGATCAGCGGCATATCGCCGTTGAGTACCGCAACCTGATCGTATTTGGGTTTGGCGGCCTTGATTGCGCCGCCGGTGCCGGGGAAATTGAGGTGATCCTGCCGCAGCAGGGTCAGTCCGGGGAAAACGGCGTTCAGGTGTTTTTCGACCCGCTCGGCTTCGTGGTACAAAATGACTTGAATGTCGTCGCTGATGGACTTTGCGGCTAGAACAGAGTAGTCAATCAGCGGGCGGCCGCTCAAACTATGTAAAACCTTGGGTGTGGCGGACTTCATCCGAGTGCCCGCCCCCGCGGCGAGAATCACCACCGAAACAGCCATCCGCAAACCCTCATCCTTGATCGAACTTTAATAGCATCTTAACATGGGGGGGATTAAAATGGCCGGATTTACTTCTGAAATTGGACATTAGGTATGGATTTAGGCACCGTCATCGGGCTTGTTATGATGTACGCCCTGCTGATCTTCGCCGTGCTGCTCGGCGTGGGGATTGGGCCTTATCTCGACCTTCCGTCGTTTCTGATTGTGGTGGGCGGCGCGACGGGCGCGCTGCTGGTTGCCTTCAAACTTGAGCAGATCAAACTGATGGGCAAACTGTTCGGCATTGCCGTCAAGCCGCAGACCTTTGACGTGCAGATGCTTATTAAAAAGTTGGTGGATTATGCCACCATGGCCCGCCGTGACGGCATTTTGGCGCTGGAAACTCCGGTAAACCAGGAGGATAACCCCTTTATGAAAAAAGGGCTTTCCATGGCTGTTGACGGCAACGAGCCCGACGTCATCCGGCAGCTTTTGGAGCTGGAAACCGAAGAGTCCAGCAACCGCCACAAAATGAACGCGTCCATGTTCGATCAGTTTGCCTCCATGGCCGGCGCCTTCGGGATGATTGGTACACTCATCGGTCTGGTGGCGATGCTTGTCAACATGGCCGATCCCGCTTCGATCGGTCCGGCGATGGCGGTGGCTATTATCACCACGCTTTATGGCGCGGTGCTGGCTAACACGATCGGTATCCCCATTAATAACCTGTTGCTGATTCGTGACCGTGACGAAGTGGTGGTGCGCACGCTGATTATCGAAGGGATTATGTCCATTCAGGCCGGCGACAACCCCCGCACCCTGGAGCAAAAGCTTATGAGCTTCCTGCCGCCGGGCGAGCGCGTTAGCCAGTTTGAGTAACTGATGGCCAAGAAAAAAGAAGAGTGTAAATGTAACTGTCCACCCAAGTGGATTGTGCAGTTTGGGGACATGATGTCCCTGCTCTTGGTGTTTTTTATCCTGCTGCTCTCCATGAGTACGCTCGATGCTAAAAAAGTCAGCGAGGCGATCGGCTCTTTGGCTGCGGCGATGAGCGTGCTCGAGGGTGGCACGATGAGCGAGATTTCCCGCGAGCGGATTCAAATTGCCACGCCGATCGAGCCTCAGGTGGAGACCGACGAAGTGGTCAACCGCGTGACGGTGACGGTTTCGGAGTTTAATGAGATTATCCGCCGGCAGGGGGGCGAAGAGACGATTCAGGTGCAAGAAGCGATTGAGGGCTTTATGATTCAGCTCCCTGCAGGGATGCTTTTTCGTCCCGGAAGCGCGCAGATTATGAACAGCGATTCCCTGCTATTTCTCAAACGTATCGCCATGATGATGGACAATATGCCCAGAGATATGGATGTGGTGGTTCGCGGCC
>JBFWML010000044.1:0-17651 GCA_050251635.1 Campylobacterales bacterium | reverse complement strand
CCAAAGAGGCCATTATCGCCGAAGCGACCAACCGCAACGTGCTGACGCTGGATGAAGAGCTTGTCGGCTCCATCGCCGCGCTCTTTCCCGTCAACTACGACGCCTCCGCCCAGCGCGAGGTGATCAAAACCGCCGTCAGCGAAGCCTTTGCGCTCAACGAAAAAGACCTCATTATCTTTGCCAAAAACCGCATTGTCGTGCGATTGTTTCAGGAGCTGGCCGTACCGCCGCCCGAAGAGCCCAAGACGCTCAGCCTGCCCGAGAGCATCGGCGATCCCGAAGCGCTGGCCTATATCGACGAGCTCTTTAGCGACCCGGCGGTTTTTGAAAAGGATGTGCTGCTGTGCGAAGACGCCGCCAAGCGCGAAGTCATCGTGCGCACCGCCATGAACGAAGTCTTAACCCGCCTGCCCCAGCGCCGCTATCTGAGCTTTTTGCACATGGAAAGCTACAGTCACTTCAGGCTGGCCAAGGCGGTTGAAGGGCTGGAAAAGTTCCTCGAAGGAGCCGCGCGGCTTTACCTGAGCCGCGATTGCGGACTGGAGGGCGATCAGCTCGCCGCCGTGATGGGCACCGACAAATACCGCGCATTCTTACGCAATCAGGCGCTCGATTACGTCAAGCGGTTCAAACCGGTCGTCTCGGAGATGATCGCCGACACCTTCACCGCGGCGATCTTGAAAGCCCCCGGCCCCAACGATATTCCCGCCGTCATCGGCGAAGCGATCAAGGGCACCCTTGAGTACGCGCCCATCTTCTCCAAACCCGGCGGCGGCATGGTGGCCGGACGGGCCGATCAGGTCAAAATGCGCCTGACGCAGGCCCTCAAGGAGCGCGAAAAGAAAAACGCCGATCTGGTGGCCGAGGTGGAACGCTGCAAAAAGGCGGTCGTCAACGCGGAGAAAAACAGCGAAGCGATGCGTCTTGCGCCCATGATGAGCAAAGACCGCCTCAGCCAGTACAGCCACGAGCAGCTGCGCGACATTATCATCAACGAAGAGGGGCAGTTTAACGATCAAAAACGGATCATGCAGTTTATCCCCGCAGGCGAATGCACGCTGGTGCTGAGAGAAACCGCCGATCGGGGGGTGCGTTCGGCCCGCAACGACGTGGCCAAAGAGGAGTATAAGCGCACCTTTAAATTCTTCGACAACCTGCACATGAACAACACGCCCAAGGTACTGGAACAAAAGCGGCTCGAAATCGACGCCGATCTGCCCAAAGCCAAGGCCAGTCTTGCCAAGGCCGAAGCGGCGCTGGCCGAAGCCGAAGCGGCGCGCATCGAAAACTTTGACGAAGGGCTCAAGAAGATCCACGAAGCGATCATGTACAACTTGGGCCGCAAAATCGGCTGATGCGATCCATCCGCCTAAGACACTCCGGCGCCGCCCTGCGCCACAAAAAGCGCCGCCTCGCCAAAGCGCCGTTTAAAGCGCCCCTGCGGCTTTTGGGGCTGATGCTCGCCTTCTTTTCGGGTATTGGCCTTATGGCGCTGGGTTACTGGTTTTACGGCGGCGGACGGCCCATGATTTTGGAAGTGCAAACGATCGAACACACCATCGAGTCCCACGCGCAGATCGAGCCCTTTGCGTGTGATCGGGTTAAACCCGTTCTTTACACGGGCCGGATGGGGCTTGAGGAGCTAAGTGTTCCTGAACGCAAGCAGCGGTTTATTGAGATGATTTTGCCCGCCGTGCTGGTGGCTAAACACCGTCAGGACGTGATCCGTGAGCGGGTGGAGGGAATTTTGGCCAAGCACTACCCCAGCCGATCGGACAGCGCCTATATCGAACGGCTCCTGCGCCACTACCGCACCACCGAAACCGAGATTCTCCTCTCAAGACTCTACACCCACCCTGCCAGTATTGCGCTGGCTCAAGCGGCGCTGGAGAGCGGCTGGGGAACGTCGCGGCTGTTTCAGGAGGCCTATAACCTCTTTGGCGTGTGGTCTTTTAATCCCAGAGAGCCTAGAATTCTCGCTTCCGGTCACCGGGGCGGCAAACCGATCTACCTGCGCCGGTACGAGTCGCCCGCCCACTCGATCGAGGACTATTTCAAAACCGTCGGCACCAGCCGCTCCTTTGAACAGTTTAGAAACGAGCGGCTCACCAGCAGCGATCCCTTTCATCTGATCAGCTTTTTGGGGCTCTACTCCGAGCAGCGCGAACTGTATGTGAACAAGCTTCACCGGATTGTCGAAGCCAACAACCTGACCCGGTACGATCAATGCCGTCTGGATCCGTCCTATCTCAAACTAAAGGCCGCACCGTGAGCCAGCCCGATTTTCAGGCCATACTAAACGAAATCCACGCCGAGGTGCAATCCCTTCTGGGCAAGGGCAGCGTGGCCAACTATATCCCCGCGCTGGCCATTGCCGATCCCACCAAATTCGGCATGGCGGTCGCCACCGTGGGCGGTGACCTATACACCGTGGGCGACGCGCAGGAGCGCTTTTCTATCCAGAGTATCGCCAAGGTCTTTGCGCTGTCGCTGGCCTTTGAGATTATGGGCAACGATCTGTGGCGGCGCGTGGGGCGCGAAAACGCCGGTAACGCGCTCAATTCACTGCTGCAACTGGAGTTTAAGGCCGGAGAGCCCAGAAACCCGCTGACCAACGCCGGCGCGATCATCACCACCGACGTCATCCTGACGGCCAAGGGCAATCAAACCAAAGAGGTTCTGCTCGATTTTCTCAAGGAGCGCAGCGGCAACGATACGCTGGGATTTAACGAGGAGATTGCGCAACTGGAGATCGAACACGGTCACCGCACCAAGGCGCTGGCACACCTGATCGCCAGCTTTAAAAACATGGAAAACCACCCGCAGACGGTTTCGACGCTCTACTTCTACCAGTGCGCCATGGAGGCCAGCTGCGCCGATCTGGCCCGATCGATGCTCTATCTGGCCAACAAAGGGGTCTGCCCCGTCAGCCAAAAACAGATTCTGACCGCCTCGCAGGCCAAGCGGGTCAATGCGATTATGCTCACCTGCGGCCATTACGACGTATCGGGGGATTTTGCCTTCCGCGTGGGGCTGCCGGGCAAAAGCGGCATCAGCGGCGGCATCGTGGCGGTGGTGCCGGGCAAAATGGCCGTGGCGGCCTGGTCGCCCGCACTCAATAAAGACGGTCTTTCCATGGCCGCTTCGCAGGCGCTGGAGCTCTTTGCGGCTAAAACCGGATTTTCAATCTTCTAATAAGAGGGCCGTGATATAATCGCGGCCTTCAAAAAACGCGTCCGTAGCTCAGTTGGATAGAGCAATGGTTTCCGGTACCATCGGTCGGGGGTTCGAGTCCCTCCGGGCGCACCACCTATTTTGACCTCTCCAACGGCAGCAAAATCGTAATCCTTGCGCCCTCGCCGCTATTTTCGGCAAAAATCTGACCGCCCATATGCTCTTCGACCACCACTTTAGCCGTATAAAGCCCCACGCCCACTCCGGTGATGATGCCTTTGCCCTGACCGCGTTCCTTGGTGGTGAAGAAGGGTTCGAAGATTCTGGGCAACGCCTCCTTGGGGATGCCGCCGCCGTTGTCTTCGATCACCAGCCGTTCGTAGCCGTCAACAAAATCCAGACTGAGACGGATGTGTCCTTTCAAATCCGTCTCACCCTTGGCGCGGCGGGTCAAAATAGCGTCGCGGGCATTGATGAGTACGTTAAAGACCACCTGTCTAAACTCCGAGCTGATCATGCGCACCCACTGTTTATTATCGGGGCTGCAAAAGCAGACCTCCAGAGGTTTTGACCCGCCATGGAAACAGTCGGCATCCAGTTCGATGCCGCTCAGGGCAAACTCGGCCTGAATGAGCGCATGGGCGGCCTTGATCTCTTCGAGCACGCAGCAGCGCTCTGCGCCCGCGTCGCTGGGAATCAGCCCACGCAGGCTATCAATGGAGCGGGACATCTCGTTGAGTTTGTTCATGGTGATCTCCACCACCCGGTCGATACGCTCCGCGCCCAAAACCCCCTCGTCAAAATCGTCGCGCAGACTTTGGACGGTCAGGGCCACCACGCTTAGGGGTTGACGCCAGTGGTGGGCCAGCGCGCTAACCATTTCGCCCATGGCGGCCACGCGGGACTGCTCCAATAAAATCTCCTGCTGGCGCTGTTTAACCGCTTCGGCTTCGGCCAGCTGCCGGCTTAAGAGCTCCATCGGTTCGCTCAGGCCCACGGACAAAATCGCCTTGTAGAGCAGATAGAAGGAGACCACCTTGAGCACATGGCCGATAATGTTAAAAATGCCGAACATATCGTGATAGAGCGTAAAGCTCATCTCGCCAAAAATCGTCAGCGCGATCGAGATATAGAGCAGCCGCTTGACCTTGGCGGACATCCCGGCCGAACGCTTCAAAAGCCACAAGGAGAGGCCCAAAATAGCCATAATCACATATTCCGCCCCCACCTTAAAGGCGGTCAGCCCTTCGCCGTCCACATAACAGTCGGGGAAAATTCCGGCGTAGATCGACCCCACCAAAAGGAGCGTCGCGCCCGCGTAAATCGCCATCACCCGAAAGGCGGGCACGGGACGGCTAATGAAAAAATAGGCCGCCACAAAGGTGACCGCCTCCATGAACCGCGCCGAAATCCATAGCTCGATGGCGAAGTTGGCGGGATAATCAAAGATATTCATGCTCTGGTAGGTCAGCGCGTGGAAAATATCCAAAAAGCCCACAAACAGGTAAGCCACCGCGACAATAAGCAGATAACCGTTTTTAAAATGATGGCGCGTGTCCCAGCCAAAAACAAAAATACTAAAGGCGATCAGCGTACTGAAAATCTCCACATTAATATGAAACAGTATATAGCTGTGAAATACCGTGGAAATAATGAGAAGCAGCGGCGCCGCCGCCATAAAACTTTCGGTCGCAAAAAATTTCCGTTGCACGTGTTCCCCCTGCCCCATGCGCATTTAAAGCCGTTCGGCCAGCTCAAAGAGCGATCGGCGCAACTCGTTGCGATCGATCGGTTTGTACAGCTGCCTGTCAGCCAAGGGCACCTTGTGGGATTCGTCGGAAAAGATGGTTACGACGATAATCGGTTTTTTGGGATGAGTTGCCTTGATGTGTTCGATCATCTCCATCCCGGTCATCACCGGCATTTGCAGATCGCTCAAAACCAGATCGGGATTGTGCATCTGAACCATCTTCAACCCCTCCGCGCCGTTGGAGGCTTTGAGCACCTTTTTGACAAGAGCGCGGGTAATCACCGTCAGCGCCTCCAGCGCTTCGGGGTCGTCTTCCACAATCAGCAGTGTGGCGTTTTTGAGTTTTTCTTCAGGACTCACGGTTTTCTCCTTGGTAAAGCGGCAAGATAATCTCAAAGCACGCGCCCGGCCCCTCATTATAGGCCCGAATCGTGCCGCCCATCTTTTTTTCGATAATCGTTTTGGCCAGCAGCAGCCCCACCCCCGCACCCGCTTCGCCCTTGGTGGAGACGAAGGGCTCAAAGAGCTTGTCGGGCAGATACGCCTGTGCGATGCCGCCGCCGTTATCGCACAACACGATAACCGCCGAATCTGACGCATATCTCAGCGAAATGCCGATGCGGGGCGTTTTTTGCCCGGTGGCCGCCACGGCGTCTTTGGCGTTGGTCACCAGATTTAAGATGACCTGCTTAAACTCGCTGGGAAAGCCCATCACCATCCCCTCGCCCTCTACTGTCATTTGCACGTCGATCTCGTGTTTTTTGATCTGCGCGGCGAGCAGTTCGAGGGTTTTGTCGATCGCCTGCTTGGGGCTGAAGAGTTCGGGGGTTTTGCCCGGCTTGTAAAAGCTGCGGAAATCGTCCACCGTCTGGCTCATAAACCGCACCTGATCCATAATGCGCCCAATGGCCGTTTGCAGGTTTTCGCGGGTCATCTCCCCCTCGTCGAAATCGTCTTCAAAGGATTGCACCAGCAGCGCAATCACATTCAGGGGCTGCTTCCACTGGTGGGCAATCACACCGATCATGCTGCCCATTTCGGCCATTTTAGACTGCTGAATAAGAAGCTGGCGATCCATATCGCGCTCCTTTTGGGCCAAAAGACGGTGCTCCACCTCGTTTTCCACCTGCTTAGACAAAAGCGCCTGACGGTTTTTATGGGCGGTAATATCCCGCGAAATCCCCACCAGCAGCGCCACCCGCCCGCCCCCGTCGGTAACAGGGCTAATCACCGTCATCCAGCTTTGCCCGCCGTACTCCTGCTCGTGGGTGACGGGTTTGCGGGTTTCGTAGCAGCGGTGAAGCGCCTGAGCGAAACTCTTTTCCAGTTCGATACGCTCCCCCCGGCTTCGTTGAAGCAGCGCGCTGTTGGCCCCGGTAAACTCAAAGCCGCCGCCCTGGGGCCGGGCCAAAAAGATCGGGTCGGCCACATGGTCGAACAACGCGCGGTAGATGCCCTCGCTGGTGATCTTTTCGCGGGTCAGCCGCCCCATACGGCGAACCGTCCAATAGCCCGCCCCCGCCAGCAGCAGCCAAAGCGCAACCGCCGCAGCCGCCCAGCGGCGCCACGGGGCCATCACCTGCGTCATGTCCAGGGTGCTGGTAACCGCGAGGCAATACCCCTCAACCGTTCTGACCGCGCCCAACCGGGTTTTGTTATCCAGCGACCCGTCAATCACCTTGACGATCGGCTCGGCCAGAGGCAAGCTCACGCCGTGCAGCAGGGGTAGCCGTTCGCCGGGAGCAACCGCTTTAAGGGCGGGAGTACGGTAAATCAGCTCGCCGCTTTCATGCGCCAGCGCCGCCGTGCGATCGTCCCTGTTGCTTTCGATGGCGGCAACCTCGGCGGCCAGCGCATCGATGGTCAGATTAACCACCCCCACCGCCCTCAGATTGCCCGCTTTATCCCGAAAGCCCCTGGAGAGCGCGATAAACCATACGGGTTCTTTATGCACCCTCGAAAGCAGGGGCCGGGTGACGCACACGGGCTTAGCGCCGGGGGTTTGGTGGTTAAGCCAGTATTCCCGATCGCCAATCTCGGGAAACGCCCCCTCGCGGGTCCACACGGCAACGCGCCCTTGGGCATCGAGAATAAAAAAGTCCATCACATCGGTATGAATCCGCTGGCCGAAGAAGAAAAGCTCACGGGTCGCGGCGGCGTTTTGGGCGGGGTTAGCCAGATAGCCCTCGACCGCCTGCGTTAAAAAACGGTTGAGATCGTCTAAGCGCACCTTGACCACTTGGGCGTGGGCGCGGGTGTGCTCCAAAATCAGCAGCTCGGCCTTTTGCGTTTCGCGCGCATAAAAGACCGCCAGCAGCGCTATCAAAAGCGCCCCCGACACGGCCGTCAGCCACCCCCATAGTCTCATCCCGGCCTCCTAGTACGGTCATTATTACAAAAGAGTCCTGACGTGCTCACACTTCGAAGACAAAATCGGGCCGGAAGTCCCAGCGGTTTTCCATATCGTAACCGCGCTGGTTGCACAGCAGACGGCATTTACCCCAGCGGGTTTGGATATTGCCGTGGGAGTGACCAAAACACCACACGTCGGCCTGTTCGACCAAATAGCCCAAATCGCTCCAGAAGGCGGCCGAAAGCGGCGTGATCGAGTGGGAGGGGTGCTGGCAGAGCATATGGGGGCCGTGGTGGGTCACCACAACGGTTTTGCCCGCAAAGGGTTCGGCCAGCGCCGCCGCGAGCCACTCGCGGGAACGGTTGTGCAGCGCCAGAGCATCCTGCGGCATAAAGGGATGATCGCCGTTGCGGATGAGACGGTGATCGTTGAGCGACTCGGCGGCCGTTTGCATCGCAAGGGCCGCATCGCCCGCCGCGCGGTAATCGCTCCAAAGGGTGCAGCCCAAAAAACGAACCCCCTCCAGCACCGCGCGCTCGTTTTCCAAAAAAAGCACACCGGCCTTTTTGGCCGCTGCGGCCATCGACGCCGCGAGCGAAATATCGTGGCGGTAAAACTCGTGGTTGCCCGCCACGTACAGCAGCGGTTTGCCCAGACGCTTCGACTCCCGCCCCGCCCACTCGATCCCCTGAAGCCCCAGATCGATATCCCCCGCCAGCACGATCAGATCGGCGTCGGTGGCTTCGATGGGCGCGGCCCTTTGGCTGCCGGAAAACTCGTTGTGCAGATCGCTAAGCAGCTGGATTTTCACGGGTTAGAGAATCTGCAGCAGTTTCGCCGAAAGGGCGTCTTGATTCATATCGCGGTCAAGAATGTGCTTGACGCCCGCGCCCAAGGCGCGCTGATACTCCCGTCTGGCATCGCGGCCGGGCAGATTGACGGCAAAGGCCACCTCTTCGCTCGCCTTGGGAAAACGGCCCTTGAAGGCTTCGATAAACTCCACGCCCCCCAGCCGCCCGGTGGCGTAAAAGTCCGCGATCACCACCCAAAAGGGCTCCTTTTCGTGGGCCTTAAAGAGCGCGTCGGGGTCGGTAAAGGGCATCACCTTCAAGATCGAATCGAGCTTTTCGATCTGACCCTTTAGCCGTGTAAGCTCCAGCGTGTCGCTGCCCAGCAGGGCGATGGGAATTTTATTTTTCTTGTTGTAGTCGTTGAGATACCTGACGAGCTTTTTAAGCTGCTCTCCGGCCAGCGCGGTATCTACATTGCCCACGAAATATTCCAAAAAGGTCTTGCTCGAAAAAATCCCCTCGATGCGCGATTCGGCAAAAAAGTTGCGGATCGGCTCGGAGAGCTTGGCCCGCCGCCACAACTGCTGATCGAACCGGAAGGCCAGCAGTCCCAGCGTTTCGATCAGGTCGTTTCGCACCAGATCGACCTTGGTTTTGAAGGTCTCGACAAAACTGTCGCGGTTGGCCTCCCACAGCGCGCGCATCTCGTCTTGAACCGCATCGAACCGTTTTTTCTGTTCGCTGAGCTTATGAACCAGATCGACGTTGCGGGCGTTGAGCTTTTTAAACAGCGCTTCGGCGGCGGCCTTGGCCTCGCCCTTTTGGTGCTTGACCTCCTCCTTGGCGCTTTCGAGCTGCTTGGTCACCGTGCCCAGTTCGCCGCGGCCCTTGCTCATGGCGTCGATCAGCTCTTCGGATTCGTGCAGCAAGCGCAGATAATCGACCTGCTTTTTTAAAAACACCTCTTCGTAAATCTGCTCGACGCTGCCGGTGGTTTTGCGCACCATCACCTGCCAAAGCTGCGCGGCCTTTTCCATACGCCAGCGCGCCTGCTTGATGCGCTCATCCTCCAGCGTGGCGTCCATGGCCTTGAACTGATTGAAGGCGGTCATCAAAAAGGGCTTCATGAGAAAATAGTCCATGCGCCGCTCGCCGGGACGCTCCTTGTCGTAGGCGGTCAGTTCGTGGGTGATGTAAATAAAGTATTGATCAATCGCCTCGCTCACCCCCATCGACGCGGTGGGGTTTTCGTCCTTTTGGCGATCGGGACGTTTGGAGGCAAAGGCGGTGATGGCGCTTTGCAGCTCGACAATCTTTTCGCCCAGCCTTTTGACATCCAGCGGCAGGGGCAAAACAGCCTCCACCGTCAGCTTACCCAGGGCTGCACGCGCCTGCGCTTCGGGCTTGGCCGACAGCGCGATCATAGGAAACTCCGGGGCGTTGCGCTTGATGGCGGTCATAAATTTGACAGCCCCCACATCGGCGGTGTCGATATTGGCGACGATCAGATCGATAAAAACATCTTTAAAAATCCGCACCGCCTCTTCAGCGGTCGTTCCTGTGAAACTTTCTTTAAAATGTTCGTCCAAGACGCGCACCGCATCGTCGATGGCGTCGAGATCGTTTTCCATGTATAAAACATTGAGTTCATTCAGGTTTTTCATGCTTTGCCCTCTTGCTTTATTATGCCTTATTTAGACTATAATCCCCGCAGTAACGGCAGATGGGGGCCTTTTTTGAAGCTTTGGCGGTTGACGAAACTTTCGCTTGAAACGCGCATCATCCTCAGCGTTGTTACGCTTTTGGGCCTTGCTATCTACCTCGTCGCACTGCTTTCCTATCAACTGCTCAAAAGCGATCTTAAAACCCTGCAGGCCGATCAGCAATACTCCGCCGCAACCCTGATGGCCACCCGGATCGACCGGCTTATCAGCGAACAGATTACTGCCCTTGGACGGCTTTCGGACCGGCTTGCGCACGATGAAAAACTCAGACCCTGCGAGCAGCTCCAAACGGTCATCGACGGTTTGCCGCTGCTGCATCTGTATTTCAACGCCGGCCTGATCGTCATGGACAAAAACGGCAACGCGGTGGCCGATTCCCCTGCTTCGGGGCGCGTCGGCCAGAACTACGGCGATCGCGCCCATATTCAACGGGTGCTGCGAGACGGGGTAGCCGTGGTCAGTCCGCCGGTCATGGGCAAAACGATCAACGCGCCGGTCATGTCCATTAGCGTACCCATCAGGGATGAGCACGGGCACATTCTCGGCTTGGTTCAGGGGGTTATCAATCTGTCCAAGCCCAACTTTCTTGATGATATTGGCCGGTACTCCTACGGTAAAACCGGCGGTTATATCATTGCCGATCGCGCCAGCAACAGGGTCGTGGCCGCCACCGACAAACGGCGCATTATGCAACCGACACAACCGCCGGGCGAGAACCCCTTGCACGACCGCTTTATGGCAGGCTATGAGGGCAGCGGCATCGGCATAACCCCCTTTGGGGTTGAGGTGCTGGCTTCGGGCAGGCAGATTCCTGTGGCCAACTGGTTTGTGGTGGCGGCCCTGCCTGTGGATGAGGCCTTTGCCCCCGTGCGCCGCATGACGCGTATTGTGCTGCTGGCGGCAGTTTTGCTGGTGCTGGCGGCTTCGGCGGCGGCCTGGTGGATTTTGCGGCGGCAGTTGGCACAGGTACGCAAGGAGCGCGACTACTACAGTGCGCAGATGCGGCAGTCTTCCGACGGGATCTTCGTGGTCAACCCCCAAAACCGCCGGATTTTAGAGGCCAATTTGCAGCTGCATGAACTGCTCGGCTACGGCCCGCAGGAACTGATTGGCCTGGGTCTGGGCGATGTGGTCGAGGTCAGCGCCGAGCAGATCGAAAAACAGATGGCCGCTATCCGCACACAGGGGCGCGTGCAGGTGGGCGAACGGCTCTTTAAATGCAAGAACGGCGCGCTTTTGCAGGTGGAGGTGAGCGCATCGGCGGTTCGCACGGGCGGAAGCGAAGTGATCATGATCAACGTCCGCGACATCACCACCCGCAAAGAGGCGGAAACGGCGCTTAAAACCAGCGAAGAGCGCTATCGCGGCCTTTCTCAAACCCTGGCCGATCGGGTCGAATACGAGGTCAAAGAGCGGCTCGAGCAGGAGCGGATGCTCGGCGCAGTCTTTCGCACGGCCAACGTGGGCATCTGCGTCACCGATCGCAACTACCGCTTCGTGCGGGTGAATAAAGCCTACTGCGACATCTACGGCTACAGCGAAAACGATCTCATCGGTCGGCCCTTTACGCTGGTGGTTCCCCCCGAACACCGCGCCGAACTCGAAAAGCTCCACGACGACTTCCTGGACGGCAAAACCGAAATCAGCGCCGAATGGGAGGTGGTGCGCAAGGACGGCAAACGCATCCACATTCTTGCCACCGCCGCGCGGCTGGAGAACGTGGAGGGCGGGCCCTTTAAGATCACCAGCGTGTCGGATATTTCGGAGCTTAAGCGGCTGCAACGGGCATGGACGCTGCAGCAAACGGCGCTGATTCAGCAGTCCAAGCTGGCCGAACTGGGCAGCATGATCGGCGCTATCGCCCACCAGTGGAAACAGCCCCTAAACACCATTGCCCTGCTCACCCAAAACCTGCCCGACGCCTACGAAGACGGCGAGCTGGACAAACCCGCCATCGACACCCATGTGGACCGGGTGATAAATCAGGTGCGGTTTATGAGCCAGACGGTCGAGGATTTCCGCAACTTTTACAAACCGTCGCGCCAGCTTGAGATTTTTGAACTCAAAGCGGCGATCGATTCGGTAAGCGCGCTTTTGGAAACGCAGCTACTTAAGTACCAGATTGGCCTGGAGGTGCATCTGGAACCGGAGCTTTGGGTCGAGGGCTACTCCAGCGAGTTCAAACAGGTCATCTTAAACCTGATCACCAACGCCCGCGACGCGCTTGAGGAGCGGGCCGTGGAGAACAAGCGCATCGTCATCGCCGGCAAAGCCGCCCAAAAAAGCGCGATCGTCACCGTCACCGACAACGGCGGCGGCATTGCCGAACACCTGCTACCCGATGCTATCTTTGAACCCTTTGCCTCCACCAAGGGCGAAAAAGGCACGGGCATCGGTCTTTCGCTGGGGCGGACGATTATCGAAGAGAAGATGCACGGACGGCTCTTTGCCCACAATACCGGCAACGGCGCGGAGTTCACGATCGAGCTGCCGCTCAAAGGAAGGCCCGCATGAAACCGCTCTTAAGGACGGCAGCGGCGGTTGCGCTGTGGTTTGGCGCTCTGCTGGCCGACGAAGCGGCGCTGCCCTACGAGCTGTTTGAACGGCACGGCGCGATTATGATGCTGATCGAGCCCGGCTCCGGGCGCATTGTCGATGCCAACCGCGCGGCCGAGCAGTTTTACCAAATGAGCCGCGAGCGCCTGACTGAGATGCTCATTAGCCAGATCAACATTCTCAGCCCCAAAGAGGTGGCCGCCGAGCGCCAGCGGGCACTCAAGGAACGGCGCAACTACTTTATTTTTCCCCACCGCCTTGCGGACGGGACAATCAAAACCGTAGAGGTTCACTCCTGGCCGATCCACATGGGCGGACGGGAGTTGCTCTTTTCGATTATCCACGATATCAGCTCGCGCCAGATTGCCGAAGAGGAGCTGCACCGCTACAAAAACCGCCTCGAAGAGCTGGTGGGCGAACGCACCCGGGAGCTGACGGAGCGCACCGAGTTTTTTAACCGCGTCATGGTCACGGCCCTGATTGTGCAAACCCTTGTGATTGCGCTGCTCATCCGCAACATCCTAGCCCGCCGCAAGAGCGAAAAACGTCTGGGCGAAAGCGAAGCGCGCTTTAGGCGGCTGGCGGAGAACGCGCAGGATTTGATCTTTCGCTACGAACTGCTGCCTGAGCGGCGCTTTAGCTACGTCAGCCCCGCTTCGACCGCAATGACCGGCTTTAGCCCCGAAGATCACTACGCCGATCCCGAACTGGGTTTTAAGCTCATCCACCCCGAAGACCGCGCGCTGCTAACGAAGGTGGCCTCCGGCGAAGCGGTCAAACCCGGCAAACCGCTGCTGCTGCGCTGGGTGCGCAAGGACGGGCGCATTATCTGGACCGAGCAGCGCAACACGCCCATCTTCGACAATCAGGGCAATTTGATTGCCCTTGAGGGGATTGCCCGCGATATTACCGAGCTGAAAAAGGCGCAGGAAAACGCCATTTTGTACGAGCAGGGACGCAAACAGGCGCTCACCAACCTGCTGATCAACCTCGCCCACCAGTGGCGTCAGCCCCTTAACGTCATCGGCCTGATTGCCCAGCGTATGGAAGAGGAGTTGCCGCTGCAGCCTTCGGCGCGGGAGCAGCTTTCTGAGTGGGTGCGAAACATCATGGCGGAACTCAAGGCGCTTTCTATGACCATCACACGCTTTACCGAGCTGCACCAGTCCAAAGAAGCGCCCGCCTTTGCCGGAATCGACGAGCTTTGCAAGGAGGCCCAGCGGCTTTTGGAGGGCCGTCTTAAATCGTTGCAGATTCATGTGCGCATGCGGATCGAGCCCCAAACCCGGCTGGTGGCTGCCCGCACCGACTGGGTGGAGATTTTTGTCAAGCTTTTTGAGAACGTTATCGCCATCGTTCACGAACGGCGGCTGAGCGGCACCATTATCACCGTCAGCGCCCGGCCTCTGGGCGAGGAGGGGATCGAGGTGATTGTCGAAGACGAAGCGGGGGGCATCGACGCGGGTGTGCTGCCCTTTTTGTTCGAGCCCTACTCGACCACCGCTTTTAAAAGCCGCGAAAAGGGTCTGGGGCTGTATCTAATCCGCCGGATTTTGGAGGACCGCTACCAAGGGAGCATCCAAGCCCAAAACAGCGATCGCGGCGCGCGCTTTGTTTTGCAGGCGCGCAACTTCAAGGCAAGCTAGCCGCGCTCGGCGGCCCAGCACAGACTGTCCACGCCGTATTTGTTGCGCAGCTTTTGCGCCGCGTCGCTGAGGCGGCGGTTTTTACGATCGTCCTCAAGATTGAGCAAGCTGACCGTGCGGGGCGTATGCCGATCGGCGAAATGGCCGGCGTTTATGCCCAGATAGGTCACCGGCGAACCGCCCAGCGTGTCCAGGGCGCTTAGGTTTTCCCGCACCAGATGACGCAGCAACGGTTCGCTAAAAATCCGCCCGCTTTCAACCGAAAGCGAATTGCCGCCGCCGTAACGGTAACCGATCGCCATCTGAAAATGGGTCGGCTCAAGCCCCAGCGAGGTGATCGTAAAGGCCAGATGCCGCGCCAGCACCATCAAACGGCGGCGCACCTCGGCGCGATCGTTCACCGGATCAAAGGTGCGCGAAATACCGATGCGTTTGCGCGGCGACGCAGGCTCCACGCCGGCCCCGCCCTCGCCCTTGAGCTCCGCCAAAATCCGCCGCCCGTTTTTACCCATTGCCTCCAGAAGCGACGGCGCGCGCACCGCTTCGCCCAGAGTTTTAACGCCAAAACGCTCCAAGTGCGCCGCCGTTTGCCGTCCGATACCCGCTAGAGCGCGGATGGGTTTGTTTTCGATAAATCCGGCGATTTCTCCGGGTTTTACCACCCGCGTGCCGAAGGGTTTTGTGCTTTTGGCCGCCAGCTTGGCGATCGCCTTGGTGGAGGATGCACCGATGGTGGCGGGCAGTTGCAGTTTTTTGTACACCTCGGCCTGCAAATCGCGGATAAAACCTTCGACTTCACCGTCCTCGACCCAGCCGGACAGATCGCCGAAAAACTCGTCGATGCTGAACTGCTCGAGCACCGGAATACGCTCCTGCAAAAAGTCCGCCAGCTCTTTGGAAAGCCCGTAATAAAAGGGCATATCCGTGGGCAACACTTTGAGTTTGGGGCATTTAGCCAGTGCTTCGCCCAGCGGAGTTCCGGTTTTGATCTCGTGGCTTCTAGCTTCGTAGCTGGCCGCCACCACAATGCCGCGAATTTTGCCGTTTTCTATAAAGTGTTCGCGCCAGTCTTTAGAGCGGCCGAATTTGTCGTACCAGCACGGCCCCGCGAACGCGCCGCGATAATCGCCGAAGGCCATTTTGGGTTTAGCTTCGTTGGAAAAAATCGCCGTGTCGTTGCGGTTAACCACCACCGCAGGCACACCGCGAAGCTCCGGTGTTCGCGTCCGTTCGGCGCTGACAAAAAAGCAGTCGAGATCAAGGTGAATAATCATTAAAGCTCGGAGCTAAAGACCGCCACCGCTTGACCCAACACCTCCACTTCGCCGGAAGCGACCTTTTGGGGCGGATAATCGGCGTTGTCGGAAATGAGCAGTAACGCGCCGTCCACCTGCAGTTCCAGCCGTTTGACAAACAGGCCGTGGGGCGTCGCCACGGCAAACACGCCGCCGCGCCGGAAGTTCTGGCGATCGCGGTGGATAAACAAAATATCGCCGCCCTTTAAAGTGGGTTCCATCGAATCGCCGGTCACATTGACTGCTTCGATCCGCTCCAGCTCCCGCTCGCCGCCCAGCTTTTCCACCCACACGGGCGGCAGGGGTAACTGTTCGGCTTCAACCTCCGCATCAAACGCGCCGCCGCCGGCGGAAACGCGGACATCTTTAAAGTAGCGGACATAGGCGTATTTTTCGGTGTTCGCCACCAGCGATTCCGCGCTTTGATCGAACAGCAGCCAGTTGATGCTGATTCGCCGTTTGGCGCAAAAAGCCGCAATCGATTCCATGGGCAGCCGATCGCGGCTTTTTAGGGTGGCCAGATTGCCGGGCGAGAGATCCAGCGCCCGCGCCACGTCGCGATCCATCACGCGGCCGCGCCCGATCTCCTGACTGATCACGTCCCGAACCCGCTCAATCACTTCATCAAAGGTGTTCATGGAGACTCCTTGGGTTTTCGCTCGAAAAGTTAGCGCATTGTGACCTACCCCCACTAAAACATTACAAAATGCAATGCAATCATTTTGCCCCCAAATAGTGTAGAATTCGGCCAATTTTTCGCAGGAGAAACCATGAAAAACACGTTGATTATCGGCGCGGGCGGCGTGGGCCGCGTGGTCACCCACAAGTGCGCCATGAACGCCGCGACCTTCGGCAACATTACGCTGGCGAGCCGCACGAAGTCCAAGTGCGACGAGATTGCAGGCGAAATCAAGAAGATGCACAACGTCAGCATTGCCACCGCAAGCGTCGATGCCGACGTGACCGCCGAAGTGGTTAAGCTGATCAAATCCACCAAAGCCGACATCGTCATCAACGTGGCCCTGCCCTACCAAGACCTAGCGATCATGGACGCGTGTATCGAAACCGGCGTGGACTATCTGGACACCGCCAACTACGAACACCCCGACACCGCCAAGTTTGAATACAAACTGCAATGGGCCAAAAATGACGCGTTCAAAAAGGCGAACATCATGGGCCTGTTGGGCAGCGGTTTCGACCCCGGCGTGACCAACGTGTTTAGCGCCTACGCCCTCAAACACTACTTCGACGAAATCCACTACCTCGACATTCTCGACTGCAACGCGGGCGATCACGGCTACCCGTTTGCCACCAACTTCAACCCCGAAATCAACCTGCGCGAAGTGAGCGCCAAGGGCCGCTACTGGGAAAACGGCCAATGGATCGAGACCGATCCGTTGAGTATTAAAATGGTGTGGGATTACCCCAATGTGGGCCCCAAGGACAGCTATCTGCTCTACCACGAAGAGCTCGAAAGTCTGGTGCAAAACATCACCGGACTGAAGCGCATCCGCTTTTTTATGACCTTCGGCCAAAGCTACCTGACCCATATGCGCTGCCTTGAGAACGTAGGGATGCTGGGCATTGCGCCGGTGGAGCATAAGGGCCAAAAAATCGTGCCGATCGAGTTTCTTAAAACCCTGCTGCCCGACCCGGCGAGCTTGGGCCCGCGCACCAAGGGCAAAACCAACATCGGCTGCGTGTTCGAAGGGGTCAAGGACGGCAAAAAACGCAAGATTTACATCCACAACACCTGCGATCACGAAGCGTGCTACCGCGAGGTTTTAAGCCAAGCGGTCAGCTACACCACCGGCGTTCCGGCGATGATTGGCGCGAAGCTGATGCTGGAGGGCAAATGGCAGAAAAAGGGCGTGTGGAACATGGAACAACTCGACCCCGACGCCTTTATGGACGAACTGAATAAACAGGGTCTGCCGTGGGAGATCATCGAAATGAAACCCGACGAAACCCGCGAAGTTAAATAACCGCTTCTTCTTCTAGTGGCCGGGCGTTGCCCCGGCCTTTGCCTTTCTTCACACAATATCATCAGAACAAAACAGCTAAAATCTGGCACAAAGCTACATAAGTTAAGCAGGCACAGATGCACTATAAACTCAAAAAGCAAGCACCCACGTCATATCTTGCCGAGCTGTTTGAGTGCGGGCTTCGCACACCCGCCTTTCTAACGACCGAGCAGAGTGCGGACATTGTCGAGAAGATGGGCCTTTTTAAATTTGGACTGGCTACACTCCCTAGAACAAAGAAATCCCGTTTAACATAACGACATTAAACACGCAGAAGGATTTCGCCATGGGCCGTGGAGGAAAAGTCACGCGCTACCCCGAAGAGTTCAAACAAACCG
>JBFWML010000043.1:0-18348 GCA_050251635.1 Campylobacterales bacterium | reverse complement strand
CGTTCCAAAAAAACGGGTCGTCGGAGGCGTGGGCTACGGGTTTGGCTTGCACTATGACGCGTGGCGGTTTGTTTTTGCCAATGCGCTAAGCAGCCGGGAGTTTGAGGGGCAGCCAAAACCCCATTGGTACAGCTCGTTTATGCTCTCACGCGCCTTTTGAGAGTACCAGCAGCGCGTTTTTGTAGATCGGCTCGTCGATAAACCCCAGCCGATCGTCAGCAAACCCGGTCACTCCCTGCGCCGCCATCGCCTCAAACCGCTCTTTCACATACCGCGCCTCTTCGATGATCTGCGCGTCGTTGCCGAATATTTCCGCCGCGATCGCCGCCTGATCGGGGCTGATGCAGCTTTTGGCTTCGAGCCCCATGCTTTTTTCCAGCGCGCACCAGCGGCGAAACCCCTCTAAATCGCGGTGGTTTTGATACACAAACGAAAAGGGGTGAAAGCCCGCCGCTTTGGAGTCGATCAAAAATTTTGCCAGCAGATAGTGAATCGTCGGGTTGTCGATGGCAAGCAGATTTTGGGGCAGGCGCAGACTTTCGAGCAGATCGAGAATGCCCAGATAAACGGTGGTGACCCGATCGGAGATTTTCAGGCTTGCGACGCTGTTAAACGCCTCCTTTGTTTCGATCGACAGGTGCAAGTCAATGCCCCCGTCCAATAATTCCAGCGCCTTTTCCACCTGAGAGACATGACGCACCTTGGGCAGCCGCACCGCGTGGGGCCGCACCGCGTTTAAAGCCGCGATCTCCTCCGCGCCGCTCTCTTTAAGCGGGTTAATCCGCACCACTTTCATCGGGCCTAGGTCACGGTACTTTGCGATCGCCTCGCAAGCATCCCTCAAAGCCTGCGGTTTTTGCTGCGGCGACACGCCGTCTTCAAGGTTGATCAGCGCAATGTCGGCTTTGAGATCGGGCAGTTTGGCTAAGTGTTTGGGATTGGCCGCCGAGACCATCAGGGCGGTTCTTGGGTTTTTGGGCGCGCTATTTTGCATTATAATTTTCCCCTCTTTTATCATTTTTTTGTGCAAGGAGCTTGTGCAATGGATGAAACCGCGATTCCGGGACGATTTTACCGGGAAATCTTTGAACAGGTCGCCGACGCGTTGTTGGTTTTTGAGGTGTCCGGCGAAGGGCGGCCGGGACGGTTTATCGAGGCCAATCGCAGAGCGGTGGCGCTCTTTGGCCTCAAAGACGATTTGGAAAACCGCACCCTGACGGATATTAGCGCGCTGGAAGGGCGGCTGATTACCCAAGAGGCGATTAAAAGGCTGGTTAAAGAGCGTAGCCTTCTGTATGACGTCGCCCTCGCTCAGCCCGGCGGCACGCTTTTAGAGGTGGAGGTGCGCCTTAGCCTAACAGAGCTTGAAAACCGGCGGCTTGCGGTGGCGGTGATTCACGAGGTGGGCCAAGCGCGCAGCCGCCAAAGAATGCTTCAAAAAAGCGAGGATCTCTTCCGCGCCTTGGCCGAAAATTCCCCCTTTGCCATTACGCTTTACGACGAACGGCTGATCTACGCCAACCCGGCGTTTGAGCGCCTTTCGGGCTATTTGGGCAAAGAGTTGGCAACCAAGCGCTTTGAGTCGCTTTTTCTTCTTGAAGATCGCGGCCGAATTGAGCAGATGCGCCAAAGAAGGCTCGCGGGAGAGCATTTTCTGGGGCGCTACGAAACCCGGCTGATAACGCGCGAAGGCGCGATGCGTAATGTGCGGGTCTATGAGGTGACGATTCATCTTGAGGGCAAAAACGCGGTACTGACGACACTGTGGGATATTACCGATCAGAAACTGCTCGAGGCCAGTTTGGAGCGCGAGCGCAAGGAGCGGCTGCAAAAGGAGCAGCTTTTGATGCAGCAGTCGCGCTTTGCGGCGATGGGGCAGATGATTGCCGCGGTGGCCCACCAGTGGAAGCAGCCCCTAAGCGCCGTTAGCCTTCTGGCCCAAACGGTTATCGAAGAGGCCGAGGATACCGCCTTTGTTAAAGAGACGGGGCAGAAGCTGCTCGATCAGGTGGCGTTTATGAATCAGACCCTAACGCAGTTTAGCAACTTTTTTCGCCAACGGGGCGAGGCGGAGCTTTTTGATCTGCGCCGCATCGTACGGGAGGTGCTGGATCTGCTCTCGGCCCGGCTTAAAAGCGACGGCATCCTTTGGCAAGCAACGGTGGAAAAAGAGGGTGAAACCCAACTCCTCGACAAGGCGTTAGCGCACATCGATCACGACTTTATGGCCTTGGGTTACCCCGGCGAGCTTAAGCAGGTTGTGCTGAATTTGGTGACCAACGCCAAAGAGGCGGTGCAAGAAAATTGTCAAAAGAACGGGGTAGAGTGCAAGGAGGGCGTTCTGTTGCGTATTGCCGTCCGGCGGCTTCAAAAGAGCCTTCAGGTGCGCATCGCCGATCAAGGCGGCGGTGTCGCTGACGGGCTTCGAAACCGGATCTTCGAGCCCTACTTTACGACCAAAGGGGAGAAAGGGACCGGTATCGGGCTTTATATCGCCCGGGAAATTGTGGCCAAACGTTTTGGCGGATCGCTCTGGTTTGAGCCGATCGAAGGGGGAAGCGAATTTATTATTGATATACCTATTGACAAGAAAGTTGAGTCTTGATATATTAACAATTGCTTCCCCAAACCACTTCATCTAAACAAGGAGGTTTGATATGGTGCCTGTTCGTTTTGATCCCTTCGGGGAGTTTCGTCAGCTGGAAGAGCGGATGAATCGGCTCTTTGGCAACCTGCCCGCCGTTGATCGCGAGCGCGGCAATATCTCGGCTTTTGCGCCGGCGGTGAATACCCGCGAAGAGGAAAACGCCTATGTGATCGAGGCGGATTTGCCCGGCGTGGATAAAGATGCCATCAAGATCGATCTGCACGGCAACACCCTAACGCTCAGCGGCGAGCGCAAGGAAGAAAAAGAGGAAGACAAAGAGGGTTATCACCTCAAGGAGAGCTTCTTCGGTAAATTCCAGCGCAGTTTTACGCTGCCCGAGGATGTTGATGCCGATAAGATCGATGCCAAGAATAAAAACGGCGTACTCACCATTACGCTGCCCAAAGCGCCGCCCAAGGACAAAAAACAGATTGCCATCAAATAAGGAGGTTCCATGACGCTGACCCATACGCTCAAAAACTGGGAGCACCGGCTGGAGGATTCGCTTAAATCGGGATGGCAACAGATTAAACGGCCGGCCCTTGCGCTTTTTGGCCACACGCCCCCGGCCAATACCGATCAAGATAGCGACTCTTTTACCATCCGGGTCGATCTGCCCGGCGTAGAAAAGCGCGATCTTTTTCTTAGCGTGGAGGGCGGGCACCTAGTACTAAGAGCCCAGCGCCGCTACGAAAACGAAAAAGAGGAGGCGGGTTACTACCATAAGGAGAGCTATTTTGGCGCTTTGGAGCGGGTTTTTGCGTTGCCCGATGAGGTTGATGCCGAAAAGATCGACGCCCGGCTCGAGAATGGGGTTTTGACCATCAAAGCCCCGTTTAGCCCCGATAAACTGCCTCGAAAAATCAGCATTCGGTAGCCCCCATGCGGCCCACGGGGGAGGCGGGCCGCCTCTGGTATAATCTGCGCCCAAATGGCCTATAAAATCCACGAATTTTTGCTGCAGCAACCCACGCGCGTTATCTATTTTTTAATGGAGGCGCTCGGACTGACCCAACCGGCCGCCGCGCGATTGGTGGACAAAGGGCGCGTGCGCCTAAACGGCGAGGTGCTCGCCGTCAAAACCCCCGTCACCGGGCGGCTGGAGGTGCTGGCCTTTGAGGCGCGGGGCAGCGGGCTAACCCCGCAATTTATCGCGCCTGATTTTGCGGTATTTGAAAAACCGGCCGGAATGCTGGTGCACCCCAACGGCTTTGACAGCGGCGCAACGGTGCTGGATGACGCGCGAACGCAGTTTGGCAACGCCGCGCAACTCGTTCACCGCATCGACCGCGAAACCAGTGGCCTTGTCATGGTGTCGCGCCACCGCATGGCCGAAGGGGAACTTAAAGAGCTTTTTGCCGCCCATCTGGTGCAGAAAACCTACCTGCTCTACGCGCGCGGCCGCGTGGAGGGCGAACGGCTGATTGACGCGCCCATTGTGCAGGGCACCAAAGAGCGCAACGCGCGGCTGGGGCTGCCCAAGGTGATGGGCGCGATCAGCCGCGATCAGGGCAAACCGGCCCGTACGATGATTCGCGCCTTGCAATACCTGCCGGAATTTGACGCTACACTGGTCGCCGCTTTGCCCGTCACGGGCCGCACCCATCAAATCCGGCTGCATCTGGCGCTTATCGGCCATCCGATTCTGGGCGACTGCCTTTACGGCGCGCCGCTGGCGGTGGCCGATGCGTGGCTTTCGGGCGCGATCGACCGCGCCGATCGCATCAAAGAAAGCGGCGCCGACCGCATTTTGCTCCACGCCCAGCAGATCAGTTTTCACTACGGCTGCCGCTACGAGCTGATCAGCCGAAGCGGGTTTGAGAAAACCGCAACGTTAGAAGCCGCCACCTGTTAAAATTCCGCCAGTTTTTTCGAGGAGTTTTTGATGATCGTCACCCGCTTCGCCCCTTCGCCCACCGGCTATCTGCATATCGGCGGCCTTCGCACCGCGCTTTTTTCGTGGCTTTGGGCGCGTAAAAACAACGGCAAATTTCTGCTGCGCATCGAAGACACTGATCTGGCCCGCAACAGCGAAGAGGCGGCGCAGGCGATTGTGGACGCCTTTAAATGGGTGGGCATGACCCACGACGAGACGATCGAATACCAGTCCAAGCGCTTCGATCTCTACGGAAAATACGTTTCCAAACTGCTCGACGCAGGCCGCGCCTACTACTGCTACATGTCCAAAGAAGAGCTTGACACCCTGCGCGAAGAGCAGCAAAAACGCGGCGAACGGCCCCGCTACGACGGCCGCTACCGCGACGGCAAACTGCCCCCGGTGCCCGGCGTGCAGCCGGTGGTGCGCATTAAAGCCCCCACGGAGGGCAGCATCACGATCGACGACGGCATCAAAGGGCCGGTGACCTTTAGTTGGGACGAGGTGGACGACTTTATCATCGCCCGAAGCGACGGCACGCCGACCTACAACTTCGTCGTGGCGATCGACGATGCGCTGATGGGCGTAACCGACGTGATTCGCGGGGACGATCACCTCTCCAACACCCCCAAACAGATCGCCGTTTACCGCGCGCTGGATTTTAAAGTGCCGCGCTTTTTTCATGTGCCGATGATCCTCAACGGCGAAGGCAAAAAGCTAAGTAAACGCGACGGCGCGACGGACGTGATGGAGTACAAAAAGATGGGTTATCTGCCCGAAGCGCTCTTAAACTTTCTGGTGCGACTGGGCTGGAGCCACGGCGATCAGGAGATTTTCTCCATTGACGAAATGATGAAACTCTTCGACCCCAACAATATCAACAAATCCGCCTCCGCCTACAACGCCGGCAAACTCCTGTGGCTTAACGGCCACCATATCAAAGCGGCCTCCAACGCCAAACTGGCCGCGCTCCTGCACGAAGATTTCGGCACCGACATTTCCGGCCACGACCGCCGCGAAATGCTGCTGGATCTGTGCAAAGAAAAAGCCCAGACAATCGAAGAGCTGGCAACCGAAGTGCGCAAATTCCTCAACCGCCCCACGGAGTACAGCGAAAAAGACAAACCGATCATGACCGCCGAAGCGATCGGTGTCTTAGAAGCCTTCCTGAGCGCCCTCGAAGGCAAAGGCTACCACCTCCCCACGGAGTACCAAACCGCCATCGACCACTGGCTCAAAGAGACCGGCACCAAAATGCCCAACCTCGGCAAACCCCTGCGCGTCGCACTTTTTGGCTCTTCGCAAGGCCCGAGCCTGAGCGATGCGCTGGCGATTTTGGGGATGGATGAAGTTAAGACGCGGGTTGCGGCGTTGAAGAAGGTAATCTGACCCGCTGTTCCCAGCAAGGGTCAGTCGGTGCCCTCAATCTCCGGCAACCGGTACTCGCTCGATCGTCCCAGCGCCTCTTGGTAGATCATCCCGCCGCCGGGGCCGTCCATTTCCAGTTCGGTATAAAGCCGGGTGAAGATTTCGTCCGCGCGGGTCGCTTCGACCACCACGGTGACAATGTCGATACCCTGATAAACATAGTTTGAAAGCGCGCTAGCACCCCGGGCGGGGTAGCGGTTGGCGGTGAAGATGCCTGCGTCTTTGAGCAGTTCGATCGCCTGCATGGCGCGGCGACCGGCGACGATGCAGGTAATGAGCTTGTGGCTACTCACTGCGGGCCTCGATGCGCGCTAAGACCTCTTGGGGAATGTAGGTTCCCGCCTTTTCCAGCTTGGTTACGTAGATAAACCCCATCCCCGGCGTGTCGAGTTTGCCCGCGAGATACATGGCGTCAAAGATGCGGTTGACCTGCTCACCGGAGACGATGATCTGGATAATCTCTTTCTCCGCCTCGACCGCCACGCCCAAAATACCCAGCTTTTCCCGTACGCCGCTGCCTTGGGCGTAGTTGATCGTCGCGCCCTGCGCCCCCGCTTTAAAGGCCGCCTCCACGATCGCATCGGCGTTGCCCTTTTGAACGATGCAGGTAATCAGCTCCACATCGGTCAGGATGGTGATTTGTCTTTGGGTTCTCACTTCTCTTCCTTGTTGTGGCGTGTACGCATTTGCGCCCAGAGTCCCGTGGCCAGCACGGCGATAATCGGTCCGATCGAAGCCATGGATAAAATGCCAAACCCTTCGCTCACGCCGATCGCATCGCCGATACCCAGCCCCATGGCCAGCACCAGCGGCACGGTAATCGGCCCGGTGGTCACCCCCGCGCTATCCCACGCAATGTTGACAAACTCTTCGCTGGAAAAGTAGGTCAGCACAATGGCAAACAGATAGCTCGGAATCAGCAGCCACCCTAGGGGCAGATCGAACAAAATCTTGACCACCCCCACCGCAATGCCGCTGCCCACCCCGATGCTCACCGCATAAATCAGCGTCTTTTTGCGAAAGACCCCTTGGGTGAGCTTTTCTACGGTGATGCCCAGTGCGTTGAGCGCCGGTTCGGCCAGCGTGGCCCCAAAACCCAGCACCCACGCAAAGGAGATGACCACCACCATCCCGATCGCGTAGGGGTAAAGCGCCTCGATCGTGCCGCTAGGGACGCTTAGATCGCTAAAGGCCGCCGGAAGCAAACTGCCCGCTTGGCCGCCCAGCGCCGCCAGCCCGTAGGTCAGGCCGATATTAAACACAATCATTCCGACAACCGAGAGGGTAATGCCGTAGGCGATCGTCCCGGCGTTTCGGATGCGCTCTTTCAGCACCAGCTTAATGACAATGAGCAAAAAGAGCACCAGCGGCACAATCGCCTGCAGCCCCAGCACAATCTCTACGCCGGGCGTCGTTTGCCACCACGGCAAGCTTTCGCTCAGCACGACCGTGCCTGCGCCGGCGGCCAAGATCGCTTCGGCGGGGACGGTTGCGTAGATAAAAATCCCCAACCCCAAAACCCCAATCACCGGAAACAGCGAAGCGAGCGTCACAATCCCAAAGCCCACCAGGCTGGACTCCCCGCGCCCGGCGGCGGAGGCAATACCGATGCCTAGCGCCAGCACCAGCGGCACCGTCACCGGCCCGGTCGTCACCGCGCCGCTATCCCATGCCAAACCCAATACGGGGGCAAGTTCGGGCACACTCATGGCGTAGGCGGTCAAAAGCAGCGCGGGCGCGAGGGAGAGGTAGATATAGGGCTTGAGGCTCCAGTTGTACACAAACCTCAGCGTCCCCAGCACCGCCGCCAGCCCCACGCCCGCGCCCACCACCAAAACCAGCCAGCCGGCATATTGATTTAGCAGCGCATACAGATAGGGCGCGCGGTCAATCTGCACCAGCGCTCCGGCGGCCTTGAGCGCGCCGATCGCCGGTTCGGCAAAGGTGACGCCGATCCCCAGCAAAAAGGCAATCATTAGCACCATCGGCAGCGCGGATTTTTTGGGCAATGTGTTGCCTATAAATTCGCCAAAGGGCATGAGTCCCTGCTTGATACCCTCCATAAAGAGCATCAGACCCGCGATGACCGCCAAAAGCCCCAGAGTAATGACCCCCGCATCGGCCACGCTTTGGCGCAATAAAAAGAGCTGAAAAAGCATCAGATAGACCGCGAGCGGCGTAAGCGCATAGAGCTGCTCTAAAAAGCGGGTAGAGACGTAGGGCTGAACCAGACGGTAGATATCCAGCGGGCGCAGTCTGATCCGCTTGGCTTTGGCGGTTGTGCCGCCGGTGAGATCGTTGTAGCTGATATGGGTGTGGTTGACTTGCGCTTCGCGCAGATAGTCGCCGTAGCGCACATTTTTGGGTTGATCGGCCATAAAACCCCCCGCCTTTTGGAGCATTTGCCAAATTGTAGCGCGGCTTACCTCCGCTCTAATGAAAATGATTATAGAATCGCGGCAAATGAGTTGATGAAGAGGCATGGCGTGTTCAGGCGCGATTTTTTTAAGCTGAGTGCGGTTTCGTTGTGGGCATTGTCGCAGAGCGGTTGCGAAGAAAAAACCGTTTCGGCGCACAAGGCTGAACAGATTGAAGAGATCCTCGAAGAGGGTATCGGCAGCGATGCCAAACGGGCCGATCCCAAAGACCATATTTTCCAAGATCACGGCCGCACCCGTCCGCCGGAGGTGATCGCAAGCGCCGACGAACTGGCGTTGATGCAGGCGATCGAAGCCCGCCTAAAGCGCGTTATCCGCTATGTGGGCTTTGGCAACTTCAATATCCTGGGTTTCGACGAGATGGTGCAAACGGCGACAAACGCCCCGCAGATTGGCGCTTTCTCGCCCGCCGAGATTGCCTATATCGACCGTCTCTTTCACCGCGACGCGGCCGACTACGGTTTTTACGGCGAGAAGGTTTCCAAAAATCTGACCGAAACCATCAACGCCCGCGAAGTATTCAAGGTGCCCTATACCGGCCACTATCTCTACAAGGGCCGATCGGCCGAAGTGTACGATCAGGTCAAAAAGGATGTGGGGGAGTCGATTATCCTCACCTCCGGCGTGCGGGGCGTGCCCAAGCAGCTGCACCTGTTTTTGGCCAAGGCGATCGAGTGCGGCGGCAACTACTCCGAAGCGTCACGCTCCTTGGCCCCGGCGGGTTACTCCTACCACGGCATCGGCGATTTTGACGTGGGCAAAGTGGGTTTTGGGCACCGCAACTTCACCGCCGAGTTTGCCAAAACCTACGAGTATGAGCGGCTGATGAAGCTAGGCTACGTGGCCATCCGCTACCCGCAGGGCAATCCCTTTGGCGTTTACTTCGAGCCGTGGCATATTGAGGTGGTATAAATAGGGTAAGA
This sequence comes from Campylobacterales bacterium, assembly GCA_050251635.1. Taxonomy (GTDB): domain Bacteria; phylum Campylobacterota; class Campylobacteria; order Campylobacterales; family SZUA-545; genus JBFWML01. The sequence goes on along the minus strand of JBFWML010000043.1, from coordinate 9,036 downwards.
GCCGCCAAGCAGATTGGCGGCATTTTGAAGCCTTAGACCGGCAAAACCCGAATCCGTTTATCCAGCTTCTCCTTAAGTACCGAATCGATCGCATAAAGCGTGCCGGTGCTTCCGGTGGCGCAGGTGGAGCAGGCGCCCATATAGCGGATATAGATGTCGATATTTTCGCCGTCTTCTTTAATGTCCAGCAGTTCGAGGTTGCCGCCGTCCATCATCAGCATGGGGCGGATATTGGCGTCCAGCACGCTTTCGACGGTTTTGATCTTCTGTACCAGACTCATGCTGCCAAACTCTTTGCTCACGCTGGCATCGAGCATTTTTTCTTTTTCCATCTCGGCCCGCGTGTCGCGCAGAATGTCCACCAGATAGTATTTGCGGCTCTCATGGCCGCCGGGTTTGATACAGGATTTACAAAACGCGCCCGCTTTGGTGTAGTCGGTGATCTCTTCAACCGTGGTGAGGTTGTTGAGCTTAATGACCCCTTTGATGGTGCTGAGCGTCACGCGGGCGCATTCGCAGACCATCTCCTCTTCTTCATATACGCTCATATCCACGCCGTTGTAGATCGAGGCGGCTTTTTTGATGACGTCGTAGGCCATGACGGAGCAGTGCATCTTTTGGGGCGGCACGGCGGGCACGTCGGGGGTGTCGCGCAGCGCAAATTCCACATCGATGTTGGTGATTTTCACCGCTTCGTCCACGGTTTTGCCCATGCACAGTTCGGCCATCATGTCAGACGAGGCGATCGCCGTGCCGCAGCCGAAGCTTTTAAATTTGGAGCGTTTAATGATATTGGTCTCGGGGTCCACCGCCCAGTAGAGGCGCACCGCGTCACCGCAGCTTTCCGCGCCAAAATCCGCCACCACCAGCTTGCAGCCCAGCTCTTTGGCCTCCGCTTCGGTGATTTCGCCCCGGTTAAGCGGGTTGTCCATGCGCTGGCCGACTTTGTGGGAGTACTCTTCCCACAGGGCACCGCCAATCAGATCGTTCTTTGCCATAGGTTATCCTTGTTTTGCGTAGCTGGAAGAGATAGCGCGAAGCCGCTCGACGGCTTTGGGGAAAATCTCGATCGTGCGGTCGATCTCCGCTTCGGTCGTAAAGCGCGAGAGGCTCAGGCGAATGGCGGTGTGTGCCAGCTCTTTATCCGCGCCGATCGCAGTCAAAATCGGGTTGGCTTCAAGATCTTCGCTGGCACAGGCGCTGCCGGTGCTGGCCGCGATGTTGTTTTTGTTCAGATCCCACAACATCGATTCGCCTTCTACGCCGCGAATGCTGGCCAAAATGGTGTTGGGCACGCGGTTTTTGCGATCCCCCACCACCAGCACATCGGGAATTTTCAAAAGCGCGTCTTCGAGTTTGTCCTTGAGGCGGCGCACTTCGGTCAGTTCGTAACTGAGCGCGTCGGTCGCCAGCTCCATCGCCAGCCCCATGCCCACCATCAAAGGCACGTTAACCGTTCCGGCGCGAAGCCCGCCCATCTGTTCGCCGCCGTGGATGAGGCGGGTTTTGGGCGCGCCCGCTTTAATGTACAGACCGCCAATCCCCTTGGGCGCGTGGAACTTGTGGCCGCTGAAGGTCAGGTAGTCGATGCCTTCGGCTTTGACGTTCACGGGCAGTTTGCCGATCGCCTGCACCGCGTCGGTGTGAAAGAGCGCACCGTATTCGTGGGCAATCTGCGCGATCTCTTTAACGGGAAAAATCATCCCCGTCTCGTTGTTGGCCCACATCACCGAAACCAGCGCGGTGCGATCGGTGATGTGTTCGCGCACGGTGGCGGCCTCCACCACGCCCTGCGCGTTGACGGGCAGATAGGTGACCTTCACGCCCAGAGATTCCAGGAATTTACAGGCCACGCGCACACTGGGGTGTTCTACGCTGGTGGTGATAATATGGTCTTTTTTGCCCGTGCGGATCAGGTCAAAGTAAACGCCCATCAATACGGTGTTGTTGCCTTCGCTGGCGCACCCGTTGATGATCAGGTCGTCCTCATCCCCCGCGCCGATGCCCGCATAAAGGCGATCGAGCGCAATGCCTAAGTGACCGCGCAGCTCCATGCCGAAGTTGTGCAGGCTGTTGGGGTTGCCGTACATCTGGCACCAAAAGGGTTCCATCGCCTCTTTGACCTTCGGATCGACGATCGTCGTGGCGTTGTTATCGAGGTAAATGCGCTCCATTAGCTGTCCTCTTTCTTTGATTGGCAGGGAGTCTAGCCCAAATAAGATAAATTTAGTCTTATTTGGTTTAAGGGCCGATCATTAGGTTGTTTCGCTATGATCGTCACCCGAACACCCCTATTTTGACAGCGGAGTTTTCTTGTGCAACGAAGGCTGACAGACTCTTTATTTTTCGAGTTCAACCTCAAGCTGCTTTATGTGAACATTTTCACGACTGCGCTGTTTTTATTCATTAACCGCGACGGCAACCTGTGGGTGCTGCTCGGTGAACACGCAATTGTAGCTATTCTCATTCAGGTGGCTGCCTATTTCCTGCTCAAGCGGGTGATTCTTACACCGCTGGAGCGGATGCGCAACACCGTGCGCGATCTGGCCGAGGGCGAAGGGGATGTGACCAAGCGGCTCAATATGAAAGGCCATGACGAAATCTCCGAAGTGGCCCGTTATATGGATGCCTTTATCGAGAAGATTCAGCTCAGCGTCAACACCTCCAAAACCTCCGCCAACGGCACGCTTAACGCCAGCCGCGAACTGCAAAACACCGCCGGGACGATGGCGCAGAGCTTCAAACGCCAAAGCGATCTGACCGAAACCTCCAACCAGCTGGTGACCGAAATCGGCCGCGAGCTGGACAAAAGCGAAGAGGCGGCCATCAGCACCGCGCAGGATCTCGACCAAACCGCGCAGTCGATGGAAGCGATGGTTAAGACCCTTTCAAAAATCGTCGGCTCCATCAACAACGCCTCCCAGACCCAAACCGAACTGGCCGATCGCCTCACGGGCCTGAACCACGATGCCGAACAGGTCAAAACGGTGCTGGGCGTCATCAGCGACATTGCCGATCAGACCAACCTGCTGGCGCTGAATGCCGCCATCGAAGCGGCCCGGGCAGGGGAACATGGACGCGGTTTTGCCGTGGTGGCCGATGAGGTGCGCAATCTGGCCGACCGGACTCAGAAGGCCCTTGGGGAAATTAATGCTACGATTAATACCGTCGTTCAGGCCATTGGTGACAGTACGGACTTTATGAACCAGAGCGCCAAGCAGATGAACGCCATCGCAGGCGAAGCCGATCGGGTGCAGTCGCTCACCAACGACACCCGCGCCAAGATGACCGGAACGATGCGCATCGCCCACGATTCGTCCAATCTGGCCACCGCCATCGCCTATAAAACCAAGACGCTGGTGGCCAACATGGGCGAGGTGATGCAGGTTTCCAACGCCAACCGCGCATCGCTCGATCAGGTGACCAAAATCGCGGGAGAGCTCGGCTCTCTTGCCGGCGAACTCAATGCCCGAATGAATAAGTTCAAATCCTAAAGGAGCTTCAATGACCGTTACCGTAGAGCGCGAACCGACCCACTATCAGGTGAATATCGACGGCACTATCAAGAGCGTCTCCGATTCCCAGAGCATCAAAGATGCCATCATGAACTGTTCGGACACCAAGCTGCCCGTGCGCATTCATATCACCAACTCCTTTTCGGTCACCTCTTCGGTGATCGGCTTTCTGCTCAAGAAGGTTCAGGCCGACAAGATGGACCTGCATATCACCGTCACCGACGATCGGCTCTTTGATCTGTTCAAAAGCCTCAACCTTGCCGACATTCTCAATGTTCACAAGGGCGCTAACGCCTAAATGTACCTTCTGGAATCTTCGTATTTCGTCGAGTCCTCGGGGCGCAGGGGGAGTTCGGATTTTATTATCCGCCCCTTGGGCCAGAGCCGCACCTTTCTGGCGCTTTTAGACGATGCCAGCCATACCCACCTAGTCCGCGAAGCGCTCGATTCGCTGCTCTCAAGCGAGGGCGCTTTTTCTTTGCGCACGCTCTTGGCGCTTTTGGGCCAAAAGTCCAGCCGCTGGCACCAGCACCGCGCCCACTTTGCGGTGTTCGATGCGCAACTGGGGGATTTTCAGCACTTCAACCTCGGCGCGCCGCCGCTTTTGTGCAAAGAGGAGTCGGGCCGCGTCGTGCGCCTGGGCCAGGCGGTGCTGGGGATCGAGAGCGAAAGCATCGTAATCGAACGGCTCAAGACCGGCGATATCGCATCGCTGCTCTTTACCCTCGATTCGGGGCTGGCAACCTTGATGGAGAACCATCTGCCCTTCTGTTTTTCCAAAAAGGAGATTCTCGACGTCACGGCCCGTTTTACCGACGAAGAGGAGGCGGGGCGTTTTGATTTTCTTTTCCTCAACAACGAGATCGGCCGCAACCGCCGCCTAAGCCGCCGCGACGCCATCGAGGGCAACCTTGAGGCAATTATGGGCTACGAAGAGAAACTCGAAACGCTGCTTCAAAAATACCTCTGTGACGATCTCACCGCCGCGACCAACACGCTGCTGATCTTTAACGAGCTGATTATCAACGCTCTGGAGCACGGCGCTTTGGGCATCGATCAGGCCACCAAGCAGCAGCTGATGAGCGAAGGGGCCTACGAAAGCTATATCGAAGAGCGTCAAGCGCAGGTTCAGGCCAAGCTTTACGTGGGGATCGACTTCTACAGCGGCGGCCTTTTGCGCGTGACGATCACCGACGAAGGGGAGGGGTTTGACTACAAAAACCACCTCTCGCGCATGGATGCCGTTTCGGTCGGCACCTACCGCGGACGCGGACTGATTATGGCGGCGCAGATGAGCGCGGCGCTTTTTTACAGCGACGGCGGACGCAGCGTGACCTTCTTTATGCGGTTTCGCGGCGGCGAGGAGAAGCAGGCGGAAACCCTGCTGGGCGACGAGGCGCTGCTGCGCGAGATGACGGTGCTTTACGCCGAGGACGATCACTTTATCCGCACCCATGTCGCCCATCTGCTCAAGCGCGCCGTGCGCAATCTGCTGCTGGCCGAGAACGGCAAGGAGGCGTTGCAGCTGTTTGAGCGCTACCGCCCGGACATCGTCGTCACCGATGTGGAGATGCCCTTGATGGGCGGTTTGGAGATGGCCGAAAAGATCAAAGAGATCGACCGCGATACGCCGGTTATCGTCACCACCGCCTACAACACCGAGGAGTTTTTTATCCGCGCGATCGACGCGGGGGTGGATAAATTCCTCAGCAAACCCATCCGCATCCCCAATCTGCGCCGCACGCTGTACGACTTTGCCCGCAGCGTTTATCTGAAAAATCAGGCTAAGGAGCAGCTGCGCCTGCGCGACGCGCAAAAGGAGTCGCTCATCGCGCGGCTCGATGCGCAAAACAGCTATGCCATCAGCCAGCAGCAGGCGGCCTTTGCCAAACAGCGCCTGGTCATCCGCGACGACTCCCATCAGCTTTCCGGCCTAAAGGCGGAGGTCTATTACGAACCGCTGGAGATTCTCAGCGGCGATGTTTACGGCGTCTTGAAGCTCAGCGACGAACTGACCTTTTTTTACATTATCGACAGCATGGGCAAGGGGCTTTCCGCGTCGGTGACCGCCATTTTGTCAGCGGCCTTTATCAACCGTTCCGCCCGCATTGCCGCCGAGAAGGAGAACTTCGTTCTCGAACGGCTCACCACCGACTACATCGATTACATCCGCGATTACCTGCTTGAAGACGAGTGCGTCAGCTTTACGCTTGCGGCGCTGCATCGATCGGCGGCGCTTTTGGAGTGGGTGGGATTTGGCATGTATCCGATGCTGCTGCACGACGGCCAAAACACCCAAATGCTGGAGGCGGGCAATCCGCCCCTGATGCTCTGGTCGCAGGGCTTTAAGCGCCAAAGCCGATCGCTACCCGAAAACTACCTGCTCATCGCCTACAGCGACGGCGCGGTGGAAAACGACGGGCTCGATCAGGCCGCCCTGGGCGAGCTGATCCGCGAAAATCCCGGCGAACGGCTGCTGATTCCCGCCTTTAAAAAACGGGTGAAGGAGACGGGCGAGCTGGGGGACGACGTGACGTTAATCTGCATCGAATCGGGGAAAAATGACTGAAAATCAGGTACTGGCGCGCAAATACCGCCCCCGAAACTTCCAAGAGCTGATCGGACAGGAGGCGGTAAGCCGCACGCTCTCTTTAGCACTGGATTCGGGCAAGCTTTCCCACGCCTATCTTTTTTCCGGTCTGCGCGGCAGCGGCAAAACCTCCACCGCGCGCATCTTCGCCAAGGCGCTTTTGTGCGATAGGGGCATCGGCGCAAACCCCTGCGGCGAGTGCGAGCAGTGCGTGCAGGCGCTGGAGGGGCGCCATATGGATATCGTCGAGATGGATGCCGCCTCCAACCGCCGTATCGATGACATCCGCGATCTGATCGAGCAGACCCGTTACGCGCCGACGTTTGGGCGCTTCAAGGTCTTTATCATCGACGAAGTGCATATGCTGACCAAGGAGGCCTTTAACGCCCTTCTAAAAACCCTCGAAGAGCCGCCCGCTTACGTCAAGTTTCTGCTGGCGACGACCGATCCGCTGAAACTGCCGCCGACCATCCTTTCGCGCACACAGCATTTCCGTTTTAAAAAGATCGCCTTTAACGACGTGCTTAACCATCTTCTTCACGTGCTTTCCCAGGAGCGCGTCGAGGCGGATCCGCAGGCGCTGGAGATGATCTCCCGCGCCGGGGGCGGAAGCCTGCGCGATACGCTCACGCTGCTCGATCAGGCGATTATTTTTGGCAAAGGGCGGGTGGATCTGGCGGCCACGGTGGAGATGCTGGGGGTTTTGGACCCGGCGCAGATCGAGCGCTATTTTGATCTGATCTTCCAGCGGGATGTGGCTCAGGCGGTCGCTTTTGTGCGCGAGATCGAAGGCAGCGACGCCGAGATGGTGATCGATGAGCTGATCGGCTACCTGAAGGAGAAGCTCTTTAAACCCCAGCCCCCCTTTAGCGTGCTGGTGCTGGAGCGGTTTTTCCGCATCTGCGGCGAACTCAAAAGCCTGCTTTTTCAGGGGGCCGATAGCGGATTCGTGCTGGGACTCCTGACGCTCAAGCTGATTGAAGCGTTGCGCCCGGAGGCGGTGGACGAAGCGATCGAGCGGCTGGAGCGGGAGATTTTACAAGCCCCCGCTCCCCATGCCGTTCCCGTGCGAACCGCCGCGCATGCCGCAGCGGCCCCGGCCCCGGCCGCCCCGCGCACGCCCGAGGGACTCTTTGCCCGGCTTCAGCAGCGTATCGACGCCAGAAGCCCGGCGCTGGGCGAGGTGTTTGCGCGATCGGTTCATTTTGTGGCCTTCGAAGAGGGCGAGCTGCGATGGATGAGCTGCGCGGAGGGGGCTGACCGCGCGCGGCTGGTGCAGGACTATTCGGTGATTAAGCAGCTGGTTCAGGAGACCTTTGGCGTGGGAACCAAAATCGTGGCGCTGCCCTGCGACAAAACGCCCGAACCTGAACCCGAACCCCGGGAGAGCCAAAGCGCCCCCGAGGAGGAGGGCCCCTCAAGCTGCATGCAGGCAAGCCTTGGCGTGAGCGCCACGCCGGAGTATGACCCGCAGGAGATTTTGGAGCAGCCCATGGTTCAAAAGGCGATCGAGATTTTCCAGCCGGAAAAAGTGAAGATTGTGTCGCGGGTTTAACCGCGACTACTCAACCGTGACGCTCTTGGCGAGGTTGCGGGGCATATCCACATCGTTGCCCAGCCGGATGGAGATTTCCAGCGCCAGAAGCTGAATAACGACCATCATTTCGTAAAACTCCAGCATCGGATGATCGCTTCGGGCGATGGGCAGATAGTCATCCGCCAGCTCAAAACGCTCCGGCGCGATGGCCAGCACCGTCGAGTCGCGGGCAACCAGCTCTTCGACGTTGGAGCGCATCTTATCCTGCAGCAGCGTCGCGGGCATGAGCGCGATGGTAAAGAGCTCCGCATCCGCCAGCGCGATGGGGCCGTGTTTCATTTCGCCGGCGGGATACCCTTCGGCGTGCAGGTAGCTGATCTCCTTGAGCTTGAGCGCGCCCTCCAAGGCCAGCGGGTAGAACAGGTCGCGGCCGATGAAAAAGAAGCCGTGGCCGTGCAGATACCGTTTGCTCAGGCGGTGGATGCGCTCGTGCGATTCGCTTTTAACGGCCAGCACCTGCGGCGTATGGCGCATGGCGGCGATCTCCGAAGCGAGCTTTTCGGGGGTGATCGTCTTGCGGCTTTGGGCGATATGGAGCGAAAGCAGCCACAGCACCATCATCTGCGTGGCAAAGGCTTTGGTCGAAGCGACCCCCTTTTCGATCCCCGCGCGGGTTAGAAGCGTCGCGTCGGCTTCGCGGACGATGGAGCTGTTGTCCACGTTGCAGATCGCCAAGGTTTTTAGCCCCGCTTTTTTGGCCATTTTCAAAGCTTCGAGGGTATCGGCGGTCTCGCCGCTTTGGCTGATGACGACAAACAGCTCGTTTTTACGCAGCACCGGTTCGCGGTAGCGGAACTCGCTGGCGATTTCGCAGCGCACCTCCATTTTGGAAAGCCGCTCAAACAGATAGCTTGAGGCCAGCGCCGCGTGGTAGCTGGTGCCGCAGGCGCACAGCCGCATCGACTCGACGCCGTCAAAAAAGCCCTTGGACAGCTCTTCTAGCTGCACCTGATTGCCCACGGCGCGGCCCATCAGGGTTTCGGTCATCACGCGGCTTTGTTCGTAGATCTCCTTCTCCATAAAGAAGCGGAAACCCTCCTTTTGAGCCGAGTTGATCGTAGGCGGGATGGGCTTGGCGGCAGGCGAGGCGGGGGTGTTGCCGTGGAAAATCTGCAACGTGTCCGGGTCGGTCCAGCCCCAGCTGCCGTCTTCGAGGTAGATGGCGCTCTCGCACAGACCCATCAAGGGCGCGTCGGAGGAGGCCAGATAGCGCCCCCCTTCGCCAAGGCCAATCTGAAGGGGCGAGCCTTTTTTGGCGAAGAAGATGGTCTTGGGCGCGTTTTCGTCGATGAGGAGTATCGCTTAGGCCCCTTCCAGTTCGCCCACGGTTGCCT
>JBFWML010000042.1:0-18887 GCA_050251635.1 Campylobacterales bacterium | reverse complement strand
AACTACGAACCGCCGGTTGACTTTAAGGTCAAAACCGTACGTGCGCTCTCCTATGCCGCCTTGCCGGATATGCAAAAGATTTTGATCGACTACGAAGAGCTGGGGGAAAACGAGGTCCGGGGCCTGATCTACAACAACCAGACCGCCGGCATCGTCGTCAAGCAGATGGGCTCTCAAGCCCGCGCCCTTTTAAACGGGGATGCCAAATGCTCCTATGCGGTCTATATCGGTCAAGCGCAAGTGCCCGGCATCGCCATGGGCAAGAGCGATCAGGAGATGATTGTGCGGTATATTCCCGCCTGGATGAGCGTTGCCGAGGGGGACGAGGTGGTGACCAGCGGTTTGGACGGCATCTTCTTTGCGGGCGTGAAGGTGGGCGTCGTCACCAGGGTGCACCGCCTCAACGCCTACATTGAAGCGACGATCAAGCCCTACTACAATTCGTTCAATCCCGATTACTTCTACCTGGTAGAAGCAACCCGATAATTTACAAAAAGAGGATTCATGCCACGACGCGAAGATATTAAAACCATTTTGCTCATCGGCTCCGGCCCCATTGTGATCGGCCAAGCGTGCGAGTTCGACTACTCCGGCACCCAGGCGGCCAAGACGCTCAAAAAAGAGGGTTACCGAGTGGTGCTGGTTAACTCCAACCCGGCAACGATCATGACCGATCCCGAGTTTGCCGATCGCACCTATATCGAACCGATTAACGAAGAGATTATTGCCGAGATTATCAAAAAAGAGAACGTGGACGCGATTTTGCCCACCATGGGCGGCCAGACGGCGCTCAACGTCGCCATGAAAATGCACGAAAAGGGGATGCTGGGGAACGTCAAATTCCTTGGCGCCAACCCCGAAGCGATCAAAAAGGGTGAAGACCGCCAAGCCTTTAAAGAGGCGATGATCAAGATCGGCATGGATCTGCCCAAAAGCCGCTACGCCTATAATATGGAAGAGGCGCTTTTGGCCGCTGAGGAGATCGGCTTCCCGTTGATTATCCGCGCTTCCTACACGCTGGCCGGCGGCGGTTCGGGCGTGGCCTACAATATCGACGAGTTCCGCGATTTGGCCAAAATCGGTCTGGATGCCAGCCCGATCAATGAGATTTTGATCGAAGAGTCCTTGCTGGGATGGAAAGAGTACGAAATGGAGGTCATCCGCGACCGCGCGGATAACTGCATTATCGTCTGCTCCATAGAAAACCTCGACCCCATGGGCGTTCACACCGGCGATTCGGTGACGATCGCCCCGGCCTTGACCCTGACGGACAAAGAATATCAGGTCATGCGGGACTACTCCTTTGCGATTTTGCGCGAGATTGGCGTGGATACCGGCGGCTCCAACGTGCAGTTTGCGGTCGATCCAAAAACCGGGCGCATGACGGTCATCGAGATGAACCCCCGCGTCTCCCGTTCCAGCGCGCTGGCCTCCAAGGCAACGGGTTATCCGATCGCCAAGGTCGCCACGCTGCTGGCCGTGGGTTACACGCTGGATGAGATCAAAAACGATATCACCGGAACCCCCGCGAGCTTTGAGCCCAGCATCGACTATGTGGTGACCAAAATCCCCCGCTTTAACTTCGAAAAGTTCCCCGGCGTCAACAGCACCCTGACCACCGCCATGAAGTCGGTGGGCGAAGTGATGGCGATGGGCGCGACCTTCAAAGAGTCGGTGCAGAAGGCGCTTTGTTCACTGGAAACCGGCCTGTGCGGTTTTGATCCCATCGAGTGCGACGACGAACTCTTAACCCGCGAGCTGCGCCGCCCCAACGAAAAGCGGTTGCAGTACATTGCGCAGGCCTTCCGCAAGGGGATGAGCGTTGAGCAGGTATTTGAGCTTTGCCGCGTCGATCCGTGGTTTTTGTATCAGATCGAAGAGTTGATGGCCGAAGAGAAGGCGATGGGCCTTGAGATTTTGCAGGAGGGCAAAAAACTCTCCCGCGTTAAATCGATGGGTTTCAGCGACAAGATGATCGCCCGCATTCTCAACAAAAACGAGGGGTTGGAGCTGAGCGAAAACGAGGTCTATCTGGCCCGCAAACGTCTCGGCGTCGAGTTTGCCTACTGCGAAGTCGATACCTGCGCGGCGGAGTTCGAGGCGCTCACGCCCTATCTGTACTCCACTGCGCCGCTCTTGCCCACGCCGGTGAAAAAACGCCAGAGCGATCGCAAAAAAGTGTTGATCCTGGGCGGCGGCCCCAACCGGATCGGCCAAGGCATCGAGTTTGACTACTGCTGCGTCCATGCCAGCTTCGCCCTCTCCGAAATGGGCGTCGAAACGATTATGGTCAACTGCAACCCCGAAACGATCTCCACCGACTACGACACCTCCGACGTGCTCTACTTTGAGCCGATCGACCTCGAACATGTGCGCAGCATTATCGAGCGTGAAGAGCCCGACGGCATTATCGTTCACTTCGGCGGCCAGACGCCCTTGAAGCTGGCCCGCAGCCTTAGCGCCATCGGCGCGAAAATCATCGGCACTTCCGCCAAAACGATCGACGTTGCCGAAGACCGCGAAAAGTTCTCGAAATTTGTGGATGAACACGGCCTGTTGCAGCCCGCCGGCGGCACCGCCACCACCCGCGAACAGGTGTTTGAGATCGCCAGCCGTATCGGGTATCCGGTGCTGGTGCGCCCCAGCTACGTGCTCGGCGGCCGCGGGATGCGCACCGTTTACGACGAAAACGAACTCAAGCTCTATGTGGACGAAGCGGTCAGCATCAGCAGCGAAGCGCCCCTGCTTGTGGATAAGTTCCTCGACCGCGCCGTGGAGCTGGATGTGGATGCGATCAGCGACGGCGAAAAGGTCTATATCGGCGGCATTCTGGAGCATATCGAAGAGGCGGGCATTCACTCCGGCGACTCCGCCTGCTCGTTGCCCACCGTCACCATCTCTGATGCGCTGTTAAAAGAGATCGAAGAAAAAACCAAGACGATCGCGCTGGGGCTGGGCGTTAAGGGTTTGCTGAACATCCAGTACGCCATCCACGACGGACGGGTTTATCTGATCGAAGTTAACCCCCGCGCGTCGCGCACCGTGCCCTTCGTTTCCAAGGCGACCGGCTTGCCGTTGGCGAAAATCGCCACCCGCGTCATGTGGGGCGAAAGCCTCGAAAACGCGCTGAAGGCTTACGATAAAAAGGGAACCGTCCACGCCCAAAACGGCGTGCTTAAACCCAAACTCAAAAACCTTGTGGCGGTCAAAGAGGCGGTGTTCCCCTTTAATAAACTCCCCGGCGCGGATTTGATCCTCGGCCCCGAAATGAAATCCACCGGCGAAGTGATGGGCATCAGCGACAGCTTCGGCATCTCCTTCGCCAAAGCCCAGCTCGCCAGCCACAACCCGGTTCCGGCGGCGGGTAAACGGGTCTTTATGTCCCTGACCGATCTGGATAAACCGCTGGGTGTTTCGCTGGCGGCTGACTTTGTGAAACTGGGTTATGAGATTGTCGCCACCGGAGGCACCGCCAAGGTGCTCGAAGAGGGCGGCGTACCCGCCAAAACGGTGCTGAAGGTCAGCGAGGGGCGGCCCAACGTCGAAGACCTCTTTAAAAACAAAGAGGTCGATCTGGCGATCAACACCTCGGATAATAAGCGCAGCAAAGATGACGCCAAGCGTCTGCGTCAGGCGGTTTTGAGCAACAAAATTCCCTACTTTACAACGATCGCCGCCGCCCGCGCGACGATCGAGGCGATCCGCCAGATGCAATCGGGCAAGACCCTCAGCCCCAAAGCGTTGCAGGAGCATCTGGGTCTGTGATGCCCGAAGGCTTCGCCGGCACGGTTGTGCTGGCCCAAACCGACACGACCGCCGGGCTGCTTTCCCGTGACGGGAAGCGGCTCAACGGCGTTAAGGGGCGGCGCGAAAATCAGCCGCTGATTCGTGCCGTGGGCGATCTCAAAACGCTAAAAACCTTTGCTCGCGTGCCCCAAGGTCATAAAAACCGGGTGCGCCGGATGAAGAAAACGACCTTTGTGTTTAAAAACGGCGAATCCTGCCGCGTCATTCGCGGCGGCCACGCCCGCTTTTTCGAGCGCATCGGCTGGAGTTATACGACCAGCGCCAATCCGACTGGTCAGGCCTTTGACGAAACCTGGGCGAAAGCCAAAGCCGATCTGTGGGTGTTGACGCCGCAGGGACTCGGCGAAAAACCCGCGTCAAAACTCGTTAAACTCGGCAAAACCCGACTAAAAAAACTCCGCTAAAGGGCCGCATGATGGACAAACAAAAAGAGATTATCGAGATGTTTAACGCCATCTCCCCCACCTATGACCGCCTCAACCGGATTCTCAGCCTCGGTATTGACCGGCGCTGGCGCAAAAAAGGGTGCGAAGCGGCTTTGCGGTTTTACGGCAAAGCGCCGCGCCTCTTAGTGGATGTAGCGACGGGGACGGGGGATCTGATCCTCTTTTGGCGGCAGGCGGCGGGGCGCACGGGCTACGGCATCGACCGCGAGATCGGCGTTGATCCGGCGGTGGGAATGCTCGACATCGCCCGCCAGAAGGTGGCGGGGGCGGAGTTTCTCGAAGGGCAGGCGACGGCGCTTCCGGTTCAAGACGGCGAAGCGGATATTGTCAGCATCAGTTACGGGATCCGCAATGTCGTTGCGCTCGATGAAGCGTTAAGAGAGTTTTTCCGGGTGCTTAAACCGGGCGGACTGTTGATGATTCTCGAATTTATGAGCCACGAGAAAAAGAGCCTGATCGACCGTGCGATGCTTCTGTATATGAAAAAAATCCTCCCTTCGATCGGGCGGCTGGTTTCTAAAGACAAACGGGCCTATACCTACCTGCCCGAATCGATCGAGGCGTTTTTGACGGTGGAGCAGATGAAAGAAAAACTGCAAAACGCGGGGTTTGAGATCGTGCAGATTCACGACGAAACCTTCAAAATCTCCACCCGCTTTATCGCGCGCAAACCGTTATGACCCCCATTAGCGTCAGCGATCTCAACCTTCAGATCAAGGCGCTTTTGGAAAACACCTTCGCCCATGTGCGCGTCACGGGCGAAATCGGCCGCGTCACCTACCACACCTCCGGCCATGTCTATTTTTCCCTCAAGGACGAAAACGCCACCGTCGATTGCGTGTTGTTTCGCGGCAATGCGACGAAACTCAAATTCCGTCTGGAAACGGGCCTAAAGGTCGTTTTGGAGGGCGCGGTGACGGTGTTCGCGCCGCAGGGCAAATACCAGATCAACTGCTTTAGCGTCGAACCGGCGGGGGCGGGGGCTTTGGCGCTGGCCTATGAGCAGCTCAAAAAAAAGCTCTCCGCGCTGGGCTGGTTTGATCCCGAACACAAAAAACCGCTGCCCAAATACCCCCAATCCGTGGCGCTGGTCACCTCCGCCACCGGCGCGGCCTTGCAGGATATGCGCAACGTCGCCGCGCGGCGCTGGCACCTGACCAAACTGATCTGCATTAACGTGCTGGTGCAGGGGGAGGGCGCGCCCGAAAGTCTTGTTAAAGGGCTTCGCTACGCCGATACGCTGGGGGTTGACGCGATCGTCTTGGCTCGCGGCGGCGGGAGCATGGAGGATCTGTGGGGCTTTAACAGCGAGGCGGTAGCCAAGGCGGTGTATGAGCTGCGAACACCCTGCGTTTCCGCCGTGGGCCACGAGATCGACACCGTCATCACCGATTTTGTCGCCGACGTGCGCGCCCCGACCCCTTCGGCGGCCATCGAACTGCTGCTGCCCGACGTTAACGAAGAGCGGATGCGCGTGGACGACCTGCGCGATCAGATCGATCGCCGTTTGATGCTACTGATCGCTCAAAAAACCGCGCTCTTAAACCACCTACGCGAAAGTTTCGCCCACTTTTCGCTGGCGGCCCGGTTTAAACGCCACGAAGCGGAGATTGCGCAGCTGCACGATCGCCTTCGCCAGACGGCGGATTTTCACTACCGGCGGAAACTGACGGAGCTAACCCATCTGCAAGAGCGTTTCGCGGCGGCCGACCCCGCAAAACGACTCCCCCAAAAAACCGCCCAACTGCTTATTGAGGGGCGCGCGGTTGCGGTGGGCGAACTAAGCTCTGGTGCGCGTTTTGAGGCGATCGACGCCCATTACCGCGCACTGGCAGAGGTGCTGGAGGTTGCACCCCTTTAACCCGCCTTGTTGTTGGGGATTTGATTGAAATTGGGAACGGTTGTTGCTCAAGATGGAAAAAGCCCATCCTAAGGGATTTTCCATGCGCGCACTCATTTTGACCGTTTTTATTCTGCTGTCGTCGCTCTTGGCGCAAAACACCTACCAGCTTCCCCTGCAATCGGGCGTGTGGCATTTGGTGGGCATCAACGGGTTTCACCACCGGATGCCCCTGCCCCAAAGCTTTGAAAGCGGCGGCGCGTGGGTTCAGATTCGCGAAACCCCCGATTCGGCTTACGCTTTTACCTGGGACTATGTGGACGCCACAACCAAAAACAACCACACTACGCCCAACGTAGGCGACGAAACCTATTCAACTCTGGGTTTGCGTCTGACGCCCGGTAACGATTCGGGCGTTTCAGAGGTGATTATTAACTACGAACAGACCGTCAAAGATACCGACTATCCCATGTTGACCATGTTTGTCTCCAGCCAAGGCGAAGGCCGTCGCGCCGATGTGGAGATCCGCTTTCAGTCCGACTACAAAGATCAAACCTTTTACATCAAGTTCGATAGCTCGCTGGTGATGGAGGGGGTGTTCGATCCGCGCTTTACCAGCGATTCCCCCGCCGTGCTCAAGCCGCTCAAGAGTGATGCGACGACGGTGAAGAAGATTGCCGATCTCATCGACACCAATCTGAGCGACAACAACCTGACTGCCCTTGACCTGATCAACGTCGATTGTGAAACGCTCTACTGTGTGAGCGAAGGGGTCGTTACGGGCGGCCGCCAGAAGCTTGGGGAAGCCAATGTCACAGCCTATCATTGGAGTTCGGCCAATCAGGTGTGGGCGGTTTATGCCTCGCGCAACGCCGAAAGCTTTAACGATTTCAACGAATTTCAGGCGGGCAAGGCCTATTGGGTTCGTATCGATGCGCCCGCAACCGGCGATGAAGCGGGGCTGATTTTGGGCAAGGGCGGGCTAAGCGAAGCCACCTATAAAACGGGCAGTTTTGTTCAAAACCGGTGGAATCTGTTGAGCTTTGACGATTCCAATCTGCGCCACACGCCCAGCGCCGTTTTTGTGAGCGAAACGCAGTTTGATACCGATCATTTGATTGTGCGTGACAACTTTAACCGGGACGTGATTGAGCTGAACACTTCGGGGCAGGGCAAGAGCGCGGCGATTGTGGCCAGAGAGCTCAACAGCGCCGCATTTGCCAATAATCAGAGCGGGCAAACCGGCTGGAAAATCCGTGCCTATCCGGCCAACAACGGTACGGTTGACGGGGTTGTGATTGTCGGCGATGAAGATTTTGAAATTGCCGTGCCCGGGCTTGTTTCGGCGGCCGGACAGGCGCTCTTTGACGGTACTAGCGCAGTCGTTTCCAGCGGATCGGTGAACTTCAAAATCACCCGGATGGATGAATATCTGCTGGCCTTCCGGCTGAACGAGGGTCTTTTTGCGGCCGGAGCGCCCGCAACTAAACGGGTGTCGGTACAGATGGCCGTACCCGGCGGCAGCGGTACGCTCAGCATCGATCTTTCGGCCGCATCCGGTTACGCGGATGCCTATAGCGCCTTTAGCAGCGCTATTTCTGCGGTCGGTGACGGCGTAAGCCGCAAAGCCGTGGCGATCGATACCGATTTTGACGGAATCAACGAAACCGTTTTCGTGGCGGCTTCCAAGCGGTTTTATATGCGTGACAACACCCATATGCGGCTGTTTGACTATAACGACAGCTACAGCGGAGAGAGCTTTCTGGTTCAGGGAGTGGCACAGGCGGCCATTACCTATGGCGCGACAATGGCCGACACGGTGAGCAATATCAATACCTATGTCACCTCGACCCGGGTGCTGGCCCACGAGGTCAACGCAACCCAGAAGCGAATTGTGCTCACCTCCATCGAGAAGCGGGACTTCGATCTCAAGGAGCGGGGTAAGCGGACGCAGTTTACCGATCTGCCTTTGGGGAACGAAAGCAACCTGACCCTTCTTGGCGCGGTCGATGAGGTCTATTCGCCGCTCGCGCTGGCCTCTGTGGCCGTGGACGATATGGGAACCCCCTACCGGCCTGCGGTCATGACGAACGACATGACCTTTGCAGCCCAGTGGTCCCCCGACTTTCCGCTCTATGGGCCGCTTTATGCGCTTCGCAAGGCTGCAGGCGGAACCTCTAGCGGTGAGATGATTGTCGGTGGCGTCACCCGCGAGGACAAAACGATTCTTTGGCGTCAGGCGGATTTGACCATTCCGGCCTATCAGTGGAAAACCTCCAGCAGCCGGTTTAGCCTGTTTAAGCTCCATAAGGAGCGGGGCTACTGGGTCTATATGCGTTCTTCCGGCGCAACGGAAAATGTGGGCGCTTCCAGCAAAACCCTTTCGGGTACCGTCACTCGGCACTATGCCAACCTCTTTGATGCCGAGGGTTCCAATGCCCTTGCCCCTACGACCAACCATATCGATCTAACCGTCGATATCACCGCCTATGGCCTGGAAGGGCTGGGTGTCGCCGCGGGCGAAATGCCCGAGAACGTTCAGCTGCATGTGGACGGCCGGGTTGTGCCTCTGGTGAAAAACGGCGGAAGCTTTAACTATCTGGCAACGCTCAGCAGTCATGATACGCCCGCGCTTGCCGAACGCTCAAGCGCAATGCCTAAATTGGGCATGGGCTTATATGTGGCTGACGGCCGCGGAAGCCGATCGACCTATGAAACGCTGCATTTTGACAACATCAAGCCCGATGCGCCGACGTTCGCCTTCGACTCAACCGGAGACGGCGGTTATCGTGGAGGCTTGGCCATTGAAGCACCCGGATCCAAGCGGATTGCGCTCTATGACGGAAACCTTTCCGATGCCGGGGGGAACTATCTGATTTGGGAGGGGAGCATTAACAGCGGCGTAAACCGCTTCAATCTGCTCGACCAATACACCATTGTTTACGGCACGCCGACACACCCCTATTATGATTTGCGTCTGCTTGGCGAAGGGGAAAACAAGCTTCAATCCGATACGCGCCGCATTTTTTACGCGCCGGTTTATAAGGGAACGCACCTGATTTCGGTTAACGGTGCTTTGGATGGTAATGAAACCAATGCGACGCCGATCGGTTTTAGTTATGACGGACAGTCGACCTATTCGGTGCTGGACAACAACAACCTGCCCACCGACGGCGGCGTGCAGCTTTGGGCGGACGGCGATTTGATTGACAGCAACACCACGGTTCTGACCTATCAGCCGATCGCAGGCGCGGCATTAAATGCCTGCGGCATGCCCGACGTAATCAACCTGGTGCATCCTGTAACTCTGGCAAATCTGGGAAGTATCGGCTACTGCTCGAGCTACCGTAACCGGGTGTTTTATCTCTACCATCAGGAGCTTGCCGGGCTTTACTACGGGGTTTTTCCCGATACGGGCGGAGTGACGGCGGATTACACGCTCAATGTTATCGACTCCAATCAATCGATTGTTGATCCAAGAAGTTAACAACAGCAACGATCGGCTAGGATAACGAAGCTAAAGGCTTCTTTTCAGGAACCGGAGTACAGGAAAACGGCGTGATTATTTTGGGTGAGCGGTTTGCATTGGCGGGTTTTGAAAAGCGCATCGTCCGCCGGCGGACGAAACGTTTAAGCGTGATTAAAACCCGTGATTTGCAAGATGATGCCATCATCGCCAGGCTGGAAAAGGCGCTGGCAAGAAACCCGCAAAGCATCGTGATTAATCTAGAACGCAAACCCACCAATGCGTTGACGCAGTATCTCACCAAGCTCGATCTTCGCGGAATCCGCTTCTACTCTTTTTCTCACTTTAGTGAGCGGTTTTTAAAGAAGTGCTTCGTACCGCTGGAGAATGAACAGCTGGATTTTTTAGAGGATGTGCGCCACTTCCCGTGGGCGGTTCGCCTTACCAAACGGGCTGTCGATCTGCTGGGCGTCTTGTGCTTAGCCGTATTGACGGCCCCGGTTTGGGCTTATGCGGCTTTGCGAATCAAAAAAGAGTCCCCCGGTCCGGTTTTTTTTATCCAGGAGCGCATCGGACTCAACGGCAAACCCTTCAAGTGCTACAAGTTCCGCTCCATGCATTGCGAAGCCCACTTCGACCCCTATACCCGTAAGCAGGACAGCCGTATTTTTCCCTGGGGCAAAACGATGCGAAAGCTCCGTATCGACGAACTGCCGCAGATTATCAATGTGCTCAAGGGTGAAATGTCATTGATCGGCCCGAGAACCGAGTGGTCGATTCTGGTTGAGGAGTATGAAAAAGAGATTCCCTATTACAATGAGCGTCACCTCGTGCGTCCCGGCATCACCGGTTGGGCGCAGGTCAATTACCCCTATGGTGATGGGGTGAAGGATGCTAGACAAAAGCTGATGTATGACCTCTATTACATCAAACATTGGAGTCTTTGGCTGGAGATTCAGGTGGTTGCCATGACGTTGTTTGTCGTCTTTAAGAAAAAAGGGCTCTAATTAAAATCCCGTCAAAAATTTTTGCCGCCTTCTGTTAAAATTCCGCCTAAAATCCCCCGAAAGTCCGCCCTTATGCAACTCGATCCCGTCATCCTTAAAAAAATGTCCGATACCGTCCGTTTTCTGGCCGCCGATATGGTTCAAAAGGCCAACTCCGGCCACCCCGGAATGCCGATGGGTCTGGCCGATATCGCTTCGGTTTTTCACTTTCACCACAAACACAACCCCAAAAACCCCAAGTGGCTTAACCGCGACCGCGTTGTTTTTTCCGGCGGCCACGGCAGCGCGCTCATTTACAGCCTGTTGCACCTGTGGGGTTACGATATTGCCATCGACGATCTCAAACAGTTTCGGCAGTTCGATTCCAAAACCCCCGGCCACCCCGAATGCACCCACACTCCCGGCGTGGAAGTGACCACCGGGCCTTTGGGTCAGGGTCTGGCCAACGCCGCCGGTTTTGCGCTGGCCGCCAAACACGCCGCCAAACTACTCAACACCCCCAACGCCAAAATCATCGACCACAAAGTGTGGTGCTTCTGCGGCGACGGCGACATGATGGAGGGGATCGGCTACGAAGCCTGCTCGCTGGCGGGCCATATGGGGCTGGACAATCTGGTGGTTATTTACGACAGCAACAACATCACCATCGACGGCACCTGCGATTTGAGTTTCACCGAAGATGTTGCGGCCCGCTTTCATGCGCAGGGCTGGCAGGTGATCAGTATCGACGGCCACGATTTTAACGAGATCAACGCCGCCTTCGAAGCGGCCAAAACCCAGTCCAAACCGATGCTCATTATCGCCCGCACCCTGATCGGCAAAGGGGCCGCCACCATGGAGGGCAGTCACAAAACCCACGGCGCGCCGCTGGGCAGCGACGAACTGGCTGCCTCCAAAACCAAAGCCGGCTGGCCCGCGGAGAGTTTTTATGTGCCCGCAGAGGTCAAACAGTGGTTTGGCAGCGCGGTCGAAAAGGGCGATCTGGCCGAGCGGCAGTGGAACAAACTGATCAGCGAAGCCCCCTTCGCCGAACAAAACGCGCTCTTAAACAAACTGCAAAACCCCGATTTCAAAGCGATCGAATGGCCCGATTTCGGCCCCGACGCACGGGCCACCCGCGACACCAACCACGCGATTCTCAACGCACTGGCCAAGGCGTTGCCGGGTTTCTTCGGCGGCAGCGCCGACTTGGCCAGCTCCAACAAAACCGAACTTAAAGGCTTGGGCGTCGCCCCCGGCGGCCGCAACATTCACTTCGGCATCCGCGAGCACGCGATGGCCGCCATGAGCAACGCGATCGCCCTGTACGGGCCGTTTATCCCCTTTAACGCGACCTTTTTTGTGTTCAGCGACTACCAAAAACCGGCGGTGCGCACGGCGGCTTTGATGAAGGCAAAAAACTACTTTATCTGGACGCACGACTCCATCGGCGTGGGTGAAGACGGCGCGACCCACCAGCCCATCGAACACCTCACCGCCTACCGCGCGTTGCCCGGTTTTTATGTCTTCCGTCCGGCGGATGGCATCGAAAATATCGAGTGCTGGAAAACGGCGCTTAAACTGGAAGCCCCCGCCGGTTTTGTCTTGACCCGTCAGAACCTGCCGGTGCTCGATCGCAGCCGCGTGAAGGGCGACATCTCCAGGGGTGGCTATCTGCTTGAGGTCGCCAAAAAGCCCCAACTGACCCTGATTGCCACCGGCAGCGAAGTGGCGCTGGCTTTGGAAGCGAAAAAACTGCTGGAAAAGGACGGCATCGGCGTCAACGTCGCCAGCATCCCCTGCTATGACCTCTTTATCGAGCAGGAGGACGACTACATCGATACGATCGTCAATCCCGAAACGATCGTGTTAGCGATCGAAGCGGCTTCCGCGATCGAGTGGTTCCGCTTTTCCGACGCGGTGATCGGCATGGAGAGTTTCGGCGCCAGCGCTCCGGCGAATCAGCTTTTCGAACACTTCGGCTTTACGCCCGATCACGTGGCGGACGTGGCAAGAAGCCTGCTCGTTTAATGTCTTTCGTTCACCTGCACCTGCACACCGAGTATTCGCTGCTCGACGGGGCCAACAAGATCAAAGAGTTGGCCGAGGCGGTGAAGACGCGGGGGATGCAGAGCGTGGCGGTGAGCGATCACGGCAACCTTTTTGGCGCAATCGACTTTTATAAAACCATGAAAAGCAAAGGCGTTCAGCCCATTATCGGGCTGGAGGCCTACCTGCACGACAGCGACGAACTGGGCGATAAATCGACCAAACAGCGTTTCCATCTCTGCCTTTTTGCCAAAAACGAAACCGGCTACAAAAACCTGATGCGGCTGAGTTCGCTCAGTTACCTCGAAGGTTTTTATTACTACCCCCGCATCAACAAAAAAGCGCTTGAGCAATATAAAGAGGGGCTCATCTGCACCAGCGCTTGTTTGCAGGGGGAGATCAACTGGCACCTCAATACCTTCACCGAAAAAAAGCGGCAGCTTGGCGCCAAAGGGTACGATGCGGCCAAAAGGGCGGCACAGTGGTATAAAGCGCTTTTTGGCGACGATTTTTATATGGAGATTATGCGCCACGGCATTGAGGAGCAGCGGCTAATCGATCCGCTTGTAATCAAGCTGGCCAAAGAGCTGGAGATCAAGCTCATCGCCACCAACGACACCCACTATATTGCCCGCGCCAATGCCGACGCGCAGGAGGCGTTTATGTGCATCTCCACCGGCAACCAGCTCGACGACCCCAAACGGCTCAAACACTCCGTCAAGGAGTTTTTTCTCAAAACCCCCGAGGAGATGCACGATCTCTTCGCCGATATTCCCGAGGCGCTGGATAACACCGTCGAGATCGCGAACAAGTGCAGCGGCTGGGAGCTGAAGCTGGGCAACCCCACGCCGCCGAACTTCAAATTCGCCCACGAGATCGCCGCCAACGAAGGGATTGAACTGCCCGAACCGGGGGAAAGTTCGCTGGAAAACGACAAGGTGCTCTTTAGCCACCTGTGCCGCCGGAAACTGCCCGATCGGCTCAAATATATTCCCGAAAGCGAACACGACGCCTACCGGGAACGGCTGGAATTAGAGATCGATATTATCAACCGGATGAAGTTTCCCGGTTATATGCTGATCGTCTGGGACTTTGTGCGCGAAGCCAAGGCGCAGGGGATTCCCGTCGGCCCCGGCCGGGGCAGCGCCGCGGGCAGTTTGGTGGCCTTTGCGCTGGAGATTACCAATATCGACCCCATCAAATACGGTCTGCTTTTCGAACGGTTTTTGAACCCCGAGCGCGTCTCGATGCCCGATATCGATATGGACTTCTGTCAGGATCGCCGCGGCGAGATTATCGACTATGTGGTGGGCAAATACGGCCGCGAAAACGTGGCGCAGGTCATCACCTTCGGCTCCTTGCTGGCCAAAGGTGTGCTGCGCGATGTGGCCCGCGTGATGGGGGTGGCCTACTCCGAAGCGGACAAGATGGCCAAACTGATTCCCGAAGAGCTGGGCATTACCCTAAAGGCCGCTTGGGAGAAAGAGCCCAAAATCCGCGAACTGGTCGAAACCGACCCCACCGCTAAAAAGGTGTGGGATTTTGCTGTGCAGCTTGAAGGGCTCAAGCGCAACGCCGGAACCCACGCGGCGGGGGTGGTGATCAGCAACGATCCCTTGTGGCACAAAACGCCCCTTTACCGCCCCTCGGGCACGCAGGACGTGGTAACGCAGTACGACGGGCGCTTTTTGGAAGATGTCGATCTGATCAAGTTCGACTTCTTGGGGCTTAAAACCCTGACGGTCATCAAAAACGCGCTGGATCTGGTCGAAAAAAACCACCAAAAAACCATTGATTTTGCCGCCATGGGCATGGATGACCCGGAGGTGTTTAAAACCGTGCAATCCGGCCATACGCTGGGCCTGTTTCAGATCGAATCTTCGGGAATGCAGCAGCTCAATGCCAAAATGAAGCCCAGCACCTTCGAAGACCTGATCGCCGTGCTGGCGCTCTACCGCCCCGGCCCGATGGAGTCGGGCATGGTGGACGACTTCGTTAACCGCAAACACGGCCGCGAAGCGATCGTCTATATGTTCCCTGAGCTTGAGCCGATTCTGGCGGCAACCTACGGCGTTATCGTGTATCAGGAACAGGTGATGCAGATCGTGCAGAGGATTGGCGGCTTTAGTCTGGGCGGGGCGGACCTGGTGCGCCGCGCGATGGGTAAAAAGAAAAAAGAGGAGATGGACAAGGTCCGCGCCGAGTTTGCCGAAGGGGCCGCCAAACAGGGGTTCGACAAACAAAAAGCGGTGGAGCTGTTTGACCTGATCGAAAAGTTCGCGGGCTACGGTTTTAACAAATCCCACTCCGCGGCCTACGCGATGATCACCTATCAGACCGCGTGGCTCAAAACCTACTATCCCGCCGAATTTATGTCCGCACTGCTCACCTACGACGCCGATAACACCGACAAAGTCGTCGTGTATATCAACGAAATTAAACGGATGGGCATTCCCTTTTTGCCGCCCCACGTCAACCGCTCCGAGGTTAAATTCGAGCCCCGTTATGTGGAGGACAAGCCCGAAATTCTCTTCGGTTTGGGGGCGATCAAGGGTGCGGGGGAGGCTGCGCTTAGAACGATTATCAACGCCCGCAAGGAGCGCCCCTTTGACGATCTGCCCGATTTTCTGGCCCGTATCGATACCCAGAAGGTCAATAAAAAGGTGCTCGAATCGCTGATCAAAGCCGGGGCGCTCGATGACTTCGGCTATACCCGCCGCGCGCTGATGGGCGGGATCGAGCAGATCGTGCAGGCGGCCCAGAACGCCACGCAGATTCGAAAAGAAGCGGCCAGCGGGCTTTTTGGTGACGACGCCGAAGAGATGGTCAGCATCCGGCTGGAGATCGCCAATGCGCCGGAATTGGCGCTCAAAGAACGGCTGGCGTTTGAAAAGGAGTCGCTGGGCCTGTACGTTTCGGGCCATCCGCTCGATAGCTTCCGCGAAGAGCTGGATGTGGTGAACTACACGCTTTCGAGCGATCTTGACGATCTGGGCGACGGCTCGGAGGTTTTGTTTATCGGCAAGGTCGAGGAGATCAAGGAGAAGTTCTCCAAAAAGGGCAACAAGATCGGCATCGTCACGGTGATCGACCTGATGGGAACGCTGGAGGTGATGCTCTTTGAGCGGCAACTGGCCGAGCTGGAAAACATGGACAAAGAGCGGCCCATCGCCTTTAAAGCCGAAATCAGCAAAGACGAACAGTTCACCCGCATGACCGTGCGGCGGGTTTTGAGTCTTGAAGACGCCAAAAAAGAGAAGGTCAAAAAGAAGCTGGCCGAAGCGCCGCCCGCCCTGCCGGAAAAACCCGCTCCCGCCATTACGCTGTCGTTGGAATTGGGCGCGGATGAAACGGTGCTGGAACGGCTGGTTGACCTGATCCGCAAACACCCCGGCCGCCATCCGGTGAGTCTGGTGATTCGCGCCAAATTGCAGGATGTGGTCATCGACACGCGGCTTCAGGCGGGCGAAAGCCTGCGCGAGGCGGCCCGCGAGCTGGGCGCGGTGACAGCCTGATTGCAGCTTTATGGCGTTAAAATGCCGCAGATAATTAAAGGACAACCATGAGACTAGCGATGATCGGCACCGGATATGTAGGGCTGGTGACCGGCACCTGTTTTGCCGAAATGGGCAACGATGTGGTGTGCGTGGATATTGACCAAAACAAAATCGAACGGCTCAAACAGGGCATTATTCCCATCTACGAACCGGGACTGGACACGATGGTCAAAGAAAACGTCGCGCGCGGCACTTTGGCCTTCACCACCGACACCGCCGAGGCGCTCAAAAAAAGCGACATTGTTTTTATCGCCGTGGGTACCCCGCAGGGCGAAGACGGCAGCGCCGATCTGCAATATGTGATCGCCGTGGCTAGAGCGATCGGGCAGAAGATGGTGCATCCGCTGGTGATTGTGGATAAATCGACCGTTCCGGTGGGTACGGCGGACAAAGTCAGCGCGGCGATTGCCGAAGAGCTGAAAAAACGCGGCGAAACCATCGAATTCCACGTCGTTTCCAACCCCGAATTTCTCAAAGAGGGCGCGGCGATCGAGGACTTTATGAAGCCCGATCGCGTCGTGATCGGCAGTGATGATGCCGGTGCGATGGAGACGATGAAAACGCTTTACGCCCCCTTCACCCACAACCACGACCGGTTTATCGGCATGGACGTGCGCAGCGCCGAGATGACCAAATACGCCGCCAACGCCATGCTGGCGACGAAGATCAGTTTTATGAACGAAATGGCCGCCATCTGCGAAAAGGTCGGCGCGGACGTAAACAAAGTGCGCGTCGGCATCGGTTCGGATAAGCGCATCGGCTACAGCTTTATCTACCCCGGTTGCGGTTACGGCGGCAGTTGTTTCCCCAAGGACGTTAAAGCGCTGGAAAAAATCGCGTTGGACGCCGGGGTCGAGCCGCGTATTATCAAAGCGGTCGAAAGCGTTAATCAGCATCAAAAAAAGGTGCTCGAAGCCAAAATCGTCGCCCGTTTCGGCGAAAATCTCGCGGGCAAAACCTTCGGCATCTGGGGCTTAAGCTTCAAACCCGAGACGGATGATATGCGCGAAGCGCCCAGCATTACGCTCATTCATGCGCTGATCAAGCGCGGCGCGAGCGTTAAAGCCTATGACCCCAAAGCGATGCACGAAGCGGAGCGCATCTATCTTAAGGGTGTCCCCGTTGTCTACACCGAAAGCAAATACGGCGCGATCAAAGACGCCGACGCGCTGGTGCTGGTGACCGAGTGGAAAGAGTTTAGAAGTCCCGATTTCGAAGAGATCAAAAAGCGGCTCAAAACCCCTGTCATTGTTGACGGACGCAACCAGTACAGTGCGACACAATTGGCAAAACTGGGCATTGAGTACCATCAGATCGGGGTTGCTTCGTGAAGGTTCTGGTCACAGGAACGGCGGGGTTTATCGGTTTTCACACCGCGCTCAAACTCCTTGAGCGGGGCGATGAGGTTGTTGGACTCGATAATATCAACGACTACTACGACGTGCGGGTTAAACACGGCCGCCTGAAACTCAGCGGCATCGATCCGGCGAGCGTGGAGGAGGGCAGGCTGATTCAAAGCAGCCGTTACCCCAACTACCGTTTTATCAAACTCGATCTAGCCGATCAAAACGCCATCAACAAGCTTTTTCAAGAAGAGAAGTTCGATCGCGTCTGTCATCTGGCGGCGCAGGCGGGGGTTCGTTACAGCCTGACCCACCCGCACGCCTATATGCACGCCAACATTATCGGCACGCTCAATATTCTTGAAGCCTGCCGCCATTATCCGGTCGAACATCTGGCCTATGCCTCCAGCTCGTCAGTGTACGGCCTGAATGAAACGATGCCCTTTAGTATCCACCACAATGTCGATCACCCCATCAGTCTCTACGCCGCCAGCAAAAAGTCCAACGAATTAATGGCCCACACCTACAGCCATCTGTACGGCATTCCCACAACGGGGCTGCGCTTTTTCACCGTTTACGGCCCGTGGGGACGGCCCGACATGGCGCTTTTTATTTTCACCAAGGCCATTTTGGAGGGCAAGCCGATCGACGTGTATAACCACGGTAAAATGAAGCGCGACTTTACCTATGTGGATGATATTGTCGAAGGGGTGGTGCGGGTCATCGACAACCCCGCCAAACCGAACGCCAGCTGGAGCGGCGCGCATCCCGACCCCGGTACCTCGAAGGCACCCTACCGCGTTTACAATATCGGAAACTCCAGTCCCGTCGAACTGATGACCTTTATTGAAGCGATCGAAGAGGCCATCGGCAAAAAAGCGGTCAAAAACCTGCTGCCGTTGCAGATGGGCGACGTGCCGGCCACCTGGGCCGATGTGGCCGATCTGGAAACCGATCTGGGCTACAAACCCGCCACGCCGGTTAAGCAGGGAATCGCCAATTTTGTGGCATGGTATCGCGATTTTTACCAGTACTAAAGTTTGTAAAAAGTCTTTCATAATACAATGTCAACCGGAGAACAAAAAAAGGGGGTTTCATGGGACGTTCAGGCTTTACGATGATCGAGCTGATCTTCGTGATTGTGATTTTGGGGATTTTGGCGGCTATCGCGCTTCCGAGATTCGGGGGAGTTCAGGATGACGCGCTAATAGCCAACGAGAAGGCGGGGATCTCAGCAACACGTTCGGGCATTACTGCGATTAGGGGCCGTGCAATTGTCCGGGGTGCGGGTAACGACATGACCATCACCGTTACACAAGAGGATGGCACATCTTCCAGCATTACCATCGATGGCTACACGAATGGCGCTTTCAATGCGGCAGGTTTCAGCAGC
>JBFWML010000041.1:0-19358 GCA_050251635.1 Campylobacterales bacterium | reverse complement strand
AAAGAGGTGCGCCAGCGGAATGGAAAGCAGCACCACGGGCACAATCAGCGCCGCCATCAAAAGCCACAGCTGCCGCTTTTTTTATTCGATCAACGCTTCGCGCATCTGCAAAATTATATACAACCCGCGATCCTCCCCCATCGCCACGCGGCGGGCGTACATGCTTTTGCCGATAAAAATATCGGAAAAAAGCATATCTTCGGCCTCCTTGGGATAGAGCGTTTGCAGCGCGGGGGCTTTGCCGTCCGTTACGGGTGCGCTGTTGTAAATCAGCAGCCGTCCCGTTTCGTCGGCCAGATGCACATCGCCGTAGGGGAGTTGATCCAGCGAATCGATCAGGAGCTGAAGCGACAGCGACGCACCGCCCTCCCCCACGGGCAGCTCAAAGGCGCTGACAATCAGCGATCGATCGCCCTGCTGCACCACCCGCACCGGTTCGGCGCCCAAAAGCCGGGTTTGCGCGGCGGGCTCAAGGGCGGCGTTTACGGGCGCGCCCGGCGCGCTGCGCCACACTTTAAGCTGCCCCGATCGCGCGCTGCGCACGGCAATTTCGAGCAGTTCGGGGTTGACCAGCGCCACGGTTTTAAGAGTCTCCTGCGCCAAGGCCGCATCGCCCCCGCCGCGCAAAAATCCGCCGATGCGATCGGACTCGCCCAAAATCACCGCCGTTTGGGACAGCTGCCAAAAGAACCGTTCGAGCCGATCGTGTTTTTCGCTCACCACCGCGCTGGCGTCCCGGAAAAACGCCTCGCGGATATTGCGGCTTTCAATCAGATAATAGGCCAGCAAAGAGCTGCTGACCACGATCGCGCCAAAGGCGACAAACAACAGAATAAAGCGGTTGCGGTAAGAGAGCCTCATGGCGCAAAGCATAGCAAAACTATAATTCGCGTACTTCACCGGAAAGGGGCCCATGAAAAAGCTTTTTGAGGGCGTCATCGAGTTCCAGCGCGAGGGCTACGAGACGCACAAGACGATTTTTGAGGACTTGGGACGCTGCCAGCGGCCCCACACGCTTTTTATCGGCTGCTCCGATTCGCGGCTGGTGCCCAACCTGCTCTTAAACAGCCAGCCGGGCGAACTGTTTATGATCCGCAACGTGGCCAATCTGGTGCCGCCCTACCGCGAAAGTCAGGAGTTTTTGGCCACCACCAGCGCCATCGAATACGCGGTGCAGGTGCTGGGCGTGCAGCATATTCTGGTGTGCGGCCACTCCAATTGCGGCGGCTGCTGTTCGCTTCTGGTGCCGCCCGAAACCCAAAAACACATCCCCCACGTGCGCCGCTGGATGGAACTGGCCCAGCCGGTGCGCGAAGAGCTGGCCAAACCCGAATACGCCAATCTGGATATTCACGAAAAGGAGTGGATGGCCGAACGGCTCAACGTCATTTTGCAGCTGGACCACCTGATGACCTTTCCCTATATCCGCGAAAAGGTCGAAGCGGGCAAACTCAAACTGCTCGGCTGGCATTACATTATCGAAACCGGAGAGGTGTACAACTACAACGCCGATACCGGCCATTTTGAACTGATCGAGGAAAAACGGTTATGATCCCCAGCCCCGCCTATGTGCTCGAAGAGGCCAAACTGATCAAAAACATGGAGCTGATGGAACGCGTCCAGCGCGAGTCGGGGGCCAAAATTCTGGTGGCGCTCAAGGGCTACGCGCTGTGGGAAAGTTTCCCTCTGATCGGCCGCTACCTGCACGGCGCGGCGGCCAGCGGCCTGCACGAAGCCAAACTGGCCCGCGAAACGATGAACAAAGAGGTGCACACCTTCTGCCCGGCGATCAAGGCCGAAGACATCGACGAGATGGCCAAGGTCAGCAACCACCTGATCTTTAACTCATTCACTCAACTGAACGCCTTTAAAGCGCGGGCCAAAGCGGCCAATCCGGCACTGGAAATCGGCATCCGCGTCAACCCCCGCTACAGCGAAGTGACGCCGGAAATCTACAACCCCTGCATCGTCGGTTCGCGGCTGGGCGTGGTGCCCGAACAGTTCAGGGGCGACTGCCTTGAAGGGGTCACAGGGCTGCACTTTCACACCCACTGTGAACAAAACAGCGACGCGCTCGAACGCACCCTGCCCCATTTTGAAAAACACTTCGGCGCGTTTATCCCCCAAATGAAGTGGGTCAATATGGGCGGCGGCCATCATATTACCCGCGCCGATTACGATGTGGAAAAACTCATCGATCTGCTCAAAAAGTTTCAGGATAAATGGGGCGTTCAGGTTTATCTGGAACCAGGCGAAGCGGTGGGCTGGAAAACCGGTTATCTGCAATGCACGGTGATCGACATTGTGGAAAACGGCATGAAAATCGCCATTCTCGACGCTTCGGCGGCGGCCCATATGCCCGATGTGCTGGAAATGCCCTACCGGCCGATTGTGACCGGTGCGGGTGAACCGGGCGAAAAGCCCTACACCTACCGTCTGGGCGGGCCGACCTGTCTGGCGGGGGATGTGATTGGCGATTACAGTTTTGATGCGCCTTTGCAGCCGGGCGACCGGATTGTTTTTGAAGATATGATCCACTACACCATGGTCAAAAACAACACCTTTAACGGCGTGCCGCTGCCCGCGATCGGTGTTATCCGCGCCAATGGAAAAGCCGAGGTGATCAAAGAGTTCGGCTATGAAGATTACAAGATGCGCCTGTCTTAAACGGGGGTGTGATAAAGTCGCTTTATGAACATCGCACTCGCTTTCGTCATTATCGCCGTTGTCATCGCGCTATTGATTCCCTTTGGCGGGATTATCAAGACGCTGCTCGAGGAGTCGGGCGTGGACGTGCAGCGGTGGCTCTCCAAACTGCCCGGAGGGAAAAAAGGTGGCGAGTAACGAACTGCAGGGCGAACTGGCAACCATGAAAAAGCTGCTGGAGCTGCTGGAACGCGAGCTGTCGGAGATGTCCGCCAAGGAGGAGGAGATTTTATATCTGCTCGAACAAAACAGCGGCGACTCCGCCACTCAGGATTTGATGAGCGAAACCAAAAAACTGCGGGAAAACATTGCCAAGCTGCTGGATAAACAGGGATAGGTTTTGAGCATCCAGACCAAAGTGTGCCACACCTCCAAAGAGGCGATGAAATTTTTGGAAAACCTCGCCCTCTCCCATCAGGATTTTATCTTCCGCGGCCAGCAAAACCCCGGCGACAAACTCTCCACCACGCTCCACCGCCTGATCGGAAGCCATTCGGACGAACAGGTCAAAGACCTGCTTCGCCGCTTTGAGATTGCACTGGCCAAAATCGGGATTTTTCCCTTCGAAAAGGCCGGACGGCTCGATTGGCTCGAATACGCCCGCCACTGCGGCGTGCCGCTGCCGGTGATCGACTTTACCTATTCGCCCTATGTGGCGCTCTTTTTCGCCTTTAACGGCATCGGCGACTGCTCGGCGCTGCGCGAGGGGCCCGACGGTTACGTTTCGGTGCTGGCGCTAAACACCCGGTCTTTGGCGCAGGGGTGGGCCAAGGCCGCAGGCCACGACTTTAGCGAAGCGGATTATCTGCGCTTTAAGACCGCGCAGGAAAATCAGTTCGACAACGGCTTTACGCCGGGCATTTTGCAAACCATCCCCTTTCCGGGCAAAAAAAACCGCCGCATGATGCGCCAAATGGGGCTGCTTCTTTACGACACCCTCGATTACGCCTCGCTGGGATTTGACGATATGGAGTCCTTTATCGAAGCGATCGACGAGGGCGCACCCGAAAACGGCGCGGAAAACGCCACGCTGATCAAGGTGCAGATTCACAAGCAGTGCGCGCCGAGCATTTTCGAGCGGCTTGAGCTGATGAACATT
This sequence comes from Campylobacterales bacterium, assembly GCA_050251635.1. Taxonomy (GTDB): domain Bacteria; phylum Campylobacterota; class Campylobacteria; order Campylobacterales; family SZUA-545; genus JBFWML01. The sequence continues at coordinate 15,553 of JBFWML010000041.1, read as the reverse complement.
ACCGGCAGCCAGCTCTTTTTAGACGAGCACGGCGCGGCGATGGACGTGATCAACTCCTATCACTACGAATCGAGAATTCAATTTAGGGACCTGGACAACCGATGAGAAACCCCCTGCCCGCGCTCATAACCCTAGTGCGCCAACACAAACGCGAAGCGCTCGCGGCGCTTTTTGTGCTGCTTTTTTTGCTTTTGCTGCTGCTCTCCTTAAAACAGGGAACCAAGGGTTTTGGCCGGGACGACGCCAACGACAGCCAGCCGCCCAGAGCGCTGGAAACCAGTTTTGAGCGGTGGTACCGGGGCGATGAGGATCAGCTGCTCGCTTCGTTTTTTCTCTTCAACCACTCCGAAAAACCCGTCAAACAGGTGGAGATTACCTGCGCGGCCTACTCGGCAGACGATCGGGAGGTGGGCCGCTACCGCCAATGGATCAAGGTCACGCTCCTGCCCGGCGAAGTGCGGCATCTTTCCAAAACCTTCATGGGCAAACTCGATCCCCTTGCCCAGCGGGCAGTTTGCCGGATTGAAAGCTGGGAGTAATCCCGCGCCAAAGACACCCTAGAAGAAAAGGCACCATGAGACACCACTACAACCCCCGAAAAAAACAGCGATTTAAACTCTATTTATCGTTAGCCATCGTAGCCGCCGCCGTTTTGTATGTTACCTTCTCCCCCCACTTTGAGCGGGAAGCGCCGGCGGTCAAGCTCGCCAAGCCCCTTTACTGGAATCTGATCGAGCCCATGCCCATCGAGCTGAACGATAACATCGGTCTAAAATCCTACCGGGTGACGATGACCATCGGCGAAAACCGCACCGTACTGATCGAAGGAAGCGCCGAAGGCAACCAGAGCCTGACGCTGGGCGTTCGCCACCCGCCGGTGCGCACCCTGCCCGAAGGGGCGGCCAAGCTGGAAATCGAAGTGACCGATACGAGTCTTTGGCGCTTTTTTCAAGGCAACCGCACGCTCCATGTCAGTGACCTGATTCTCGATCGCCACAACCCCACGGTCAACCTGATCGGCCACTCCTACGGCATCGCCCCCGGCGGCAGCGCGGCAGTGGTTTTTGAGGCCCACGACGAACACCTCAAAACCCTGCATGTCGTCACCAAAAACGGCGCATCCTTCGAGGCGGCTCCGTTTTACAAGGAGGGTTTCTATGTGGCCCTGATCGCCCGCGATCTGCTCGACCGGGACTTTGTGGCCCACGTGCTCGCCACCGACGAAGCGGGAAACCAAACCCGCGTGCGCGTGCCGCTGTTTTTAAAAGAGGTGCGCTACCGCCAGTCGAATATCACCCTTTCGGAGATGTTTCTCAAGGGCAAGATCGACGATCTGCACTATCAGTTCGACGCGCAGGGGCGGGACAAGAGCTTAAGCGGCGTAGAGAAGTTTCTGTTTGTCAACGAAGTGCTCCGCCGCGCCAACGACGAGCTGGTGGCCACCCGCACCCAAGGGGTGCTTAACGAAGGGGTCAAGGAATTCGCCATCGAACCCTTTGCACCCCTGCCCAACGGCGCGGTGGTGGCCCACTTCGGCGATCGGCGCGACTTTTACTACGACAAAAAACGCATCAGCCACTCCTACCATCTGGGCATCGATCTCGCCAGCGTTAAAGAGGCGGTCGTTTACAGCACCAATCCCGGAACGGTGGTCTTTGTGGGGGACAACGGCATCTACGGCAATATGCCCATCGTCCACCACGGACTGGGGCTTTACAGCGTTTACGGCCACAGCACCCGCGTGGATGTGAAGGAAGGCCAGAAAATCGGGCCTAAAGCCGCTCTGGGAACCACAGGGGTCAGCGGACTTGCGCTGGGCGATCACCTGCACTTTGAGCTGCGGGTTCAGGGCATTGCGGTGACGCCTCTGGAGTGGATGGACCGCGCATGGATCAAAACCAACATCACCAAGGTGATGGAGGATGCCAAAAACATCATCAAGGGGCGGGAGGGTTAAAGCCCCGCCACAATCTCTTCCGTTGCGTCGATCAATGCGCCTATCTGGGCCGCATCGATCGCGTAGGGGGGCATAAAATAGACCGTATTGCCCAGCGGTCTAAGCAAAAATCCCTTTTTCAGCGCTTCGCGGTAAACCCGAAGGCCGATACGCTCCTGCGGCTCGAATCCCGCCAGATCAAAGGCCGCAATCATGCCGCGCTGCCGCAGGTTTGTCACGCGCTCAAGCCTGCCGAGCCGCTCAAGTCCTTTGCCCAGCAGCGCCGCCTTTTGCGCATTTTGCTCCAGAATCGTACCGTCTTCGAGCAGATCCAAGGTCGCATTGGCCGCCGCGCAGGCGATGGGGTTGGCGGTGTAGCTGTGGGAGTGCAAAAAGCTTTTGCCCTCCAGATAATCGCAGTAAAAAGCGTCATACACCGCGTCGGTCGCCAGCGTGAGCGCCAGCGGCAAAAAGCCCCCCGTCAGCCCCTTGGAAAGCGTCATCAAATCGGGGCTGACTCCGGCTTGCTCAAAGGCAAACAGCGTTCCGGTGCGGCCAAAGCCCACGGCAATCTCATCGGCAATCAGATAAACCCCAAATTCGTTGCACAGACCGCGCAGCGCCTTGAGATAGCCTGCATCGTACATCGCCATATTCCCCGCGCACTGCACCAGCGGTTCGACAATCACGGCGCAAATCTGCTGCGAGCGGCTTTTTAAAATGCGGCGCATATCCTCCAGCGCCGCCGCTTCGGGGTGCAGGGCCGGGGATTTGGCCTGCAGGGTTTTGATCAAAAGCGGGCCGTAGGTTTTCTTATACAGCGCCACATCCCCCGCAGCCAGCGCGCCCAGCGTTTCGCCGTGGTAGCTGTTTTCGAGCGACACCACCAGCGGCCGCTCCTCGCCCCGGTTGGCAAAGGCGTGAAAGGCCATCTTGATCGCCACCTCCACGGCGCTCGAGCCGTTGTCGGTAAAGAAAACCTTGTTCAGCCCCTTGGGCGAAAGCGCGGTAATCCGTTCGGCCAGCCGCACCGCCGGTTCATGGGTGAAGCCCGCAAAAATGACGTGTTCGAGCGTGGCCGCCTGCGCCTGCACCGCCTGCACAATGTGCGGATGGGTGTGTCCAAAAAGGTTCACCCACCAGCTGCTGATCGCATCCACATAGCGGTTGCCTTCGTAATCTTCAAGGTAAACCCCCTCCCCCCGCTTGATGGGCAGCAACGGCAAGTTGCCGTCGTCGTAGTCCTTCATCTGCGAACAGGGGTGCCAGATATGCGCCAAATCCCGTGCGCGAAGCCCGGCCCCGCTCACTCTTCACCCCGGCGATCTTCGCGGCTGGAAAGGTAGTGAAACAGGGCGACCGACGCAATCAAGAGCGCCACCCCGGCGATCAGCCAAAAGGCGTTGATCATGCCGTGATAATCTTCGAGGGCAATTTTAAAGACCACCATCAGCGACTCGATCGACAACGCGATAATAATCGTCACCAGAAATTTGCCCAAAATCCGTTTTTCCACCCACGCTTCGCGGGCGTAGCTCTTAAAAAACACCTCCTGCTCCAGCACCGTGCGGCCCAGATCAAAGATAGCCAGCCCCAGCGTCAGCGCGATAATCGCGGTGAAAACCGTCTGCAGATCGATGTGCTCTTTGGTGACAAAAAAGAGGGCGAAGTCCTTGAGCGCGTAAAACATCAAAAAGATCGCCACAAAGGCCAAGCCAAAACCCACCAGCGAATAGACCGCCTTGTTGATGCGGTTAAGCCCCGCGTTAAACTCGATCAAGCGCAGATGTTCGAGCAGTTCGACCAGATTAAAATCCAGCACCAGATAGATGTCGCCCACCCGTTTGGCAACCGTGATCGCCGGACGGCCCGAGTGGGAGTTGATGTAGCTGTTGCTGACATAAACCCCCCGATCGTCAAAACGCACCCGATCGATAAAGTAATCCCGCGAAACCCCCTGCAGATTCTGATCGGTCCATTTGCGGCCGTAGGTCGGCGTCGTCTGGGTTCCGGCGGCGCTAATCAGGTAGGTGGAGTAGAGAAAAGGAAAGAGGGTGAAGAGGTTTTTAAAGGCGTTTTCGGTGATCTCTTCGGGGGGCAGGTTTTGAACGCTGCTGAGCAAAAAGTTTTCGACGCTGGCCCGGTTGCGTTTGTAAACGTTGATAACGTCCTTCATGGCATCGCCTCGCTTTCGATTCCGGCCTGTTTGGGCAGTAATACCCACAACCTGCCTTGGGATTTCATTTTACCCGCGCTCTCCTCGGCCAACTCCCCCTGCCCCCAGAAAAAATCCGCCCGCACGGGGCCGCGGATAGCGCCGCCCGTATCCTGCGCCACCGTTAAGCGGCTGAGGCTGCCCGCCTGACTGGGATGCCCCGCGTTGACAAAAACCGGGGTTCCCAAGGGAATAAAACCGGGGTCCACCGCAATGGAGCGCTTGGGCGAAAGAATCACCCCTTGCGATCCGAAGGCCCCTTCGGTGATGTTGCCCTCCTGAAAAAAGACATAGCTGGGGTTTTTGTTCATCACCGTCCACATCTGATCGGGGTTTTTCTCCAGCCAGCCGCGGATGGTTTGCAAGGAGACCTCCTCGGCGCTGATGGCTCCGCGCTCGATCAGATGGCGGCCGATGGGATAGTACGAATGGCCGTTTTGTCCGGCGTAACCCACCTGAACAACCGCGCCGTTTTCCAGTTCGACATAGCCCGACCCCTGAATATGCAGGAAAAAGAGCGCCACCGGATCTTCCACCCAGAAAATCTCATTCCCCGCCAGCGGCCGAAGCGCCGAGTCGATCTGTTCGCGGCTGTAGTAGGGCACCACGCGGCCTTCCGGGGTTAAACGGCCCCGCACGGGTTTTTCGCCCCGTCCGTAGGCGGGCAGGTCCACCAGCACCAGATCGGCGGGTTTTTGATAGATGGGGTATTTAAACCGTTTGCCCGGCGTGCGGCTGCCCTTTAAAAGGGGCAGATAGTAGCCGGTGATCAGCCCCTCGCTGCGCTGCCCGTCGCCGATAATTTCGTAGGGCTGAAAGTGGGTTTCAAAAAAAATCCGCGCGCCCACGGCATCTTCGGGGGTCAGCTGGGCCGCTTCGGCGCAGGCGCTTGTCCAGCGCGCATCGGCCTGCATCACGCGGCAGCTTCTAACAAAAGCCGACAGCGCCTCGGCGTGATCATCCTTGCGCCAGCCGGGCAGTTTGCTCCAGGCGACGGGTTTATAGACCGCGCTTTGGTTGCGGCTGAGGGGAAAGGGTTCGGCAATGCGCGGCGTTGTCTGCGGATCAAAGCGCGATCCGGGCGCGCTTTTAAAGGCGCATCCCCCCGCGAAAAACAGCAACAAAACCCATATGCCCAACCGCAAAATTGCCCCCACAAAACCCCCTTTGGAACGACGCTTGCTTTTTAGTTTCACCGAATCCGCAAGGCAGGGATATCGATGAGTTTTATCATCAATACTAACATTAAAGCAATGAATTCCAATGTAAACCTCTCGGTGACAAGCCGCGAGGTCAACCGATCGTTGGAAAAATTATCGTCCGGCCTTCGCATCAACAAAGCCGCCGACGACAGCTCCGGCATGGCGATCGCCGACAGTCTGCGCAGCCAAGCCAACGCGCTGGGTCAGGCGATCCGCAACACCAACGACGCCATCGGCATGATCGGCGTGGCCGATAAGGCCATGGACGAGCAGATCAAAATGCTCGACGCCATCAAGACCAAGGCGGCCCAAGCGGCGCAGGATACCCAAAACTACGAATCGCGCTCCGCCATTCAGCGCGACGTGATCCGCTTGGTGGAGCAGCTGGACAATATCGCCTTTCAGACCTCCTACAACGGGCTAAAGATGCTCGCGGGGAGTTTTATCAACAAAGAGTTTCAGGTGGGGGCCTACTCCAACGAAACGGTCCGCGCCACGATCGGCTCGACCAGTTCGGACAAGATCGGCTCGGTGCGGCGCGAAACCACGAGCAATATCACCGCCTCGGGCGAATCGACGCTGCGCTTTAACGTCAACGGTCAGGAGGTCACCCTTGAAAGCGTCGTCGTCTCCTCCAGCGCGGGCACGGGGCTTGGGGTTTTGGCCCAGACGATCAACAAACACTCCGACGTTTTGGGCGGCACCCGCGCCACCGCGATCGTGCAATCGACCGGCTCCTTTCAGATCCAAACCGGCCCGGTGACCGGACTGGTAATCAACGGCATCACCATCGGCGACGTCGAGGTGGCCGAAGCCGATCGCAACGGCAACCTGCGCAACGCCATCAACAGCTACACCACCGAAACCGGCGTGATCGCCAGCGTGGATGTCAACGGGCGGTTGAATCTGCTCACCGTGGACGGGCGCGGTATCGAAATGGGCGGCGTTCACAGCGCAGTAACGGGCCTTGATGACACCCATCAGGATTTTGGCCGCCTGACGCTCGTGGCCACGCGGGCCAACGACGTAGTGGTGGAGGATATCAGCGGGGCCTTGAGCGCCAATCTCAACGCCTATCAGGGTAACTACAACCTGCGGATGGTAACGGGGATTTTCACCAAGGACGAAATTCAGGCCGGGGGCGGATTTGCCAACGAAAGTCAGTACAACGAAGCGGCCCAGAACTTCGGCGCCGGGGTCACCACCCGCGAGGGGGCGATGATTGTGATGGATATTGCCGAGTCGGCCATCACGCTGCTTGACCGCATCCGTTCCGACATCGGTTCGGTGCAGCTGCAGCTGGAGGTGACGCTCAACAATATCAGCGTCACGCAGGTCAACGTCAAAGCCGCCGAGTCGGGTATCCGAGATGTGGATTTCGGCAGCGAAAGCGCCAACTTCACCAAGCAGAACATCATGATGCAGTCGGGCAGCTACGCGCTCAGTCAAGCCAACGCCATTCAACAAACGGTACTGAAACTGCTTCAGTAGTCCAACCCAATAAAGGAGAACAACCATGACCTTCCGGTTCAAAGCCCCGATTCTAGGATTCGAAAACATCAAAGAGGTCGAGTTCAAAGAGAGCGACGACTTTTTCGCCACCCTGGAGGACAAAAGCGGCAGCGGCCTGTTTTTTACGCTGGTTAACCCCTACCGTCTGCGCGAATACTCCTTTGACCTGACCCCTGAGGTTCAAAGCCAGTTGCAGATTAACGAAAACAGCAACCTGATGGTTTACAACATTCTGGCGCTGGGCCGCCCGAGCGAAGAGTCGGTGGTGAACTTTCTGGCCCCCATCGTCTTTAACTGCGACAACCAGAGCGCGGCGCAGGTGGTACTCAACGCCAAAACCCATCCCGATTTCGGCGTTGCGCAGAAATTGTCCGATTTTATGGCGGCCGAAGCCAGCTAACTCCGGCTAAAATAGCCCAAATCCCAAAAAGGAGTCAACGAAATGAAGTTATTTAGAGTGCTTTTTTGGTTGACGGTTTTGGGTGTGGTGATCGGCATTTTTGTGGCCAACTACAATCCGACGCAATACCGCCACCCGCTTCATCAGGGCAAAGCGCCCGCCGATGCCGAAGCGGTGGGCCACCCCTTCGGGGGGCGTTAAGCCTTCAACGCCGCTTCGTACTTCTGCACAAAATCGACGGGGTGATAGGAGAGTTTGGCTTTTTTAAGCCCCTCCAGCCCCAAATCCTCTTCGCGGTTAACAATCTTCATATGCGCCCACTCCCGCTGCAGGTGAACCTGATTGATGCTCTGATAGCTGCCCGGATACGCCGCGCCGTCGGCCTTCTCCACATGAATCACCACCCGATCGCCCGCAAGCGCCTCCCCCACCGTAAAAGCCGCCACGCGGCCTTCGGCGCGTAAAAGGCCGTAACTGCAGTCAAAGCGCCGGTAGTGGGCAATGAGATCCAAAATACCCTGCCGCTCCGCCTCGGCCGGATAGGGCGCGCGCTCAAACCACTGCTCCAAAAAGCCGATCACCTCCGGCCGGTTGTCGTCGCTCAGGGTTTCGTAATGAAGGCCGTAGGCGGCCTCGAAGCGGTTGACGAAATTCTTTTTGGCGTGATAGGCCCGCCCCTTGAGCTCAATCAGCGACGCAACGTCGTAAAGATAGTCGTCATGCTCCGGCGTGCGCGTAAACTCAAAGCCGCCGGGCCACGCCGCTTCGATCCGCGCTTTCATCGCCGGAGTCAACGCCCGTAAACAAAGAGGGTAGCCCAGACGCGCGCAAAGCGCCGCCAGCGCCTGCAGCACGCCCCTCAAATCGCCCTCGCCCAGGGGCATTAAAAACACCGGAGATTTGCCCGCATAGGTTTGACGAACGCACAAAAAACCCTCAAACAGCGCCGTTTCAATGTGCCGCGCGTGCCGCCACAGCCACAGATTGACAAAACCCGCATCCGCCGATTCCTGCGCCGATCGATGCAATCTTTCGGCAAAAAGAGGCTGATGCGACAGCGATAAGGGTTCAAAATCCATGGAGGCTCCCTAAGAAAGTGGCGGCATTTTACCAACACAAGGCAAAGCCCGCTGCCCGTGCGCGAGGCAAGGAGTGTTATACTTGCCCAAGTGACTGTTTAAGCGGGGAATGGATGCGTTTACGAATCGGGGTGTTTGTTGGATTGATTCTGGTTCAGGCGATCGCCGGCCCGGTCTATCATTTCAGCGTCATCCGCTACGAAAAAACCGCCCAACTGGCCAAAGCCTACGAACCTTTTTTAAATTACCTCTCCCAAAAAACCGGACTCGGCTTTGAGTTTGTCTATACCGACACCCACGAAGAGCTGATCGAAAAGATGCGTCAGGGCAAGGTCCATATGGCCCACATGGGGCCGCAACCCTACGTGATGCTCAAGGCCCGCTGCGTCGATGCCGAGCCGATCGCCGTTTTTCTCGACGACGAAGGCGGCAGCACCTACCACTGCAGTCTGGCGGTGCGCGAAGAGAGCCCGCTTAAAAGTCTGGAGCAGGTCAGCGGTCAGCGGCTTGCCCTGACCCAGCGCCTCTCCACCTGCGGCTGGCTCTCCCCCGTAAGCGCCCTAAAACGCGCGGGCGGCTCCATGCAGTCCAACCGCTACCGCTTCGCGGGCACCCATGTCGATGCGGTTATGGCACTGATGCTGCAGGAGGCGGACGTGGCGGCGGCGCGGAGCGATATTGTCGATCGCTACCGCCATATGGGCATCCGCCACCTGAGCATCAACGGTCCCTACCCCAACTTCGTGATTGTGCTCAATGTTGAACGCATCCCCAAGGCCCATCAGGCGCTGATCCGTTCTGCCGTTTTGAGCCTGAAGCATCAGGATGCCCACCGGCGCGAATCGTGGCACCCCTATCTGCGCTTTGGCGCGGTGGCGGCCGACGATGCGCTGTTCGATCCGGTCCGCGCGGAGCTGCGCGCCATTGGAGAGCTGCTGTGAACTGGCTGCCCAAAAGCCTGCTGGCGCGGTTTTTATGGCCGGTGCTGACGCTCATGACTCTGGCCGCCGTGAGCGCCTATATTTTGATCGAGCGGATTGTCGTTCACGAAATCCACCTCAAGGCCGAAGAGGGGCTTAGAGCCGAAGGCGAGCGCATTATGGGCCGCCTGCGATCGGATTACGCCCTGCTCTTTCACGCCTTCGGGCAGGAACCCGACCGTTTTGCGCGGATGTCGGAAATTGCCCAAAAGGAGAGCTTGGGCTATCTGGAGCGCTTCGGCAACGCCCAAGGGGGGATTAAAATCTATCTTAAGGCCGGCGGATCGCTTCTGCTGCCGCGCGATGAACAGGCGCGCGCGCAGGCCGGACGGCTCTTTGGCCCCGCCCCTTGCGGCCCCGGCGATTCAGGCTGTCTGACCCACACGCTGCGGTTTGCGCCGTGGGATTGGGAGATGGTGCTTTACCGCGCCCAAAACGACTTTCTCAGCGACGCGCGGCAAACCCTTTTGATTTTGATGGCCGTCATTGCGGTGATGGCGCTGCTGATCGCCTTTACGATCGCGCTGGCCCTCAAGCGGCAGGTTCACAGGCCGCTGGGTCAGGTGCTTGAACACCTTGACGGAATCGGGCGCGGGGAGTATCTGCCTTTGCCGCCGGGGGGCAGTTTGGAGATGGACCGGTTGATGCGCCATCTGGTGCGCATGGGCGAACAGATCCGGCGGCGCGAAGAGGAGCTGCGCCAAAGTCAGGAGAGCTACCGCCTGCTTTCGACCCGTCTGGAAGAGCGCGTGCACGAGGAGACGCAGCGGCGCGCGGGCGAACACAAGGTGCTTTTGCAGCACTCCCGCGTGGCGGCCATGGGGGAGATGATCGGCGCTATCGCCCACCACTGGCGTCAACCCCTCAACGCGCTGGCGCTGACGGTTCAGGATATCCGCGACGCCTGGCAACACGGCGAGCTGGACGATCGTTATCTGGATGAAAACGTCACCCGGTCGATGAAGCAGATTGGCGATCTTTCCCGCACGATCGACAGCTTTAGAAGCTTTTTCAAACCCGACAATCAGGCCGAACGGTTCGACCCCGCCGAGGCGATCGCGCAGGCGATCGAGCTGCTGGGGGCGGAGATGGCCCACCACCGCATCGAGATCGGATTCGATCCGCCCGAGCGGCCCTTTTTACTCACCGGGTATCCCGCGCAGCTTAAGCAGGTGCTGGTCAATCTGCTGATCAACGCCAAGGATGCCATCGTGCTGCGCAACGTCGAAAACGGGCGCATCCGCATCGAGCTGCAACCGGGTATCAGTTCGGTGCGCTTGCGGGTGTGCGACAACGGCGGCGGGATCGAAGCCGGGGTTATGGAACATATTTTCGATCCCTTCTTCAGTACCAAGGAGGCCGGCAAAGGAAGCGGCGTTATCAGCGGTTCGGGCGTGGGTTTGTATATGTCCAAGCTGATTATCGAGGAGCACTTCAAGGGCCGCATCGATGCCTACAACGAAGGCGGCGGCGCCTGTTTCGTTCTCACCGTTGCTCTGGGGCAGGACTCAACAAAACACGCCTAAGGACGATCCTTGTAAAGGCCCTTAGGCCTTGAAGGAAAAGTCAGTGAAAAACCCCGCATTGCCCTTTTGGCATATTATTATCGGCATTATCGGCGCGGCCGTCGTCATTGCGTCTATTTATCTGTGGCTGGAGCGTCAGGAACAGGCCGCTTCGGGCGCGCTTAAAGAGACCATCGCCCGTCAGGCCCAAGAAATCAAGGCCCTGCAAAACCGGCCCGTCCCGGTGCGTGAAGTTGTAAAAGAGGTCATCAAAGAGGTGGTGGTCGAGGTCGAAAAAGAGTGCGGCACGCCCGCGCCCGCCGTCGATCAGCCCGCCAAGCCGGCCCTGCAGGAGATTACCCTGCGCGTGCCCAAGGCGATTATGAAGGTTGAGTGCAAGGAGATGGAGATCGGGCGCTGGCAGGTGCCCGCCGTCTGTGTCGATCGGCTGAAAAAAGCGCTGGAAAACAGGGTGGATAAAACCCGCCATTTTCTTGCGGTGACGCCGATCGTGGATTCAAAACCCTACCCCGGCCCCCTGAATGAACTCAAGCAAGCCGGACTGGCGCAGTTTCGTTCCACCGCTGCGGCGGACGCACTCAAGCAAACGCTCGGTCAGGGGATTTTGATTTTTCACCGCAGACCGGTACAGACCGAAGACGCCCGGGGCTTTAGCGTGGAGCTGTTTGCTCAGGAGTAAAGCTGCGCGGGGGTAAAGAGCGAAGAGTGGCACGCCACCGTTAAAGAGCCCCTTCCCGAAGCGGCGATCGCGGCTTCGGCCTCTTTGGGATCGAGCGCATGCAGAGCGCTGAGGGCTTCAAACTTCTCTTCACTGTCCAGGGTTTGATCCTGCAAAATCCGGTCAACGTGCTGACGGATATCCTCAGCGGGCAGAATGATCACCATGCCGTCCCCTTTTTCTTGGGTTTTGATAGTGAGTTTAGCGCTTAATCATAACATAAGAATAACAGCCGTCAACCCTTGGTGATCAGCCGTTGCAGCAGGGCGGCCAGGGCGGGCTTGAGAATGGGCTTACTGAGGTAGTCGTCAAACCCTTCGGCCAAAAACCGCTCACGGTCGCCCTTGACGGCATTGGCGGTCAAAACGGCGATCGGCGTCGGTTTTTTGTTCCACCGTTTTTCCCATGCGCGCATCTGCTTGAGGGTTTGCGTCCCGTTGAGATGAGGCATATTTTCATCGAGCAGCACCAGATCGTAGGGTTCGCCGCAAAAGCGGCCCAAAGCCTCCTGCCCGTCGCTTACAATCTGCACCTGAAAATCCATCTTCTCCAAAAACAGGCGGATGACCAACTGATTATCCGCCTGATCTTCGGCCACCAAAATACGCCGCTGATTGCCCGAAAAACCTTCGGCTTTTGCGGCCGTTTGACGCGCGGCTTCGCACTCGCGCGCAGGCAGCGTCACCACAAAAGTCGCCCCCTTGCCCAGTTCGCTGCGCAAGGCCAGCGCGCCGCCAAGCTCTCTGGCTAACGCCTGGGAAATGGAAAGGCCCAGCCCCGTGCCGCCGTGCAAGGAGGCGTCGGTGGAGCGCACCTGCGTAAAGGCTTCAAAAATCCGGTTTTGCCACTCGCTCGGGATGCCGATACCCTGATCGCTGACGGCAAACTCGATCTTTTGGGTTTGGGGTTTGTGGCTGGCCTTGATTGTCACGCGCCGCCCGCTGGGGGTGAACTTGATGGCGTTGGAGAGCAGATTGCCCAAAATCTGGCGGACCCGCAGCGGATCGGTCACGACGCAGGCGGGAAAGGGCTCGCACCAGACCTCGTCCAGATGCACCCCCTTGGCCCCCGCGTTGGCCTTAAACAGTTCGACGACGCTTTCGACTTCGGCTTTGAGGTCGCAGGGGGATTTGTGCAGCTCCACCTTGCCGCTTTCAATCTTGGCAAAGTCGAGCACGTCGTTAATAATGCCCAGCAGTGTCTGCCCGTTGCGGCCGATGGTGCGCACATAGTGGGCGGCGGTTTCGTCGTTTTTGATGCGATCGCTCAAAAGCTCCACAAAACCCAAAATCGCATTCAGCGGGGTTCGGATTTCGTGGCTCATATTGGCCAAAAAGCGGTCCTTGGCCTCCTTGGCCTCCTTGGCCTCGGCCAGCGCCTTTTCCAGCGCGGTCACGTCGTAGCGCAGGGCCATGTATTCGCTCACCTCGCCCTGCTCGTCAAAGATCGGCGCAACGACGCTATCGACGAAATAGCCTTCGCCGCTGCGGTTTTTGTTTTTGATAATGCCGCGCCAGACCTGCCCGGACTGCAGGGTTTGCCACATCTGCTCAAACACCTCGGCCTTCATATCCGGGTGGCGCACGATGCTGTGCGGCGCGCCGATCAGCTCCTCGCGGCTAAAACCGCTGATTTCGCAAAAACGGTCATTGACATAGGTGATAACGCCCTGCAGATCGGTTTTGGAGACATAGGCGCTCTCGTCCACCAGCCGCCGGTATTCGCCCAGCAGCTTGTGGCTTCTGGCCAGCTCGCGTTCGCGCCGCATCTCCCGGCGCAGCACGATCGCCAGCATACCGCCGCCCGAAAGCAGCAAAAAGAGCCAGATGGCCCACTCCGCAACCCACTCGCCCGAACAATGGCGGCTGCAGGCCAGCGCAATAAGGGCAAAAATAAAGATAACCGCCCAGGCGATTAGCCGCAGTCTTTCGGAGTGTTTTTTCATCGGGCCCCCGTTTTTTATGAACACTTTTTTTCGCAACAATCTTAATTCTTATAAACCGCTTTAGATTATTGTTTTATTTCCGATTTGGTTGATGAGTTTTTAATCTAAAAAACCCGCCGAAAGGTACTTCATGGAGTTCGTCATCGTACTGGCCTTTGCGGCCATTGTGGCCGCCGCCGCCCTTACCTACGCCCTTGTTTTCCTCTTCTCTAAAATCAAAAATCTTTTCGCCTCCAGACAGGTCAAAAAATCAAGCTTGAACTATCCGGTTTTTCGCAAATAAACACCCGGCATTCTAAAGCCGGGTTTTACCGATATTTTCAATAAACGCGTTGCGGATTTTTAACAGCGATTCGTCAAACTGCTCCAACCCCTTATGCTCCAGGGCGGCCAGCTTTTTTTCGGCCCGTTCGAGCGCCTCTTTTTTTTGGGGCAGCTCGGCCTTGAGCAGCCCGGTTTTAGAATCGAGCTCTTTGGCGGTGTTGTTGATGTTGCAGTTTTCGTAAAAGGCGGTAGCCCGCTTGTATTCGGCCTTTTGAATATCGTTACGGCCGTTGCGCCGCCCGCGATCCATCTGATCGGCGGCATAAAGCGCCAGCTCCCCGGCGGGCAAAAACTGCATAAGGCGCTTTTTTTCCGTCAGGCTGCCGTCCTCGTTAATGACCGCCTCTTTCATCTGATCGGGCCCCATGTTTTCCAGATCGGCCAAGGTCAGGGCGCGGGCCTTTTCGATGGCGGTCAGGTTCAGTTCGATGCCGCGCAGCTGGCGGGTGAGCCGTGAGACATCCTCCTGCGCCGCGGCAAGCTCTTTTTCCTTGGCCGCTCTAGCCTGCTTCAGGCGCATCCAGATCTGATCGCCCTTGCGCGCCAGCGGCACGCCGTTTTGCACCAGCACCGGCGCATAGCGCGAAACGCCGTCGATCACCTCTTGCACAATCTTGTCGATCGCCGTCATCTCCGCTGCGGATTCGATGCGTTGAAAAAAGGTGTCGGCGATCGCGGCCTTGAAGAGGGATTGAAAGTTGAGAAAGTAGGTTTTGGCCCGGGTGATCATAAAGGCCTGTTTTTTCGAATCGCCGCGCACCTCATCGGCCACGATGTCGTCGAACCCGGCCTCTTGGCGGATGAGATAATCAAGCTCCTCGTCCATCAGCTCCTTAAGGGCCAGCACACACCCTTCGATGCGAAACTGCTCGTAGCTTTTGAGGGTGGCGAAGTTGATTGTCGCCTGTCCGCGCGGCCGATCGAGCACTGCTTTGGCGGCGGTTTGCATCACCTCCCTCAGCCCGGTTTGATCCTGAACCATAAACAGCTCGCTCTCAAAAACGGCGGGATCCTCAAACAGCGCATCGACGGTGGCGCGTTGTTCGTCGAGGGAGGGCTTGTTCTCCTGCATCAGCCGAGCAGCGTTTTGACCATCTGGCTGATGCGTTTGCCGTCGGCGCGCGTGCCGATTTCGGTTTTGGCTTCGGCCATCACCGGGCCGATCGCCTTGGGTTCGACGCGGGCGATAATAGCCTTAAGCGCCGCCTCCAGCTCCGCATCGCTCATCTGTTTGGGCAGATAGCTTTCGATCACCGCGATCTCATCCTGCTCCTTTTGGGCCAGCTCGGGGCGGCCGCCGGCGGTGTACTGCTCGATCGCGTCCTGACGCTGCTTGATCTGCTTTTGCAAAATCTTCTCCACGTCGGCATCGGAAAGTTCGCGGCGCTCGTCCACCTCCACCTGCTTGATTGCGCCCTGGATGGTTCTGAGCGTGTCGCGCTTGAAGGCCTCCTTTTCCCGCATGGCGGTTTTGAGATCCTCTTTCATCCGTTCGATCAGCGAAGCCATGAAATCTCCTTGAGTTTGTGGGGTTATTTTTTGGAATTGTTTTTGCTCATACCCGGTCAAATAGCCCGAAAGCGGCGATTGTAACACAGCCAATGTGACAAGGAGTTAAGATGCGAAAAGGTGCGCTCATCGCCACAGCCGGTTTGGTGGTGCTTTTTTCCGGTTGCGCCAAAAGTCTCGATCCGCAGATGGATTTCAAAGCGCCCG
>JBFWML010000040.1:0-19431 GCA_050251635.1 Campylobacterales bacterium | reverse complement strand
TCGGGCCTTCCCTCTACGTAATTGAGAATCGAGGGTTCTTCGTGGGGTTTGCGTCCGATACCATGTCCGCAATACCCCCTTAAAGGCACATAACCGCGGGAGGTGATGGCCTCCTCGAGAATACGGCTAAGCTCTTTAAAGCGCATGCCGCTTCTGATTTTCGCGATAGAGTCCAAAAGGACCGATCGGGCCGCTTCGATCAAGCGGGCGTTCTCATCGCTTACCGTGCCGACCGGCAGGGTAACCGCCGCATCTCCGTACCAACCCTCCAGCTCGACGCCGACATCCAGACCCACGATGTCGCCCTCAACCAAGGGAACGTCATCGGGCGTGCCATGGATAATCACCCCGTTGACCGAGGTGCAAATGGCGCCGGGAAAGGGGGGTTCGTAAAGCCCTTTAAAGGAGCATCGGCCACCGTTGGAAACGATAAAAGCCTCTGCCGCTTCGGAAAGCTGGCGCGTCGTAGCGCCGGGTTTGACCAACGATTTTAGATGATCAAGGGTCTGCGCAACCAACCGGTTGGCGGCGCGAAGCCCCGCCAGCTCGGTTTTGGTCCGCAGCGCAATCGCCATGCTTAGAGGCCGACTGCGCTTAGGGTCTGATAGCGGCTCATGTAGATCTGGGCCTCAATCTTGCGCATGGTGTCCAGCGCCACCTGCACGACGATCAGCACCGCCGTGCCGCCGAAGTAGAAAGGAACACCCATGCCTTTAACCAGCATCCACGGAAGCGTGGAAACCAGCGCCAGATAAATAGCGCCGGTCAAGGTCAGACGGCTGGCGATCTCGCTCAGATAGTCCGAGGAGTGTACGCCGGGGCGAACGCCGGGAATAAAGCCGCCCTGCTTTTTGAGATTTTCGGCGATGTCCTTAGGATTAAAGACGATCGACGCGTAGAAGTACGCAAAGAAGATCACGAAAAAGAAGGTCAGGACGTTAAAGGCGTAACCGTTGGGATTGAGCAGGTCGTTGAGCCAAATGACATACTCATTGGTGCTTGCCTGCAAAATCGTCACGGGGAACATCAAAATCGCCGAGGCAAAAATCGGAGGAATCACGCCTGCGAGATTGATTTTAATGGGAATGTAGTTCATCACGCGCTTGTTCTGGCTCTCCATCATCACCTTGCGGGAATAGGAGACCGGAATGCGGCGCTCAGCCAACTCCACATAAATAATGGCGCCGACCGTGACCAGAATAATGGCCAGAATCGCCAGCAGAACGAGGAAGTTCATCTCACCGCTGTTGACCAGACTGATTGTCCCGCCGATTGCCGAAGGAATACCCGCGACGATACCGCCGAAGATGATCAGACTGATGCCGTTGCCGATGCCGCGCTGGGTGATCTGTTCGCCGATCCACATCAACAGCATGGTCCCTGCCAGCATGGAGACGGCTGCCAACGCGATAAAGCTGTTCATATCCATCATAATGGCGCTGCGGCCATCGGGCCCGGTCAGGCTGTTTAGACCGATCGCAACGCCAACGGCTTGAACCAGCGTAATGCCTACGGTCATATAGCGGACGATCTGCATATATTTCTGCATCCCGTCGCGCTCTTTTTTCAACTTGCCCAGTTCGGGAAAAGTTGCCGCAAGCAGTTCCATAATAATGGCTGCGGTGATGTAGGGCATAATCCCCAACGAAATGATACTTAGACGCTCCACCGCATTACCGCTGAACATGTTGTAAAGGCCCAGTGCGTTGCCGGCGTTTTGATCAAAAAACGCCTTGACGACCTCGACATCTACGCCCGGCGTCGGCACATAGGCCAACACGCGGTACACCAGCAGGAAACCCAGGGTGACGAAAATTCGGGTAATGAGTGTTTTGTCCATCGTGCTTACTTGCCCGAAGTGGTGACGAGTTCGTCTTTGATCTTCGCGCGCAGACCGCTGGCACCTTCGCCGATCAGCTTAACGCGCTTCGCGGACTTGGGTGCAAGGCGCGCCGCCTTAAGCGCATCGAGGGTGATTTCGCCCAGCTCTTTGACGGCGGGAAAGCTGTCGATGCTGATGGCGAAGGGCTTCTCGATGTGCGAGGTGAAACCGACTTTGGGCAGACGGCGGTAAAGGGGCTGCTGGCCGCCTTCAAAACCGATCTTGCTCTTGCTGCCGGTGCGGGCGTGCTGGCCCTTGTGGCCCCGGCCTGAGGTTTTGCCCAGACCGCTGCCCTGGCCGCGGCCGACGCGCTTTTTGCTGTGGGTTGAACCCGGTGCGGGGGTCAGATTATCCAACATGGCGCTTCCTTACTTCTTGAGCTGTTCAAGGGCGAGGCAGGTAGCCCGGACCACGTTGGCTGCGTTGTTAGAGCGCAGCGATTTGGTCAGGATATCCTTAACGCCCGCCAGTTCCAACACGGGGCGAACCGCGCCGCCTGCGATCAAACCGGTACCTTCGGCCGCCGGCTTGAGCAGTACGACGCTGGCGTTGAACTTGGCCTGTACGTCATGGGCGATGGTGGTCTTTTTCAGATCCACAAACACCATGTTCTTAAAGGCGTCATCCACCGCTTTGCGAACCGCATCGGGAATTTCCTTGGCTTTACCCACGCCGTAACCGACGTGGCCCTTCTTGTCACCTACAACGACCAACGCACTGAAGCGGAAGCGGCGACCGCCCTTGACCACTTTCGTTACGCGGCCAATGTTGACGATGACCTCTTCAAACTCTTCGCGTACGAGCGCTCTTCGTTCACTTTGTCGCATAGGCCTGCCTTAGAATTTAATCGCGTTGTTGCGCAGCTCATCGGCAAAGGCCGCAACTACGCCGTGATAGAGATAACCGTTACGATCGAAGACAATCTCTTCGATCTTTTGAGCCTTGAGGGCTTTGGCAAACTCTTGGGCCGCCTTGGCGGCACCTTCCTTGTTGGAGCGAATGCCCGCTTTAGCGCCGTCGAAGGCGGCCAAAGTCACCCCTTTTACGTCGTCGATCGCCTGGACGTAAAAGAAGCGGTTGGACTTGAATACGCTCACGCGGGGCTTGGTGGCGCTACCGCTGATCTGGCCGCGGATGCGGCTCTTGCGCTTGAGGCGGGTAGCGAGTTTTTTCTTTTGAATCTTCTCAGTCATAGTCCCGTCCTACTTACTTCTTAGCCGTTTTACCGGCTTTTCTCAAGATAACTTCGTCAGCGTAGCGGACACCTTTGCCCTTGTAAGGCTCGGGTGGTCTAAAGCCGCGGATCTCCGCAGCCACTTGGCCGACAACCTGCTTATCCACACCCTTGATGGAGATGGAAACGTTCTTCTCAACCGCAATCTCGATATCCTTGGGGATTTCGTAGTTGATCGGGTGGGAGTAACCCAGCAGAAGCTCGAGCACGTTGCCCTTGACGGCGGCGCGGTAACCCACGCCGGTGATTTCAAGCTTGCGCTCGAAACCGGTCGAAAGGCCGGTGGCGATGTTGTTAGCCAACACGCGGTAGGTGCCCCAGAAGGCTTTGGACTGCTTCGTTTCATCCACGGGGGAGAAAACCAGCTTGCCCTCTTCCAGCTTGACGTTTACATGACCGAGGGTATCGAGCGCGCGGATGTGTTTAGCACCCTTGAACTCGATGACAGAACCATTAACTTTCGCCTCGACGCCCTTGGGGAGAACGACGGGTAGTTTACCGACTCTTGACATGACGCCCCCTTACCACACGGTGCACAGCACTTCACCGCCCACGTTCAGGTTGTGCGCTTCGTCGTTACTAAGCACACCTCTGGAGGTGGTGATGATGATGGTGCCGTAGCCGTTTTTAAATTTTTTGATATCGCCGGCGGCGCGGTAAATGCGGCGACCGGGCTTGGAAATCCGTTTGATTTCGTTGATTACGCTGCGGCCGCGCTCGTCGTATTTCAAAAATACGTCGATGAAACGCTTGGTTTCGGACTCGTCCGCTTTGTAGGATTCGATATAGCCCTTTTCTTGAAGAACCTTCAAGATGGCCTCAACCGTTTTGGAATAGATCAGCTTGGTAGCCTCTTGGCGGCGCATCGCAGCATTGCGGATGCGGGTCAAGGAATCGGCGATCACGTCATTCATGGTCTCTCCTTCTTACCAGCTGGCTTTGCGTACGCCCGGCAGCAAGCCTTCGCTTGCCATCTTGCGAAGGCAAACGCGGCAAATGCCGAAATCGCGGTAGACCGACTTGGGACGGCCGCAGATTTGGCAGCGGGTGTAGGCGCGCACTTGGAACTTAGGCTCGCGCAGAGCCTTATTGATCATAGATTTCTTCGCCATATCAAACCTTCTTTACGAACGGGAAGCCGAGTTTTTCAAGGAGCAGGAATGCCGCCTTGTCGTCGCTTGCCGTGGTGACAACCGTAATGTTCATCCCGTGGATCTTCACGATGTCGTCATAGTTGACTTCGGGGAAGATCAGCTGCTCGTTCAAACCGAAGTTATAGTTGCCGCGGCCGTCAAAACCGGTGCGGGGAAAACCGCGGAAGTCCTTAATACGGGGACCGGCAACGGCGATGAGCTTCTCAAGGAAGTTGTACATCTGGTTGCCGCGCAGGGTGACGCGGATACCCACATCCATGCCCTGACGGATTTTGAAGGTTGCAACCGATTTTTTCGCCTTGGTGATCACCGCTTTTTGACCGGCAATCAGGCTGATGGTGTCGGCGATGTTCTGCAGCAGCTTCGCATCTTTAGAGCCTTCGCCCGAACCCACGCTGATAATGATCTTGTCAAGCTTGGGCAGGAGCATGGCGTTTTTAACGTCGAGCTCTTTGGTCAGAGCAGGCTTGAGGGATTCATACTTGGTTTTCAGTTGAAACATACTCAGCCCTCAACTTTCTTCACGTTGGAGACGTGAATGGGCATCTCTTTGGTCACAAAGCCGCCCTCTTTATTTTTCTCCGAGGGCTTAACCGCTTTTTTAGCCAGTTTGCAGCCCTTGACGATGACCTGATCGGACTTGGGCATCACGCGAAGCACTTCGCTCTCTTTGCCCTTGTCGTCACCGGCGATCACCATCACCTTGTCGCCTTTTTTGATTTTCAGTTTCGCTGCCATTAGAGCACCTCCGGGGCGAGCGAGACGATCTTCATGAAGTTGGCATAGCGCACTTCGCGGCCTACGGGGCCGAAGATGCGGGTGCCGACCGGCTCGCGCTTGTTGTCGATGATCACTGCCGCGTTATCGTCAAAACGGATCAAAGACCCGTTTTCGCGCTGAACCTCTTTGGCTGTGCGCACGATGACCGCTTTGATCACTTGGCCTTTTTTGACCTTTCCGTTGGGAACGGCCTTTTTTACGGATGCCACAATCACGTCGCCCAAGGTGGCGTAGCGGCGCTTGGAGCCACCCAGCACCTTGATGCACATGATCTCTTTGGCGCCGCTGTTGTCAGCGACGTTCAGGCGGGTAAAACTCTGGATCATGAAACCACCTCAGCACGGATATAGGACTTCAGGCGGAAGCTCTTGTTTTTGGAGAGCGGGCGGCACTCAACGGCCACCACTTTGTCACCAATTTGAAGCTCGTTCTTCTCGTCGTGTACCTGATAGTTGTTAAAACGTTTTACGAATTTATGGTAGCGGGGGTGCATCACCCGGCGCTCTACGCGGATCTTTGCGCTCTTGTCGCCGCTTTTGCTAACGACAACGCCTTCGATTTCGCGCTTGTGCGGTACTTTGATCTCGCTCATCTTACTCTCCCTTGGCGGACAGCGCCGTCATCATCCGCGCGATGTCTTTGCGGACGGCGCGGATCTCGCTGGTGTTGCTCAGTTGCATCGTCTTGAGCTTCATGCGCAGGGTAAAGAGTTGCAAACGCTTCTCTTTGATCTCCTTTTGCAGCTCAGCGGCGCTCTTAGCGCTCAACTCAGAATACTTCATGGTCTGCCCCAATCGTTACGATCTTGGTTTTAAGCGGCAGTTTGCTGGCTGCGATGATCAACGCTTCGCGGGCAAGCGCATCTTCCACGCCGGCGATCTCATAAAGAACGCGGCCGCGGTGAATGTTCATTACCCACTCCTCGACGCTGCCTTTACCTTTACCCATCCGGGTTTCCAGGGGCTTTTTGGTCAGAGGCTTGTCGGGGAAGATGCGGATCCATACTTTACCCTGACGCTTGATGTGACGGGTCATAGCAACCCGCGCCGCTTCAATTTGGCGGGAGTTAATCCGGCCGTTTTCAACCGCCTTCAGACCCATTTCGCCGAAGGCCAGATCCGCACCGACGTAGGTAGCGCCGCGGTTGCGGCCCTTCATCATCTTGCGGTATTTGGTTCTTTTGGGCATCAACATACGTTATTCCCCTTTCTTCCGGCGGGGTGCACGCTCGCGGCCTTCGCGGCCTTCGCGTTTCTCTTCACCCTGATCGGCGTCGGCTTGAATCCCTTTGGCCAGCACTTCGCCTTTGAAGATCCAGGTTTTGATACCGATCACACCGTAGGTGGTGTGGGCTTCGGCATAGCCGTAGTCGATCTTCGCGCGCAGCGTATGCAGGGGCACACGGCCTTCAAGATACCACTCGCGGCGAGCGATTTCAGCACCGCCAAGGCGGCCGGAAACCTGAATACGAATCCCCTTAGCGCCACCCTTCAAAGCGGCCTGCATCACCTTTTTCATCGCACGGCGGAAGGCCACGCGCTTTTCAAGCTGAGTGCCGACGTTCTCTGCCGCAAGCTGGGCGGAGAGCTGGGGACGGCGCTCTTCTTTGATATTGATGATGACCTCTTTGTTGACCAGATCGGCAACCTCTTGCTTGATCTTTTCGATCTCGCCGCCTTTTTTGCCGATCACCACGCCGGGGCGGGCTACCACCAGAGTCACCTTCAGTTTCTTGATGGTGCGCTCGATGATAATGTCGCCAACGCCTGCGTAGTACAGTTTTTTCTTCAGGAAGGTCCGGACTTTGTGATCTTCACCGACGTTGTTGACGCGCTGACCCTTACCGGGGAACCAGCGGGATTTCCAGTTGGTGTTGATCCCAAGGCGCAGACCAATCGGATTGACTTTCTGACCCATTATTGACCACCTTCTTTAGCTTGTGCCACTTCCACCAGAACATGGGCAGTCGGCTTGCGGATCGGCGTAGCGCGACCGCGGGCGCGGGGGGTAAAGCGGCGCAGAACCGGACCCGTATCCACACGGCAGCTGCTGATTGTTGCCTGATTGGCGTCCATGCCGCTGTTAGCCACAGCGGAAGCAACGACCTTATAAAGCACCTTGGCAGCCTTGTTGGGCATGAATTCCAAAGCAGCCAGAGCCGCTTCGGCGTTCATTCCCTGAATTTCGGTTGCGATCAGGCGGGCCTTAGTGGGAGAGAGGCGCGCAAATTTAAGTAATGCTCGGCTCATCTTACTTACCTATCTTCTTCTGTACGCTGCCCTTGTGCCCGTGGAAAGTACGGGTGGGAACGAATTCGCCCAGTTTGTAACCGATATGGTTTTCGGTTACATAAACCGCAACATGATCGCGTCCGTTGTGCACCAAAAAGGTCAGACCCACGAAATCGGGGCTGATGGTGCTGCGGCGCGACCAGGTTTTGATGGGCTTATTAGAGTTCTCTTTTTTTGCCTTGAAGACCTTCTTAGCCAGATGGTCGTCAATAAACGGCCCTTTTTTCAGTGAACGTGCCATGACTTACCTCACACCTTTTTTGCGGCGAGTAATGATGTACTTGCTCGACGCTTTAGACTTCTTGCGAGTCTTAAGACCCTTACACTGCTGACCCCAGGGCGATACCGGCGGCCGGTGGCCGTTGGATTTGCCCTCGCCACCGCCGTGCGGGTGGTCGATCGGGTTCATTGCAGAACCGCGGGTTTGCGGACGGATACCCATGTGGCGCGCACGACCGGCTTTACCAATCACGCGGTTAGCGATCTCGGCGTTGCCCACCATACCGACGGTTGCCAGGCACTCGGAAAGAATGTAGCGAACCTCGCTGCTGGGCAGGCGGATAATGGTGTATTTGTCTTCGCGGCCCATCAGCTGGGCGTAACCGCCGGCGCTGCGGGCGATCTGGCCGCCCTTGCCGGGCTTCATTTCGATGTTGTGGATAATGGTACCCACGGGGATCGATTTGAGCTTCATGGTGTTGCCGGCTACGATGTCCAGACCGCTTTCGGCGGATTGAACTTTATCGCCCACCTTCATGCCGTCGGGCAGAAGAATGTAGCGCTTTTCGCCGTCGGCGTAGTTCACCAGTGCGATGCGGCAGTTGCGGTAGGGATCGTATTCGACCGTTGCGATGATGCCGGGGATGCCGAACTTATCGCGTTTGAAGTCGATGATCCGGTAAAGCTTCTTGGCACCGCCCTCTTTGTGCCGGGAGGTGATGCGGCCGTTGTTATTGCGGCCGGCGGTCACGTTCAGGCGAACCAGCAGTTTGGAAACTGTCGGCTTGGAGGTGATGTCGCTATTGTCCAATCCCGACATAAAGCGGCGGGAAGGGGTATAGGGTTTATAGGTTTTAATTGCCATCGTTTATCCTTATACCGCCAGAGATTCCAGCGCCGCGCCTTCGGGCAGGGTCACATAGAACTTCTTAAAGCTGTCGCGCTGGCCGAGCATCCCTCTAAAGCGCTTGGTTTTACCTTCCATGCGCAGGGAGTTGACGCTCTTGGGCGTAACGCCGAAATACTCACGGAACACCTCTTTGAGGCTGTTCTTGGTCATCCGGGTCGAGGTTTGAACGACGACGACGCCGTTTTCCTGAAGGCCCAGTGTCTTTTCTGTATAGAGAATCGACTTGATATCGGTAATGTCCGCCATCTCAGCCCTCTTTGGTAATGGAGTCAAGCACCGCTTTTTCCATCACGATAACGCGATAGCTTGCGGCGATGTATGCATTTACTTCGCTGCCTTCCATCATGTAATGGTTGGGCAGGTTGCGGAATGCCATGTGGTTTTTCTCGTTGAGCGCGTTTACGACGAACAGGCCGTCGCGGGGCGCAAGCTTCTTGGCCAGAGCCGCAGCCTCTTTGGTTTTGCCGGAGGCAATCTCAAGGGAGTCCACGATCAGCAAAGAACCTTCGGCCGCCTTCTGGTTGAGCACATACTGCAGAGCCAGACGCTTTTGCTTCTTGTTCACCTTCTGGGTGTAGTTGCGGTCGTTTTTAGGACCGAAAGCTACGCCGCCGCCGACGAAGGTCGGGCCGCGAAGGCTACCCTGACGGCCGCGGCCGCCGCCCTTTTGGGCGAAGGGTTTTTTGCCGGTGCCGCTCACGGCCGCACGGGTTTTGGTGTGAGCGCTCGCCTCGCGGATGCCGGCCAGATAGGCTTTGGCATACAGATAGAGGTTCTGCTCGTTGATGCTGTCGAACGCTTCGGGCAGAGCGACTTCGCCTGCTTTTTCGAATTTACCGTTCAGCAATGTTGCCTTGCTCATGAAGCCACCTTCACGCGGCCGAGTGCCCCGTTGGGACCGGGAATGCTTCCCTTGACCACGATAATTTTGTTTTCTGCGTCGAAGCTCAGCACTTCGCTTTTCACGCTAACGAGCTCATGGCCGTATTGACCGGACATTTTTTTGCCGGGGATAACGCGGCCGGGCTCTTCGCGGTTACCGATCGAACCGCCGGTGCGGTGGAAGCGGTGACCGTGGGCAGCAGGACCGCCGCCGAAGTTCCAGCGCTTGATTACGCCGGTGAAACCGCGGCCCTTGGTCAGGAAGGAGGCTTTCAAAACAGCACCTTCCGCCAAAGCGGAGTAGTCCATGTCGCCCACTTGAGCATTGGGAGCGGCGACGGTTGCGAAGCGGTTGAACTCTTTGGAGAGACCGTGCTTCTTCTGCATACCGGCGATGGCCTTGTTGAGGCGCTTGCCTTGGGCGTAGGCGATAACCGCTTTGCCGTCGGCGCGGGTTTCGACAACCTTCGCTTCGCGCACTTTCAGGAGGGTCACAGGCGTGGAAAGCGCACCCAAGGTGCGGCTCATGCCGATCTTCTCAACTACATATTCCATACTTACCCCTTGTTGGTCATGGAGCGGACTTCAACGTCCACTTCAGGAGCCAGATCAAGTTTCATGAGCGAATCCACGGTGTCGCTGGTGGCGAACACGATGTCGATCATGCGTGAGTGGATGCGGATCTCGAACTGTTCGCGAGAATCCTTGTTCACATGCGGAGAGCGCAGAACGGTGTAGCGCCGAATTTTGGTCGGCAGCGGAACCGGTCCGATCAGCTCTGCGCCGGAGCGCTTGACCGCCTCGGTGATGGCGGACACGGATTTGTCCAGAACCCGATGGTCGTAAGCTTTGAGCTTCAGTCTAATTTTTTCCATAACCGCGTTTGGTCCTTCTTGGGTTTGAGAAAGCCTCTCTACGAGCCACTTTGCTCGGACATTTCGAGAAACTTTTCAGGAAATGGAAGCGCGATAATACCCGAAAAGGCCCGTGAAATCAACGACTCTGCGGCAAAACGTTTCCTTTTAGGAAGGAAACAGTAACGGTTTACTACACTTGCCTGATGGAACTGCTTTCGCAACTTTTTTCCGCCCGCTTTAAAAAACTGGGTCACCTGCCCCGCAAACGCACCCCGGCGGGGAAGCGGGTTTTGCTCACCGGCCCCTCGGCGGCGGGCAAAACCCATCTGATGCTGTACCACGCGATCGAAAACGGTTCGCCCTTTTTGTATCTGGATCTGCTCGATCCGCGCTTGACGGTGCTGCCCGAAACGCAGGAAATCGAAACATTTATCCGCGAAAAAAAGATCGCGCTTTTAGCGGTGGACAACTACCACGAAGGCTTTAAGCTGCCCGCGGCGGCGCAGATCTGGCTTGCGGCCGATCGCGCCGTTTGTCCCGCCGGATTTACCGCGCGGCGCGTCTGGCCGCTGGACTTTGAAGAGTTTCTCGCCTTTCACCGTAAAAGCGACGAACCTCAAGCGCTCTTTAACGAATTCCTGCGCGCAGGGACACTGCCAGAAACGGTGGGCATGGAGGAGTTTGCCCGGCTTAAGCGCTGGCGCGAGCTGCTGCATCTGAGTTTTGACGAGCCGATCGAGACGGCGGTGTACAGCTGGTATCTCGATCGCAACGGATTTACGCTCAGCGCGCATCAGGCCTACTCGGCGCTCAAGGAGAGCATGAAAATCTCCAAAGACCGGCTCTATGCGCTGAGCGCGCGGCTGATCGAAAGCGGCATGCTGGTGGCGTTGGAAAAGTACGGCCAAAGCAACGCGCCGCGCAAACTCTACGCCTACGATCACGCGCTGCGCCAAGCGGTCACCTTCGACAAAGCGCTTTCGCGCACCTTCGAGGGGATGGTGGCGATGGAGCTGATCAAGCAGGGCAAACGGGCCTTTTATGCCGACTATGTGGATGTTTTTCTGCCCGACGATCACCGCGCGGTGATCGCCCAGGCCTTTCCCACCGTTGAAAGTCTGCATCTGCGCACCGGATTGATCCCCGCCAATCTCAAGGCGCGGCGCATCGAGTTTGTGACAATGGGGTTTGAGTACCGCCGCGAAGAGAAAAATCTGCTGATCGAGGCGCTGCCCTTTTGGGAGTGGGCGCTTAGGGAGAATCCGTGAGTCTATGCGGTATTGACGAAGCCGGACGGGGCTGTCTGGCCGGACCGCTGGCGGTTGCGGGCGTGGTGCTTAAAACGCCGATCGCGGGGCTGGGGGACTCCAAAAAACTCAACGCCGCCAAGCGCGAGGCGCTTTTTGGGGCAATTGTAGAAAACAGCTTTTATCATATTGTCCTGATCGACGCGGCACAGATCGATGCGCGGGGCCTTTCGGCTTGCATGAAGCGCGCGCTGATCGAGATTAAAGAGACAATCGCCGCCGATCGGTATCTTTTTGACGGCCATACGAGCTTTGGTGTGGCGGGTCTGGAGACGATGATTAAAGCCGACGCAACCGTCGCCGAGGTGGGAGCGGCCAGCATTCTGGCCAAGGTCAGCAAAGACCGGCGGCTGATCGAGCTGGCAAAGCCGTATCCTCAGTACGGTTTTGAAAACCATCAGGGCTACGGCACCGCCGCCCACCTGCAGGCGCTCGAACGCTACGGTCCCTGCCCGCTTCACCGCCAAAGCTTCAAACTGCTGCCCGCCAAACAGGGTACGCTGTTTTAGTTCAGCGCCGTGTAGTTTTGGCCCGAAAGCGCCTGCGTCTCCTGAACCGGCACGAAGATAATCGCGCCGGGCGTGCTCTTGACAAACTCCAACGCTTCGCCGGCGTCTTTAAAGATGCGCGGCGCGGTGCCGTAACCGGAAAAGACGCGGCGCACCCAGTACTTTTGATAGCGCTTAAGGCTTTGGCCCAGCCGCTCTTGCAAGAAGGCCTCCATCCGCTCGGGCCGGTCTAAAACATAGCCCACCGTAATGCGCGTACCGTCAGACCAGTGGGTGCTGGTGCCCAGAAAAATCGATTCAAGGGTTTGATCAGAAAGCGTCTGCAAGGGCACCTTGGGGGCAGCCAGCAGCACATCGGAAACCTTCGCACAGGCGCCGGCGGCCAGCAGGGCGGCTAAAAGCGCGGTTTTAAGCAACTTTTTCATCCCCTCCCCCTAAAACCCGATGGCGATCGCGCTGCGAAATTCGGTGTATTCGGCACCCGATAGCAACGCGTTATTCCGCTCGGCGCGGACGTTGTAAAGCTCCAGCTTTAAAAAGAGGTTGTCGTCAATCTCGATATTGACGCCGGGCTGGTAGATTCGTACTTTGTTGTTGGATTTATCCAGATTGGGATCGGCTTCGGCGTAGAGAAAATAGAGCGTAACCCGATCGCCGTCAACCAGCCATGTGGGCAGGATGCTAAAGCCGTAGCGGTCGATGCGCTCTTTTTGGTCGCGATCGTAATAGCCGGTCATAAATTCCAGCTCCAGCCCGATGCGATCGGTGATGTGCCACATGGATTGCAACCCCAAGCTCATCAGCTCGCCGGTCCCGTTGAGATCATCATTGGCGTCGTAATTGTTGAGCCGATCGCGGTAAAGGGAGGCGCCCACCTGCCAGTCATCGGTAGGATTGAGACGCAGACGCGCCGTGTAACCCTTTTGGGGATTGTCGTCCTTGTCGTATTCGTTGCCGTGATCGCCGCTGCCGTCATATTCGCGATCGCCGTTGGCGATCATCACCGCATAATCAAAGGGCATGCTCCCCGCAAAACCGTTGCCCACCGCCGCGATGCCGCTGCCCCAGCGGGGGTAAAAGTAAAGCCCCTCGTCGCCCTTTTCGATGAAATACATCTTATTGGTAGGATTGGGCTCTTTCATAATGACAAAGGCGGGTTTGGCGGTGTGGATTTCGTTGTAAATGCCAAAGGGGGTAAACATTTTGCCCGCGCGGATTCGCAGCAGATCGCTGACGGTGTATTCGGCAAAGGTGTATTCGCTGGCGATGTTGCCTTTGGCGATCTCGCTCTGAACGCCGTGTTCCCATGTGAGATCGGCGGCAATGCGCAGGCGATCGGTCGGCTGGAAATTAAACACCAGATCGAACATGTCTGCATCGAAAGAGCCGTTGGGATCGGGGCAGCCGGGCTTGTCGCAGGTATCGCCCGAAAGACGTTTTTCGTATTCGTGGCTAAAGTAGCCGTTGACGGTCATTTTGTCGTACCAGGCCGCCTCTAAAGAGAGTGCGGCCCATGCGGACAAAAGAACCAGCCATCCCGTTTTGTTGGTCACCCGCAATCCCCCTTGGCTGTGCGCCATCGTTTTCGCATTTTGATGTAAAATCCCTTAATCGCGAACCTAAAACAAAGGGCGGGTATTGACAAAACAGAGCCGATCGCTCACCGCGCTTGTTTCGGTTTTTGGTCTTTTTTTGGCCGTGGTTCCGCTTTTGGTTTACCAGTCGGCCACCCTTTACAGCAGCGCCAAAACCCTGGAGGCGACCCACGCGAAGGAGTTGCAGCAGCAAACGGCCCTGACCGCCAACCTGATCAATCAGGCCGTCGCCGAAAAGGTCGCCTTTTTGGGCGGCATTTCGGATGCCTTGGCCTATCTTTCCGCCCAGCCTAAGAGCTTTTTGCTGAGCTATCTCGAAGGACAAAAGGCCAAACGAAACGATCTGCTCGGTCTGGCGGTGGGCTATCCGCCGCACGCGGGCTTTGTCGCCACGGCGGGCTTTGATGCGGTGCTGCTTGATGCCAAAAAACCCCAAGCGCTGACACGTTTTTTGCAAGCCTGCGGCGAAACGGGCGAAGGATCGCTGCTGGTGTCCGATGCGATCGCGCTGGAGTCGGCGCCCCATCTGTTTTTTTGCACCCGCGCGCCTACATTGTCCAAAACCGAAGGGCCGATCGCGCTTCTGGCGATGGATTTTCACAATATCGCGCTGCTGCTTTCCCAGTTTGAAGCCGAACTGGAAGGCGACGAGCCGGTGGCGCTGATCGATCATCTCGGAAATGTCGTTTACGCCACCGGAACACGGCTGAAACAGGGTGATTCGTATGGTTTGACGCCTTCGCTTCTAAGCCAGGCGCAGGAGTCGGCGCTTTTTAGGAACGTTACGCCGGACAAGGCGCCGGTGATGACGGCACTGGAGAGCCTTTCGCACTTTGGCCACAATGGGGCGGTGGGCTGGCGGCTGATTGCCCCCCTGCCCGAAAGCGTCATCCGTGCCAAGCTGTTCGACACCCTCAAGCTCAATATCGCGCTGGGTGCGGCGATTGTGGCGCTGGCGTTGCTGGCGGGTTTTGTGCTGGCGCGCAATATCGCCCGCCCCCTAAAAACCCTCGTCTCGATGGCTTCGCGCATCCGGGAGGGCGCTTACGACGCCCGCATCACCCTAAGCGCGCCGCCCAAGGAGATCGCGGTGCTGGGCGCGGCGCTGAACGAAATGGCCGAACGCATCCAGACAAGAACGCGCCAGCTGCAAGAGCAGCAGAGTTTCGGTCAATTCCTGCTGGATGCCAGCCCCGTTTTTATGATGACGGTGCGCCATGAACGGATCGAGTATGTCAACCGCAGTTTTTTAAACTATCTGGGTTTTGAATCCCTGGAGGGGTTTTTGGCTGAAGTGACGGGCTTTTCGAGCCTGATCGCCCGCATCGACGATCAAGCGATCAGCGCGGGCGACGAAGCGCAGATCCGCGCGGCCCTGCTTGCCGACACGGTGCCGCACGTGGTCTATTTCCGCCGCGGTCCGGGGCAAAACGGCCAGCCCTTTATTGCCGCGGCGGCGCACTTTTTGGATCACGATCGCAGCGTGCTGACCTTTGCCGATGTCACCGTCATCGAAAAGCAGCGCGAGCATCTGGACAAAAAGGTTCAGCAGGCCGAAGCGGCGCGGCGCGCCCAGCAGGAGCTGATGCAGATGCAGGCGCGCCAAGCCCAGATGGGCGAGATGATCGGCGCAATCGCCCACCAGTGGAAGCAGCCGCTGACGGTCCTCAGCCTGCAGGTTCAAGAGCTTGAGCTGATGTTCGCCGACGGGGAGCTGACGCGGGAATATCTGGAAAACTATGCCGCCGAAGCGGACCGGATGATTGAGCATATGAGCCAAACGGTGGATGATTTTAGAAACTTCTTCCGGCCCGCGCCGGCACAGCTCTTTTCCGTGCGTTCGGCCGTGGAGCGGTTGCGGGCGATGCTGGCGAAACTCTACGAAAAACAGAAGATCAACCTCAAGATCGAGGTGGCGGCCGACGGCCGGATTCAAGGGGCGATCAGCGAGTTTCAGCAGGTGCTGGTCAACCTCATCAACAACGCCCGCGACGCGCTCAACGAAAGCGGCGCGGCCGATCGCACCGTCACGGTGCGCATCGATGCGGCCGGTAACGAGGCGGTGATTACCGTTAGCGACCAGGGCGGCGGGATTCCCGAAGCGGTTCTGCCCCGGATTTTCGACTCCTACTTCACCACCAAGAGTCAAGAGAAGGGAACGGGCATAGGCCTGTTTATGAGCAAGCAGATTATCGAAGAAAAAATGGGCGGCACGCTCAGCGCCGAAAACACCGCCGAAGGGGCGAAGTTTACGATCCGGGTGCCGCTTTCGCAGCCGGCTTAGCCGACGATCGGCTTAAGATCGATATTGTGCAGGGATTTGACATACTCGATCAGACTGTCGATCAGTTGCGGCTCATTGACGCCGTCTTCGGGCCAAGTGGCAGCCACATCTTTGACCTTGCGGCCGAAATACTGCTCCAAAAGCCGCGCGACGTGCATCGCCCCCTCTTTGTCGGTGGCGGGCAGCACTAAGAAAAAATGGCCCGCTTTGTGAAAGATCACGTCCGCATGGCGCAGGGTGTCTTTGAGTACTTCGGCCACGCGGCTTTCGGGTTCGTTGAGCTGAAAAAACATCACCGTCATCTTGCGGTGATCTTCCATCATCCGCTCCATCTCCCCGATTTCATGACGGATAAGGGGTTTAAAATCCTCAAACGCAAAACTCTGACCTGCCATTTTTGCTCCTTAGACGAGTTGTTTAGGCAAGTCTAGCACGTTCAGGGCTGAATCCGCCATTCAAAACGGTTGTGCCCGTAACCCACCAGCGTCGGCTCGATGGGTTCTAGTTTACGCGAAATAGCGCTGATGGCGTTGGGCGAATACAAAAACAGATAGGGCCGATCGGCCATCACCAAACGGTGATACTCCCCAAAAAGCCGGTTCAGTTCGTTTCGATCGGTAACGCTCTGGGCGGTTTCGATCAGCCGATCGACCTCGGGGTTGCTGTAACCCACAAAGTTAAAACCGCCCTTTTTATCCATGCTGCTGTGCCAGAGGGTAAAGGGATCGGGCATCAACGGAACGCTCCAGGCTAGCAAAACCGCCTCGAAATTGCGGGCGTGAACCACGCGGCTTAAAAAAGCCTGCCACTCCATGACCCGCAGCTTGACCTTTACCCCCGCTTGAGCGAGCTGGTGCTGCAAAATCTGGGCGGCGTAAACGCGGATGGGGTTGTTGGAGTTGGTGGCCAGCTCAAAGGTGAGCGGGTTGGTTTCGTCGTAACCCGCCTCTTTAAGCAGCTGCCGCGCCTTGGTCAGGTTTTGCTCGGGCGATCGCACATCGGGGTTAAACCCCAGCGCACCCTCTAAAATAGGGCCGTGGCTCACCCGCGCGCGGCCAAAAAACAAAATATCCACCAACTCCTGGCGATCGACGGCATAGCTGAGCGCCTCGCGCACCTTGGGGTCTTGGAACTTTTCCAGCCGCAGGTTAAACCCTAAATAGTTGTACTGAAACGCCGGGTACTCCACAATGCGGTAATCGGTTTCAAACGCCGCATCCAGCTGGCGATCGACCTGCATGGCATCGAGGCTGCCGATATGAATCTGGCGGGATTTAAGCTTGAGAAACTCCACGCTGGGGTCTTGCACATACTGAAACACGACTTTGTCGATCAAAGGCGGCCGGGGGCTGTAGTTTTGGTAGGCCAACAGCTCCACATTGCGCGAAAGGTGCAGCTCCTCAAGCCGGAAATAGCTGTTACCGATCGGTTTGCGGTTAAACTCCGAAGTCATCAGATCGGGCTCGTTTTGCAGCCGGTGTTTGGGGATGATGGCCATCATCCAGATTTCCAGCGCCTTGAAATAGGGCTCTTTGTAGCGGACACGCACCGTAAAATCGTCGATCGCCTCGACCTTTTCGACCATGCGGAAGCTCGAAGCATAGGGGGTAAAAACCCGGTCGGAAACCGCCGTTTCGTAGGTAAAGACCACATCGTGGGCGGTCACGTTCACGCCGTCGTGCCAGGTGCGATCGCGGCGCAATTTAAAAATCAGGGTTTTGGGGTTTTCAAAAAACCAGCTTTCGGCCAGCTCCGGCGCAATGTCGGCATTTTTGTCGTATTTAACCAGCCCTTCAAAGAGCCAGTCGGAGAGCGAACTACTGACCGAATCGGTTGCCAGCAGGGGATTAAGCCGCGCGGGAAATCCGGCCAGCGTTAAATTGAGCGTCGATTCGGCGTGAAGAAAAGAGATTAGGAAAAAAAGGGCAAAAAAACTTTTTTTCATCATCCCTCTTGTTTGCCATAAAATCGAAAATCCGGGGAGCTTTGCTCCTCGGATTTTCCCCGAATGTGCTGCCGGAAAGCGCGACAGCACTTTCGGCAATATTATCTTTTGGAGAACTGGGGGCTGCGGCGTGCTTTGTGTTTGCCGTATTTTTTGCGCTCGACCACGCGGGAGTCGCGGGTCAACAGACCGTGCGGCTTCAGGATGGTGCGGAAGTTGCCTTCAAAGAGGCAAAGCGCTTTGGAGATGCCGTGGCGCAGCGCGTCGGCCTGAGCGGAGTAACCGCCGCCGAGGGTGCTTGCGATAATGTCAACGGCGCTCTCCTGCTTGGTCAGGCGCAGGGGCTGCATGACGCGCATTTTGATCGCTTCGTGGCCGCCGAGCCAGGTGTCCAGGTTCAGACCGTTGATCACCAGTTTGCCGGTGCCGGGGGTCAGCCACACTTTAGCAATCGCGGTTTTGCGCTTGCCGGTTGCGTAGATCTTCTTGCTCATGCGTTAGGCCTTTACTTGTGCGGTGTGGGGGTGTTCGCTGCCGGCATAGACCTTCAGCTTTTTGAGCATTTCGCGGCCCAGGTGGTTCTTGGGCAGCATGCCGCGGGTGGCAAGCTTGAACAGCTTCTCGGGGTTGTTCTCAAGCAGGTCGCCGGTTTTAACGGTTTTGACGTGGCCGACATAGCCGGTGTGCTTGTGGTACTCCTTGTCCAGCTTGTGCTCTTTACTCAGGTGAACCTGCGAAGCGTTGATAACGACGATGAAATCGCCGCAATCGACATGGGGGGTGTAGCTGGGTTTGTGTTTGCCGCGCAGTTTAACGGCGATTTCGCTGATCAGGCGGCCAAAGGGCTTGTCTTTAGCGTCGATCAGCAGCCATTCGCGCTGAACTTCAGACGCTTTGACGCTGCTTGTGAGCTTGCTCATGTGAGATTTCCTTAGATGTGCTTTTTAGCGACGGCGAATCATAGGGGGAGACTCCTTAAAAGTGACTGAATTTCAGTAAAATATAAGAAATTACGCCCGCCTTGACTTTTGGGGGGCCTGAAGTACAATCATTAAATGGAAGCCCTAAAACGAAAAATTTTGATCCGCGCCGTGCTGGTCGCATTAAGCATCGGCGCGGTGATTATCGTAGCCGTTGTTCCGCCCCTGTACCGCGAACTTAAAGACCAAAATATCCAAGCCCTTTCGCATCTGCTCAAAACCCGCCAACTGCTGGCCAATCAGGCCCTTTCTCAAATGCAGGAGGTTGCCCGCCAGATCACCAGCCGCAGCATGATCCGCGACAAGCTGGTGATCTACAACGCCGGTCAGATGGATTTGCAGGCCCTTCAAAACTACACGCGGCCGCTTTTGCAGGATGCGCTGGACAAATCCCGTCACGCGCTGGGTATCCGCAGACTCGATAGCCAAGGCCGCGCGGTGGTGGAGGTGGGCAAACCGCTGCCCGCCACACTGGAAACGCCCAATGGCGAACTGCGGCTGGAGGGGCCCTTTGGCGAAGCGGACGGTAAAACCGCCGTTATCACCGCCCCCATTCACGATCGCGAAGGACAGGTTGTGGGGTGGGATCAGGTGCTTTTTGA
>JBFWML010000039.1:0-19766 GCA_050251635.1 Campylobacterales bacterium | reverse complement strand
GATCTAAGAGTACGAAAGCCTGGCGGCCTTTTTACAGGCACCCTGACCTACTCCAGCCGTTTGCCCTGCTCGTAAACCCGCCGCGTTCCATCGGCCCGCACGAGGGTTCCGGTATAAAACTCCCCGTGGCTGAAATCCCCCTCATAGGTTGCGCCGTTGGCCCATCGGTAGCGGCCGGGGCCGTGGTAGGCGCCCTCTTTAAAGACCCCCTCATAACTGCGTCCGTCGGCATGGATCATCCGGCCTTCGCCCTCAAAAAGATCGTTTTCGAACATCCCCTCGTAAACAACGCCCGAAGCGTGACGAAGCACGCCTTTGCCCGATCGTTTGCCCTCCTCAAAGCCGCCCTCGTAGGTCGAACCGTCCGTATAACGTTTCAGACCGTGACCAGCCTGACAATCCCCGCTCAGACAAACCTCCTTGGCCAATGCAAAGGTGGCCAAACAGAGAAAGCC
The DNA here is from genome assembly GCA_050251635.1 of Campylobacterales bacterium. Taxonomy (GTDB): domain Bacteria; phylum Campylobacterota; class Campylobacteria; order Campylobacterales; family SZUA-545; genus JBFWML01. The sequence continues at coordinate 19,311 of JBFWML010000039.1, read as the reverse complement.
GGCGGCAAAAATCATCCCTCGAACCATTGACGCTCCTTAAGGAAGACTCAAACTGAACGATTATGCCACAAACCCTTCACAGCAACCTGAACGGCGTTAAGATAGCTCTTAACCGAGGGCGATCGGCCACGGTAAGCAATATCAAAGGCGGTGCCGTGATCGACACTGGTGCGCACGATCGGCAGCCCCAGCGTGACGTTAATGCTTTCGTCAAAGGCCAGCGCCTTTAAAGGCCCAAGCCCCTGATCGTGATACATCGCGACATAGTAGCCGTAGCGTTCGCGCATCTTTGGGGTAAAAGCGGTGTCGGGCACCAGCGGCCCCTCCAGAAGCGGACGTTTAAGCGCGGCATTGACCGTCCGGATGGCGCGGTCGATCACGGCATCTTCGGTTCCGATCGCCCCTTGGTCGCCCGCATGGGGGTTGAGCGCCAGCACGCCGATCGGCCCCTCGCCGCACAGGGTGGCGAAGCGGAGCAAAAACTCCGTCAAGGGCAACTCCCGGACTGTTTCGCAGACGCGGCTTAGGGGCAGATGATCGGTAAAGAGGGCCACATACAAACCCGGCCGGCCCAGCATCATAATCGCTCCTTCGCCAAAGCGCTCCTTGAGATAATCGGTGTGACCTTTGTATTTGAGTCCCACAGCCATCCAGGCGGCTTTATTGATCGGCAGCGTCACCACCGCGTCGGTCTCCCGCTTCACGGTCCAATCGACCGCCTGCACGAAGCTCTCAAAACTGGCGCGGCCCGCAACGGCATCCACCTCGCCGGGGCGAATCTCAAAAACCGCTCCTTCGCCGACGCACTCAAAATCACCGGGCAACTTTTTACCCAAAAGACTCGCCGCCCGCTCCGCCATCCCCCTGGAGACACAATAAAGGGGACAGGCTACTTTTTTGACCGACTCGTGGGCGGCAAGGGCAATCTCAAATCCGATGCCGTTTAAATCCCCGATACTGACGGCGATTTTTTTCATCGAACCAGTGCCGCCATTTCCCGCACCGCCGCTTCAAGTCCCGTAAAAACCGAACGTGCCACGATGCTCTGACCGATGTTGAGCTCCTCGATCCACTCCATCTGCGCCACCTCGCGCACGTTGTGGTAGTTCAGCCCGTGTCCGGCGGCCACCCTTAGCCCCGCCTCGGAAGCCCTCAGCGCGCCCGATCGGAGCCGTTCAAGCTCGTGATGAACGATTTTCTCCAGCTCGGCGCGGCTTTTTTTCAGCCCCTCTACGGCGTAGGGGGTGCGGGCCAGATTGCCGTGCAGCATCGCCCACGCGTTGGCGTACAGCCCCGTGTGAAACTCCACCATATCCGCGCCGCATTCGCTACTCAGCGCAATAGCCCGATCGTCGGGTTCCACAAAAAGCGACACGGGAATTTCGCACGCCTTAAGCCGATCGATCGCCTTGGCGGTGCGATCGGCCAGTTTCGCCACATCCAGTCCGCCTTCGGTCGTCACCTCCTCGCGTTTTTCCGGCACCAGCGTCACCCGCGCGGGGCGCAGTTCGCAAACGATATCGAGAATGGGCGGCTCCAACGAACACTCCATATTGACCGGCAGCGGCGAGTTTTGCACAATCCGACCCGCGTCGTAGTCGTCGATATGGCGGCGGTCTTCACGCAAGTGAATCGTGATCTGATCCGCCCCGCCCCGCGCGACAATCCAGACCGCCTGCAACACGTCCGGGTCGTTAACCTTACGGGCGGCCTTCAAAACCGCGATATGGTCAATGTTTATGCCAAGCCTCATTAAGCCGCCTCCACTAAAATTTCGGCCATTTTAACAGAAGGTGTTTGTGTGATAGCCATCGATCTGGGTTCCAACACCATCCGTTTTCTGGCCGCCGACGACTTGGGTAGTGAGCTTTGGGAAACGCAGTTTGTTGTCCGCGCCGCCGAAAACCTGCTGCAAAGCGGCGAAATTTCCCAAAGGGCGCTGGATCGTATTGCCGCCGCGATCGACGAAGCCAAAAAACAGTTCGATTTCGGCGGTCACGGGATTGCCGCCGTCACGACCGAAGCCTTCCGCCGGGCCAAAAACCAGCGCGCCGCCCTTGAATTCCTGCGCCAAAAAAGCGGCATTGTTTTTAAGGTGATCGACCCGGCAACGGAAGCCAGGCTCACCGCCCAAGCCTCCGCCGAAGCAGCGCGCCAAAGGGGTGTGACGGGGCCGCTTGCGGTGCTGGATATCGGCGGCGCTTCCAGCGAGGCTATCTATCTGGACAGCCATATTCGTCATCTCGTCAGTTTGCCGCTGGGCATCGTCACCGTCACGGAACTCGGACTTGGCAAAGCCGCTCTGGAAAGCCACTTGGCACGGGAGCTTAAAGCGCTTGAGCCGTTTCTAAAACAATGCGCCGCCCTGCCCCGGCCCAAAGCGCTGATCGCCACCGCCGGAACTCCGACGACGCTGGCAGCCATCAAGCTGGGTCTCGACTACGAAAACTACGACAAGCATCAAGTCAACGGCACGCCCCTGACGCTAACGGAGATGGACGCCGCCTACCACAAACTCATCAAAACCGACTCCGCCAAGCTCGATCGGCTCGTGGGCAAAAACCGCGGCGACTTGATTTTGGGTGGAACTCTGATGCTCAAAGCGTTCGTTCGCGCGCTGGGGTTTGAAAACTGTCTTGTTTTCGATGAGGGGCTGCGCGAAGGGGTGATGACGGCCGCCCTGAGGGGCGAATTTAATTCCAAGTATATCGCTTGACTTAATAGGTATTATCTGGTAGCATCCGGTCAGTTTTTGCAGTGGAGGGGTTTTATGTCTATCTGCCCGGTCAATTTTAAAAGCGTCGATCACACCGCCATCCGTCTAACAGCGCTGCTAACGACGGTGATTTTGCTTGTGGGCGTTTTGATCGACTCCCTTTGGTTCTTGTTGTTTGTTGCGGTGGATTTTGCCGTGCGAGCCGCCGGAATCTGCCCGTCGCCCCTTGCAACCCTCGCATCCGCCACCGTCTCTTTTTTTGAGCTGGCGCAAAAACCCGTCGATCAGGGAGGCAAGCTCTTTGCGGCCCGCATGGGGGCTTTGGGGGTTTGGATTGGTCTGGGGCTGGCTTTGTGGGGCTACACGGTTGCCGGATGGGCGGTTGCTCTGGCGGTGGGATTCTTTTCGCTGCTGGAAGCGCTGTTCGGTTTTTGCGCGGGCTGCTTCCTCTACGCCCTTTTTACCCGCCGCAGTTAAATCGCTTTTGGCTACAATCTGCGCCTTTAACGATACCTCAAGGGTTTTCCCATGGAGCTGACCGGTTCACAAATGATTATCGAAGCATTCAAGGCCGAAGGGGTCGAGGTGGTCTTTGGCTACCCCGGCGGCGCGGTCTTGAACGTCTATGATGAACTCTACAAACAGACCTATTTCAAGCACATTCTCACCCGCCACGAACAGGCGGCCATTCACGCCGCCGACGGCTTTGCCCGCGCCAGCGGCAAGGTGGGCGTGGCGATTGTGACCAGCGGCCCCGGTTTTACCAATGCCGTCACCGGGATTGCCACAGCCTATACCGATTCGATCCCGATGGTGGTTATCAGCGGCCAAGTGGGCACCGCGCTGATTGGCACTGATGCTTTTCAGGAGATTGACGCCGTGGGCATTAGCCGCCCCTGCACCAAGCACAACTTCTTGGTCAAGTCGGTTTCCGAACTGCCGCTGATTTTAAAGCAGGCGTTCTACATTGCCCGCACAGGACGCCCCGGCCCGGTACACGTGGATATTCCCAAGGATGTGACTGCCGAGCTGGGTAAATTCCACTATCCGGCGGAAATCACGATGAAAACCTACAAGCCCACCACCAAGGGCAACCCCCGCCAGATTCAAAAGGCGGCGCAGGCGATCGCCGAAGCTCGCCAGCCGGTTTTGTATGTGGGCGGCGGCTCGGTGCTCTCGGGCGCAACGGAGCTGATCCGCAAACTGGTGGAGCTGACCGGGATTCCCGTGGTTGAAACCCTGATGGCGCGCGGCACTCTGCCTGCGGGTCACCCCAGCCTTCTGGGCATGGTTGGGATGCATGGCACCTATGCGGCCAATATGGCCATGAGCGAGGCCGATCTGATGATTGCGCTCGGTTCCCGTTTTGACGATCGCGTCACGGGCCGCTTGAGCGAATTTGCCAAACACGCCAAGATTATCCATGTGGATATCGATCCTTCCAGTATCGGCAAGATCGTGCAGGTGGACTACCCCATCGTGGGCGACCTAGCCGGCGTGCTTGAAGAGCTGATCGCGCAGCTGATCGGCGGTTTTGACAAAACGCGGCTGGATGGCTGGTGCCGAAGGCTCGAAAACTACAACGCCATCCATCCGCTCACCTACACGGACGAAGGCGATGCCATCAAACCCCAGTGGGCGATCGAACAGGTGGGCAAAAAGCTGGGCGGCAACGCGGTCATTACCACCGATGTGGGCCAGCACCAGATGTGGGCGGCGCAATTTTACCCCTTTGACGGCGTGAACAAGTGGGTCACCAGCGGTGGTTTGGGAACCATGGGCTTCGGTTTCCCTGCGGCAATGGGGGCCAAAAAGGCGCGGCCCGATCTGCCGGTTATCAACTTCACCGGCGACGGCTCGATTTTGATGAATATTCAAGAACTCATGACCACCGTGAGCAACGATATTCCGGTCATCAACATTATTTTGAACAACAGCTATCTGGGGATGGTGCGCCAGTGGCAGACCTTTTTCTACGAAAACCGCCTTTCGGAGGTCAACCTGGAGCGCCAGCCCGATTTTGTCAAAGTAGCCGAAGCCTTTGGCGCCTTTGGTATCCGCGTTCACAAACGCGAAGAGTTCCTCCCCGCGCTCGAAGCGGCGATCGCCAGCGGCAAACCGGCGATGATCGACGTGGTGATCGACCGGATGGAAAACGTGCTGCCCATGGTGCCCACCGGCGGCAGTCTTTACAATATGATTCTTGAGTATAAGGAGTAACCCAGATGCAGACCGAAAGAAGGGTTATTTCCGTTGTTGTCCTGAACGAACACGGCGTGCTTTCGCGTATTTCCGGCCTTTTTGCGGGGCGGGGTTACAATATTGAGAGCCTCACCGTCGCGCCCATTCCCGAAAGCGAATACTCCCATGTGAGCATCGAAACCCGGGGCAACCGCCGGGTACTTGAGCAGATTGTCAAGCAGTTGCATAAGCTGATTCCGGTCTTGAAAGTCATTGAACACGAAGCGGAAAAGACGATCGAAAAAGAGATGGCAATGGTGAAGTTCCCCATTAACGAATCACTCAGCGACATTGATGCCCTGTGCCGCGCCTACAACGGCAAAATCGCCAATGTGGGCGAAGATTTCATCGTGGCCATGGTGGCCGACGAGCCGATGCGGGTGGCCAACTTTCTCAAGGCGATTAAAAAATACAACCCCAAAGAGGTGGTTCGCAGCGGCGTGGTCGCCATGGAGCGCTAATGAAACTCTCCGAACTCTGCCGCCATATCGAACTGGATTACGCCGGAGAGGATCGGGAAATCTCGGCCATCCAAACGCTGGACGAAGCCACAGAGAACGAACTCTCCTTTGTGGAGCAGGATCGCTACTTGGAGTGCTTGGCAACCACAAAGGCTGCAGCGGTGCTGGTGCGCCCGCAACACGCCGATCAGGTTCCACCGGGCACCGTCGCCCTCGTCACCCGCGAACCCTACCTGATGATGGCCAAGGCCTCTGCTCTTTTTGCCCGCCCGCTCATTAAAACCGACGGCAAAGAGGCCGTAATCGGCGAAGGCAGCCGGGTTTTGGGAAGCGCATACATCGGACGCGACACGGTGATTGGCAAAAACTGCCTGATACTGCCCGGCGCGTATATCGGTGACGATGTGATGATTGGCGACGATGTTGTCATCCATCCCAATGCCGCAATCTACAACCGCTCCCAAATCGGCAGCCGTTGTGTGATTCACGCCGGAACGGTCATCGGCTGCGACGGATTTGGCTACGCCCACACCCGCGAAGGAACCCATGTGAAGATTCAGCACTTCGGGCGCGTGGTGATTGAAGACGATGTGGAGATTGCAGGAAACACGGTGATCGACCGCGCGGTTTTTGGCACAACGCTCATCAAAAAAGGCACCAAGATCGACAATCTGGTTCATATCGCCCACAATGTCGAGATTGGCGAGCACTCGCTTCTAACCGCGCAGGTCGGTTTTGCGGGTAGTGCCAAAACGGGACGCAACTTTGTGGCCGGCGGTCAGGCGGGTATTGCGGGCCACCTGAAAATTGCAGATTTTGTGACCATAGCCGCCAAAAGCGGCGTGACCAAAAGCATCGAGAAGGGCGGCACCTATGCGGGTTTTCCCCATATGGAACACCGTCTGTGGCTGCGTCTGCAGGCCAAAATCCAGCAACTGCTCAAATAGCCATGATCTATAGCCGCGAAAAACTACTGGAACTGCTGGAGCGCTACCTAAAGCTCGCCTCTGAAGGCAACGAAACGCTACGGCAGGTCGCCGATGAGCAAAAAACCCAGATCGCCGCGCTGGAAAGCTACATTGCGCAAAACCCCCGCGAAGACCAAGCCCAGCTAAGCCGCGTGGTTGACGGCTTTGTGGCGCTTCAAAACCGTCTGCTTGACGAACTGGAGCGCAGCAAGCGCGAAAACGAATCGCTGCAGAAAAATCTAAACGAAGCCGAGGCGGAAGTCCGGCTCGATCCGCTCACCCATATCTTCAACCGCCGCAAGCTCGAAGAGGACGTCACGCATCTGCTCAACGAACAAAAGCCCGACCGGATCGGGCTTTATATGCTGATTGTCGATGCGGACGATTTTAAGAAAATCAACGACAATCACGGACATCTTGCCGGAGACAAGGTTCTGCTCTATCTTGTGCGCGCCTTCAAGGCGATTTTGGGGCAAAACAACCATCTATACCGTTACGGCGGTGAGGAGTTTGTGGTCTTAAGCCTGCAAACCCGTATGGACGAAGCGATGGCGCTGGCCGAAAATATCCGCGCCAAAGTGGCCGCCACCCAGATGCACCACCAAAGCCGTCCTATCCAGCTGACCGTCAGCATCGGTCTTGCGCCCGCACAAAAGGATGACACCTACGAAACCCTCTTTGCCAAGGCCGATCACGCGCTTTTTCAGGCCAAAAGCGAAGGAAAAAACCGGGTCGTCGTCAGCAAAAATTAGATTTTTGTATAAAGCAGCAAACGGCAGCTATTCTCAATCACGGCGAATTTCTTAGCCAGATCGTTGATTTCGCGCGCATGGGCATAGATGCCGTATCCGCGAATCACCACCACATCCGTATCCTGCTCGGCCATGACGCGGCTAATCTCCACGTCGGCGCGGTCATACCAGTCTTCGTAGTTTTTGGGGTCGTAAATTTTCAGACTGGGGTAAAGCTGCCTGCCAAAATAGTCTCTGGGCACAATATAGCTGTTGTCCAGCGAATAGGCCGTCGTAAAGGGCGGCATGGAGTAGGCGACAAACTTGGCATCGGGGATGCTCTGATAGATGCGTGAATGAATCTCGGAATCGAGGCTCGCATCCTTCCAGCGGTAATCGCGCACGTGGTGAAGGAGCGTAAAGTCCTCTTGATCGAGGTTATCAAAGATCGCCTCGCGCTTGTTGATCAGAAATTTGCTCAGCTCCACCCGGGCCGAAATCGAACCGTGGAAAATCCCGAAAAAGTTTTTGCGAAAAAGCGACAATGAAACCCGGCACAGCTTATTAACCAGCGTCTGCTCCATTTAACAACCTTCCAATGCGGGCGACTTCCGTAACCAATCATACACCCCGTTTTCGCTTTGCCGCCTGATGTGGCGGCCCACAAAACGGGAGGGCAGCACATTTTGCGGCAACGTGCCCCGGCGCACGATCGACTCCGCAAGCAGCCGCGCCGTATGGGGCGCCGTCACAAAACCCCGCCCGCCATGGCCCGTGTGCAGATAAAGACCCGGATAAACCGGAAGCTGCTCCGGCGGCACGCTTCGCCCCCGCATCAATTCGGGAAACTGCGCGGCGATTTTGTGGACATGGGGCAGCGGCCCGGCGATGGGCAGATAATCCATGCTGGCCGGGCGCATTCCGGCTTTAATATCCAAGACCCGCGCGCCGCCGATTTGAGGCATCAGGTTTTTAGCCTCCTGCAGCAGACCCATGGCCGCCGTTTCATCAACATTCCAGTCATGTTTATCCCGGCGGTGGGTCGCGCCGATGGCTGCCGTCCTGTCTGCAAAAGTAGCCGACAGCGAAACCGCCCCCATCAGATTAGAAGAAATATCAACCGGAGACTCAACCGCGAGGCGCTCCCCCCAGACGCCGCGAAGCTGCATCCAGTTATCGGGCAAAATCGACGTGTACGCGCCCGTGGACACCACAAGGATTGGCGCACTGTGTCCGCCCGCGTGCCACTCACCTCCCTGATAGACGGGCCGATCGGCTTTAACGCCTTCAAAAAGCATCACCCCTGCCAGCAGCCGTTTGCAAAGCAACTGGGCGTCCACAGCCCCTGCTTCAGGAAAAAAGATCGAACCCTCCCGCCGCTCATGGGGAATTTCCAAATGTTCGGCCAGCTCCCAGAAACGCTCGTTTTGTTCATCCCGCTTGGGAAAACGGATCGCGCCGCCCTTGATTAGCAGATCGGGGGCAATTTCGCCGTAGAGCTCCAGGGTTTCGACCAGCGCGCGATTAACCAGTTGCATCACCGCGCTGCCTTTGCCCATCATCGGCGAAAGAAACGCGCCCGCCGCGCCGCTGGCTCCGGCGGCAACCCGCTCGCTTTCCAGCACACCGACCTTCAAACCGTAACGATCCAGCCAATAGGCGATCGTCGAACCCGCAATCCCCGCCCCGATGACCAGCGCGTCAAATCTCATAACCGCCCCTCGATCTTTCCGGCTTCGTCAATATGCCAGTTTTCCAGCGTCACCCAACCGGAAAGCGGCCGGTCGCTTTGAATCTGAATGCGGGAAAAATACTGATCGAGCCCGCCGTTTTCGTTTTCGATCAAAACCGCGAGCGGCGTTTTGAGCCGCGCGTAGAACTCACGGCGTTTATTTTCCACCGCCTGCGCGATCTTTTCGCGCCGTGCCGCGGCCACATTGCCCGGCACATCCTGCTTCAGCATTGCGGCAGGCGTGCCTTCGCGGGGGCTATATGGAAAAAGATGGATATGGGTCAGCGGCAGGGTTTTTAAATTTGCGAGAGCTTCTTCGAAAATCGCTTCGTTTTCGCCGGGAAAACCCACAATATAGTCGGTTCCCAGCGCATAACCCAAGCCCGAAAGCCGCTCCAAAAGCCGCCGATCGGACTCAAAACGGTTGCGGCGGTTCATCTTTTCGAGCATCGCATCGGAGGTGTGCTGCAAAGCCACATGCAGATGACGGGCCATAAAAGGCGCGTTTAAAAGCTCGATCAGCGGCTCATCCACCTGAACCGGCTCCAAACTCCCCAGCCGTAGCCGCTTCACGCCGGAAACTTGGCCGATTTGCGCAACAAGCTTCGCCAGATTTTCGCCCCGGTCGCGCCCGTAGCTGCCCATATTGGTGCCGGTGAGCACAAACTCTTCATAACCCTGATCGCAAAGCAGCCGAATCTGATCAAGAATCAGTTTTTCGCCCAAACTTCGCGCCCGGCCCCGCACGCTGGGGATAATGCAATAACTGCACGCAAAATCGCACCCCTCCTGAATCTTGATAAAAGCGCGGTGTTTGCCTTCGAACCGTTCAATCAGCGTGGTATCGATATGGGTCAGATTGCCCGGTATTTCAAAGGGCTCCGGCGCGGCCAAAAAGGTTTCGATCCGCTCCTTTTCCGAGTGGCCGAACAGGCCGTCGATGCGGCCTTCGTGCAAAAGCACCCTGCCCTGCGTGGCAACGCCGCAGCCGGTAAAAAAGATTTTAATTGCGGGATTTTCGCGGCGCAAACGGCTGATATAGGCGCGAACGCCGCTATCGGCGGCATTGGTGACGGTGCAGGAGTTAATGACGATGGCGTCTGCTTCGCCCTCGGCCTCCGTGGTTTCCCACGGTCCGAGATTGGCGATCATCACCTGAGTGTCAAAGAGATTGGTGCGGCACCCGAAGGTTTTGAAAAAGACTTTTTTCACATCCGCGTTTTGGCGGTGATGCCCAGCAGCTTCATCCCCAGCCGGATCGAAAGCGCCGTGACCGCGAAGATTTTAAGAAACTGCGCTTCCTGATCGCTGCCCATCACGCGGTTTTCGGTGTAGAAGCGGTGGAATTTGCCCGCCAGCTTATACAGATAATCGGTCACCAAGTGGGCCTGACGGGTTTCGAACGCATCGTCTATCACTTCCGGCAGCAGCATCGCCGTAAAAAGCAGGTCTTTGGCTTCATGGCTGAGGTTTTCCAGCTTCACGTTCACCATCTCTTCGGGGGTTTTGCCCACCTTTTCAAAAAGTGAACAAATACGGGCATGGGCGTAGTTGACGTAATAGACCGGGTTGGAGCTGTCTTCGTTTTTGAGCAGATCGATATCAAACTCCAGATGGGTGTCCGAACGTTTGGTCAAAAAGACGAATTTGAGCGAGTCGTAGCCGATCTCTTCGCCCACGTCTTCCATGGTGACGAAGTTGCCCGAACGTTTGGACATCTTGTAGGGTTCGCCGCCCTTGAGTAGCGCCACCATCTGGGAAAGCAGCACCTCGAGCTTGGTCGAATCGTAGCCTAGAAAATCAACGGCGGCTTTAACGCGCGGAATGTAACCGTGGTGATCGGCGCCCCAGATATTGATGTAGCGGTCATACCCCCGCGCGAACTTGTCGCCGTGGTAGATAATATCGCCCGCCAGATAGGTCGGAACGCCGTTTTCGCGCACCACGACGCGATCTTTGGCGTCACCTTTTTGGCTGGAGGCCAGCCACACCTTGCCCTCGGCGTCGGCATAAAGTGCGCCGTGTTCCTCAAGCTGTTTGCGCACCGCATCCCAGCGGCCATAGAGCGACTTTTCGCTGACGTAGTTGTCAAAAACGATTCCGGCGCGGCCCAAGGTATCCTTGACCCACTCCATCATGCGGTCTTTGGCCCACGAGGCCATGTCGGTCAAGTCGGCCCCGGCTTTAAAGGGGGTATCGCCAAACTGCGCATGGGCTTTGCGGGCAAGCTCGGAGATGTATTCGCCCTGATAACACTCGGCGGGGAAATCGACGCTTTCGCCCAGTATCTCGGCACGGCCCTTGTAGTGCACCGACTGGCCCAGCAGATCGACCTGATTGCCCGCGTCGTTAATGTAATACTCGCTGTCGATCGCGTAGCCCAGATGACGGCCCAGTTGCAGCAACGCATTGCCATACACCGCGCCGCGCGCATGGCCGATATGCAGCGGCCCGGTGGGGTTGGCGCTGACATATTCCAGCAAAATCCGCGTACCGTTTTGCTGCGCGCCAAAGGCGTCGCCGTCTTTGAGCGCATCGTTGGCGAAGCTATCCAGGAAGCGATCGCTTAGGGAGAAGTTGACATACCCGGCCACCTGTTCGACCTTGTCAAACAGTTCGTCATGCAGCAGCTTTTCGCACAAATCCTGCGCGATGGCGTGGGGAGACTGCTTAAGCTGTTTGGCAAGGGTAAACGCAACCGGGGTGCAGAAGTGGCCGAAGGAAGCATCCTTCGGCTTGGTGACTAGCACATCGCTGTGCTCAAGACGGCCCGCAATGTGGGCGATAACACGTTTTTTCAAAGAAGGGAACCTTAGGAAACCTTGGGTTTATCGGCGCCGGTCGTCGAAGAAGCCTGTTTATCCGCCTCAATATTCTTTTGATCGGCGCTCTTTTGATCGGGCTTATCCTCATCGTCTTTGATGGCATTTTTGAAGTTCTTGATGCCGGAACCCAAACCGCGGGCGAGATCGGGAATTTTCTTGGCGCCAAAAAGCAGCAGCACAATCAACAAAATGATGAGCAACTCAGGCATACTGGGCATACCCATGGGGACTCCTTAAAATTGGCCCTTCCAGGCCGAAATAAAATCGGGTAATGATACCCTAGCTTCCTTATAGCGAGACACTACAACAACGGATTTAAGCGCCTCCAAGGACTCCTCGAACCGATCGTTGATAATGAGATAGTCGTAGCGATCAATACAGGCCATCTCATCAAGCGCGTTGACAAGACGCTTGGCAATGACCTCGGCGGTGTCGGTGCCACGCCCCTCTAACCGCTGGCGCAAAACCGGCAAAGAGGGGGTGGTGACAAAAACCGAGGTCGTCTCCTTGGGAAAAAGGCGAACAACCGAAGCCTGACCCTGAACATCGATATCGAAAAGAACCGTTTTTCCGGCCTTCAGGGCCTCCTCAACCCGCCTTTTGCTCGTGCCGTAATAGTTCCCGTGAACCTCCGCCCACTCAAGAAACTCGCCTTCGTCGATCGCGGCTCGAAAGCTCTCTTTGTCGGTAAAGAAGTAATCCACACCGTCCCGCTCACCCTCACGCATGGCACGTGTGGTTGTCGAGATGGAAAGATGGGCGTAATCAAAGGTATCGCAGATAATGCGGCACAACGAACTTTTACCCGACCCGCTAGGGCCGGAAACGACCACAAGCGAACCGGACATTTTTAAGACTTTTTGTTGGGGAAGGAGATGTTGATCGTCAGCTGCATCCCGTCAAGCAACTCGCGTAGCGTGCCGGTGCTCAAGGTAGCCAGCGCACCCTCAAGCGACGAAGCGGCTACGCCGGATGCTTGCGCCGCGGGAGCCGCTTGTACCGAAGCAGCCGGTTGCGGCTTTTGGGGCAACTCCTCGCCGAGCGCCACAGCGACCGACTCTTCACTCAGGCTTCCAAGCTCTTCATCGGACCCCAAAGCACCCGCTTCGGACTGTTCGTTAAAGTCGAAGGCGGGCAACGGCTCTTCCATGGCCGCTTCTTCCTGCGCAAAGGAGTCTTCCAAGGTTTCAAGCTCTTCGCCCTGCATCTCCTCCATCTCGCCGAAGGAGTCATCCAAAAGCGCCTCATCATCCAGATCGCCGCCGGATTTGTGCAGATCGGCCAGATCGTCTTCGTCCAGCAGAGCGCTGTTTTCACCCAGCTCCAGCTTCATGTCGCTTGACGCTTCCGCTTCCGGTGCCTCCAGGTCATCGAGTGATTCGGTCAGATCGGGGAAATCCTCACCCTCCAAAGACAGATCATCCATCGGTGCCGCCGCATCTTCTTCGAGACTGTCTTCGTTGAGCAACTCTTTCACCTTCTCCACCTCTTCCTTGTCCAATATCGAAATCTTGGGCTCCTCTTCGCCCGGCGCGGTCATATCGGCATCCAGATCGTCCAGCTCGCCGCCGTCTGTAGCGGGCAGTTCGTCGGCTTCAATCTCGACATCCTCCAAGTTAAACTCTTCGGGCTGCCCGGCCGCCTCTTCGGGCAGTTCGCCCAGAACCGTTGCGGGCGCTTCATCCGCCTCGAGGCTGTCAAGATCCAAGGAGAGGTCCTCCAGCCCATCCGAAGCCATGGAGTCGCCCAGATCGTCACCGCTTGCCGTCATTGTGGCCGAATCGGCCGAGTCCAATGTTAGTTCATCATCCAGTCCGTCGAGCGAGCCTAAGGCATCATGCCCTTCGTCACCGCCCAAATCCAGATCGTCCATACCCGCCAGCCCGGCTGAAGAATCGCCAAAGGTGTCATCCAAGGAGAGATCGCCCAAGTCGGCGCCCAAATCGCTTTCGCCCTCGTCCAGCGACGGAAGCTCCATATCCAGCGATTCGTCTGCCGCTTCATCCTGGGACTGCCCCATCTGCGCGGAAAATTCGTCTATCAGCTCCGTGGGCAAAAAAGGTTTTTCGATATAGAGATCAAAACCCCCGGTTCGTTCACCGTTTTTGGGGTGCAAAAGCCCCATTTTCGCGCCCGGGCACTGCGCGCGCAACGCGGCAAGATCGGCACCGCCCATCGCCTCATGGTCGATCAGCACCCACGCGTATTCGCCCGCGCTTACCGCTGCCGTGTTCGCAATTGCCTGAACTTCCAAGCCCACTTTCGCGGCGCTCAGCCGGACCAGCTTTTCGACCGTGGCATTCTGATTGATCAGCAGAATTTTCATGTCGGTTCCCCCAATTAACTGGCTTGATTGTATACTGCAAAGGTTTTGAAAAACCTTGATATTCATCACTTGCCCGACGGAGAGCAAAAAATGATCCGCGTTGTCTGGATGATTATACTTCTAAATACGGTGCTTCTGGGCAAGAGTTTTTATGTCATGCCCCAAGAGGGGGCGCGGGCGGAAAAGGCGCTGACGCAAACCCTTCGATCCGCCGAAGGGGAGATTGTGCTTTTTCTCTACACCTTTACCAACAAAACCCTCTCCAAAGCCCTTGCCCAAACGGCCAAGCGCGGCGTTAAGATTATCTTGGTCGTCGATGAAAAAAACCTATTGGGCAATCTCGGCAGCTCTCAAGTGCCCAATCTCGCCAAGCTTGAAAATGTCACTGTTTTTTTGGCCAAGGGCGATCGGGCGCGGCAGGGCTACTACGGATTGATGCACCACAAGCTGGCCGTTATCGATCGCAGGGTTATCGTGCACGGTTCGGCCAACTGGTCCAACTCGGCTTTCAATATCAACCATGAGCTGATGTTTATCGAAGAAGACGAGCGGCTGGCGCAAAGACTGCTAGAATCGTTACAGCCGCTGATCGAGGGCGCGAAACGCTACTAATAAAAGATTGTCCCCAGGGCGTTGAAGGCTTTCATGAACTCCTGTTTGAACAAAAAAGCGATACTGGCCATAACGGCAATCATCACCATGAAAGCCACGAAAATTTTGGCGGGAAAGCCGATGACAAGCAGGTTGAAGCTGGGCACGGTTTTCATGATCATGCCAAAGACAATATCCGAAAGAATCGAAAGCGCGATAATCGGAAACGCGATCATAAACCCCAGCACAAACATCCATCCAAACCCCGCCAGCACATACTCCAGATAGTTTCCGCCGAGCAAAAAGGTTCCCAGAGGCAACGTCTCCAGCGATCGCGCCGCAAACATCAACAACAGGTGGTGTCCGTCAATGGCCAAAAAGATCAAAATCGCAAAAAAATAGAGAAACTGGCTGATGATCGGGGAGGAGGTCTGACTGATGGGGTCCATGGAGCTGGCCATCGAAAAACCCATCACAAATGAAATCTGTTCGCCCGCAAACTGTAAAGCCGCGAAAACCAGCTGAACCACGAACCCTACCGAAAAACCGAAGAGCGCCTCGGTCAGCACGGCCAGCAAAACGGTTTGCGCCGTGGGAACGAAGGCGAGCGGCGGCAAAAGCGGGTAGAAGGCCAAGGCCAGAAAAAAAGCCAGCGCGGCCTTAACGGTCGGATAGACGGTTGCCGACGAAAAGAAGGGGAGGAAAACAAAAAACGCGCTCAAACGGACAAACAAAAGCACGAAGCCGACCACCCGTTCTTCGTTGAAAAAAAAGGCGAATTCGGTCATGCCAGCGGCGTCAACGAACGATTCTCCAAGCGGTAGCGCCGGGTGGCCCGCTCGGCAATTTTTTCATCGTGCGTCACCAAAAAAAAGCCCGCCCGCATCCGATCGACGTAATCGAAAATCACGCCCATCGCATCGTGCGCGGTGGCCCGATCGAGGTTGCCCGTAGGCTCGTCGGCAAAAATGAGTTTAGGCTGTTTAATCAAAACCCGCGCGATCGAAAGGCGCTGCTGCTGACCGCCGGATAGATCGGCGCTGTCTTGATGCAGCACATGATCAATCCCTAGCCTCTCAAGCAGTTCGCGGTCGATCTCTTTTCCGGTCAGGAGTGCCGCCACCTGAAGATTTTCCAAGCCGGAAAATCCGCGAAAAAGGTAGTGCTGCTGAAAAATGAGCGCCAAGGCATTGCGGCGAAGCTCGTTGCGCCTTTTTTCGCTCAACACATAGGGATTGGCGCCAAACAGCTCTACCGTTCCCGATTGGGGCGCCAAAAAAGAAGAGAGCGCGTGCAAAAGCGTCGATTTTCCGCTTCCGCTGACCCCAAGCACCGCGACGGATTCGCCCGCACTCAGCTCAAGATCGATATTTTCAAAAAGCGGATAATCAAAACCATGGGAAAGACCGGATGCTTTCAGCATGAAGCATAACCTTGCTGCTCCATGCCGGAAGCATTAGATATATTTGGCGTTCGGGGTTGTCTGAAGGGTTTTAAGCAGCTTCTCAAGGCGCTTAATCTCACTCTCTTCGGCATTGTTGGCCGCTTTAAGTGCATAGATTTTCTCCTTCAGCTTGACCATCATCTGAAGTTTGTCCATTAAAATGGCGCTCATGGGAACTCCTTTTGAGGGGGGTTTGACCCCTCCCAGCAAAAGGCGTTCCGGTTTTAGGAAGGCTTAGCGCTGAGTCTGCGCCGCGACCTCTTCGGCGAAGGAGCAGCCTTTTTTGGCGATGCCCTCGCCCACTTCAAAGCGGGCAAAACCGACCAGCTTAGCGGTGCCGCCGGCAGCTTTTGCTTCGGCGCTCAACGCTTCGGCAACGCTCTTTTTGTCGTCCTTAACGAAGGATTGACCCACCAGCGTACTCTCTTGGATAAACTTTTTAATTTTTCCGGGAACGATCTTTTCGAGCATCGCTTCGGGTTTACCCTCTTTTTTGAGCTGCTCGATCGCAATTTCGCGCTCTTTGGCAATCTCATCCGCAGGCACAGCCGCTTCGTCCAGATAGACGGGCTTCATTGCGGCGGCGTGCATGGCGATATCGCGGGCAAACTCGCGCACCGCATCGGCCGTCTTGGCGCTGTCGCACTCAATAGCCACCACAACGCCCACGCGGCCGTTGGCATGCAGGTAGCCGTTGACAACGCCGTTTGCGCCCACTTTAAAGGTTGCAAAGCGGCGTACTTCGATTTTTTCGCCCATTTTGGAAACCGCTTCGCCCATGCGCTCTTCAAAACTGTTGGCGCCGAACTTGTGGTTACGGAAGGCGTCCATGTCGGCATAGCCGCCCACGTGAATCGTCTCCGCCATTTCGGTGATAAAGCTCTTAAAGTTGTCGTTTTTGGCAACAAAATCGGTTTCGCAGTTCACTTCGGTCACGGTACCGCTCTTGAAGTCATCGGCGATTTTGATGCTGATGGCACCCTCGGCGGCAATTTTATCGGCAACTTTGGCGGCCTTGGAAAGGCCTTTTTTGCGCAACCATTCGATCGCGCCTTCCATGTCGCCGTCAGCTTCGGTCAACGCTTTTTTGCAGTCAAGCAGACCGGCGTTGGTTGCTTCGCGCAGTTGTTTGATCAGTTCGGGAGTTACAGCTGCCATTACGCCTCCTCCTCTTCGTCGGCCAGTTCGGCTTCACCTTCGGCCAAAATCTCTTTGAGCACCTCTTCGGAGTCGTCAGCGCCTTCGGCGGCTACGGGCAGCTTGCCGTCCTGGGCAGCCAGTTCGCGGCCTTCGATAACGGAGTTGGCCATTTCGGCACAGAAGAGTTCGATGGCGCGAATCGCGTCATCGTTGCCGGGGATGGGGAAATCGATCACGTCGGGATCGCAGTTGGTGTCCAAGGGGGCTACAACGGGAATACCCAAGCGGCGCGCCTCTTGTACGGCAATTTTTTCTTTAACGGCATCCAACACGAAGATCATGTCGGGCAGATCTTTCATGCGGCGGATACCGCCGATATATTTTTCGAGTTTTTCGCGCTGGCGATCGATAATCAACGCTTCTTTTTTGGTCAGCAGGTTGATTTTGCCGCTCTCTTTAAGATCTTCGATCACTTCCAGCTTGCGGATGGACTGGCGGATGGTTTTATAGTTGGTGAGCATGCCGCCCAGCCAGCGGTTGTTAACATAGGGCATACCGCAGCGCTCAGCGTGCTGCTGAATAATGCCGCTTGCTTGCTTCTTGGTGCCCACAAACAGAATGGTTTTACCCTCTGCGGCTGCATCGCGCACCACGTTGGCGGTGTAGCGGAAGTAGCGCAGGGTCTTCTGCAGGTCGATGATGTAGATGTTTTTGCGGACGCCGAAGATGAACTTTTTCATCTTGGGGTTCCAGCGGCGGGTCTGGTGGCCGAAGTGTACGCCACATTCGAGCAGGTCTTTCATGGTTACCATGAAATTATCCTTTGTGTTTGGTTTGGGTTTAGCCTCGGTGTCCGTTCATTCCGCAATGCGGAACAACCCTGAAAAGGACTGACACCTGTGTATTTTGAAGGCGCGGGATTATAGAAAAAAGCGCATTAAGAAAAGTTGAAGAAGCGGGCCGGAACCCGCGTTTTTATTGAAGTTCCGCCAGCTTTTTGGCAACCGCCTGCGCGTGGCCCGCAACCTTGACCTTATCCCAGCGGTGGGCGACGGTACCGTCGGGGGCAATCAGATAGGTGGTGCGTACAACACCCATATATTTTTTGCCGCACATCATCTTCTCCTGCCAAACGCCGTAGAGATTACAAACCTCTTTTTCTGCGTCGCTGAGCAGTGTGATGGTCAGGTTCTTTTTGGCGGCAAACTTTTCGTGGCTGACGACCGAGTCAGGGCTAACGCCGAGCACCATCGCCGATCGGCTGTCAAATTCCGGCAGCGCGGCGCTAAAATCGCACGCCTCCGTGGTGCAGCCGGGCGTATTGTCCTTGGGATAAAAATAGAGCACAACCCAGCGGCCCGCCAGATCGCGCAAGCACACCTCGACGCTGTCTTGATTGGGCAGGCAAAATTGCGGCGCTTTTGTTTTGGGGTCTATCATTGTCAATCCCTTTTTTACGTAGATTATGCAAAAATCGCGGCGACAGTGTAGCTAAGGAACCTGATGAAACTGCCCTTTCTCGATCGGCGCGTGGTGGACCACTTTGATTTCATGCTGGTTGCGTTAATCGTACCGATCATTATGCTTTCATGGTTTCTGGTCAGCGAAATCAACGCCAGCCTCGCCAATAAACAGTTGGTTTATATCACCATCGGCTTGGGGCTGTTTGCCTTGGTTTTCATTCTGCCGCTGCGCAACTTTACCTGGCTGATTCCCTTTGCCTACTGGATGGGGATTTTACTGCTGATTGCCGTCGAACTTTTCGGGGTAACCAAGCTGGGCGCCAAGCGTTGGCTGGAAATTCCTTTTTTGGATTTGACCATTCAGCCCTCCGAGGTTTTTAAACCGGTCTATATTTTGATGCTCGCTTATCTGATCCATCAGCGTCCGCCCCCCAAAGGCGGCTACGGGTGGAAGGATTTTTTAAAGCTCTCGTTTTATATTTTGCTGCCCTTTTTCCTGATTGCCACCGAGCCGGACCTGGGAACCGCAACGCTATTGCTGCTTGTGGGCGGCGGTGTGCTGCTGGCCGTGGGCGTCAAGCGCAAAATCTGGATTACGCTGGCCATTGCCGGGGCGCTTTCGTCCACCTTTGCCTATGAACTGCTGCACGATTACCAAAAAAAGCGCATTCAT
>JBFWML010000038.1:0-21049 GCA_050251635.1 Campylobacterales bacterium | reverse complement strand
GCGCTACGTCGCTGTGAAGGCCCGCCTGGAGCAGTACCGCGAGGCGATCGAAACCATGACCGCCGAATTGCTTAAGGATGAGGTCATCGAGGGCAGCCGGGTTAAAGAGATTATCCGTGAGTACGAGGCGGCACACGGTCTTTTGGGCCTAGAAGACGAGCCCGGGGCGGACACAGCTCAAGAGCCTAAGGGCTGAGAAAGGAAACACCGTGACAGGCAAAACGACGACTCAGATCGTAGCCACGGAGGGTTGGGGTATTCTCATCGCGCTGGCAATCGCGGTTGTTGTTGCCTTGGCGGCGGGGTGGTATCGCCTCGCGTTTCTTTTTGTCTTGACAGGCGCGGCGGCAGCTTACTTTTTTAGAAACCCCGAACGAATCCCGCAGGAACAGGACGCCTTTACCATTATTGCCCCGGCGGACGGCAAAATCGAAGAGATCGCCCTAAGGGAAGAGGGCGTATCGGTCCGTATCTTGAATGCGCCGCTGGACACCCATCTTCTGCGCATGCCTTTGCAGGGCCGGATTGAACAGGTGCGCCGAAAGGGCGGTTTGGCGGCGGTTTTCGGATCGCCCCTTGATCGTCTCTCCCAGCGCGATCATCTCCTCATCCGCCCCGCTTCGGGCATGGAGGCGGTGGAGTTGATTCTTTCGCCCGAGGTGGCAACCCCGGTCCTATACGGTGCCGGCGATCGCTTTTATCTGGGGCAGCGGCTGGGTTTTTTCCACGGCGGGCGCATCACGCTGCTGCTGCCGGCGGAGGTTGAGTTGCGTCTGGCGGTTGGCGATCGCGTCAATGCCGGCGAGAGCGTAATTGGTTTTGCAAGGATGAACGGATAATGGAAGCACCGCGTTTTAAAATGGCCTATCTGCTGCCCAACCTCTTTACGGCGGGCAGCATCTTTTTGGCGATCCTGGCAATCGTGGCATCGGTAAACGGCGACTTCGAACGCGCCTTCTGGCTGGTGGTCGTTTCGGCGGTTTTTGATGCCCTGGACGGCCGTGTGGCGCGCCTGACCAAGACAACCAGCCAGTTCGGCAAGGAGTTCGATTCTCTTGCCGACGTGATCGCCTTTGGCGTGACGCCGGCCTTTATTCTCTATTTTGCCGTGGGAAGCCAGTTTGGAAAATTCGGCATTCTGGTGACGGCGCTGTTTGTCATTTTCGGCGCGGTGCGGCTGGCGCGGTTTAATATCATCAGCGCCAGCACGGAGCCGAACGTTTTTATCGGCCTGCCCATTCCCGCCGCTGCCCTGTTTGTGGTCAGTTCGACGATGCTTTTTCTGGCCCATCCCGACAAGGGCGTCTTTGCGGTGCTTTTGCTTTTGCTGGCTGCGGCGACTTCGGTCTTGATGGTGAGCAATATCCGTTATCCCAGCTTTAAGCAGATCGACTTTAGAAAAAACTACTTTCTCAAAAATCTGGTAACCTTAATTGTGTTGTTGTCGCTTTTTTATCTCTACCCGATGCTGTTTTTGCCGGCGGTTGCATTTTTGTATGTGGCGGCCGGACCGGCACGGGCTCTTTGGGCCATGTCCCGCAAAACTAAAAAGGTAACCGAATGAGCCGCATTATTAAGATTTTCGACACCACGCTGCGCGACGGAGAGCAGTCCCCGGGCGCTTCGATGACCACCGCCGAAAAGGTTCGCATCGCCCATCAGCTCGAAAAGCTGGGCATCGACGTGATTGAGGCGGGTTTTGCCGTGGCCAGCCCCGGCGACTTTGACGCCGTGAGTCAGATTGCCGCCGAGATTACCTCTAGCACCGTCTGTTCGCTCGCCCGCGCCGCCGAAAAGGATATTCGCCGCGCCGCCGAGGCGCTGGCCAAGGCGAAATCAAACCGGATTCACACCTTTATCGCCACCAGCCCCATCCACATGGAGTACAAACTCCGCATGAAGCCCGACGAGGTGATCAAGCGGGCCGTCGAAGCGGTTGGTCTGGCGGCGAGTCTGGTCAAGGATGTTGAGTTCAGCTGCGAAGATGCCACGCGCAGCGAAATGGGTTTTCTCAAGGAGATTATCGACGCGGTGATCAAGGCCGGCGCCAAAACGATCAACCTGCCCGATACGGTCGGTTACGCCGTGCCCCACGATTACCAGCGGTTTGTTAAAGAGGTGGTCGATTTTGTGGGCGATCGCGCGGTGATCTCCGTGCATTGCCACAACGATCTGGGTCTTGCCACCTCCAACTCGCTCTCCGCGATTCTGGGCGGCGCGGGGCAGGTGGAGTGCACCATCAACGGTCTGGGGGAGCGCGCGGGCAATGCGGCGCTCGAAGAGATTGTGATGACGCTCAAAACCCGCAAGGATCTCTTCGGCGGCGCGGATACCCGCATCAACACCCGTGAAATCTATGCCGCCAGCCGGCTTGTGGCCAACATCTGCGGCATCGAACCCCAGCCGAACAAGGCCATTGTGGGCAAGAACGCTTTTGCCCATGAAAGCGGCATCCATCAAGACGGCGTGCTCAAATACCGGGAGACCTACGAGATCATGCGGGCTGAGGATATCGGCCTCGATCGCAACACGCTGACGCTGGGCAAGCTCTCGGGCAGTCACGCTTTCAAACAGAAACTCAAAGAGTTGGGCATTGTGCTGGATGAGGCGGCCTTTGCCAAGGCCTTTGAGCAGTTTAAACAGCTGGCCGATAAGAAAAAAACCATTTACGATGACGATATCCGATCGCTCATTACCAACGAAAGTCTCAACGCGCCCGCTGAGTTTGAACTGATCAAGATGCAGTTGACCGACTGCAGCGCCGGTGTACCCTCCTGCGCGGTTACCATCCGTCGTCAAAACGGTGAAGAGTTTACCGATGCGGCCATCGGAAACGGCACGATCGACGCGGTTTTCAAAGCGGTCGATCGCGTCAGCGGCTTTTCGGGCCGGCTGATCGACTACAAAGTCGAGGCCCTTAGTGAAGGCAAAGACGCACTGGCCCGCGTGGTGGTCAAGGTGGTTTTTGACGAAGAGAAACCCGCCGTCATGGGCCACGGCCTCAACCTCGATACCATGATGGCCTCGGCGCAGGCTTATCTCAATTCGTTAAACAGCTATCTGAGCATGAAGGATCGTTTGCAGAAGTTCGATCGGATGCAAATCTAAAGGAACCGCAATGAAAAAGAGCGCATGGCTTATCCCTTTGACAGTGGCGGCATCGCTTTGGGCCGCCCCGGCACAAAACGATGTGCTCAGGCTTCACGAGGCCGCCGAAAAAATGGATTGGGACCGCGCGGTGGCGTACTGCCGGGGTCTAGATGCCCATATTCCCGAGCTCAAGACCATGAAGAACGCCTATTACAAATCCTATCGTGGCAGCGGCGGCGAGCGCCCCTACGTGGAGGATGTGTACTGGACGGCCGATCAGTTTGATATCGACGGCGCCTACGCCTTTGACTTCTCGACCGGTCTGCACAACGTGGAGTTTAAAGGCAACCGTTTCCGCGTGATGTGCATTCAGGTTCACTCCGCCTACTAAACCTACCGTCCGCCCATCGCCTCGGGGTCATCCACGGGGCGGATGTCAAAATCGAAATAGCGCGATTCGTATCGCCCCGCCTTCATCAGCGAATACTCAATTGCCGCGCCCTTAGCATTACCGATCTCCTGATACAAAAGCCCCAGACCGTAGCGCGCTTCGCTGTTTTTGCCGTCGATCTGCTTGGCCAGCTGCAAAAGGGCGATGGCGTTTTCCTTGTGTCCGGCCCCGATCGAGGCGATGGCCGCATGCAGCAGGGTGTCGCTGTCCCTTAGCCCCATCTCGTCGATGAGCGTGTTAAAGATGGTGTAGGCCTCTTCATGGTTTTGCAGATAAATATCCGTCAGTCCGAGCGATCGCATCAAATGGCGCACTTCTCCGCGCTCCAGGGAGAGCCGTTCAAGCAGCAGGGTTCGAATTTGCGGCAGATTACCGGTGATAAGGCCCAGCTTGATATAAAGGTCACGAATCACCGGCGGGCCGTAGTAGAGCCCTTCAAAGTCAAAACGGCGGCTGGCCATAAACTGCTGCGCATCAAAGGCAAACTGCTTGATGGGCTTGTCCTTGTGGTCCACGTAGAGATTGAGCATGGCAATGAGCAGATCTTTGGGATGCTGCCGGACCAAGCGCGCCGAAGCGCGCCTGAGTTCATCCACACGGTTGATCCGGTCGGCGGCAAAGAGATCGAGCAGCAGATAGCGCGTTTCGCTGCCGCGCTCCTTGCGTTCGAGCCACTGGGCGGTGGCCTGGGTGTTGTTGCCGTAAAAACTCAGCAGCGCCAGATGAAACTGCGACTCCTCATCCTTGAGCGGCAACAGATGCTCGGACAGCTCGCCCACGAGCCGCTCCTCGTCGGCTCCGGCGTGGTCGGCCATCATGGCGGCATAAACCCCGGCGCGGATATTGCGGTAGTTGAGAAAATAGGCGCGTCTGAAGTGTTCGTAGGCCTTGGTGAAGTTGCCCAGCTGCGCGTAGCTTAGACCCAGGTTGTACTGAAGCGTATCGCTGTTTTTGAAGTTCCGTTCCGTTTGGGCCAGAACGTCGTTGGCCTGAAGCAGACGGTTGTTGGTGGCCAGCTTCACCGCCAGCGTGATGCGCGTATTGACGCTGGACATCTGCTGGCTTCCGGCTAGAAACTCCGCCGCATGGGCAATCTCCCCTTCGCTCAGGGCCAGCTGCCCCTTGCGAATCTCCGTCACCGTCTTGTCCGGCTCGATCATCAAATAGGGGGTGTGGTAAAAGAGCGCCTGCAAAAAGACCTGCTCATCCACCAAAAGATGCTCGGCAAAGTAGCGCTGGGCCAAATCCACGTCGAAAAGCCGCTCTTTGAGTTTGGTGCGGATAGGGTAGGCCAGCGGATTTTGCCCTGCGCCGCTCATTTCGTCGATCAAAGCGGAAGCGTCTCTAAAAAAGCCGTTTTTCAGATGCACCAGCAAAAGCGCCGAACGGGCTTTTTGGGGCTCGATGCCTGCGCTGATCGCCTTTTGGAGCCGATCGCCGGCTTGATCATAGGCTCCGGAGCGCGCATAGAGCAGTCCCAGAGCAAAGAGGTGCTTGGGGTCGTTTAGGCGTTCAAGCTCCTCGATCGAACCGTGGGGGTTGTCGAACATCAGGTGCAGTTTGGCGGCGATTAAACGTTGACCGGGTCCAAGATAGTCCACCGAAGGAGCCGCCGCGCCGACAAGGGCGTGAAAGGGACGATCGGCGTAGTAGTTAATCAGGGTGTAGTAGTAGCTATAAAGCGGCGCTTTGACCTCCTCTTGCAGATGGGCGCGCGCCAGCTGCACGTAGCGGCGAAAGGCGGTTTCATTCTGCAGGTGAAGGGCACAGACCGCAGCGTTGATGGCCGCAACGGTCCGGTGCTCGCTGTGGGCCAAGGCCGCCTCAAAGGCCTCCATCGCCGGGGCAAACTCACCCTTTTTCATGCGGGCGACACCCAGGTTGTACCACGAGAGCGACTCGCTAAAAAGCGCCACCTCCTCATAGAGATCAAGTGCCTTGGAGACCT
Organism: Campylobacterales bacterium; assembly: GCA_050251635.1. Lineage (GTDB taxonomy): Bacteria > Campylobacterota > Campylobacteria > Campylobacterales > SZUA-545 > JBFWML01. The sequence continues at coordinate 15,560 of JBFWML010000038.1, read as the reverse complement.
CGCCGCCGGCATAAAAGAGCGCCGCCTTGGCGATGAGATCTTCTATCGTCCCGCTGCGCAGGTGGGCTTCGATCAGGCTGCGCTCATCGATCGCGGGTTCTAGCGCCTCTTCGGGTTTGAGGGGTGCCTGGGTGTAGGCCGGCTGCGCCGGTTCCTCCACCAGAGTCGAGAGCAGCGCGAAAACACTCAGCAGCAAAAGCGCGACCAGCACGCCCAGCACCACCGGTTTGCGCACAAAATGAGCGGCTTGTTCGGCCTTGAGTTTCAGGCCTGTTGCGGCGGGTTTGGCTTGCGCATCGTCGGGGGAGGAAAGGGGGCGATCGCCCCTTTCGTCCTCCTTGAGAATGACAACGTCATCATCTAACGGATGCGATTCTTCCGCCACATTTGCGCCTTATTTGAGATAGGGTTCGAGGACGGCGGGCACGCGGATGGTGCCGTCGGCCTGCTGATTGTTTTCCATCAGGGCGATCAAAGTACGGCCCACCGCAAGGCTGGAGCCGTTCAGGGCGTGGACCAGCTTGTTGCCCTTGTCGCTCTTGTAGCGGATTTTGGCGCGGCGCGGCTGGAAATCGCGGGTGTTGGAAACGGAGCTGATCTCGCGGTAGCGGCTTTCGCTGGGAATCCAAACCTCCAAGTCGATCGTTCGCGCCGCCGAAAAGCCCATATCCCCGGTGCATAGCTGCAGCAGGCGGTGGGGCAGTTCGAGGCTTGTGAGCAAATCCGATGCGCAGGCAACCATCTCTTCAAAGAGCCGATCGGACTCTTCGGGCACGCTCAAGGCCACCAGCTCGACCTTGTCGAACTGATGCTGGCGGATCATGCCACGGGTGTCGCGTCCGGCGCTGCCCGCCTCTTTGCGAAAACAGGAGGTGTATGCGGTCAGCTTCACCGGGAGCGCTTCAAGGGGCAAAATTTCGTCGCGATAAAGATTGACCAGCGGCACTTCGGCGGTGGGCGCCAAGAACAGATCGTTTTCGGTCATCTCCGCGTTTTCAGCCAGATAGAGGTCCTCTTCGAATTTGGGCAGCTGACCCGTTGCTGTCAGGGATTTGCGGTTGATGAGCACCGGAACCCACACCTCTTCAAAACCGCGCGAACGGTTAAAGTCGAGCATATAGGCAATCAAAGCGCGCTCAAGCCGCGCCGCGAGACCGCGCATGACCGTAAAGCGGCTACCGGAAATTTTTGCGCCGCGCTCAAAATCCAGCCAGCCCTGCTGCGTGCCCAGTTCGTAGTGGGGCTTGGGTTCAAACTCAAAAACCCTCGGCGTCAAAACCCGCTTAAGCTCGACGTTGTCGTTTTCGTCCTTGCCGACGGGGACGTCCTGATCGGGCAGGTTGGGAATGCTCAGCGCCAAGGCCTCCAGAGCGCTTTCGGCAATGCGCAGCGCCTCTTGATCGGCACCGATAGCCGCTTTGTTGGCGCTCACTTGAGCTTGCAGGGCGGCAACGTCGCCCCCTTGGGCTTTTATCTGGCCAAACTCCTTGCTCAGCTTGTTTTGCAGCGCCTGCTTCTCCTCCAGCGTGCGGCGCAGGGCCTTGGCCGACTGGGCCTGATTTTTGAGGGTTTCGAGAATTTCGGGGGAGGTGCCGCGTCCCTTGAGCCGCGAAAGAAAGGTCTCTAAATCCTGTTCGAGAAGCTTGAGGTCGATCACTTACGAATCCTTGTTGTGAAAATTATCGTCGCGGTAGGTTTGGCTGATCTCGACGAAGTCATCGAAGTGGGCCAGAAAAATATCGGTCAGCGCCGGATCGAACTGTTTGCCCCGTTCGTCTAAAAAAAGCTGATAAATTTGCGCCTTGTGCCACGCTTTTTTATAGCAGCGATCGCTAATGAGCGCGTCAAAAACGTCGGCGATGGCGGCAATTCTACCAAAAATATGAATAGCCTCCCCCGCCAGACCCGCCGGATACCCCCGGCCGTCGAAACGTTCGTGGTGCTGCCCCGCGATCACGGCCGCCGCGCGCATCACGTCGCGGTTGGAGTGACGAAGCATCTCATAGCCCAGATGCGCGTGTTGTTTGACTACCGAATACTCCCGCTCATCCAGCCGCGCGGGTTTTTTAAGCACCGTTTCGGAGATAGCCACCTTGCCGATATCGTGCAGCGCGGAGGCGGTCTTGAGCAGCTCGACGTCGCTTTGGGGCAGTCCGGCCAGCTGACCGAGCTTTTGGCAATAGTGCTGCACGCGCCGCACATGGTTTCCCGTCTCCTCGCATTTGCGCTCGCCCACGGTGGCCAGCGTGAAGATGGTCTCGCGCAGCGTCTCCTCGATCTCGTTGTTGAGGCTTTCGAGCTGACCCTGTTTTTCGTCCACTTCGGCCAGCATCCGGTTAAACTGCGAAGCCGCCGCCGCGAAATCCGCCGTCCTAAACTGGCTGTCCTCAATGGGTTTTTTAGTTCCAAGGCCCGTTTCGACCAGTGCGACCAGCTTGTGCAGCGGCCGGATCACAAAGCGATCGGTCAGGCGGATCGAACCGAAAATCATCACCCCCACAAACAGCAGCGTCAAGAGCGCCACCAGCAGTCCGTAAAGCAGCGCCTCCTGACGGGAGTGATCGATGGGGCTTTGCACATTGAGAATCCCCAGAACCGTTCCTTCGGGCACATGGTGGCAGGCAAGACAGTTTAAGTGCGCGTCGCTGCGGGCAACATAGGGGATGCTGACCCGGGCGGTCGATGTGCCAAACTCATCCAGCTCAAAACGCTCCTTGCCCTCGGCAAAAACCGCCCGGTCGATCGCATCGGCCGTCCGCTCGAAGGCGGTATCGATCGGCGCGCCAAACTGGCGGTTGACCGACTCGGAGCGCACCACCCACAAATCCCCAACCCCCTGCATCTGCGCAATTTCCGAAAGAAAATAGCCCCGTTCGTCCATGGTGCCGTTGCGCATATGGGCGGTCAGTCCGGCCAGCACCAGCTCGCCCACGGCCACCGATTTTTCCTGAACGTTGGCGATCGTAAACTGCCGGAAGCTGTAAAGCACCACCGCCGTAATGGCCAGCAAAAAGAGCGCAAACGCGATCAAAATCCGGCGGACAATAACGCGCTTGAGCTGTTCGCGGTTCATGGGGTTTGCTCCGGCGGCGCGACTTCGACGCGGTTGCGCCCCCCCGCCTTGGCCCGGTACAGCGCGCTATCCGCGCGGCCGACAAGGCCTTCAAGGGAGTCGCCCTTTACAAAACGGGCCACGCCGAAACTGGCGGTCACCGCGCCGGCTTCTTCAAAGTTTTGATGCTCGATCAGCCGTCTGAGTACCTCCATTTTGCTCAGCGCCGCCTCAAGGGTTGTGTTGATCAGCACAATCATAAACTCTTCGCCGCCCCAGCGTCCGGCCAGATCGGTTTTGCGGGTTTTGTTCTGCAGCAGATAGGCCAGGGTTTTTAGCACCAAATCCCCGGTCAAATGGCCGTAGGTGTCGTTGATCTTCTTAAAGTGGTCCACATCCAAAAGAGCCACGCACAAATCGCCCCCGTAGCGCTCCATCCGTTCGATCTCCATCAGCAGCAGCTCGTTGAGCCGCGATCGGTTCATCAGTCCCGTCAGCGCATCGGTATGGGAGCGCAGCGTCATCTCCGTCAGCTTTGCCAGCGTCTCCTCCAGCTCCTTTTGCAGCGTCACGTCCTGCCGAACCGCCACATAGCCGGTAATCTTGCCCGCCTCGTCTCTTAGGGGCGAAATGGCGGCGCGCACCCAGTAAAAACCGCCGCTTTTTTTGAGGTTTTTGATCTCGCCCTGCCAGGTTTTGCCCTGCTTGATCGTGCTCCACAGGTTCTCAAAAGCGGCCTTCGGCGTGTCGGGGTGGCGCACGATATTGTGCGACTTGCCGATCAGCTCCTCTTTGCTGTAGCCCGAAATACGGCAGAACGCCTCGCTGGCAAAGGTGATAATGCCCCGCGTGTCGGTGCGCGAGGTGATGACGTTTTCGTCCACAATCTCCACATAACGGCTCAGTTCGCGGTTGAGCTGCCGAACCTCTTTGGTTCGCAGCCCAATCTCCTCTTCGCGGTTTTCCAGCAGTTCGCGGGTTTTTTGCTCCTCGGCGCTGAGGCGGCGGTTGATCTCCTTCACCCGCGTGATAAAACGGTTGAAGTGGTGGGCCACATCGCCAAACTCGTTGCGTCCGCGCACCTTGAGGCGCACATCGGGGTCTCCCGCCTCGTTGGCCAGACGCCGCGTGGCGACGCGCAGCTCTTCGAGGGGATCGAAGATCAGGCGGTTGGAAACCAGATTCAAAATCAGCGCGCTTATGCCCACTAAAGCCAGAATCGAAAAGACGATCCGCTGAATAGAAAGCGTCGTCAGCGCATCGTATTCGTCCAGCGAAAGGGTCAGGTCCATCACCCCCAGCACGGTTCCGCTCTGGGCGTTGATGTGGCACTTCAGGCACTCTTCTTTGGCCTTGAGCGGCTTGATATAGCGGATGCCGCGCAGCCCTTTTTCGGTGATGTCCACATACTGTTCCTGCCCGTTTTCAAAAACCGCGGCAATCTCATCGGGCGGACTGTAGCGGTAATCGGGCCGAAAAAGCGCCGTCACCTCGCGGGAGATGTACAGATCGAGCCGATCGACCATCTGCTTGTTTTGCGCCTCTTTTAAAACGTTGCGCACCACGGCCGAGTCTCCGTAGTTCATGCTGACAAAAAGCGCTTGGAAGATCGATTCGCTCAAACCCCCCAGCGACGTGCGCGCCGAGCGGTCGATCAGTTGTCGGAAATCCGAGGCGATCAGCGTCACCACAACCGCAGTCAGCAAGACCACCACGGCGGCAAAGGAGAGGATAAAACGGTTTCGGATCCTCTGTAAAAACGAAAGCGGTTTTGCCATGGGTTTCCCTCTGCCTGACGGGCTGCGTTATTGGGCGGTTTCGGTATCTTCTTCGCGCTTGCGTCCTCTGGGAACAAGCACCACCGGGCTTCCGGTCAGATCAAACGCTTCGCGCACCCGGTTGCTCAGGTAACGCAGATAACTAAAATGAATCGCCTTGGGCCGGTTGGTCACCAGCGCGATGCGCGGCGGCTTGACGTCAAACTGCGTAGCGTAGTAGATTTTGACGATCTTTCCCTTATCCGAAGGCGGGTGGTGCTTGATCGACGCTTCGGCGATGACTTCGTTAAGCCGCGAGGTCGTAATGCGGCGGCGGTAGTTTTCGTACACGTCCAGAATCAAATCGTCCAGTTTATGCACCCGTTTTTTCGACAGCGCCGAGAGGGTAATGAGCGGCGCGTGCTCCAAAAACCTGAAGCGCCGCCGCACCTCTTTTTCCAGCAGTTTGTACTCTTCGCGGGCGATGTCGTATTTGTTCAACACGATAATACAGGCCAGTTTGTGCTTGTCCACCAGCCCGGCGATGCGCTCGTCCAGCTCGGTCAGGTCTTCGCTGCTGTCCAGCGTCACCAGCGCGATATCGGCCCGTTCGAGCATCTTCTCCGTGCGGTCGAAGGCAAATTTTTCGATCCCCAAAATCCGGCTGCGCTTGCGAATCCCCGCCGTGTCGATAAACACCACCGTGCGGTCTTTTATCTGCACCGCTTCATCCACCGGATCGATCGTTGTGCCCGCCACGGGGCTGACCACCGATCGTTCGTGTCCCACCAGCGCGTTAAGCAGCGCGCTTTTGCCCACGTTGGGCCGCCCGATAATCGCCACGTGGATCGGCTCATCCGGGCTCTCTTCGGTTTCGTCAAAAGCCGGGGGCCGCTCCTCCGCATTGGCGGCAATCAGCTCACCGTCTTCGTCAAAGCCGTCAAACATATCCGGCTCTTCTTCGACCTGCGGCAAGGTCAGATCGATACGCGATTCGATCCATGCCTCAAGGGCATCAAGCCCGCGCTTGTGGGCGCAGGAGATGGTAAACAGCTTTTCGGCCCCGAAGGCCATGTATTCGTAGTGCTGATCGCCGAGCCGGTCGTTGTCGATTTTGTTCAAAAGCAGCACGATCGAGGGGTTCACCCCCTGCAGTTCGTAAAAGAGCCGCTTTTCTTCATCGGAAGGCATCATCTGGCCGTCCACCATAAAAAGCACGATATCCGCCTCTTTGGCGGCTTCGACGGCGTGGCGGCGCACGTTTTTAAACAGCTCGTCGCGCTCTTCAAGGCCGCCGGTATCGAGCAGCAGCGCTTCATGGCGGCCAAAGAGGGCCGTTCCGCGCCGCACATCCCGCGTGGTGCCCGCCACCTCGCTCGTGATGGCGTCGTAGGTTCTTGTCAGGCGGTTAAACAGGGTGCTTTTGCCCACGTTGGGGCGGCCCACCAGAGCGATTTTAATCATTGTGTTTTCTTTCATGCGGTCATCACGCGGTTACGTCCGGCCTCTTTGGCTTTATAAAGCGCCTCGTCGGCGGCTTTCATCACCGCTTCGGGATTGGGGTTTTTCTCGTTTTTGTTGGCTGCGCCGATGCTGATTGTCACGTGCAGCACTTCGCTGCTTTTATGCTTTGCGGGCTGCTTGGGTTTTTCCTTGGGGCGGTTTTGGGACCGTTTGGTAAAGGGACTTTGCTCCACCGTCTGGCGGATCTCCTCCAAAAACGGCGCGGCCTCTTTGGCGTCTTTGCCGTCAAAAAGAATCGTAAACTCCTCGCCGCCGTACCGGTAGGCTTTGCCCCCGCCCCGCACGCCGCTCAGCCGCACGGCCACCATTTTGAGCACCTGATCGCCCACATCGTGGCCGTGGGTGTCGTTGAACTTCTTAAAAAAGTCGATATCGGTCATGGCCACCGTGTAGCGGCCCCCCAGCCGGTGCATGGCTTCATACAAGGCCCGCCGTCCGGGAATGCCGGTAAGCTCGTCGTAGTAGGCCAAACGGTAGCTTAGCTGCATCAGCGCCGCGGTCAGCATCAGTGCCCCCGCTCCAAAGAAGATCATCGTCGCGCCCCGATCGGGGTAGAAGTAAAGCCCCGATAAAAAGGCAATCATCGCCCCCAGCCAGCTCAGCGGCAAAATGCCGTGCTTATCCAGCGCGGCCTTGATAGCCAGCGAAAGCGCCGCCAGCGCCGCCAGAATCAAACCCGGCTGGGGAATGCCCGCGAGAACGCCCAGCTTGGCGTCGGGCACAAAGGCGTAGGTCAGCCACACCGCCACCTGCGAAGCATGACCGCTCACCGCCAGCCAAGCCACGATCACGCCCTGCAGAATCACCCACAAAAACCGCACCAGCCCCGAAAGGCTGACCAGCCCCCGCTCCCGCGCCCAGCCAAAGAGCGCGGCGTTTAGGGGAACCAGCCACCAGGCCGCCACCCAAACCAAATCCCGCGCCTGCAAACTCAGCTGCGTCAAGGCCCACGGATGGGTCAGCCCAAAAAGCACCACCCAGGCCGCCGCCATGCCAAAGAGCACGTTAAGCCGGTGAAAATGCACCCCCAAAAGCCCCGCGGCGATAAACAGCCCATAAGAAAGATACAACGCCGCCGTGGCAAAGCCAGACGGCAGGGGCAGCGCGACGCTGAGGCCGGCCAAAGACAGCACAATGAGCGGAATCAAAATAAGTGACAGCAGTTTTCTTAACACCAAAACCGGATTCCTCGTTTTTTAAGTAAAAAGTTCTTTAACCAGCGCATCCCTGGAAACCTTAAGATAATCGGCAATATCGGCCAGAGTGCTGCACAACGTGCGGCCGTTTATATCGCGCGGGATTCTAGGCACAGTAAAGCTGTTCTTCCCGCACAAAGTGTAATCGTGCCAGCTTGGGCGTGTCGGTTTCAAAGTGGCACTTGATCGCATCTTGGATCTGGCTCTTGAGCTCTTCGATTGTGTCGCCCTGAACAAAAATGCTATAGCCCAGCGCCCGCGCGCTATAACCTTCTACGCTCTCTTCAACCAAGAAAATAATCTCCTCCACGGCAAACCCCTTGCGCTCCGGTTTTAATCCGCCATTCTACCCAAACCCCGCCAAAGGCCGTATATATTAGTGTGAACCTATTGCTTTAATCTAAAGCGCTTTACCTGACTATTTGTCAGAATTTTTGGTTTCTTTAAGGTTTGCAAGCCTAAGATGGAGCCCTCAAGTCGCATATGTCACCGTTTGGTTAGCCAACCGGTGCATAGTTGCGGGGCTTGAAAGCAACCAAAACCCCCTAAGGAGTCTGAATGAAAGCAGTCAAGTTCAGCGTAGCAGCCGCAGCGGCTCTCGCCCTTTCCACCGCCGCTCTGGCCGATGGCCCTGTTGTATACGGCAAACAAAACGTTGAAGTAGGTTCCTTTGACAGCGGTCCCACTGTTGGTGGCGAAACGATGGGTGCGAAAACTCAGTCAAGCCGTTTCGGTATCAAAGGCAGCCATGATCTGGGCGATGGCCTGACTGGTCTGTATCAAATCGAAATCCAGCACAATCTGCTGGGCGGTATTGCCGAAGACGATGTTGATGATGGTAAAAACGTTGGTTTTGGCGCACGCAACAGCTTCTTGGGCGTTAGTGGCGACTTCGGTACCTTCATTGCCGGTAACCATGACCACCCCTCCAAGCTGGCCCTTTATCAGTCTGGTGCCGGTGTTTTCGCGGCTGATACCACTGCTAAACTGGTTCAGGCCGAATTCCGCTCCAGCCCCGCAGCTGCCTATGTGGGAAAAGCTGGTGGCATGAGCTTTGCTGCTGCTGTGGTATTTGATGGTAAAGATTCGACACCTGCTGAAGACCTGATGCACATTGATGTGGCTGCATGGGGTGCTGCCGGTGACATCAAGTACGGTGTTGGCGTTATCATCCCGGATGCAGAGAATGTAGATCCTATCATGCAGGCTTCTGTAGGTATGAATATGGATGCATTGAATGTTGGCGCATCCGTACAGATGGGTGACGAATCTTTAGGTGCAAACGCCGATATGAATATTATTCTTCAGGCGAACATGAAGCTCGACGGTGGTATGTATGCAGGTGTTGGCGCAGAACTGTTCATGGCTGATGCTGCAACCGAAGAAGATAAAACCGATATCGGCCTGATTGTTGGCAAGAAGTACGCCGAGGGCAAATTCGACGTTTACTTGGCGGTTAAGAATGGTGATAGCGTAGTTGCTAATGGCGGTACTGACGTTGCTGTTGGTTTGACTGCCTCTTTCTAAGGTCAAAGCTTAGAAGCATCATATAGGGTCGGTCTTCGGATCGACCCTTTTTTATTGGCAATATAAAATAAATGAATAAATGGGGACAGTTGCCACCTTTCAAAGATAAATGGATAAATGGGGACAGAATAAATGGGGACAGGCTACTTTTTTATATTTCATCGCACCTTTAATTTTCTATTCTCTGAGTTCTATGCTAGAATCAAGCATGGCACGTATTGATGAGATAAAAGAGTTTATCGGGTTTTTGAAGCTTCTGTTCGCCACGGTTGTGGCTATAGATGTTTCCTTGGTGGGCTGGCTGGTGGCGAGTTTCGAGAGTGCGGCTGTCTGGCAGTTGACTCTGGGCTTGAGCCTTGCTGTTTTGCTCTCCGTGATTCTTCCTCTTATTGTTAGGAAGATTATCGCTGAAATCAAGTCGTTAAAGGATTTGTGATGTGGATGGTTGTAGCTGCGGTTGTCGTTTTGGCGGTTGCGCTGGTTTATAGTACTTTTATTGCATTAAACACCAAGCTCTCATAAATGGTTGGCACAATTGGCATTGATTGCTTACTTGGCTCATTCGATAAGAAAAAATACAGAAAAGATTGGAGAGTTGTAATGGCAAAAATAGCGATTATCGCTTTGGTTGTGGGATTTGCTGGCGTTTTGTTTTATGCCTTGAGGGAGTTTACCTCTATCAAGCTTCCTCCTGTTGGCAAATAGCCGCATAAAGGATTTTGAGATGGTCAGTATGGAAAATATCAAAGAATTTTTGTTGCCGGAATTACAAAAGATTGCTATGGAGCAATCGTACATTAAAGAGCGGCTTTCCAGCATGGATGCGCATCTGGTCGATCAGAGCCGGCGGATTGACGAAATCAACAAACGTATCGATGAGACCAATAAACGCATTGATGAGACCAACAAGCGTATTGATGAAACTAATAAACGTATTGATGCCAACTATGCTGAGCTGGTCGCTGAAATTCGCGAGACCAATAAACGTATCGATGCCAGCCACGCTGAGCTGGCCGCTGAAATTCGTGAGACCAATAAACGTATCGATGCCAGCCATGCTGAGCTGGCCGCCGAAATTCGTGAGACCAACAGGCGCATAGATGCCGTTCATAGTGATGTCATTATGCGTATTGACGAAACTAATAATCGTCTTAACCGCCTTTATGAGGTGATTGTCCGCCGGGATGAACATGTCGCACTCGAAGCCAAGATAGTCGAGCGAATATCCAAGCTCGAATTGGAACTCATGCAGCTTAAGGGCAAAATAGCAGCATGAGCCCTGAGGGGCAAAGCCGCCCCGAAGGGCGGAGAATCACTTTGAAACGGTGATTTCGTTGCGAATATTCTCAAGGGTCTTGCTGCCAATCCCCTTCACCTGAGTCAACTCGTCCACGGTTTTGAACTTGCCGTTCTTCTCCCTCCAGTCCACAATCAGCGCGGCCTTCGCGGGTCCGATGCCTTTAAGCGTAGAAAGCTGATCAGCGCTGGCGCTGTTGATATCCACCTTGGCAAACAGCAGCACGGCAAGCGTCGCCATAAGAACAAGAAACCTCTTCACGCGAACCTCCTTGAAGCAGATTAGGCCGACCAAAACGGCCAAACCTATAATAGTGCTTCAACATTAATTTTTTGTGACTTTGGAATGGTTTTAAATTTTTTTGTTTCTTGGTCGGCCAACGGGTCGCATGCTGGCTTCCAGCCCGTGCTTGCGGGCTTGTAGCCAGCACCAATCATCGGTACCCAGCGGGGCTTGCCGGTTAACGCTTGTGCGGATGGCATCCAAAAGTCCGGGTTCAAGCGGTGTATGCACTTCGTCGGCCCAGTTTGCGGGTAGCTCTACGGGCGCGCGATCGAGCAAGCCCCTTGCGCTTTTCTTTTCGCGTTCGGCTAGGGAGCCATAGGGCCATTCGGCGGCGTTTTTAACCAGTCCGGCGCGTACCGGATTGGCTTCGATGTAGCGCAGCAGCATCCACAAATAACCCTCTTTTTGCACAAGGAAGTTCTTGTAGCGACCCTGCCAGAGATGGCCGCTGGCCTTGTATTTGTGGTGGTGATAACGCACGTAGGTTGTCATCAGCTTTTGCATAAAGGGACTGACGGAGCCTTCGTTCAGGCTTTTAAGGGCAAGATGAAAGTGGTTGGGCATCAGGCAGTAGGCGTAAACCTCTATACCGTGAAGTTTTTTGAACTCTTTGAGCAGCGCAAGGAATTTTGAATAATCCTCCGCGTCATGAAAAACCGCCATCCGTGCATTACCACGGCTGATAATATGCTGGACTTCGCCCGCTGTATCGCCCCGAGGGATTCTAGGCATAAGCATTCCTTTTTGGATGATTTGAAATCATACCAAAAAGTAGCCTGTCCCCATTTGTCTAAAGTTGCGATCGGCGGAGCCGATCGCGGAATCTTTAGAAATCAAAAGACTTTGCCCAGTAAGCAAAAATCTGCGTTTCTGCGGTGTCGCCTTTGACGGAGCTGTTGCTCAGGGTCAGGCCGAACTCGTGGCCGGGGGCAAATTCGAAGTCGTCTTTGCTGCCGGTTACGGCAAAGTCGGTTTCGCTATCGCCGCTATCGGGCAAGCTGTAGCCTGCGCGAACGCCCACATTCATCATCTCAGCCACTTTTTCGAAGTCGGCAGTCAGCTCAAGATAGCCATCACCTTCGGCGGTAGTGTCATCCGCGCTGAGGGTGTGGTAGTAGGCTGCGCCATAGTTTTGGTAGCTGCCGCTCAGCATCAATTCCATTGCATTAGCGTCATCGTAAGTGTACATATACTGAATCAGGCCGATGTCGTAACCGATCTCGCCCGCTTCGCCCGCATAGCCCGCATAGAAGTCATATTCAAACTCCATGTCACCATCGCTGTCTACATTGGATGCCCAAAGGCCCACGTAGGCACCGGAGGCGTGTGCGTAATCAACCCCGCCCTGTACGGCAAAACCGTTGTCGGTTTGGCTCTGGCCGCGCCATACATAGTTGGTGGTCGCGCTTACATTTGCGCTCAGGCTGTCGCCTTCGGCCAGTGCGGTAAAGGTGAATGCGGAACCGGCAACGGCTGCCGCAACGAGAAGCTTTTTCATAAGAACCCCTTATGGTAGTTTGATTCTGACACCAAAGCGTCATAGGCATATTATGGCACGCCAAGGGTTTAATGCGAGGGCGGATGGGTGATTAAAATTTGTTCAATCAGTGATCGGACCTGTGTTTTTTGCATGAATCAGCTTGATGATCAGCATGATGAAGATTGCTTCGATCATGCTAGCCAGAATAAAGGCGGAATATTCGTCTTTGCTCAGCAGCTCGCCGCTAAGACCGATTGTCGCAACGGCCACCAGAAAGGTCAGCGGCATCGAATCGCCCAAGGCAAACAGCAGCGTATTGCGGCTTCCTAGAATGCCCCGGTAGGCAATAAAGGAGCTAACCAGCCGGATACCCACCATGCCAAAGACAATCATCAGCGCCATGATCACAATGACCGGGTCGCCCAGCGAAGCGAGATTGAATGTTGTGCCCACATAGATAAAAAAGATCGGCACCAAAAATCCGAAGCCAAAGGAGTTGAGTTTTTCGGGCAGATCGGCTTTATGCTCAAAAAAGCTGGCAATAAACATTCCCGCCACAAAGGCCCCCAGCACCACCTCCAGATTGAGATAAAGCATCGCGGCCACCAGCACAAAAAAGAGGGCCATCGAAACGCGCACGTCTTGATCGTGACTGTTGTCGTCGGGCATAATCCGTCGCTTGACTTCGGGAAACCACCAAAAAAGCACTTTCGCGCCCTTGAAAAAGGCCACCACGGCCAGCAAAAAGAGCAGCAGCGTCAGCATGGTGCCCACAAACTCCAGCCCCAAGCCAAACTGCACCGAACCGCTCAGCACCGTCAGCGCCGCAATGCTAATCAACTCGCCGATAATACCGATGGTAAGCGCCAGATTCAGCCACGGCTCTTCGCGCCCGTAGTCGTGAATCAGCGCCATAATCATCCCCAAAGAGACGATCGGAAGCGCCGCAATGTAGATGGGCGAAAGATCCATGAAAAGATAGAGCGAAAAGGAGAGGGAGTAGAGAATCACAAAATACAAAAGCGCACGTTGAAGCAGCGTCTTTTTGATGGCGCCGAACTCCCGCAGGTTGACCTCCATCCCCGCTAGAAACATCAGATACAAAAATCCGACCTTTGCAATCACGGTCAGCAGGCTGCCGTTTTCGGTAAAGAGCCCGGCGTAGGCCGCCACGGAACCGAGCAAAATCTCCGTAACCGCAATGGGAAATCCGCTGATGCGCGAGAAAAAAGGAGAAATCATGATCAGCACCGAGAGGGTGGCGATCAGAACGATGTTTTCCATAAACCCTTAGCTAAAGGCGCGCAGGCCCAAGGTTAGCACCACCCCGGCAAAAAGATAGCCGTCCACCCGGTCAAGCACGCCGCCGTGGCCGGGGAGAATATGCCCGCTGTCTTTGACTCCGGCTTGGCGCTTGAGGTAGCTTTCAAACAGATCGCCGAAAATCGAGGCAACTGCCGCCGCCAGTGTAATGCCCAGAGTCAGCTGCCAGCCCAAATCCAGCATCAATCCGGCGATTGTACCCAAGATGGCCGCTGCGGTAATACCGCCCGCCACCCCTTCGACGGTTTTGTTGGGGCTGCTGGGGGAAAAGGGGGTTTTGCCCAGGGTTTTGCCCGCGAAATAGGCTCCCACATCACAGGAGACCACAACAAACAAGAGCCATACAAAGGCCGTAATGCCAAACTCGTGGTAAAGGCTGAGCAAAAAGAGCATCGGCGTGGCGGGATAGAGCAGGGGCAGCACGATCTTAGAATCAAAACGCTGGCGGAAGGCCACCAGAGAGGAGAGGGCAATCAGCCCCAAAAACAGCAGATCTTCGGGCTTGGGATAAAAGGCGGCTCCCGCCCACAAAGCGCCCGCCACCACATAGAGCCACGGTTCGCTCTTAAGGCCGTAGAGCCCCATCGATTCGTGAAAGGCAAACACGAAGACCACGCCCAGAAAGCCCCAAATGATCCACGGGGAGTGAAACACGCCCACCGCAGCGACGACGGCCAGCAAAATCAGTCCGGTTTGCCAGCGCTTCGCGTCGGCTTTGAGGCGGGAAAAATCCATGGTTATACCTTTATATCCAGCAGTCTGGGCGGAGAATCGGGCTCTTCGGGCACGGCTTGCTTTTTGGGCCGCTCCTCTTCGCGTTCGTCGCTTTCGTGGCGCTGATGTTCCCGGTCGGGGTCAACGGCCGCGCTCTGTTCGGCAGGACGGGTGCGCTCGATCTCGATCTTTTTTTCCTGAGCGATCTCGCTGGCGATCATGTTCTGAAAGTCGATTCTACCCTGTACTTGCTGTTGGGCATGGGAGGCGACGGGGGCGTTTTGGTTGGTGTAGATCACGCTGCCAAGGGGGGTAACGGCCATCGTATGCTCCTACTCTAGGGTAACTCCCACAGTTTTATAGTGCGTATAGTTAACGTTTGCGCCGTCTTTGATTTTAACATAACGGCGTTCCGTATAATCGACCAAATAGACCCCCTTTTGAGCCACGGAAAACCGCGCACACAGCAGCGCCGCCTGGTCGATCACCTTGGGCGGCAGCTTTTGTTTATGGGTCTGAATGAGCACATGGGCCGAAGGACGGTCTTTAAGATGCACCCAGATATCCGAGGCTTTGGCCTTTTTGAGCACCGCAATATTGCCCCGTTCGTTGCGTCCGAGCAGCACCTTAAACCCGGCAATCACAAAGCTTTCCACCGGATCGCCCGATGTGGACTCCTTGCCCCGGTAAACGCTTTTTTGGGGCAGCGTGGCCTCCAGCGCTTCGGGGCTTTGGGCGGTGCGGATCGCCTCTTGGAGCCGGCGGTAGAAGGCGATGCGGCTTTGAAGGTTGTCGATCTCTTGAAACACCCCCTTGGCCCGCGCTTTGAGCTTACGCGAAAGCGCAAAGCGGCGGTTGGCCTCCTGCTGCGGCGAGGTGCTGCCCTCCAGATCAAGGGTCACCGGGCGGCCTTCGTAGTCGCTGAGCGTCACGCGTTTTGACCACGGGGCGATGGCGTGCAGATTGGACAGAATCAACCCGCCCTCCAAACCGGCCCGATCGGCTTCGCTTTGCAGGTTTTGGGGAGTGGGCAGGGTTTTGAGGGTCTCTTCGGTGCGCGCGATCTTTTTTTCCAGCGCCGCCAGATGAACCGCCTTTTGGCTTTCCAGTTCGCCGTTTTCGCGCCGGGTTAGCTCCGAAAGCAGCAGGGCGCGGATATCTTCGCACGCTTGCATCACGGGCGCTTTGGCCAGAGGCGGCGGCGGAGCGTAGGGCTCGCCGGGGGCCAGCGTGCGCACGGTGTTTGTCACGCGTTTGAGCACCTCCAAAATCACGCCGTTTTCATCCAGCAGCACCGCGTTGGTGTAGCGTCCGGTCAGCTCCAGAATCAGGCTGCTGCGGGTGGCTTTGTAGCTGCCGGTTTTTTCGAAGTCCAGCTTGAGAATTTTGTCCTGCCCAAGCAAGG
>JBFWML010000037.1:0-22097 GCA_050251635.1 Campylobacterales bacterium | reverse complement strand
GATCTCAATGGGGTTTTGGCTGCCCCTCAAACTCCCGGCTGCTTAGCGCATTGGCAAAAACAAACCGCCACGCGTCATAGTGCAAGCCAAACCCGTAGCCCACGCCTCCGACGACCCGTTTTTTTGGAACGCTGTGACTCTCGGAAAAGGTGTTTCCGTCCAAAAAAATATTATGCGCGACCACCCGGCCATCCACCCCTAAAAAGAACCCGTAGCCCCAATGCGTCACATCATGGCTGAGCGGTACGGGCGAAGCCGAGCTAAAGGCGATTAACGAGGGGCCGAAGTCGTCGCCCATATGGCGGCCGATACGCATCACGGTGCCCGCATTGGCGTAGGTATTGATGTTGCCCACCGCGCCGCCCATATTGCCAAAAAGCTCAAACTGCCACCGATCGCCCAAACGGGTGCTCACAAGCCGCCGCCGCCGTTCGTAGTGCAGATTAAGCCCCAGCTCGTTGTTGAGCTGATGTTCCCAGCCCTGCTGCAACCGGTTACCCGTTGCCTCATGGATCGCATCTTGAATCTCCCGCGCCCGGGAATCGGGGCCGACCATGCCGATACGGGTCTCCAAAGTGTGCTGTACTGCGGTATTGCGGCTGATGAAACTGTAGGCTAAATAGGTCCAGCCGGCATAGGGACGGTCCTGTTCGATCAGCTCGGTGCTTTGGGTGTCTTGCGGCGTATAAACCTGAACGCCCAGGGCCAGACCGATATTGT
The DNA here is from genome assembly GCA_050251635.1 of Campylobacterales bacterium. Classification (GTDB taxonomy): domain Bacteria; phylum Campylobacterota; class Campylobacteria; order Campylobacterales; family SZUA-545; genus JBFWML01. The sequence continues at coordinate 21,377 of JBFWML010000037.1, read as the reverse complement.
TGCGGTAGCCCTCTTCGCTATAAAACGGAAGCTGATCCCACAAGGCCCGCTGCCACGGGCTTGCGGCTGCGCGTGTGCGCAAGTCCTGCGAAAGGTAGGAGATTTTCATGCCGCCGGTGTAGTAAAAGTCGGTCTTGAATGCCACGTCGTTTTCCATATAAAACGACACGGTGGAGCGATCGCCCGCAAACAAAAACAGTTGCAGTAGCAACAAAATAGCTGCGGCTCTCACACATTTCCTTCGCTGGGGGCCTGGCCCCCTGTTTGCCGCCGGTTACCGGCCTGCGGACTGCTATTGGCAGCCCGCGCACTCCATGCTGCGATCGACCGGCTCCTCTTTGAACTGCGGGCTTTCGCTGCGCAGGTAGTAGGTGCTCTTTAGGCCCAGCTTCCATGCGAGCATATAGATTTCGTTCAGTTTGCCGCCGCTGGTTTCGCCGATGCGGAAAAAGAGGTTCAGGCTTTGACCCTGGTCGATCCACTTTTGGCGGATGGCCGCCGCTTTAATCAACACCGCTTGATCGAGCTCGTAAGCGGGCGTGTAGTACTGCCACGTGTTTTCCGACAGTTGCGGCGCGACGGTGGCGATCATGCCCGAGAGGTTCTCTTCAAACCACTTGCGCTTGTAAATCGGCTCGATCGCCTGCGTGGTGCCGATGAGAATCGAAATCGAACTCGTCGGCGCGATCGCCATCAAGTGGCCGTTGCGCATTTTCTGTTTTTTGACCTTGGCGCGCAGATCGTCCCAGTTGTAAATGGTGCCAAAAAGCCCGCCGCGATCGACCAGTTTGATTGCCTCTTTATTGGCCACATCGATCGGCATCACGCCGTGGCTCCACTTGGAACCCTCATAGTTGACGTAGGCACCCTTCTCCACCGCCAGGTCGCTGCTGGCCGAAATGGCGTTGAAGCTGACCATCTCCATCACCTCATCCACCAGCCGCAGATGCTCTTCGCTGCCCCAGTGAATCTGGCGGGTGGCGAGCATTTGCGCTTCGCCCATCACGCCTAAACCGATGGCGCGGTTTTTCATGTTGGTCTGCTTAACCTTGCCCAGCGGGTAGAAGTTGAGATCAATCACATTATCAAGCATCCGGACCGCCACGGGCACAACCCGCTCGATATCGGCCTGGGTGTTGATTTTAGAAAGGTTGATGCTGGCCAGATTGCACACCGCCGTCAGGCCCGCGTCGGCCTCTTTTTCGACCACAAACACTTTTTTACCCGCCAGCGTATCGAGCGAACTGACCTTGTTGGCCGGCTTCTTCACCCCCGCGTCGGTGGTGATGCCCTCATCTTCGTCGTAGTACGCCACGCTGCCGTCGTCAAACACCACCTTCACGCGGTAGCGGTTGGGATCGGTGTTTTGGAAAATCTCCGTGCAGAGGTTCGATGAACGGATAATCCCCGCATGGCTGTTGGGGTTGGCGTTGTTGGCGGTATCTTTAAAACACAAAAAGGGGCTGCCCGTTTCAAAGTAGCTGAGCAGAATCTTCTTCCACAGGTCTTTGGCCTTGATATACACGCGCGGAATGTCCGGGTCGTTTTCGTATTTGACGTAGGCTTTTTCGAAGGCTTCGCCGTAGAGATCGGTCAAATCCGGCACATGGAAGGGATCAAACAGCGCCCAGTCGCCGCCCGCTTCGATGCGCTTCATAAACAGATCGCTAATCCACAGCGCCGGGAAAAGATCATGCGCGCGACGGCGCTCTTCACCGGAGTTTTTGCGCAGGTCCAAAAAGTCCAGCACATCCATGTGCCACGGTTCGAGATAAACCGAGATCGCCCCCTTGCGGGTGCCGAGCTGATCGACCGCCACGGCCAGATCGTTGGTGATCTTCAAAAAGGGCACCACGCCCCCGGCAGCATTTTTGTGGCCGTCGATAAAGCTGCCCCCGGCGCGCACCTTCGACCAGTCCCAGCCGACCCCGCCGCCGTATTTGCTCAAAAGCGCCATCTCTTTGTAGGCGTCGAAAATCCCTTCGATATTATCCGGCGTGGCTCCCACAAAGCAGCTTGAGAGCTGGTGGCGCGGCGTGCGGGCGTTACTCAGCGTGGGGGTTGCCGCCATCACCTCGAACTTGCTCAGCACGTCGTAGAACTTTTTAGCCCAGTTTTGGCGATCGGTCTCGTTTTGCGCCAGAAACATCGAAACCGCCATAAACATCTGCTGCGGCAGCTCGATCGGCTCGTTCTCGCGGTTCTTGAGCAAATAGCGGTCATAGAGGGTTTTGATACCCAGATAGGTGAACTGAAAATCGCGCTCGGGTTTGAGGTAGGCGCCCAGATCGTCGAGATCGTATTTCGCCCCCAGCCCCTTAAGAATCCGGCCCTCTTTTTCGCCCACTTCGAAGTAGTGTTTCAGCGGCTGGTAGGCGCGCCCCTTTTCGCCCCCGGTCGCTTTGCCCACGCGGTGGTAGAGATCGAACAAAAAGAGCCGCGCGGCCACAAAGGTCCAGTCAGGGCGATCGACATCGATCTTATCCGCCGCCGTGTGGATCAGGGTTTGTTGAATATCAAAGGTGGAGATGCCGTCGCGGAACTGGAGCTTCGCATCCAGCTCCAGCTCGGACTGATCGACGTTTTTAAGCCCTTCGACCGCCGCCTTCGTATATTTCTGAATTTTCTTAATTTCCAACGCTTCGCGGCGTCCGTCGCGCTTAACTACGGTGATCATCGACTGTTCTCCTTGCCTTGTGTGAAGATCTTTATTATAGGGCGGACCCCCAAAATCAACCCTTATTCACCCGGCGCCCTCTGGCAGGATGAAAGCAATTTGAGTACCATTTCGGCCATGATCAACCTTCTAAAAAACGCCGCGCTTGAGGGCGGAGAGATTTTAAAAAACGGCTTTACCCAAACCAAAAGCGTCCACAAAAAAGGGGCGGTCGATCTGCTGACCCAGTATGATTTGGCTGTTGAATCGTGTGTCAAAAAGGCGCTGGCTAAGAGCCTGCCCGGCTGGGAAATCGTGGCCGAAGAGAGCGGCGGAACGGCCCAAAGGGGCAAACGGATTTTTATCGACCCCATCGACGGAACGACCAATTTTGTCCACGGCCACCCCTTTTGCTGCGTCAGCATCGGCGCGTGGGAGGATGAAACCCCCGTTGCGGGGGTCGTTTACGCGCCGCTGTTAAACGAACTCTACACCGCCGAAGCGGGTAAAGGGGCCTTCTGCAACGGCGAAAAAATCCATGTGAGCGATTGCGCCGATTTGCGAGAAAGCCTGCTTTCGACCGGATTTCCCTATTCGGTCTTTGAAAACGAAGCGGTCACAAAGCAGGTTGAAGCGTGGCTGTTTAAAGCCCTGCGAAGCTCGCAAGGGGTGCGCCGTTGCGGCGCGGCGGCGATTGATCTGGCCCATGTGGCCAAGGGCATTTACGCCGGTTTTTGGGAGATGGGGCTAAAAAGCTGGGATGTGGCGGCGGGGATTTTGCTGATACGAGAGGCGGGCGGCAAGATCACAACGCTGGACGGGCGGCCCTTTGGCGTGCAAAGCGGCGACATTATTCTTGCCACCAACGGCCGCATCCACGACGAGCTAAAAGAGCTCCTCACCGCTGGCGAGTTTTAACGCCTTTTCCAGCCGAAACAGCATCAATACGCGGGGTTTATTCAGCGCGTAGCGGGAGACGATGAGTGTCTCGATCGTCGCTTCGTCGCGGATAATCTCATCGCGGGTGAGATACAGGCGCACCCCCTCATAACCCGGCCCCTCCTTGGCAAAAAGAAAGCAGGCGTTGGGATTGGCCTCCAAGTTGGCCAGCGTTTTGCGGCTGAGCATCACAAAACCCAGCCGCCCGTCCTCTAAAAAATGGGGCCGCGCAAAAAGCGCCGCATTGGGCGCGCCCGCCGCGTCCGCCGTGCTCATGACGCCCAGCCCTTTGGCTTCGGCGAACCACGTCTTTAAAGCCGCGATGGTCATCTCTAAACCCGGAACTTGGAGAGATCGGTTTTGAGCCCCTCGGCCAGGTGGCTAAGGTGCGACGACGCCTTGGCAATCTCTTCGACGCTGCGGGCGTTTTGGGCCGTATGGCCGCCCACCTGCTCCATGCCCACCAGCACGGCGCGGGTTTTTTGCAGCACCGATTTAGAAGCGGTCATCGCGTCGCGCATGGTGCCCCGGGTGCGCTCCATCACCTGCGAACTGCCCTCAATGGCCTCCTGCGCCGCCTGCGTTTCGTCGAGCAGTTGCGTAAACTCGCGGGCGCTCTCCTCCATGCTACCCGCCACTTCGTTGATCGACTGCACGATCGTCGCAATGGTCGCGGAGGTTTCGGCCAGACTCTTTTGGGTCCGCTCGGCCAGTTTGCGCACCTCGTCCGCCACCACCGCAAAACCCCGGCCGTGTTCGCCCGCCCGCGCCGCTTCGATGGCAGCGTTGAGGGCCAGCAGATTGGTTTGATCGGCAATATCGCCAATGACGGAAAGCACCGATTTTACCTGATCGGCCTCCCGCGAAAGCTGACCCAAACGGCCCGAAAGCTCCTGTTGCGCCTCGGCGCCGTCGCCCACGCGGCGCGCGACGCGGTCGATTTCGCTGCGCGACTCGGCCAAACCGCTCACCGCGTTTTCGACCTCCTTAAGCGCCCCTTCGAGCTCGTTTTCCATCTGGCCTAGCAGCTTGCCCGCTTCGGTTCCCCCCTGAGCGACGCTCTCGACGGTTGCGGAAACCCCCTCGGCCCGATCGGCGATCTGACGGCTGGTGGCATCGAGCTCGGCGGCGATGGAGGCGTTTTCCAGCGCCCCCTTGCCCGCCTTGGAGATCGCGCTTTGCAGCGACTGCAACAGACCGTTAAAGTCGCTAAGCAAAAGGCCCACCTCATCCTTGCCACCGGGAACCCGCAGGGTCAAATCTTTACGGTCGGCCACTTCGCGCACCACCCGCTGCGCATGGCCGATCGGCGCGATCACGCGGCCTACGATCCACCAGCTGGCCACCGCCGAAAAGACAAAGATCGCCAGGCCGATAAAGGTCGAAACCAGCAGCGTCTGGTTAAGCAGCGCGCCGATCGCCTCGGTTGAAAGATCCGCCCCCGCCACAAAGCGCGTGCCCGCAGGGGTCATAAAGGGAATAAAGACCGATCGGTGATTGCCCCACTCGTCGCTGTACTCGTCAAAAACCGCCACCCGCTTTTCGTAGGCCTGCACCAAGCCGTCGCTGGGGTCTTCATAGAGATAAAGCGCCTCTTCAAACTCCCCCTTTTCCACCTCTTCGTCATCGGGGGTATCCAGCACGAAGTGAAACCCTTCGGGCGAGGCGATCAGCGTGTAGGCGTATTCGATCTGCGAAGCGTTGCTGTAGCGTCTAAGCCGCTTGGCGTACTCCTCGAACTCCGCCTGCGTCATGCCGCCCGCAGCGGCGCGATCGTGCAGCTCGTCGGGCGCAAAGGCGGCTACGGCGTTGGCGGCGGAGATGAGCCGCTCGTCGAGCTTGGTCATCAGGTCGGTTTTTTTGGTCTGGTAAGCGTAGATTGTATAGGCGCTGACGGCCAAGGCATTTAGCAGCAGAACCGCCGCCAGCAGACGGCCGCGAATAGAGGTTAAAAAGGGCATTAAGGAAACCTTCCACCAAGAATGTGTGCCCAAACGACACAAAAGCTCACATTCTAATCCCCTTCGCCTTTAGTTTGGCAGGGAAACTCCATACAAAAGCACGCGCCCTCTTTTTTGTTGACCGCTTCGATGCGTCCGCCCATCTTCTCCACGATGCGCCGCGCGATATAAAGCCCAATCCCCGTACCCTCCTGCTTGCCCGTGACGTAGGGTTCAAAAAGGCGGGGCAGCACCGCCTCGTCGATGCCGCCGCCGTTATCCTGCACGCACAGCCGCACGCCCCCTTGGGTTTTTCCCAAAAAGAGTTCGATCAACCCGCGCCGGCCCGCCTTGGCCGCCACGGCGTCTTTGGCGTTGGAAAAGAGCACCAAAAGCACCTGCACAAAATCGTTGCGGCGGCCGCTCAGCGCGGCATCGTCCGACACATTGAGCCGGATGTCGATGCCCCGGTTGTGGTACTGGCGGCCCACGAGACTCATCGCATCCTCGATCGCCGCGGAAATCTCAAAACGGCTCTCCTGCGCGGGCTGGAAAAAGCGTCTAAAATCGTCGATCGTGCGGCTCATGTAGGCCACCTGCTCCATCATCGTCACGACGGCGGCCTTCAGGGTGGGGCCGTCAAGGGACCCTTCGTCGTAACAGGCCTCCAAATCCTGCGCCTGCAAAGAGAGCGCGTTGAGGGGTTGCTTCCACTGGTGGGCAATGGCGCCGATCATCTCGCCCATGGTCGCCTGTCTGGCCTGCAGCTGCAAGAGCTGATCCTTGCTCTCATTCTCCGCGCCGAGCCGGGCGAGCTCTTGATCCTTTTGCAGCAGCGTGTCGTAGTAGCGATCGAGCACGCCCTTGAGATTGGCGTCGAAAAAACGGTGCAGCGCATCCAAAAACTGGCGGTAACGGCTGGCGCTCTCCTTCTCGAAGCGGGCCTTGTAAACCACGTCGCTCAGGCTGTGGCGCAGGTGGATACAGAGGCAAAAAATATCCCCCACCGACACGTTGCTGCCCGCCAGCCGCTCCAAAAGCGCCCGCAGCGTCGGGCAGTCGCCGGGGCTTCTTTGTCCCGCCATCACCGAAAGCAGGTGCTCCAAAATTCCTGCGCCGTAGCCCTCAAACTCCGATGAGGGCATCCGCCACGCGCCCAGCATTGCCTCCACCGCAGGGGCCGATTGCCACGCCCTTAAGATGGCCTGCTTCTCATTGTGCAGCAAACCCAACAACGGTTTAAGAATCGAGTCCGGATGTCGCATTAGCACCCCCTTGCGCAGATTCATTATAGAGCATAAAGGGAGGAATTAATCCTATACAAAAAGGCACGGATAAGAAAATAGCGGCTTTGTCACCTCCGGTAATCGATCGGCTAATTTGGTACAATCACGCCATCTTTGCCCAGGAGCGTCCATGCAACCGATGAAAAACTGCGATTCGCTTGAAGCCGTCAGAGATCAAATCGACACGATCGACGAGCAGATTGCGGAGCTGATCGGCCTTAGAAACGCCTACGTCAAACAAGCCGCCAAATTTAAGCGCAGCGCCGATGAGGTCAAAGCCGAAGACCGGGTGCGCGCGGTGATCAACAAAGCCCGCGAACGGGGCATCCAGCGCGGCGTTAACCCCAACCTGATGGAAGAGCTCTACCGGTTGATGATCGAAAAGATGGTCGAAACCGAACTCGCCGAGTTTCAAAACCGCCGCGAGTTCTAAAACTCGTCCCAGCCGCCCCGGCGGCACTCCTTTTTGGCGGTTAAAATCGCCTTTTGCTTCTCTTTTTTGCCGTTGTCCTTCTCCACGAACAGCGGCTTTTTCTCCCACGGATCCATCCCGGTGTAGTACATGACGCTCGACCACGTGCCCGGCGTGGGGGTGAAAATCTGCACCTGTTCGGGGCTTAGCCCCAGCGCGCCGCTGCTAAAACGTTTGAGTTCGTTCATCTCGCTATCCGAACAGCCCGGATGGGCGGCGATAAAGTAGTAGGTTAAAAACTGCTTCTTTTCCAGCCGTTTGTTGATCGCGTCAAAACGCGCCTTAAAGGCCAGCAGGCTCTTTTTGCCCGGTTTGCCCATCAGTTTCAGCACCCGGTCGTCGGCGTGTTCGGGGGCGATTTTCATCTGGCCGGAGGTGTGGTGTTCCATGACCTCTTTAAGATAGGTTTCGCCAAAGGCCTCGTCATCGAGTATCAGGTCATACCGGATGCCCGAAGCGATAAAAATCTTGCGGATATTGCTCTCTTTGCGCAGTTTGCGCAGCAGATCGATCTGGCGTTTGTGGGTGGGTTTAAGCGCCTTGCAGCCATGGGGGAACAAACAGCGTTTGGTTTCGCAAATCCCCTTTTGCAGCTTTTTGTTGCATTCAAACCCGTACATATTGGCCGTGGGGCCGCCCACATCGGAGATAATCCCCTTGAACTTCGGGTGCGCGGCAAAACTGCGCACTTCGTTGACGATCGACGCCTCGCTTCGGCTGCGGATCGTGCGCCCCTGATGCACGGCAATCGCGCAGAAATTGCATTCGCCGTAACAGCCCTGATGGGTCGTGACGGAAAAACGGATTGTTTCCAGCGCCTTGATCGCCCCTTGTTTGGCATGAAAGGGGTGCGCGTCGCGCTGGAAGGGCAGTTCGTACACCGCGTCCAGATCGTCATCGGTCAGGTAGGGCGCGGGCGGGTTTTGAACCAAAAAACGATCATCGACCGCTTCGCATAACCCCCGCGCCGTGACCGGATCGTTGTTGTGGTAAAAGCCGCTAAAAAGCTCGATAAATTTGAGTTTATCCGCCACCGCGTCGGCGTGGGCGGGCAGTTGCAGATACTCTTCGACCGGAGTTTTGGAGATATAACAAAGCGACCCGATACCCCGCCACTCTTCGCCCTTTTGGAGCGCGTTGGCCAGCGCCACCACCGGCCCTTCGGCCATGCCGTAGAGCAGAATATCGGCCTTGGCTTCAAAGAGGATCGGCTTACGCAGAGAGTTCGACCAGTAGTCGTAGTGGGTCACGCGGCGCAAACTCGCCTCAATGCCGCCCAGCACGATCGGGCGGGTGTTTTTGAAATAGCGCCGGATCAGGTTGGCATAAACCAGCACCGCCCGATCGGGCCGTTTGACGTTTTCGCCGCCGGGGGTGAAGTCGTCGCTTTTGCGCTTTTTTTTGACGGCGGTGTAGTTGGCGACCATCGAATCGACGCTGCCGCCGCTGACCCCCCAAAACAAAAGCGGCTCCCCCAGCCGCGAAATATCCTCCGGGCTGTTCACATCGGGCTGACCGATCACACCCACGCGAAATCCCGCTCGAGAGAGAATCCGCCCAATCACCGCCACCCCGATATAGGGCGAATCGATATACGCGTCGCCACTGATCAGCACCACATCGCAAGCCTCCCAACCAAGGGCATTCATCTCTTCGCGGGTGGTGAGGAGAAAACCGCTCACTTGAACCGATCGGCCTCGTCCGGATCGGCGTCGCCCACGCGACCAAGCATCTGCTTCAGATGGCCCAAATCCCCCCGTTTGGCCCGCTCCGCCAGATAATCGTAGGTTTGGATTGTCGCCATCTTTTCCGCCACGGCGGTCGCGATAAACTGATTCATGGAGACGGACTCTTTTTGGGAAAAGGTTTTCAGCTCTTTGCCCAGCGAGTCGGGCAGTCTTAGGGCGATATTCATCGTTGAATCCTTTCTAAAAACCGTTGCGGCGTCAGAACTTCAATGCCAAAATCCCGCTCCACTCCCGAAAAATCCCGCACATTGTGGGTGACGATCGCTTTGGCCGACGCGTTAAAGGCGGTTTCGAGCACCTTGTCGTCCCCGGCGTCTTTCAGATAAGGCCGCCACAGATAGTTGATGCGAACCGGCACCGAAATCGCGGCCACGTCGTCCACAAAACCGCACAGATCGGCTTGGCTAAACTGCGGATATTTCTGCCGGTTTACGGAACGCAAAAGCACCTCTTCCAACTCCAAAATCAGCGGTACGCTTACATGGTTGTAGCGTTGCCCCCGCCCGGCTTCTTCAAGCAACCGGCTCAAGATGGCGAAAGATGCCCCTTTGCGGGAAATCAGGGCGCTGACAAACAGATTGGTATCCGCAACGATCGAGAACATCGTGATATTGTATTTGATATGTTGTGAGGCGTCAAGGGGAGCCCCGGCAAAACCGGGGCTTGGGAAGCGGCGTTACTCGCCGGACTCTTCGGAGGGCTTATCGGCTTCGTCGGAGGCGGCCTCTTCGCCGCCCTCCTTTTTCTGCCGTTTTTTCGCCAGTTTTTCTTCCTGCTTCTTTTGCTTGGCCAAATCGCGTTGGCGCTTTTCCCAAGAGTAGTTCGGTTTGGCCATGCTGTTCCTTAATAGCGGTTTTGTCGGCTGCGGCTTGCATCGCGCTGGGGGCGACCCTCGCGGAAGTCGCCGCGATCGGGGCGATCGCTGCGGCGGCTGTCGTCGCGGGCCGGACGGGCGGCTGATGCGCCGCGGCGATCATCGGCGCGGGGCGCACGGTCGCGGTCGCGGTTGCCGCCGAAGCTGTTGCCCGACGGACGGCGATCCCCTTCGCGGGGGGCGCGGTCAAAACCGCGGCTGTTGCCGCGATCGGACGAATAGCCGCCGCGGCTTTGACCCTGGCTGCCGCGGTTACGGCCGTTTTGGATCGGCTCGGGGCGGATGGACGGATCGGGGGCAAAACCGTCGATCGTGACCTTTTCGATGCTGCGATCGAGCAATCTTTCAATGCCGCGCAACAGATCGCGCTCATCGACGCAGACGAGCGAAATCGCTTCGCCTTCGCGTCCGGCGCGGCCCGTGCGGCCGATGCGGTGAACGTAATCTTCGGCCACGTTGGGCAGCTCGTAGTTCACGACGTGGGGCAGGTCATCGATGTCGATCCCCCGCGCGGCGATGTCGGTTGCCACCAGCACGCGGACTACGCCTTTTTTAAAGTCGGCCAGCGCCTTGGTGCGCGCGCTCTGGCTTTTGTTGCCGTGGATCGCGTCGGCGCTGATGCCTTCTCTGTCCAAAAACTCGGCCAGTTTATTCGCGCCGTGTTTGGTGCGGGTAAAGACCAGCACCTGTTTCCAGTTGTTTTCATCGATGATTTTGGCAAGCAGATCGCGTTTGCGCTCGCGGTCAACGGGGTGAACGGTCTGTTTAACCGTCTCCGCCGCGCAGTTTTGACGGGCCACTTCGATGGTGGCGGGGTTGGTCAAAAAGCCGTCGGCCAGCTTTTTAATCTCCGGCGCGAAGGTGGCGGAAAAAAGCAGATTCTGGCGGTTTTTGGGCAGCAGCGCCAGAATTTTTTTGATGTCGTGGATAAAACCCATATCGAGCATCCGGTCGGCTTCGTCCAGTACGAGAAACTCGACTTTAGACAGATCGATCGTGCGCTGACCGACGTGGTCAAGCAGCCGTCCGGGGGTGGCCACCACAATCTGCGCGCCTTTTCTCAATGCGGCAATCTGGGGGAAAATCCCCACGCCGCCGAAAATCGCGGCGGATTTAAAGGGCATACCCGCGCCGTAGGTCTGCACGCTTTCTTGAACCTGCGCGACCAGTTCGCGGGTGGGGGCCAGCACCAAAGCGCGCACGGCTTTGGCGTCTTGGGGCTTGTTTTTGCTGAGCAGTTCCAGCATGGGCAAGGTAAAACCGGCGGTTTTTCCGGTGCCGGTCTGGGCGGCGGCGAGCACGTCGCGGCCGGCGAGCACAACGGGAATGGCCTGAGCCTGAATGGGCGTGGGGGCGGTGTAACCCTGTTTGGAAAGGGCGGCAAGCAGCGGGGCCGAAAGGCCGAGGGCGTTAAAAGACAATGGATGGCTTTCTTGGATTGAGCCTACCTGCGTAGTTTGTCAGGTCGGTCTAGGCGAAATCGGGGTTTGGATTTTCATTCGAGGAGTGTTCCGCAAAAGGACAAGGAGCAGACCGAAGTGCGTCTTGATGGCGGCATCATAGCACAAATTCCGGGCGGTTTCAAAAAAACTTCAGGTTAGAATGTTTCCAAGGAGCTTTCATGCACTACCACGACCGCACCGTTCACACCCGCCAAAGCGTGCGCCAGCCGCACTTTCTGGACTGGGATACACAGCCTTCGGCCTTTAAGCGGTATCCGCATTTTTTGCCCCGCATCCGGTTTGACACGCTGGCCGATCGCGACTTCTGGCCGCTTTTAAACGGCATTACCCAAAGCGTGCAGACAGTTAGCGGGCCGTACGCCCTGCGCACCGCCCCTTCGGCGGGGGCGCTCTACCCGGTGGAGCTGTATGTGCAAAGCCGGGGGCGCGGCGATCTGGCCGACGGCCTGTATCACTACGCGGCCAACGAGAACGCGCTGGTGCGGATTGCCGCGCTGGGAACGGGGAGCGGGATCGAACCGTTTCTAGGCGTGGGCGCCGTGGACGGGCTGGTGTTTGCGCTAAGCAGCCCGTGGTTTCGCAGCGCGTGGAAATACCGCCTGCGCAGTTTTCGCTACTGCGGACTGGACACAGGCCATCTAGCAGGCGCGATCGAAGCGGCCTGCGGCGCGGCGGGCAAACCCTTTGCGCTATGGACGGGCTTTGACAAACCGGGTCTGGCAGCCAAGCTGGGCCTGAACGCGCAGGAGTGGGTGATGGCGGCGGCCATCGCCGGCACGATCGGCGAAGCGCCCGCCCGGCCGATCGCCGAAAACCTGATGCAGGTTCCGCCTACGGACTACTTCGAACCGTGGCCGCAACTGATCGCCGCCTATCACGAAACGCTGGAAACGGCGGGCGAAAAACCGGCGCCGCGCACTCCCTCCGCCGTCGATCGGGCGGTCATTTTAAACCGCCGGTCGATCCGCAACTTTACGGGCGGCGGCATGGATAAAAGCGAGCTCGAAGCCCTTTGGCAAACGCTCGAAGCGCCGCCGGAAATCACGCTCTGGACGGTTGCGCATAATGTACGCGGCATGGAGGCGGGGCTTTACAAAAACGGCGTTCCGGCAAGGGGTGGAGATTTTCGCGCCTTGGGGATGGGGCTGTGTCTGGAGCAGCGCCTCGGCGGCGAAGGGGGCGCGCTCTTTTTCCTGACGGGCAAAGGCGATCGCTACCAGAGCTTGATGATTCAAGCAGGCCTGATCGGCCAGCGGCTCTATCTGGCCGCCCATGGGTTAGGGTTGGGCGTCAGCGGGATCGGCGCGTTTTACGACGGGGAGGTTCAGGCGTTTTTAGAAACGGACGAATGGGTGCTTTATGCGCTGGCGGCGGGGCGGTAGGGGTAAAGTTGCCAGCCTGTACCATTGCGCAGAGATTCTGTTTGTTTAAGGAGCCAAAATGCAACGAAACACGCTGGCGCTCATCGCCCTCGCGGGGCTGCTGAGCCTCTCGGGATGCGCCCAGAAGGTCACCATCAAAACTTTGCAGCCCGCGCAGATCGACAGGGCCGCTTCGGCCAAGCAGATCGGGGTTTTGCCCTTTGATAGCGACTATATCGGACTGGGACCCAAGATAGAAGCGACGCTGGCCGCCTACCAGCTCGAACCGGGAAAGAGCTACTTTACCGTGGTGGGCCGCTCCGATCTCGACCGTGTTATCGAAGAGCAAAAATTTCAGCATTCGGGTCTGGCCGACGACGCCAAAGCGGCGCAGCTGGGCCAGCTTGCCGGAGCGCAGGCGCTGATTTCGGGAACCGTCAGCACCGCCGCCGTCAACGATAGCGTCCATTACGAGAATCGCAGCCGCTGCGCCTCGAGCGACAAAAACGGCAAATGCCTCAAAACCGAATCCTATCCGGTGCCCTGCCGCAAACGCACCGCCACCCTCGCCGCGCAGGTGAGAATGGTCGATGTCCAAAAGGGCGATCTCATCACCGCCCGCAACTTCAACGAAACCAACAGCTGGACCTACTGCTACGACGGCAGCTCGGATCAAACCCCCTCCAAGGAGCAGGGTTTAAGCATGCTGGCCGATCGCATCGCGTCGCAGTTTGTGCGCATTGTCACCCCGCGCTACGTCAGCTTTGAGGTGGAGCTGATCGAAAAGCTGGACGTGGAGGTGCCCGGCGCGCAGGAGGATAAGTTTGACGGCGCGTTGTCATACATTAAAGAGGGGCGGTTTGATCGCGGCGCGCAACTGCTGGGGGATCTGATGGACGAAACCGGCCGTCAAAGCTACGCGGTGGCCTACAATCTGGGCGTTTTGCGCGAAGCCGAAGGCAACTACGCCGAAGCCAAACGGCTCTACGTACTGGCCGATCGGCTGGCCGTCAAACCGGTCAAGCCGATCAACCGGGCCGTTTCGCGCATCGACGGTGTGATCGCCAAGCACAACAAAGCTCTGGAGCAGATAGGCCGCGAATGAGAAGGGTTCTCCTCTGCGCGCTGGCGGCGGTGGCGGCATTGACGCTCATCTCCTGCGCCCAGCCCAAACCGAAGATCGAAATCCAAAAACCCAAACCTCTGCCCGCGTGGTACCTCACCCCGCCCGCCCACGACGCGCAGTGGCTGTACGGCGTGAGCCTGGGCGGCAGCATGGAGGAGGCCACCCGCGAAGCGCTGGATAACCTGCTGGCCCAGCTCAGCGTCAGCGTCGAATCGTCGCTGGAGATCAACACGCAGGCGCGTCAGGGCGATGTTTCGGACTACACGCAAGAGACCCGGCGCACCATCCGCAGCGAAGTGGCCAAAATCCGCATCGGCAACTATCAGGTGGCTGAGGCGGAGCAGATCAAATACAACCAATTTGCGGTGATGGTCCGCTCCGATCGCAACGGTTTTGCCCAAAGCCTGATCGACGAGCTTGATGTGCGGTTCGCACAGATTGCCGATCGCATGAAAACTCTGGCATCCGGCCACATCGCGGAGCGCTACGCCTTTTTGAAACAAGCCTCGGCGCAGGCCGAAGGCTCCCTGCCCACGGTGGCGATCGTCAAGGGGATCAAACCCGGCTTCGACGACAAAGGTTATCTGGAAAAAACCCGGCAGATTGGGGAGGCCTTTGCGTCCGTCCGCCAAAACCTCCGCTTCCGCCTCAACGCCCAAGACGGCCCAAGCGCCAAGATGGGCCAGCCCCTGCAAGCGGCGCTGGCCAAAGAGGGTTTTGCGCTAGGCGGCGGTGCCGGGGCGCTGGAAATATCCGTGCGGACCGAAAGCAAGCGCTTTGAGGCATCGGGTCTTGAGATTGCCGATTTTCTGGTGCTGATCGAGGTGCGCGAACCCAGCGGTCTGGCCGTGGGCGGCAACCGCCACACCTTTAAAACCGCCGCAAGCCGGGGCATGGAGACGGCCCTCGAAAGCGCCGCTTCGCAGCTGGATCGCAAAATCCAGAGCGAAGGCATCGCCGCCGTTTTGGGGCTGACGCTTTAGCCTTTGAGGGCTACACTCACATATTCCATCCAAGCACAAGGAGAAACCGATGAACACCGCACTCAAACTGACAGGGTTCGCCCTGATCGCCGCCGCGCTGCTGACCGGCTGCGGCAAAAAAGAGGCCAAACCCGCTGCGCCCGCCTTCGGCTGCACCTACAAAGGACAACCCGCGCCCGAGTGGTACTGCGTGCCTGAGATTGGCGACGGCGTAGCGGCGCTGGGCGAAGCGGCCCCCAACCGCGGCGGCGACCGCAATATGCAGCGCTCCATGGCCGTGGCCCAAGCCCGCGCCGCGCTGGCGCAGGATTTGGAAGTGAAGGTCAAAACCATGGTCACCAACTGGACCCGCGTTACCGGGGCCGGAGAGGGCCAGACCTACGAAACCAACGCCGAAAACGTCTCCAAGCAGGTGGCTTCCCAAACCCTGCAGGGTTCCAAGATTCTTAAAAGCTGGGAAGCGCCCGACGGCACGCTGGTGGTCTTAGTGGGCGTCACCAACGCCTCTTTGCAGCTGAAAAACAGCATCCAAACCAGCCTGCGCAACGAAGAGGCGCTCTGGCAGCAGTTCCAAAGCCAAAAGGCCCAAGAGGCCCTTGACGCCGAGTTCGAAAAAGAGTTCGGCAAACGCTAAATCCCCGCGGGCTTCGGCCCGCCCCCAAAGAACCCCATGACCTTACGCACGCTTTTTTTATCGTTTTTGCTCGCCACCCTAAGCCACGCCGCGATCGCCACCGTGATTGCCGTGGAGGGGGAAGCGCTGATCGTCGATGCAACCGGCCGCACCAAAAGCGTCCCGCAAGCAGGCGACGCGCTGGCGCAAAATATGCTGGTGATGACCCGCGAAGGCACCGTCGCCCTGCGCTGGGAAAACGGCTCAAGGGCGGTGGTGGGGCCGCGCTCGAAACTTCTGATCGAAGACACAAACACCGCCATGCAGGCGCTGGGCGAGAGCTTTTTTTTGATTGAACCGCTCAAAAGCGCCACCGCAGCCCTTAAGGCCGTTGCGCCGCAAAGCTTTCGCGTCCGCACCAAAACGGCGCTGATCGGCGTGCGCGGCACGGAGTTTATCGTTCAAGCCGGTGAGCGCGAAGAGGCGGTGCTGCTCAAAGCCGGCGCGGTAGAGGTGGGGGCGCTTAAGGGCGAGTTCGAGCACTTTAAAGCCGTTGCAAAGTCGGCGATCGAGGCCGAGCTGCAAGCCTACGAAGCCTTTAAAGACCGCCTGAACGGCGACTTTACCGCCTACCGGAAAAAGCAGGAGTTGGAGTTTCAGGCCTACGTCAAGAGCGTAACGCTCCAGCCCGGTGCCGCCCTTTCGCTTCAAGACGGTCAGGCGATCGAGCGGCCCATCACGCCCGAACAGGAAGCGGCCTTTGTGCGCTACCGGGCCTTCCTCGACCCAAGCCGCTAGCCCGTGACCTGCCCTCTTTGCGGCGCTGAGGCGGCGGATTTTTGCACCGCTTATCAACGCCGTTATCTGCACTGCGCGCTTTGCGATCTGGTCTTTATGCACCCGGCCGATCTGCCCGCCGCCGCCGAAGAAAAAGCCGAATACGACCGCCACCAAAACCGCCCCGAAGACGCGGGTTACCGCCGCTTTGTCGCGCCGCTGTACGAAAGCGTGCGCGCCCGGTTAAACCCCGGCGCGATCGGGCTGGATTTCGGATGCGGCGCAGGATCGGCGCTGATGGAGCTATTTAGGGAGGCTGGTTATGAAGTTTGCGGTTACGACCCCTTCTATGAAGCACGGGCCGATCGGCTCGAACGCCGCTATGATTTTGTGGTTTGCAGCGAAGCGGCGGAGCATTTTCACCGCCCCGCCGAAGCCTTCAAGCAGATGCTCGGCGCGCTCAAATCCGGCGGGGTTTTGGGCATTATGACCGCCTTTCGCGTCAGCGAACGCCCCTTTGAAAGCTGGCACTATGTGCGTGATCGCACCCATACGGCCTTTTATTCGCCCCGCACTTTTGCTTTTCTGGCGCAGCGCTTTGATCTGGCGCCGCCGCAACTGGGCAGGAATCTGGCGCTGTTTTCAGCCCCTTAGATTCACCTGATTGCCCCGCTCTTGCGCACCAAACCACTGCGCAAAAATCTCGCCCCGCGTGGGGGCTTGCGCCGCATCATAGGCGCGGGCCTGAACCTGCGAACCAAAGCGCGTTTTGAGCGCCTGCGTAATGGCTTGGGCCACAAAATCCGCTCCCGCTTCGCCATCGTAACCCAGTCGCGCCGCTTGGGCTTTGGCCTCATTCACGGCCTCGGCGGCAAACCCGCTTTGAAAGGTGGTAAAACCGTCTTGAAAATGCACGCCGATCACCCTGCCGTTCACCTCAAAAACCATGTGCGCCTTGACGCGGTTTTGCCGCGCAATCCCCGCAGCAGTCTCTTCAGCCGAGGGCTCTTTGAATTCGGGCAGCTTTGGCGTGGGCAGCACGGCTTTGGGCGGCTCCAGCGGCTTGAGCGAACCAATCGGGATGCCTTCGTGAATGGTCATGGGCTTTTCCTTTGCGGCTTTGGCGATTGGCAAGCAAAAAAGGTTCCGGAGGAGGTTTTACATCGACGGCAATAAACACCGTCCGATTGTTAAAATCAACTACCCGTACGCTATTGTTTACATCCGTTTTGTCGGCACCCATGCTGAATACGACAAGATTAACGCCGAGGAGGTCTAAATGAACATCCGACCCATCAAAACCGAAGCCGACTACGAAGCGGCGCTCATGCGGGCAGAAGCCTTGATGGATGCCCAAGCGGGCAGCGCCGAAGGGGACGAGCTGGAAATTCTAGCCACCTTGATTGAACACTATGAAGCCATCCATTTTCCCATTCCCGCCTGCGACCCAATAGAGGCGATCCGCTTTAGAATGGAGCAGATGGGGCTAACGGACAAAGATTTAACGCCGGTCATCGGCTCACGATCGAAGGTTTCCGAAGTACTCAACCGCAAACGGCAGCTTTCGCTCAGCATGATCCGCAATCTGCACCACCAGCTTAAACTGCCCTATGAATCGTTGATGGGGCGCAAATAATTGCGTTGGTATCTAAAAGAAATCTACCACTCATCGCGCATCTGCCGCTGATAGCTGATGGGGTCGATCCCTTGAAACGCAGCAACCGGGTAGTCTGAAAAGTTCACGCTTTTGCCGGGAGATGAAACCCCTGCTTTTTCACCAGTGGCGCTTTGTGTCTGCTTGGTCAAAAATTCCACAAAGTCCAAAACCTCGCCCTGCTTGTCCGCCGGAAGCGATTCGTAGCGTTCGATCAGCTCCAAAACACCCATGCTGGCTCCTTTGGCTTTGGGGTGCATTATATCAAACATGGTGAAATGGCAATGAATGGATATAGACTGGAAAAGTAGCCTGTCCCCATTTTTCATTTTTCTCATTTTTCCTCCTCCCCCGTTTTCTCATCACGATAAATGTATTTTCCCAACAGGGCAATCATCCGGCCTTGTTTTATTCCACACTTCAATCAATGTATCTTTCGAACTCATAAACCAGTCTTTAATTTTTCTGATCTCTTTTGGCTTAAGTCCTGAACTTTCCAATAGCTCTCCATTATCAATTCTGAATGAGGCACTATCTTTTCCAGAAACAGCGTGGAAATGCGGTGGGGTATGCTCTCTTATACGGACCTCAATTCGAAAACGTTCCAACTTCTCTACCGTTTCTTTTTCGGAAGCCATCTGACCATTTTGTATATGCATACCACTATTAAGCATATCGGTCAAATGCTGCCCAAACTCTTCAAGGCTGCTCAACACGTCAAACGGTAAAAGGTAGGCCTTCCTCATTGACATTAGTTTTTCCTTGTCTTCAGCTCTTCCTATCAAGGTTAAACTCCTTTACGCTCATTTTAAATTTTGGCAGTTCTAAAGGAAACAGGGGCATCTATCCTGAAGCCGATCGACCCCGATCGCCTCACAGGAAACTGTCGATGTGTATTCAATCAACTCCCCAAAAACATCCTTCCTCATGGCGACTTTGAGATGATGCAAGGAGGTAGGATAACTTTTTCTTGTTTTATGTGCAGAAATGCGACCAAGCAACTTTTCACAAGCGATGAAAGAATAAAGATGAGCTTCCTCATTTCTTATAAGCCTCGCTCCGGTGTTTCACGTTCACCACAATGAGCAAATCCCCCTCCACATCAAAAAGCACCCGATATTCACCCACACGCATCCGAAAGGGTGGATAGTGGTTAGTCAGTTTTTTGATATTGGGCAGTTCGGGCAGGTTTTCGAGGGTGGCTATTTCTTGGAGGATTCTTTGCCTAAGGGGCTTGTCTAGGGATTTGAGGTCTTTGAGGGCGCTTTTTTGAAGCTCAACCCTCATGCGTTCAGCTCGTCCATTGCGGCTTGGAGGGTGACGGTGCCTTCGCCCTCTTTGCGCCGTTTTCGGGCCTCCTCAATAAATCCGAAGTCGGAATCATCGGGTTTGATTCCCTCCAACACAATCGCATCGGAGAGAATTTCCACCTCTTGTTTGGGCAAGGAATTCAGCAGCCACATCACATGATCGAGTGATCGTTCATTAACCCGCAGCGTAATCGTTTGCATGGGCTTCCTTTGTGGTCGTAGTGGCTGAATCTTACCCTATTTTTAGCGTTTGTCTCTAGAAACAAACCCCCTCAACTTCTCCGCAAGCTCCGCTTCAACATCCGCCGCCTGCTTTTGGCTGGCTGCAACGCGAACCCGATCGGCTATCTGTCTGGTTGCCCGCTCTTTGTCCTCCAAAGAAACAAAACCACCCGCCAGCATATTGGCCGACTTGGAAACGGTGGCGCTGTAGGTTCCGCTAATGTCGCCGTTGGTGTCGTACAACACTTCGTAAAGCGGGTTTTCGCCGTCATAGGCAAAGGCGTAAAGACCCGAAACAACGCTTCCGGTTTTGGTAAAGGCGTAGGAGTTCGCATCGCCGCTTGTAAATGTAATCATGCACCAATAGGGATTGGCGGCGCTAACGCTGGTAATGTCCATGCAAGCCAAAGAAGCGGATGACGTGGAGCCGTTGGCCGTGATACTCACGTCGCCCTCCAGATAATAATCGCCGTCGTAATAGATTGGGTCATCCCTAAAGACCATGACATCATGGGTGGTTTCGCCGATCAGCCGCCATGTGACGGTTAAATCCAATGTGCCTTTCAGCCCGCAAAGCCGCCCTTGAGCGGTAGAAGAACCCGGAACACAGTTTCCGGTGATGCCGCCGCCATCGTCAATGCTGCCATTGTCTCCTTTGGACGAATCACCCCCGCCGGAACTGCCGCAACCGCCGAGCAGCAATAGTAAAGCCAGAACCCCGGCAAGTAGAGGTTTCATGGTGACTCCTTCAAAGTAGTGATTGACTTATAGAGCAATGATCTATAAGTGATAGACAGATGGATTATAGGTTTTTATGATTAAGCAAAACTAAAACAAACAGGTATTTTGATGGCGCTTTTGAGCATCCCGGAGATAGCAAGCAAAGAAGAGATCGAAGAGTTTCACCGGCAAATTGGTCAGAATGTCAAGCAAGCCCGTCTGGCAAAGGGCGTTAGCCAACTGGAATTGTCATTGGTGATCGGGCAAAAGTCAGCCGCTTTTATGTCCCGCGCAGAAAATGGATCGGCCAAAACCCACTTTAATCTTGAGCAGCTTTATAAGATTGCGAAGGCGTTGGGGGTTGAAATTCAGGGACTGCTTCCGTCTTAGGGTTCAAGCGATCAATGGGTTCTCATTGGTAAACTGAATGAATCCAATTTTCACATTATTTATTAAAAAACAACTTGCACCTGCTTCCCACCTCTTTCTTTTCTCGGTGGGGTAGCGAACTAGAACTGTTGCAGTCAAAATAGACTCGACCGCCGCTCTTCAATTGCTTTTTGTGCTTCTTCTTGCGCTACCTGAACATGCTCGATACGCAATAGCTTGTTTGCGATTGCTGGTTGGAATGAATCAAGAAGTCGTTCGTAACGACCGGCGCGTGACTCCTGATCGAAATCGGTTGACACAAGAACCAAGATCAACTCCGCATTTGTGTTTTTTGCCTGCCGATAAAGGTTAATTTTTGACAGCATGATGTAGAGGCTATCCATAGCCATCGGACTGGTCATGTCACGGTGCCGCACCTCGACAAACCGCTCAACATCTGTCCCCTTCAAAAAGCAATCAAATACCACTCGACGTTCCATGATCGGGTCGATCCCATGAAATGCAGTTGAAAACTCTGCGCCGTAAATAATCGAGGACTCAGGCAGAGAAAGACCAGCGATAAATTTCCGTAGACCAATTTCTTCTGCCGATCGTCGCAGGCGGCTCCTTTGTCTGAATTCCTCTTCTCTAGATTGCCCTTGAGTCGCTGTTTCTGGTGAAGGCGTTTCTTCAGGCATTGCTTCGTCTTTTGGCTCTTTTGCTGGAACGACCCCAAGCAATCTAGACCACGCCTCTAGTGGAGCGTTGAACGTATTGTTTACTTGGGACTGCTGGATGTTTGAGACGACCTGAAATAGATTTTGTCGCAGCTCCTTGTTTTCTTCCTTTATGGTCGCATTCTCT
>JBFWML010000036.1:0-22122 GCA_050251635.1 Campylobacterales bacterium | reverse complement strand
TGTCCGCCTGATTGATGTCACCGATGACAATCACCTTGGAGCTGTCGGTGACGCGGGTTAAAACCAGTTGCATGGAGGAGAGCGAAAAGTTCTGCGCCTCGTCGATGATGACGATGGAGCGATCGAGATTCGCGCCGCGAAGGTTACCAATATAGGGAAAGGAGATGTTGTACTGCTTGATAAACTCCTCGATCTTCAGGCCCACCCGATCGGAGTCGTTTTCGGTGCGGCTGCTTTTTTTCATCTGCGCGCGGGCAAAGGTATCGAGCGCGTCGTAGATGGGGGTGAAGTAGCCGCCCATCTTTTCGTCCATATCGCCCTTTTTAAAACCGATATAGGCGTCCTTGTCCACGCTGTCGATCGGATTACGGATATAGACGATCTTTTCATAGGTGTTGCGGGGGTTGTCGATCAGCTTCATGCCCATGGCAACCGCCAGCGCGGTTTTGCCGCTGCCCGAGGGTGAAGAGCTAAGCACCAGATCGATCATCGGGTTCATAATCAGCCCGGCGTAAAAAAGCTGCTCTTTATTGCGGGGCGGCAGCTTGCAATCGCGCAGACGCTCTTCGTCCAGCACCTCGACGCGCCCGTTGACCACCTGCGCCAATACCTCGTGATCGGAGTGGCGGAGTTTAAAGACCAAGTTGATCTCGTGCTCACCCAGCGTAATACCCAAATCCTGCTGCAGCCGCCCGATCTCCAGTAGATTGAGTTTGCCCAGATAGTCGTATTCGATCTCAATCTCGCGGACAAACTCCAGTTGAATCTCGTCGCGCTCGGTGACGCGAACCGAATCGACCTTCAGCCCCTTGGCGATCGCATAGGTGCGGAAGGCCACATCGTTGGAGACAACCACCAGATTGGGGTACTGCTTTTCCGCCCACAACGCCGTTTCGATAATGCGCCGATCGTTGACGACGTTTTGGTAGTTGTTGGCAAATCCCTCCTTGTACCGCTCCTGCGCCACCAGATCGATGCGCACGTTGTCGTGGAGCAGGTGGGTGACGGTGTGGTTTTCGTGGCTCTCCACGCCGGTGACGTCGGCGTCTTTGAGGAAGTTGTTAAACCGCCGTGCCATATACCCCACGGAACCGGGCGTGGTTTTGAGGTGATCGGATTCGCTCAAAACCACATCGGTGATGATGATCAGGTTTTCGCCCTCGCGGCTTAAGGACCGGATATTATCGACCGAGTCGATCACCACCGAAGTATCGAGCAGATAACTAGAGCTCACGCGCCGCCTTTTGTATCAGATTTAAAAACCGCTCCACCGAGGGCAGATGCACACATTCCCGGTCAGAGTGGGGAAAACGGATCGTGGGGCCTACGGAAACCATTTCCGTATGCGGCAGTTTAGTTTTGAGCACGGCACACTCCAATCCCGCATGAATAACCGACATTGACGGCTTTAATCCGGCTTGGCGCATCAGCTCCGCCATCCGATCGGCCAACGCGCCGCCTTCGGGCGGCCACGGCGGATATTTGCCTTCGCTGCGCGCCTCAAGCCCCCCTAAAAACGCGGCTGCCCTCACCCGCCGCCCGGCATCTTCCAGCGCTTTAGGCGTATTGCCCCGCACCGACAGCGTAATTTCCAGCCGATCGTCTGCGGTTTTTGCCAGCGCGAAGTTACTGCTTTGGCAAACCACATTGTGAGTGTTGTCCCAATCCAAAACACCATGGGGCAGCGCGGCCAAGGCGGCCAGCAGCCGATTGCTCCCCGCAATCACCCGATCGGACGCGGCGCACGGTTTAAATTCAACATGGGGCGCCGCTTTTAAAACCGTCTTTTTCGGCAGCCACGCAATCGCTTTCGCCTCCCTTGGGATAGCATTGACCCGCTCGCCGCCCTCCAGACTCACGAGCCGCGCAGAGTGATCAAACAGCCAGCCGCACACTTCGGCAAGCGCCCCGGCGATGCCCCGGTGAATATCCACGCCGCTGTGTCCGCCGATGCACCCCTTGGCGCGGATTTCGTAGGCATCAAAAAGCGCCGTATCGATCGACTCGAATTCAAGCGATCGGCTCAAGAAAAAATCCGCGCCCCCCGCGCACCCCAGAGTGACAACGCCCTCCTCCTCCGAATCGAGGTTGATCAGCAGCGGCGCAACGGGAAGCGTCTCAAGAGCGTTTGCGCCAATGAGACCAATCTCTTCGTCGTTTGTAAAAAGATACTCTCCGCTAACGCCGCGCTCGATCAGCCAAAGCATCACGGCGATACCGATGCCGTTGTCGGCCCCCAGCGTTCCGCCCTTGGCCCGCAACCATTCGCCCTCCCGCAAAGTCACGGGCGGTTGATCGCCGATGCAGACCATATCGTAGTGGGATTGGAAGCAGATTTTGGGCGTGCCGATCGCGGCCAGCAGATTTCCGGCGGCATCGGTTTTGACCGTTGCGCCCGACTGCCGACAAAACCCGATCAGGTATTCGAGTGCGGCAGTTGTGTTGCCGCTGCAGCGGGGGATGGCGGTTAACGTTTCAAAAATTTCCAAAAGCCGCGTCATGCGGCGGCGGCTTCGCGGAAAAACTCAAGAATCATCTCACGCACCTGTGCGGCATCCTCTTCGTAGTTGATGCGGTTGCGGAAGGTGGCCGCGCCGGGCAGCCCTTTGGCGTAGCGGTGCAGATGTTTGCGGAACATCGAAACGCCGAATGCGCCGTGAAAAAGCACCATATTGTCAAAGTGTTCCAGCACGATGGCGCGCTTAAGGTCGATCGTCACTTCGGCCTGAGTGAGTTTAAGCTGCTCAAAAATCCACGGCGCGCCCATCGCTCCGCGCCCGATCATCACACCGTCGGCTCCGGTTTCTTCAAACACCGCCATGGCTTTTTCGTAGGAGTCGATATCGCCGTTGGCCACCACCGGAATTTTCAGGGCGTGTTTGATCGCCGCGATCGAAGCGTAATCGACCGGCGCGGTAAACCCCCCGGCGCGGGTGCGGCCATGCACCACGATAAAATCGGCTCCGGCATCTTCGCAGGCTTTGGCCAGATCGACGCCGTTGTTTTCGTTAAACCCCAGCCGGATTTTGACGCTGGTTAAGGGCTTGTTGGAGGTTTTTTTAATCGTGGAGACCAGATCGTGCAGCAGGGCCGGGGTTTTTAAAAGGCAGCTGCCTCCGCCGCTGCGCACCACTTTCGGCGCGGGGCATCCGGCGTTGAGATCGATAATATCAATCCCATCTTCCGCGTTTAGAATCTCCACCGCCCGGGCGATGATGCCCGCGTCCGATCCGGCCAGTTGCACCGAATAGGGATTTTCCAGTGGGCTTTTTTCGTAGAGTTTATAACTGCGGGAGGGGTTGTGAACCAGCGCGTTGGAGCTGACCATTTCGCTTACGGTCAGGTCGGCGCCGAATTTTTTGACGGTCTGGCGAAAGGGCAAATCGGTCCATCCGGCCAAGGGAGCCAGAATGAACCGCTTTTGGGAAAAATCGAAGGCCATCTAGCGGATCATCTCGTCCAGTTTGGGCTTGAGACCCGCCTTTTTGAGTGCGAGGTAGGATTTAAAGGGCAGATACTCGTCGCTGCCGCTGGAATCGAGAATATCACGCACCTCATCATGCCGCTCAAGCTCAAGGTTGAGATAGATCCATGCCGCAACCGCCGCTTCGGTGTCACGCTTGAGCTGGAAAAACAGCTCCAGCAGATCGTCGGGATTGACCTGATTTTTCAGGGCGCGGGCAAGCCGAACGTAATCGCGCTCGGCAAAACCGGCTTTTCTGCACAACGTCACCGCTTCATCCGCTTCAAATTCCAGCGTGTTTTCCGCTGCACCATAGCGCGAGAGCAGATTCAGTGCCGCAACGGGCGTCACAGGCACTTCGCTTTTAAGGGTGCGGCGCTTATCACCGTAGGTTGCGTAGGCCTCAAGCGCCCGCGCGCACAGCTCGCCGGGGCCTTTGCACTCGCGCAAAATCTCTTCGCTGGCGCGGGGGTCTTGGCCAAGACGGTTAAGCTGGTTTTGAACCCAAACGGGACTGTGCTTTTCGGGACGGATACCGTTAAACTGAACCACCTCGCCGCGCTGAACCTTGGCAATCAGCTCCAGAAGCTGATCGAGTTCGCGATCGGCGGTTTTGATCTCTTCACCGGCGGGAAGAATCCGCGACGAAGCCAGCACACGCCCCAGCGCCACCAGTTGGGGGTGCTTGAGCTGAATGTCGCTCTTTTGACCCAGGAGCGAATGACTGATGAGCTTCTTGAGGGATTTCAGATCCCGCTCCAGCGCGTAACGCTTGAAAAAACCCATGGCCGAATAAAACCCCATGTGGGCCAAGGAAGCCAGAAAGATGATCAGTGCCGGAATCATCGTCCACACCGCCACGGGCAATGTCATCTGCGTGGAGCCGAAGTGAGCCGTGTATTCCGCGCTGACATTAACGTGGATATAGACCCCCAATCCCACCAACAGGAGAATTGCGAGCAATGTGTAACGCTTGAGTTTCATCCGGACCTTTCGTTTGCGAGTGGCGAAATCATAACCTAAAACGTGTTATTTATGGTAGGGGTGGGAATTCAGGATGCTTAAAGCGCGGTAGCACTGCTCCAGCAGAACCAGCCGGGCCAATTCGTGCGAAAGGGTCATGCGCGAAAGCGACACCGCAGCGTCGCAACGGCCGACAAAGGACTCCTCCAGACCGTAGGCTCCGCCAATCATCAGATGAACGGGCCGATCGACATCGATCAGTTTGGCAAAACCGGGGGAATCGGGGGTTTTTCCCCGCTCGTCCATCGCCACACAGAATGCGCCGGCCAGATGGGGGGCAAGCGCCTGCGTGTAAGCCGCACGGGCAGCTTCGCGTCCGGCTTTTTGCGCTTTTTCGAGGGTTTTGTTAAAAATGGGGATAAGTTCGATGCGCCCAAAAGCGGAGATCATTTTTTGATAGTGGGCCTCCAGCTGCGCAACGGCGCCGCCGGAAGCCTTTGCGATATAAAAAACCCGAAGAGTCACGCCTGTAGGTGGTGGGTGGTGACGCGGAGTAGATCGGCGAGGGTTTTTTTGAGCTGTTCGCGGCTTACAACCATATCGATCAAGCCATACTCCTTGAGAAACTCGGCGCTTTGAAACCCTTCGGGCAGATCGGCTCCGATGGTCTGTTTAATCACCCGCGCGCCCGCAAAGCCGATCACCGCGCCCGGCTCGGCGATGATAATATCGCCCAGGAAGGCGAAGCTGGCGGAAACGCCGCCAAAGGTGGGGTCGGTCAGAATAGAAATAAACGGGAGTTTGTAGTCGGCCAGCCGCTTGAGCGCTGCACTGGTTTTGGCCATTTGCATCAGGCTGAAGGTGGACTCCTGCATCCGGGCGCCGCCGCTGGCGGAGATAATAATCAATCCCTGTTTCTTTTCTATGGCGCGGGTTGCGGCGCGGACGATTTTCTCCCCCTCAACCGAACCCAGCGAACCGCCCATAAAGTCGAAGTCAAACACCGCCAGCTGAACGCCCAGCCCCTCAATGCGGCATTCACCGGCAATGACCGCCGATGTGCGGCCGGTTTTTTTATAGGACTCCTCCAAGCGCTGTTCGTAGCTCTTTTTATCGACAAAATGGAGCGGATCGACCGCCTTCAGATCGGTGTCGTACTCCACAAAGCTCTCTGCGTCAACCAACTGCTCGATCCGATCGGCCGCGCTAATGCGCATATGCAGACCGCACTTGGGACAAACATATTGCTTGGCCGCCACCTCTTTGTAGTACATAATCGCCTGACAGCGCTTGCATTTGATCCAGTGGCTGGGCGCCTCTTTGGGATCGGGACGTTCCCGTTTGATACGACTGAAGAGTCCACCGATATTCATGCGTAGCTTTCACCGAAAAGTTCTTTGATGGCTTCAAAAATCCTCCGGTCACGACTGACCAGAATGACGTTTTCATCCACATGGGTATGCAGATCGCCGCACAAATGCAAACCGGCGATTATATCATACTCGCGGTACGGCCCTACAAACAGGACAAATTGCACCGTATGGGCATAGGCCAAAGAGAGCGCGACCGCCCCCGGACTGCGAAACTTAAGCCCAAGACCCTTGAGGCCGCTCACCACGTCGGGGTTGGAGTAGGCCTTCTCAAAAAGCCCGATATTGGGCGTATATCCGGCATCAAGGGGCAGCGTTCCCTCCCTTTGAAGGCTGGTCTTAAAGAGTGTGTCGCCATTGCGGACAAAGCAGTCGGCGTTGGCGAGATTGCAGACGACCGAAACGGCGGCGCGCCCGTTCTTTTTGAGCGAAACCGAGGTGCCGAAATAGGGAAAGCCCGAAGCGATATTGGAGCTGCCGTCAATGGGGTCGATCACAATCTCGTCATCGCCCTCCCCCACCTCGCCGCACTCTTCGGAGTTGATGCGGCCAAAGGGGCTGAGATGGCGGATGAAGATACTCTCGGCGCTTAGATCGATCTTGAGGCTCTGATCGCCGCCAAAACCGATACCCTCTTTGCCCTCTTTGGCAGGGCGGTAAAAGGAGGCGTCAAGCCCCCCTTGAAGAAGCGCGTAGATCTCTTTGTTGGCCCTTAAGACAGCCCTTTGAAAGTCCATCTCAAGCCAGTAAAGCGTCGATCATAGCCAGGGCGGCATTTTTGCCGTCGCGCGCTGCCGTCACGGCCAGATCGGCCCCGCGAACGCAGTCGCCGCCGGCATAGACATTGCTCTCTGCACAGCGTCCGGTGGGCTCCGTTTCAACGCCGCCCCACCGGTTAAGCTTGACCCCCGCCTTCTGCAGCCAGGGCATCGGCTGATGGCTAAAGCCCAGCGCCAAAATAACCGCATCGGCTTCCAGCGTGGTTTCGGTGCCGGGAATATTGACCAGCTTGCCGCGCCCCTCGCCCGCTTCGATGCGCGTCTGCACCAACTCAATACCGTAAACCTGTCCGTCCGCAACAACCATTTTCAGCGGCGCGTGGTTAAAGAGGAACTCACCCCCCTCCTCGCCCGCGTTTAGGTACTCTTTTTTGCTGCCGGGCATACCCGCCTCATCGCGGCGGTAGACACAGGTGACCTTTTTGGCCCCCAGGCGGATAGCGGTGCGAACGCAGTCCATGGCGGTATCGCCGCCGCCGATGACCACGATACGCTTTTCTTTAAAATCAAAGCGCGCATCCTCGCCCTCGTCAAAGAGCTTTTTTTGAATGGCGGTCAAAAAGTCCATGGCGAAAAAGACCCCCCGAGCCTCCTCGCCCTCGACGCCGGCCTTGGAGGGCTGCATCGCGCCCACGCCGACAAACACGGCATCAAACTGCTTTTGCAGATCTTCAAAGGCCGCCTGTTTGCCGACTTCGACACCCAAATGCAGCTTGAGACCCGCCGTCTGAAGCATCTCAAAGCGGCGTGCCACCGTGCGCTTGTCCAGCTTGAAGCCGGGAATGCCGTAGGTCAAAAGACCGCCGGGGCGGCTGGCCTTTTCGAACATCTCCACTTCGATGCCCGCACGCATCAAAAAGGTTGCGCAGGAAAGCGATGCGGGGCCGGAACCCACCACCGCCACCCGTTTTCCGGTGGTCGGCTTGGGGAAGGGAATGCTCAGGCCCGCCGCGAAGGCCGCTTCGGTAATGGCGGTTTCAACGGGGCCGATCGCCACCGAACCGTAGCCGTCCACCCCCAGCGTACAAGCCCCTTCACACAGGCGATCGTGCGGGCAGATGCGGCCCAGAATTTCCGGGAACGGCGAACTTTCGTTACTCAGCTTAAAGGCCAGCTGCAGATCGTTTTCCGCAAGGGTTTTGAGCCAATGGGGAATGTAGTTATTGAGCGGACAACCGCAGGAGGCGCAGTAGGGATCGCCACACTGAACACAGCGTTCCGCCTGCGCACCCGCCTTGGGCGCATCGAACACGGTGTAGGTTTCGTTAAAGTTTTTCAGACGGGCCAGCACATCGGTTTTGGCCGGAGTGAGGCGTTCGATTTTTGTAAAGTTTTGCATCTTTTCTCCTTAGTCCGCCTCGAAGGGGAAGGTCACCTTCATATTTTTGGGGCTGACCATCCAGAAGTAGATCAGCTCCTGCCGGAAGTTGTCCAGCAGGTATTTGGCCTTCTGGCTGCCCGTGTCGTTATAAAAACTCTTGATCAGCTTTTTCAGATACTGTTTGCCTTCATCCTCGTCGTAGGTGTCGATGCGCACGGCTTTGATCATCTCCTGGTTCATCCGATCGATGAACTTGGAGTGGCGGTCATACACAAAGGCCACGCCGCCGGTCATCCCCGCGCCGAAGTTCACGCCCGTGTCACCCAAAATCACTGCCGCGCCGCCGGTCATATATTCGCAGGCGTGATCGCCCGTGCCTTCGACCACCGCAACCGCACCGGAGTTGCGCACCGCGAAGCGTTCGCCCACGGTTCCGGCCACATAGAGCTTGCCGCCGGTTGCGCCGTAGAGGCAGGTGTTGCCCGCGGCGGAGAACTGTTCGCCCTGCACCGCCGGAACCACGACGATCTTGCCGCCGTGCATCCCTTTGCCCACATAGTCGTTGGCGACGCCTTTAACCTCAATGTTCACGCCGGGCGAAAGAAACGCGCCCAGCGACTGTCCGGCCACACCCTTGAGCTTGAGGGTGATGGTTCCTTCGGGCAGCCCCTTATCGCCGTAAAACTGGGCGATTTCGCCGCTGATCAGCGTGCCGACGCTGCGGTTGGTGTTGGCTACCTGGCGGGCTTCGACGGTTTTTTCGGCGGGGTTTTTGATGCTGGGGTAAACCGCCTTGAGAATCTCTTTTTCGTAGGCGTTGTCATCAAAGGGCGCATTGCTTTCGCCCCGGCAGATATTCGGCCCGTCAATACGGCGAAGCAGCGCGGAGAAGTCAAACTGCTTCGCCTTGGCGGAACCGGAAACCGCCAGCAGCTCGCGCCGTCCGATAATGTCGTTGAGGCTCCTATAACCCATGGCCGCCAACTGTTCGCGCACATCCTCGGCCAGCAGGGTCAGGTAGTTCATCAGCCGATCGACGGTGCCCACATAGTGTTCGCGCAAAACGGGGTCTTGGGTGGCAACGCCCACCGTGCAGCGGTTAAGGTGGCAAACCCGCAGCATTTTGCAGCCCAAGGTCGCCAGCATCGCAGTACCGAAGCCGTAGCTTTCCGCGCCGATCAGGGCAGCCTTGATAATGTCCTGGCCCACCTTCAAACCGCCGTCGGTCTGCAGCTCGACAAAGTCGCGCAGGTGGTTGGCCTTAAGCGCGTCGTGGGCTTCGGCCAGACCCAGCTCCCACGGGTTGCCCGCGAACTTGATGGAGTTGAGTTGCGCCGCGCCCGTGCCGCCGTCGGCGCCGGAGATGATGATCTTGTCGGCATAGGCTTTGGCCACGCCCGCAGCGATCGTTCCCACGCCGCCCACGGACACCAGCTTAACGCTGATTCGGGCTTTGGGGTTGATCTGCTTAAGGTCAAAAATAAGCTGCGCTAAGTCTTCGATGGAATAAATATCGTGGTGCGGCGGCGGGCTAATAAGCGTGACACCCGGCACGGTGAAGCGCAGTTTCGCAATGTACGGCGAAACCTTGTAGCCCGGCAACTGACCGCCCTCGCCCGGTTTTGCGCCCTGGGCGAGTTTAATCTGAATCTCCTCGGCGTTGCGCAGATAGGCCGGGGTGACGCCAAAGCGGCCCGAAGCGACCTGTTTCACCTTGCTGACCTTCAGCGTGCCGAAGCGCGCTTCGTCTTCGCCGCCTTCGCCGGAGTTGGACATGCCGCCCAGGCGGTTAAGCGCCTCGGCGATCGCCTCGTGCACCTCTTGGGAGATCGAGCCGATCGACATGGCCGCCGAGGTGATGCGGCGGATAATCGCCTCTTTGGGTTCGACCTCGTCGAGCTTGATCGGCTTGCGATCGGACTTAACCTGCAAAAAGTCGCGGATAAACCGTTCGCCGCGTTTTTCGATCAAGGTCTTAAAGGCGTTGTAATCGTTTTTGTCGCCGCTGATGGAAAGCTGGTGGATTGCGTTAATCACCGAGGGCGAAAAGTCGTGGTACTCATTGTTTTCGAGATACTTGTACAATCCGCCGATCTCCAGCGGATAGAGGCGCTGAATCTTGTGGGCAAAGGCGTTGTCGCGGGCGGCCTTAAGCCGCGCCTCGATCGCCTCAAAACCCAAGCCGGGCAGGTGATGGGCCGCACCGTGGAAGCAGGCGTCGATCATCTCTTTAGACAGGCCGATCACGTCAAAAAGCGCCGAGTTGCGGTAACTCGCCACGGTGCTGATGCCCATTTTAGAAAGAATCTTTAACAGGCCCGCCTTCATGGCGTTTTGGGCGTTGCGCAGATCGTTTTTGATCTCCGCCTGGGGTTTGTTGGCCCGTTCTCCAATATTGCTGACGGTTGCATAAAGCAGATAGGGATACATGGCACTGGCACCAAAGGCCAACAGCACTGCCGCCGCGTGGGAGTCGAGAATTTCGCCGCTGACGCACACCATCGAAACCAGATGGCGCAGCTTCTTTTCCAGCAGCACGCGGTTAAGGTAGCCCACCGCCATCGCCATCGGAATCGCCAGCGTCTTGCCGTCAAGGTCGCGGTCGTCCAGCAGCACCACGCGCACGCCCTCGCCGATCACCGCGCCGCAAACCGTTTCGGCCAGTTCGGCCAGCGCGGTTTTGAGGTTGCCTTCGTAAACGGTTGAAAAGGTGCGGTTTTTAAAGGCCGGATCGAAGGTGGGCTTGGTTTCGTCGCCAAAGGCGATGAGCACATCGAGTTTTTCGGTGGAAAGCACCGGGGAGTCGGCCTTGAGCCGCTTGGCGTGGATGGGGTCTTCATCCAGAATATTCTGCATCTCGCCAAAACCGGTGTTGGTGGACATCACCACCTTTTCGCGCAGCGGGTCGATGGGCGGGTTGGTCACCTGCGCAAAACGCTGGCGGAAAAAGTCGCTAAAGGGGCGCTGCACGTCGCTGAAGGCTGCCGTGGGCGTATCGTCACCCATCGATCCGGTCGCCTCCTTGCCGCTCTCCATCATCGGTTTGATGACCAGCTCGATCACCTCGTTGGTGATGTTGTGGTAACGCTGGAAAGGGACGAGTTTATCGCCCACGCTGACCGGATGCGCAAACTGGGTGTCGATAAACTCCTGCAGGTAGTGCATCTTGGCGTTGAGCCACTCGGTGTAGGGGAGCGACTCTTTGAGGTAGGTGTTAATTTCGTCGTGTTTAAGGATGCGGCCGAACTTGAGGTCAACGGCGATCATCTGGCCGCTTTGGAGCCGTCCGCGCTCTTTGATCTGGTGCGGTTCAAAATCGAGCACACCGTATTCGCTGGAGATCAAAATGCGATCGTCGGTGGTGATGATGTACTTGGCCGGGCGCAGACCGTTTCTGTCCAGCACGCAACCGATATAGCGGCCGTCGGTCATGCTCACCGCCGCCGGACCGTCCCATGCTTCGTGGCAGGTGGAGGTGTATTCGTAAAAGGCGCGCAGTTTGGGATCCATGTGCGGCGCGTTCTGCCAGGGCGCGGGGATCAGGCTGCGGGCGGCCTTGAAAAAGTCGGCGCCGTTGACCAGCATAAATTCGAGCATATTGTCCAAGCTGGCGCTGTCGCTGACGTTTTCTTGCAAAATGGGCAGAATGCGGGCCAGCTCTTCGTCGGTATAGACGCCGCTTTTGAAGACGGCGCTCTTCATTGCCACATTGTAGCGGTTGGCCTCGACGGAGTTGATCTCGCCGTTGTGGGCAATGGCGCGGAAAGGCTGAGCCAGCGACCAGCGCGGCAGCGTGTTGGTGGAAAAACGCTGGTGAAAGAGCGCGAAGCTGACGGCAAAATCCTCATCCTGCAAATCTTCATAGAACTCTTCAATATGCGTCGGCATCACCAAACCCTTATAGCACAGGGTCTGGCTGCTAAAAGAAGGGATGTAAAAGTCGGATACCTTACGGAAATGGTGCTCAATCTCTTTGCGCGTCAGGTAAAGCAGCGCCTCAAAACGCTTGGTGGCAATCAGCGATCCGGGAATCACAAACGCCTGAACGATCATCGGTAGCGTTTTGAGCGCCAGCTCGCCGAGCGCATCGGTGTTGACCGGCACGTCGCGGAAGAGCACGGCTTTGAGGTCGTTTTTCTCGCACAGTTCGGCGATCGTCTCTTTTTGAGCCTTGTCGGTTAGAAAAAACATCCCCACCGCATAACGCGCAGGCAGATCGACGCCCAGCTTGGCGGCGGTTTTTTTCATAAAGCGATCGGGCATGGAAAAGAGCAGACCGCTGCCGTCGCCGCTTTTTCCGTCGGCGGCGATCGCACCGCGGTGAATCATGCGGCTAAGGGCGGTAATGGCATCCTGTGTGATTTGGTGGGAGGGGGCGTTTTTGATATTGGCCAGAAGGCCAAAGCCGCAGTTGTCGCGTTCTTGAAGAAGATTGCCGTAGCTTTCGCGATTTTGCAATGTGTGGGTTAATCGATCCATTCGCAGCCTTTTGCTATAGTGCGCCTAACAGATTAAGGAAGGTCTAAAGTTGGGTTGCGATCATAGCCAAAAACGGATTAACAGAGGGTAATGCGAGGCTTTATCCTGGGTGTCCGCAAGCATCGCGACGAAGACCTGATTCTTTCCGTATTGACTCCCGAACGGGTTATGGAACTCTACCGCTTCTACGGCGTACGCCACAGCCCGTTGCAACTGGGCCACAAAATCGACTTTGTCGCCGAAAACGATCCCTTCTTTCTGCCCCGGCTCCGACAGGTTTCCCATCTGGGCTTCTCATGGCTCTTTGACGCCGCCAAAGTGCGGGCCTGGCAACAGTTTTCCCAGCTGCTGCATGCACACCTAAGGGGCGCGGAAACCCTCGACGGGTTTTATTACCGGCTGCTCGATCGCACGGCGTCGCTTTTAGAAAAACAGTCCGCCAAGCGCGCCCTGATCGAGGCGTCGGTGGCGCTTTTTGAATATGAAGGCCGGCTACACCGGGATATGCGCTGCCTTGTCTGCGATCGGCCTGTTGACTCCCGTCAAATCGCCCTCACCCGCGCTTTTATGCCCGTACACGCCGAGTGCGTCTATGCCGAAGGCTTCGATGCCAAAAAGGTTATCAGGCTATTTGAAACGGGGGAGTCGCTGCTTTTTGAAGATCATGAAACCGAAAAACTGTGGCGGATTTTAGAGGAGGGGCTTTAGGGCCTTAAGCCCCAAAGCCTTCAGATTACCAGTTGATCCCGAAACTCGCAACCGTGCGGCGATCGGGGTCTTGACCGCCATAGGCGCCCATCTCTTCGGCATAGGTAGCCACTGCAAGCTCTAAAACGGCAAGCCGGAGGCTGAGCCCGGCGGTAAACTCTCCCTGATAAATACCTGTCTGCAGCGCAAAGCTGGATGCCCATCCATCCCAGATATTCAAATCAGCTCCTAAGCGGGTGCGCTTGATAAAACTCTCATCTTCATAGCCTTGAGCGATATCAATGTAGTCAGCCGACAAACGCACACGTTTAAAGAAAACCCGCTTCTCAACCTCGTAGGTATATGCCACACCTGCGTTGATTGTCATGGGAATCTCCATATCCCCCTCACCGATACCGCCGATATTCAGTGCGCTTGCGCCAACCGTGAAGCGGGGCGTCACGTTGTAAATCATGCCCAGATCGGCCACAACCGAAGCGCCCTCTTTCAGCTCGTCGTCCATCTCAAAGTTCTCATCGGCAAGCTCAGCCGCGCTAAAGGTCTTGGAAAGCGCGCCGTAGCCCATCGCTTTTGCGCCATAGCCCACAGAGAGCCTATTGAGAACATACCTTCCAATCTTCAAGCCGTTGATGTCGTGGGCAAGGCCAAAGGCTGCACCGGCAGTTGCCAGCGTGTTGATCTCCAGCATCCCCTGGCTGCCAAAGCCCTGATGCACCGCCACACCACCGTTTACCGATGTGACAACGCCTGCGCCAAAGGCATATTTCTTGAACTTTTTAGCCATACTAAAGGGTACGGCGCTGACTCCAAGGTGAATACGGGTACCCACCATATCATCCAGCACAGCGCTTAAAGCCGCCTCACTCTCGTCCGCAGCGTCCATAATGTCGGAAAGATCATTGACATCGTCATTGAAAGCGCCTGACAGATTGAGCGCTTGAAACTCCCATCCATACTGCGCGGGAATTCTGGCAAGTCCGGCAGGGTTGGAAAAAATTGCGCTAAAGCTACCGCCGCTGGCCACGTTGGCACCGCCGGCGCCCATAACCCTTGGATCCCGGTGGAGCTGAGTGTATTCATAGTTAACCGCACAGGCCGAAGCCGCAAAAAGGCTCGAGCCGATCGCAAGCGCCAATAAACGTCTAGATTTCACACTCGCCTTTCTTAGTGGGTTGCCAGATAGGCTTCAACATAAGGACCCGTCAAGACACACCCGGCCGGCTGCGCCGCAGCTATGCATATTTCATCCTTGATCTCATTCACCGCACTTACTGTTTCCGCGCTGCCGTCGCCAAATAAATTCACCAAAGTTACGATGTCATTGTTGAGCAAATCGGCAACAGCTGCCGCATCGGTGGCATTGTCATCACCGACGTTTTGCATCTTATCCATAAGCACGGCCGTTCTTGCCATAACCGTCATGCCATGGGGAAAACAGGCGGCTTTTTGATAGTAGCCCGAAGCGTTGTACTCCGAACTATGTTTCTGACACACCAAGTCCTTGGTGCCGACAACCTCGATAATGTTCTCATAGGTTGCTTTGGAGCGATTCAAATCGTCGCTGGCGGTTGAGCTGCTTGAGATGCTTCCTGCCAGCTTCTCATAAAACTCATCCGTACCGCCGTCATCCGTCAATCCCGTAATGACCGAAGAAAGAGTGAAGCCCGCTTTCCCTGCATAGGCCGCTGCGCGATCCATTAAGCAGGCGTAGTCGGTTCCGCCCACACAACCCGCCGTCATGCTAAGGACTTTGTCGTAGTTTTTTTCATTAAGCGCCAACTGCCGCTCGTATTCCACCGCCTGCTCCGAGTCACGATCATCGCAACCGGCGATCGACAATATAAGCACCACCCCAAAGACTGCTATTTGCACCATCCGGCCCATCAAAACTCTCCTTGCATCCAATCGTTATCCATCCTAGTTTAACGGCTCTTAAAATGCGCTTCATCAAAAAAAGTTTCAGCTTCCACCGTTTCAAAGGCATGGCGAAACTGGTCAAACAGCCCCGGCCGGGTTTTCTCGAATTCGTGGAGCCACGCCTTGGTCTCCGCCCGCGCATGGGGCATCTTTACGTTCATTGCAAAGGCCGGGCACGCTTCGTCGCCAATCAGCGGAAAGTTGTTTTCCCGCGCACATTCGGCCAGTTGCGCCTCACGCACCTTGATTAGCGGCCGGATGACCTTGATGTTGTAGGCCTCGGCGGTGTAAACCGGCGGCATCGATCGCAGCTTGCCGTTATGAATCAGATTCATAAAAAAGCTCTCCGCCGCGTCATCGAGGTGATGCGCCAGCGCCAATGTGCCGTACCCCAACCGCTCAGCCACGCGGTAAAGCGCGCCGCGCCGCATCCGGGAAAAATAGCTGCAAAAGGAGCTGTTTTCGCGGATGTGGGCAGCGGCGGTGGGGAAAATATCGGTCTCTTCCACATGGTGAGGAATGCCGTACTTGGCGCAGTGGGCTTTGAGCGCCGTTAAATCCTCGCCCATGCCGTAGTTGATCGTGACAGCCAGCAGGTCGAATTTAAAGGGCGCAATCCGCTGCATTCGCAGCAAGAGATGCGCCAAGGTCAGCGAATCCTTGCCGCCGCTTAAACCCAGCATCACCCGATCGCCCTCGCCGATGAGATTGTAACGGGCGTTGGTCTGGGCGCAAATGCGGATTACGCGCTTGGGCAGTCGTGCGGCGGGCAGGCTCATAACCGCTCGATCATCTCCAACACAAACTCGGCGCTGACTTCCGCGCTGCTTTTAAGAAACTCGTCAAAACTAAACCCCGCGTCCATATCCGCCGCGTCGCTGATCGCGCGAAGCACAAAAAACGGAACGCCGAAGGTCGCGCAAACGCAGGCGACGCTGGCCCCTTCCATCTCCACCGCGTCGGCGGCGAAGGTTTTGCGAATCCACTCTTTTTTCTCCGGGTTGGCAATAAACTGATCGCCCGTGGCAATGACGCCGCTGCCGAGTTTCACACCCCTGTGGGCGGCAACCTTTTGGGCTAGATCGTTGAGTTTCGCGTCGGTGGCGAAAAAATCGCCGGTTTCGGGAATAAAGCCCGGCTTGTGGCCAAAGGCGGTGATATCCACATCGTGCTGAACCAGTTTGGTCGCGCAGATCAGGTCACCCACGCGCAGCTGCGGGCTGATCGCCCCCGCCACGCCGGAAAAAAGCAGTTTGGAAATTTTGAACCGCTCAATCATCATCGTCGCGGTCACGGCGGCGTTGACCTTGCCGATGCGGCTGTAGGCCACCACCACCTGTTTGCCCTTGTGGGTTGCGGTGTGGTAGTTGTTGTTGCCGATGCGCTCGGTCTGCACGTTTTCCATGCGGCGCAGCAGCGGTTCGACCTCCTCCTGCATCGCCCCCATAATGCCGATCATCGCGCTCACTTGGCGGCCTCTTCGAGCGCCTGCTCCAGCTCATCCGCCGTCCCGACGCTAATCGTGGGCTTGGCGGTGTTTTTCTTGTTCAGACCCTTCAAAATCCCGCCGTGGCCGAATTCGATAAACAGGTCAATCTCGTTTTCGATCGCTGCAATGCCCTGCTTATAACGCACGGGTTTTACAAGCTGATCGGCCAGCAGCGCGACCGCTTTGTCTTTAGTTTGATACGCCTCGCCGGTTGCATTGGCGATCACGGGGGCGATCAGATTGGCTTGGAGTTTTTCGTTCAGCAGGTTTTTCAGCGGCTCGACGGCGCTTTGCAAAATCGGGCAGTGGCTGGCGACGGACATATCTAAAAGCATCGCCCGTTTGGCACCGGCGGCTTTAAAACGCTCCTCCATCGAAGCCAGATCGGCCTTCACCCCGGCCATCACAATCTGACCGTCGCTGTTGTAGTTGGCGGGCCACACTTTTTTACCCTCGGCTTGCGCGGCTTTGCACGCCTCTTCGGCGGCCTGATCGCTTAGGCCCAAAGTCACCATCATCCCCGCGCCCACGCCGTCGCAGGCGGCTTGCATCCACTCGCCGCGTTTGGCGGCAACATTGAGCGCGTCAGCCAAAGAAAGCCCGCCCATGGCCGCCACGGCGGAGAGTTCGCCCAGCGAATGGCCCATCGCGTAAACCGGTTTGATCGGCAGTTCGTTTTCGAAAAGCTTGTGGGCCAGCAGGCTGACAAACAAAATCGCCGGCTGGGTGTAGCGGGTTTGGCCCAGACAATCGTTTTCCTCGAAAAGCAGTTTTCCCATATCGTAACCCAGCGCGGCGGAGGCAGCATCGAGCATCTCTTTTCCTGCGGCGTGGCGTTCGATCAGGCTTTTGCCCATTCCCACGGCCTGGGAACCCTGACCGGGGAAAATAAAGGCGATTTTCTTCATGCAAATCCTTAAGGCGGGGCGTTTAAAGGCGCGGATTTTAACACGCGGCCACTTCAACCGTTTCTCGCTAGAATCAGCCCATGAATGCCAAACAGTTTTTAGAACGCCTCTGGGCGCTTTCGGATGACGCCAAAGGCCCCTTTTCCGCCACGGTGATGAAGCTGCCCAAACTGGCCGCCGCCGAAGCGATCGCCGTGATGCTGAACGATTCGGATTTCGGCGTACGGATCAACGCCATTAAAGCGATCCGCAAATTTGAGCTGGATCTGTTCGAAAAGGAGCTGATCAAGCTTCTGATCGACCCCGAAGACGAGGTGCGCGTAGCGGCCGTGCGCACCCTGTGCAGTTTTGGCAAAACCGAACATTTCCGGCTGGTTCGAGCCTTCTACGATGAGTATGCCGCCCTGCGTCCGCTGATTATCGACTCCTTTGTTAACTTCAGCGACACCTATGAAGCCCACGCCTTTATTTTCTCGCAACTGGACAGCACCAATGAAAAGATCCGCGAAAGTGCGCTAGAGTGGTTTGAAAAGGCCTTTGACCACGACATCTTTCTACCCTGGATCGCCACGCTTTACGACGAGGCTCCTTTTACGCTCAGGCGGGTTTTTGAGGAGAGTTTCGCCCATCGTCTCAAACTGCTTTTTTCCGACCCCAAACACGGCTACCGTTTTAAACTGATCTGGCTGGCCAAAAGGCGTGCGGCATGATGCACGAAGAAGCGGCGCTGCTTGCGCAAACCGCCCTCAAAGCCGGGCTGGATCTTGCGGTTTTCGGCCCCGAAGGATGCGGCAAGACCACGCTCTGCCGCCAGCTCTCACCCCAAGCGCCCATCCTCCACGCTCAGGAGCTGAGCAACGAAAACCTCTCCCTGCTTCATGCGCGCATCGCCAACGCACCTGCGGTGATTATCGAAAACGCCGATGGCAAAACGGCACAATTTCTCAAACCCTTCTTAGCCACCCGAACCCTTTTGGGAGCACGGTTTGAGTGTCAGTTTCTAATCACCTCCGTCGAGGCGCTTCCCTTGGAGGCAACGGCAAAAATCCGGCTGGCGCCGATCGAAACTACCGCGTGGCTTCTTTGGGCCAGACAAAACCGGATCCACCCTGCCCTGCGTGCTCTGGTCGAGAACGACGAACGCACGCTTCTACGCCATCCGCCGCGCCGCCTTGAAGCGCTCTCCAGGCTTCTTAGCGCCAGACCCAGCGGGCGGAGTTTGCGTGCCGCCATCGTCTCCGTGCTGGGCGACGACGAAACCGCGCTGGTTGCATTGCTGTCGGCCATGAACGAACCGTTTGACAATGATGATTCAAAAGATGAAGAGCGGCTAATTGAAAAGGCGCTCAGCGGGACGCAGGAGACGGTGCAGCGGTTTGAAAACGATCTGATCGAAACCCTCAAAGCCGGCCCCAGCAGGGAGCTTGAGATACGCTTTGTCAACTATTTGCGGCAAACCTCCGCCAATGAAGCAATCGCGCTTCTGTCGCAACTGATTGAAAACCCCAAAAACCAAAAAAGCCTCGAATACATCCTCGCAGACGCGGGGGTGCGTTCGCTTATTGACGAGGCGCTAGGGCAGCTTCTCTAGCCTGCGCTTTGCGCCCGTCGCCACATCGTGTTCCGGATAGAGGCGAAGCAGCGTTTCATAAAAACGCCGCGCCTCGGCATTGTTCTTTTGACGCTCCAGAACGATCGCGGTGTAATAGAGCAACACCGGCATATAGCGCGCCTGATCGTCCAGTTGGGCGCTCTGCTTGAAGGCGGCGATCGCTTTATCGTTTTCGCCCTGAAAATAGTAAAGCGTCCCCAGATAAAAGGTGGTTTCCGCCGCCTTGTATTTGGTACTGAGCAGATGGGCGAGTCTGGCATGCGCGCCGTCATACTCTTTGGCCTCAATCATTGTCTTTGCCTGACCCAGCAGGGTTTCGGGAGGAATATTCGAGAAGCTCTCCACTTTGGGCTCCGGAGCGGCTTTTCCGCCCAGCTGGGCGATTGCGCGGCGGTTGGCTTCAATCTCGGCCACCAACTGCTTGACGGTTTTGTCAAACCCCTCCCTTGAAACGCCCGCCCCTACCGCCTTTTGCAGGGCGGCCAGAGAATCGGCAAGTTTTTTCTGATTCTCCGCTTGGGCATTTAGGGCTTCGTTCACCTGTTTTTCAAGGGCCTCCTGACGCAGATGGAGCGCATCCAGCTCCATCTTGGCCTTTTGGTCGCCCTCCATCTGACGTTTTTGCACCGCCTCTATCTGCTGCAGCGTGCGCGTCAGGTTCCGGATGGCTTCGCTGTTGGCACGGGTTGTGGCGATAACCCCTTCCAACAAAGAAGCAGCGGTATCGGTTTTTTGCTCCAGGGAAAAAAGCCGTTTCTCCAAACGCTCAATCGCTTGGCGGTTTTCGTGGATCTCTTTTTCGGTTTCGGTAAGTCCGTAGGGTTCGGATGAAGAGAGGTTTCCGGCTCTAAAGGCCGAGGGTTCGGCGGCTAGCGCAAAAGCGCCCGCCGCCAAAAAAAGAAGTATCCGGTGCATCAAAACGGTCAGGGAAGAATGGTCAATTCAACCCGGCGGTTTTGACGCCAGCAATCGCGGTTAGACTCGGTGCATACGGGATTGGATTCGCCATAGCTGATCAAAGAAAGTTGCGCCTTGCTTACACCGGCACGCTCAAGCGCGTCCTGAACGCTCTTTGCGCGGCGAAGACCCAGTGCGTAGTTGTACTCTTCGGTGCCCCACTCATCGCAGTTGCCTTCGATGCGGAAATTCACATTACCGCCGGCTTTAATGATGCGGGCCAGATCGTTAATGGCAGACTGCATATCTTCGCGGATATTGTAGCGGTCAAAGTCAAAGTAGATAGCCGGCAACTTCTCGTTAACGGCAGCGGCAACTACAGCCACCTTCTCATCGGCAGTCGCCTGAACATCGCTTTTGGCTACTGCGACCTGATCGGCCATGTCCACTTTGGTCTCTTCGGCGGGCTTGGTTGCCGCCTCAACTTTTTGATCCGTCGCCTCGGCGGGATCGACTTGCGCCTTGGGTCCACAACCCGTCAGCAGCAAAAGGGCGGCTAATGCGCTTGTAAGTACGACCTTTTTCATCATAATTCTCTCCTTCGGTTAAGTTGATGGAATCTGGGTCATCATATCGAACCCAGTTTTAAACGACCGTTAAGCACCCGGTTTTACCAGTCAATCGCTTGGATTTGACCTTTTTCAAGGGGAAAAAGAAAGCTTTTGTTGTACCCTAGGCGGATAATGCCCAGGGCGCTCTCCTTTTTAAACTCCTTCGTATGCAAGATGGTATCGCCCGAGGGGGAGAAGCGGGGAAAATTGTTTTTGCCCGTGGTGGTAAGCTGCCGGATAAAATCGCTCTTGGTCGAGATCAGGTACAAGTTAAAGGTGTTTTCGGCAAATTCGCTGTCGGTATCGCGGCTAACAAACACAGCGTAGTTTTTCCATGTGTTGATATAGTTGTTGTTTCGGCCCTTAAAGACAAACTGGGTTGCCGAAGCAGGCGCGTTGAGGGGGGCATAGAAAATTTCCGGATAGCCGAGGCGATCGGAGACGAATAAAAGCGCGGACTCATCATCGACATAATGGCCGTTAACATCAATGCCGCTGTATTCACTCAGCCGCTTTGCCTGACGCGTAGCGAGGTTGTATTCGAAAATATCGGGCTGATCATCGGGCGCCATCGTCAGCAAAAGCCGCTTGCCGTCGCGGCTTACGTCGCTGCAAACCAGCATCCCTTCGGATTCAGTAATCTTGGTGCGCTCGCCAGTATAGAGATCAACACGGTAGAGGGTGGGCTTATCAAGATAGTGGGTGTAGTAAAAAGCCTTTTGCTCGGTATCGGCCCATTTGGGGAATATATTAAAACCGCCCTTGATAACCGCCTGCTTGAAGGTCAGGCTGTAGTCGGCGATGAGAATTTCGGTCTCCTTGGGTCCGACGTGGCGCGAAAGAATCACAAATTTTCCCATCCACTCCAGTCCGTCTATTCCCAGCTTTTTGGCCAGATCGATGGTCAGATGGTGCGCCAGAAAGGGAAAACGCTCCTCGCGGCTGACGGTGTAGGTACGCGAAATCAGCGGCTTTTTTGCCTTGACGTCATAAACCTCGGCGCGGATTCCAAGACGTCCGGGCTCGGAGAAGTAGTCATAGCGGACAAGATGGTCAAGCCCCGCGTTGCGGTAGATTGCGTGCCCCGGATCAAAGGAGGGGCCGCCTTCTGCGGGCGCAGGCACCACATTGTAAAAACCCGCCACCTTCAAATCCGCCTCAATCATCCGCCCGATGCGCCGATCGATCAGGCTGGGATTAAGGCCCTTAGACTCCACCGTCACGTTCAGCGCGGTACCCACCTCTTTGATCACCTCCAAGGTGGCATCGGCTGCGTAAAGACTCGCGGCAAGAAACAACACCCAAAAAAAACGCATACTACTCCTTTACGACAAATCTCACATCTAACTTCATGGTTTTTGGCGGCGGCTCAACGCCCTGGGCTTTGATTTTTTCAAGGGCAGCCGTGAGCCGATCGACAAAGGGTTGATCGCCCTGAACGGTTTGAATCTCATATTCAATGCCGCCGCGCGCAAAAATACGCGATTGAATTTGCGCCATTTTACCCAAATCGGAATGTCCAGGGTGCCAAGCCGACGCAAGGCGCTTGTGCACATCCGAAAGATATCGGTCGCGCAAGGCGGCCTCCGATACCACAGCAGTCGC